>NZ_CP033325.1:2745687-3432109 GCF_003710105.1 Georgenia faecalis
CGTCGGCGACGGCGCCGACCGCGGCCTGCTGCTCCTCCGACGCCGGGCCGGCGTCGGCCGTGATCTCCGGCTCCGACTGGGCGGCCCGGTCCTCCTCGATCGTGGCGATGTCGAAGGTGGGCAGGAGGTGGACGGTGTTCATCCCCGCGTCGGCGAGCTCACGCAGGTGCGTCATGCCGGCGCTGTCGGGCTGGGCGAAGGCGAGGTAGGTCCCCCGCAGGTCCTCGGGCACCGACTCGTCGGAGATGGAGAAGTCGCGGACGTGGAGCTCGTAGATCGTCCGGTCGACCGGACGCTCGACGACGGGGGCCGGGGTGTCGGCCCACAGCTCGGGCGCCCACGCCTCGTCGGCGAGGTCGAGGAGGACGGAGTGGGTGGAGTTGCGGGTGAGGCCGACGGAGTAGGGGTCGGTCACCTCGTTGGTCACCACCTCCCCCTCGGCGGGGACGTAGACCTCGACGGCGAAGCGGTAGGCGCGGTCGCGCCAGTCCGCCGCACCCTCGACCGTCCACGAGCCGTCGTCCTCGCGGGTCGCGGCGATCCGCTGGGGCTCGCCGTTCCCGGTGCCGTCGGCCCACAGGAGCAGGTCGACGTCCTTGGCGGTCGGTGCCCACAGCGCGAGCGTCGGCTCACCGCCGTCCCACGTGACACCGAGCGCGCGGTCGGCGGCGTCGGCGGCATAGAGGTCGTCGAGGACCCCGGGGATCTGGACCCCGGTGAACGCGGTCGGGACGTCGCCCGCGCCGCGCTGGAGGACCATGAGCTGGCCGGTGAGGACCCGCTCCGTCGTCTCGCGGTCGAGGCCGTCGACCCGGAGGGCGACGTGGCCCGCGAGGTGCGGGTAGGCCGCGGCGAGCTCCTCGCCGATGCCGGAGGCCACGCGGGTGA
Source organism: Georgenia faecalis (assembly GCF_003710105.1). Classification (GTDB taxonomy): domain Bacteria; phylum Actinomycetota; class Actinomycetes; order Actinomycetales; family Actinomycetaceae; genus Georgenia_A; species Georgenia_A faecalis. The sequence goes on from NZ_CP033325.1 coordinate 2,746,576, forward strand.
GCGTCACCTCCTCACCGCCGTTCACGGTGCCGTCGGCGAGCGTGATCCCGCCGGTGGGGGCGTGGTGGAGCGACCACGTGAGGTCGGCCGGGTCGGCGCCGCCGAGCAGGTCGGTCGGCCACGCGATCGTCGTCGCGTCGAGCCAGTGCGCGCCGAGCTGCCCCGCCCCCGCCACCGGCGGGTCGGTCACCTCGATGGTGAGCTGGTGCGTCGCGATGTCGTAGCTGAAGACCACGAGCTTGCCCTCCGTCGCGCTGAAGGGGATGTTGGCGCCGTTGAGGGCACCGTTGGCGCCGTAGTTCTCGGCCCAGCCGAGGTTGTGGGCCACCTTGACCTCGTACGCACCGGTGGGCAGCGCGTCCGTCGACCAGGTGTACACGCCGTCGCCGTCGACGTCCTGCATCCAGGTGGCGAGGCAGTCGGGCTGCCAGTCACCGGGGCACCCGGCCTCGCTCTGGTAGCTGCCGGGCAGCGTGATGAGCGGGCCCTCGGCGCTGGACGTCACCACGTGGGTGATGGGGTCGTAGTAGAAGGTGATGGGACCACCGGCGTGGGTGTAGGCGATGTTCGCCCCACCGGGCACGCCGCCGACGCCGTAGCTGACGTCCCACGTCCCGCCGACGGCGGCCTTGTACTCGTAGGAGCCGGCGGGCAGGTCGAACGTCGCGGAGTACGCGCCGTCGGGACGCTGCGTGAGGACCGCGGCCTCGCAGTCGGGCGCCCAGTCCGCGGTGCAGCCCATCTCCGTGTTGTGGCTGCCCGGGACGGTGACGAGCTCGGACTGGCCGGGACCCTCGTCGACGCTGAGGTCGACGGCCTGGTCCACCGAGCCGACGGTCGAGGCGGCGACGCGGTGGCCCGCGGCGTCCTCCGTCACGGCGCGGTACTCGACGAGCGTGCCGCGAGGCAGGTCGCTCGCGTCGTGGAAGACCCGGGGCGTGTCGCCCTCGGCGACGCCGAGCGCCGTCCAGTCCTCCTCGCCGACGAGGCGGTAGGCGAAGCTCGTCTCGGCCCACACGTCGTCGGCGACGTCGGCGCTCACCGGGACCATGCCGGTGACCTTCGCCCCGGGGGTCGGGGTCAGGGTGACGTCACCGGCGGCGGCGGGCTCGCCCACGGTCTCGTCGGCGACGAGCACGAGGGCCTCGAGGCCGGGGACGGTGAGGGTGAGCGCACCGTCGGCGCCCGCGGTGACCGTACCGGCGTCACCGTAGCGCGAGGTGTAGGTCGCCCCGGGCGTGAGGGTGGTGAAGGTGACCGTCCGCGCGGCGGCCGCGTTGTTGACGGCGACGACGTGCTCGACGCGCTCGTCGACGTCGACACGGGCGAAGGCGTAGACGCCGGCGCCCTCGTCGGCGTGCAGCTCGACCTGGGCGCCGGTGGTGAGCGCCGGCGTGCTCGAGCGCAGCTCAGCGAGCTCGGCGATGTGCGTGTACAGCGGGACGTCGGTGTCGAACCGGTCCTGCGAGCCGATCGGCTCCCCGTACAGCGTGAGCTCCTGCTGGTACTGCTCGGTCTGGCTGGCGAAGAGGCTCTGCCGGGCGTCCTTGTCCCCGCCCGCACCGACGAAGCCCTGCTCGTCGCCGTAGTAGACGACGGGCTGGCCGCGGGTGAGGTACATGAGGGAGTGGGCGAGCATGGAGCGGTCGAGCTCCGCGCCCGCGCCGTCGAGGAAGAACCCGACGCGGCCCATGTCGTGGTTGCCGAGGAAGGTGGGCAGGGCGTCGGCGGTCGTCGTCGGCGTCGTGTAGTAGTCATCTGAGGCGAACAGCGCGGACAGCGCCTGGGCGGTGGCGCCCTTGGCGTAGTTGACCGCGGCCGACTGGAACGCGAAGTCGAGGACCGAGCTCATGTCGGTCTCACGGACGTAGGGCGAGAGCAGGCGGGCGTCGGCGTCGTAGACCTCGCCGAACATGAAGAACTCCTCGTTGCCCTGGGCGCGGGCGTGGTCGAGCACCTCGGTGCTCCACTCCTCCCAGAACTCGAAGTTCACGTGCTTGGCGGTGTCGATCCGGAAGCCGTCGATCCCCAGGTCGATCCAGTCCTGGTAGACGTCGATGAAGCCGTCGACGACGCGCGGGTGCTCCGTCATGAGGTCGTCGAGCCCGGAGAAGTCGCCGTAGGTGACGGACTCGCCGGACCACGTCGAGTCGCCCCGGTTGTGGTAGAGCGTGACGTCGTTGAGCCACGCGGGGGTCCGCTGGAACTCGGGGTTCGCCACGGGGGTGTACGGGAAGGAGACCTCGGGGTCCAGCGCCGGGAAGTCACCCGTGCCGGCGTAGTCGGCGGGGTCGAACGGCGCACCGTCCGCGTCCCGGTAGGGGGACGTCTCCTGGTCGACGTAGGAGTACTGGCCCTCGGTGTAGGAGATGACGTCCGCGGTGTGGTTGGTGATGATGTCGAAGTAGACCTTGATCCCGCGGTCGTGGGCGTCGTCGATGAGCGCCTCGAGCTCGGCGTTGGTGCCGAGGTGCGGGTCGATCCGGGTGAAGTCCGTGACCCAGTAGCCGTGGTACCCGGCGGAGGCGTTCGCGCCCTCGCCCTGGACCGGCCGGTTGGCGAACGACGGCGTGAGCCAGATGGCCGTCGTGCCCAGGCCCTCGATGTAGTCGAGCTGGGAGTGCAGGCCGGCGATGTCGCCGCCCTGGTAGAAGCCCTTGTCCGTGGGGTCGAAGCCGGAGACGAGGCGGTCCTCGCCCAGCCCGGCGGTGTCGTTCGTCGGGTCGCCGTTGGCGAACCGGTCGGTCATGACGAAGTAGAACTGCTCCTGGGCGCCGGCCTGGCGAGCCGGCTCGGCGACCAGGGCGTCGTCCGCGGGCGTGTAGTCGCCCGCGAGGTCGAGGACCTCGAGGCCGACGCGGTCGACGTTGTCGTCGAAGACGAACCGCAGCCGCGTCTCACCGGCGAGGGGAAGCGCGAAGTTCGTCTCGCCGCCGTCGACGCCGTAGGCGTCCTCCCAGTCCCCGCCGAGGGCGACCTTGAACTCGTGGTCGCCGGCGGGGACGTCGAACTCGGCGGCGAAGACGCCGGCGGTCTCGGTGGCGGTCAGGGCGGTGGCCTCGCACGCGGGCGCCCAGTCCTCGGCGCAGCCGAGCTCGGCCTGGAAGCTGCCGACGAGGACCGGGAGGTGGTCGTCGGCTCGGGCGGGTGGGGCTAGGGGCCCAGCGCCGGCACCGGCGAGGCCGATGAGGGCGAGAGCGGGCAGCAGCGCGGTAGCGACGCGCCGTCGGGTGGTGCTCACGGGCATGGGGACTCCTGTGTCTCCGAGCCACGGGCGCGTGGCTCGGGCTGAGCCTAGGGGTCCTGCAACGACCGTGCAAGACCTTGCAACCGTTTCAATGGAGCCGGTTCGCGTGCGGGCGGCGACGGCGTCAGCGGAAGTGCCGGACGGCGTGCTCGGGCCCGCGGTGGTCGCGGTGGAACTGCCCGCCCGGCACCTCCAGCGAGCCGTCCGCCCGCCGGAACGCCTCCACCACGAACGGGAGCCGCCGGTTGACCTTGGCGCGGCGCTCCGCCGCCGTGCGGCCGAGGTACTGGTCGTCCCGGTCGATGAGGTGACCGACGAGGTAGGTGCGCCCGCCGGTCTCGACGACGCACGCGTTCCCAGGGTTCTTGACGTCCTCGTTGCCCTCGAGCACCACGTCGTCGAGGACCCCGTCCGGCCCCGTGCGCGAGGCGAACCCGGCGTCGCCGGGGAGGGCCTGGAGGACCGCGTAGCCGCCGTAGCGGTACCAGTCGTACTCGGCCCCGGGCTCGTCGGGGAAGGCCCACTCGCGCGGCTTGTCGTTGGCGAAGCAGTCGGCCCCCGAGGTGAGGAGCAGGTCCCCGGCGAGGTAGGGCGCCTCCTGGACCCGGTGGTAGACGTCGCCCGCCCGCGGCGCGAGCAGGCGCCGGACCGGCCCGGACGGGACGCGGACCCGCGTGCCGGTGTCGTCGAGGGCGTGCTCGGTGATGTCCGCCCCGTCGGAGCCGAGGACCAGGGCCCACCCGTCGTCGCCGAGATGGACGAACGGGTCGATGCAGCGGTAGCCGGGCCCGGAGAGCAGCGGCGCCGCAGTGCGGTCGAGGAACGGCCCCTCGGGGCGGTCCGCCGTCGCCACGCTGACGTGGCTCGTCACGGACCCGGCCAGCCTGCGCGCCGGGTCCCGGTACCGCGTGAGGACGAGCGAGTAGTACAGCAGCGCCGTGCCGCTCGGGGAGAGCACGGGGTGGGAGGCCCACACGGACACCGCGACGTTCCCGGACGGGAGCCACTGCGGCAGGGCCGCCAGCGCGTCGAAGGGGAGCAGCTCCCAGGCGTGCAGGTCCCTCGACCGCGCGACCTGCGCCCGGACGGGCACCACGGTGAACCCGTCGCTCACCCGCTCGCCGCTGGCGACGAAGGGTCCCTCGCTGCCGCCCGCGCTCCTGGTCCGCGCCAGGCGCGTGGTCGCGGTCCCGTACATGTAGAACGTCCCGTCCACCTCGACCACCGTCGGGTCGGCGAAGTCCTCCTGGAGGACCGCGAGGTCCGACGCCCGGGGGTAGCGCCCGCCGCTGCGGTACGCGAGGACCGCTCCGTCCGGGCCGACGTGGTGGCCGCGAGCGCCGTCGTAGGACCAGTCCACACCGGCCCCCTCCCCGCCGTCACTGCCCGACGAACGCCTCGATGCGGTCGAGGAGGGCCTCCAGCGCGGTCTCGAACTCCTCCGTGGCATGGTCGACGGACAGCGTGCCGCGCAGCCTGAGGACCGTGGGGTAGTCGGCGATGTCGGCCGACGTGGTGGGCATGTCCGCGCCGCCCTCGTCCAGGGTCTCCTCCGTCATCGCCTGGGCGCCGCCCTGCGCGACGGCGAGGAGCAGCTGGCCGAGCAGGAAGCTCGTGAACGCGCGGTAGGTGATCACCGCGTGCTCCTCGGTGAACCCCATCTCCAGGAGGGTCCGCAGGAAGTCCTCGACGACCTCGAGGTTACGCAGCGGTGGTCGCAGCCACGGCGCCGCGGGATGGCGGGTGGCGACGAGCGGGAAGGTCTGCGGGTAGCGCAGGGCGATGTCGCGGACGGCGTGGGCGACGCCCTGGAGGTACGCCTGCCAGCCCCCGCGCGGGCCGAGGTCCATGTCGGCGGAGCGCTCGACGCCGGCGGTGACGGTGTCGACGATCGCCTCGAGGAGGTCCTCGCGCCCGTCGACGTAGCGGTAGAGGGCCATGGCCTCCACGCCGAGGGCACTGCCGAGGCGCCGCATGCTCAGCGCGTTGACCCCCTCGGACTCGACGATCCCGATGGCCGTGTCGATGACGAGGCCCCGGTCGAGGGTCGGACGGGGCCGCTCGCTCGCCCGCTCGCTCACGTCGCCCCCCTTTGCGCGGCGCTGCCGTGCGCCACGTTTACATCGTAAACCGCATCGGTTTACGATGTCACCCGTCCGTGCGGCGTCTCACCGCCGCCACGGCACTCGGGGGGAAAGGCCACCATGGAGAGCACCACAGAGGAGCCCTACGGCTCCGTCGCGCTCATCACGTCGCACGGTCGCTCGCGCCTCGTCCTCACGGGCGAGATCGACCTCGGCGTCAAGACGCAGGTGCAGCCCGCCGTCGACGAGGCGCTCGGGCGGAACCTGCCCATCGACGTCGACGCCCGCGAGCTGCGGTTCATGGACTCCTTCGGCATCGCGACCCTCGCCGTCCTGGTCCGGCGCAGCCCGCACCGCGTGCGGCTCATCCAGCCGCCGGAGCTCGTCCGGTTCCTCCTCGACGTCACCCGCCTCGACAGCCTCGTCGACGTCCTCGACGAGGACCCGGGGCCCAACGAGGCGCACCCCGCCGGGCACACGACCGACGTCTGAGCCGCCGCACGGGCGCGGCCGGGCCGTAGCCCTGCCGACCGACGCCTGCCCGTCGACGACGACGCCCCCGTACCGGCAGGAGCGGTACGGGGGCGTGGTCGCGCGGGTCAGATGAGGCCGAGGCCCTTGACGGCCTCGCGCTCCTCGACGAGCTCGGCGACCGAGGCGTCGATCTTGGCGCGCGAGAACGCGTTGATCTCGAGGTCCTGGACGATCTCCCAGCGCCCGCCGACGGAGCGGGCCGGGAAGGAGGAGATGAGCCCCTCCGGGACGCCGTAGGAGCCGTCGGAGGGCAGCGCCACCGAGGTCCACTCCCCCGCCGGGGTGCCGTTGACCCAGTCGAAGACGTGGTCGACCGCGGCGTTGGCGGCCGAGGCCGCGGACGACGCCCCGCGCGCCGCGATGATCGCCGCGCCCCGCTTGGCGACGGTGGGGATGAAGTCGTTCTCCAGCCACGCCTCGTCGACGAGCTCCGACGCCGGGCGCCCGGCGACGCGGGCGTGGAAGACGTCCGGGTACTGGGTGGCCGAGTGGTTGCCCCAGATCGTCAGCCCGGTGATGTCGCCGACCGGCGCACCGGTCTTGGCGGAGAGCTGGCTCAGCGCGCGGTTGTGGTCGAGGCGCGTCATGGCCGTGAAGCGCTCCGCCGGGACGTCGGGGGCGTGCGCCTGCGCGATGAGCGCGTTCGTGTTGGCGGGGTTGCCGACGACGAGGACGCGCACGTCCTGCGCCGCACCGGCGTTGATGGCCTCGCCCTGCGGCTTGAAGATGCCGCCGTTGGCCTCGAGGAGGTCACCGCGCTCCATGCCGGGTCCGCGCGGGCGCGCACCGACGAGCAGGGCGATGTTCGCGCCGTCGAACCCGCGGCGCGGGTCGTCGAAGATGTCGATCCCGGCGAGCAGCGGGAAGGCGCAGTCGTCGAGCTCCATCGCGGTGCCCTCCGCGGCCTTGACGCCCTGCGGGATCTCGAGCAGGCGGAGCCGGACGGGCACGTCCGGGCCGAGGAGCTGGCCCGAGGCGATGCGGAAGAGGAGTGCGTAGCCGATCTGACCGGCGGCACCGGTGACCGTGACGTTGACAGGCGTGGTCATGGGAGGAGCTCCTTCTCAGGCGAGGCGGGCGGCGAGGTTCTCGTCGAGGGCGGCGAGGAACTCCTCCGTGGTGAGCCACTCGGCGTCCTTGCCGATGAGCAGCGCGAGGTCCTTGGTCATCTTCCCGCTCTCGACCGTCTTGATGACGACGTCCTCGAGCGTCTGCGCGAACTCGGTGACCTCGGGGGTGCCGTCGAGCTTGCCGCGGTGGGCGAGCCCTCGGGTCCAGGCGAAGATCGAGGCGATCGGGTTGGTCGACGTCGGCTTGCCGGCCTGGTGCTGGCGGTAGTGCCGGGTGACGGTGCCGTGCGCGGCCTCGGCCTCCACGGTCTTGCCGTCCGGCGTCATGAGGACCGACGTCATGAGGCCGAGCGAGCCGAAGCCCTGCGCGACCGTGTCGGACTGGACGTCGCCGTCGTAGTTCTTGCACGCCCAGACGTAGCCGCCCTCCCACTTCATCGCGGCGGCGACCATGTCGTCGATGAGGCGGTGCTCGTAGGTGAGGCCCGCGGCGTCGAACTGGTCCTTGAACTCGGCCTCGAACACCTCGGCGAAGATGTCCTTGAAGGCGCCGTCGTAGGCCTTGAGGATCGTGTTCTTCGTCGAGAGGTAGACGGGGTAGTTCCGCTGCAGGCCGTAGGCGAACGAGGCGCGCGCGAAGTCGCGGATCGACTCGTTGAAGTTGTACATGCCCATCGCGACGCCGCCGGCCTCGGGGTAGGTGACGACCTCCTGGTGGATCGGCTCGGAGCCGTCCGCCGGCGTGTAGGTCAGCGTGAGCGTGCCCGCACCGGGGACCTTGAAGTTCGTCGCCTTGTACTGGTCGCCGTGGGCGTGGCGCCCGATGATGATCGGCTTGTTCCAGCCGGGCACGAGGCGGGGGATGTTCGAGATGATGATCGGCTCGCGGAAGACGACGCCGCCGAGGATGTTGCGGATCGTCCCGTTGGGCGAGACCCACATCTTCTTGAGGCCGAACTCCTCCACGCGGGCCTCGTCGGGCGTGATGGTGGCGCACTTGACGCCGACGCCGTGCTCCTTGATGGCGTTCGCCGCGTCGATGGTCACCTGGTCGTCCGTGGCGTCGCGGTTCTCGATACCGAGGTCGTAGTACCGCAGGTCCACGTCGAGGTAGGGGTGGATGAGGCGGTCCTTGATGAACTGCCAGATGATCCGCGTCATCTCGTCACCGTCGAGCTCGACGACGGGCCCAACCACCTTGATCTTCGACATTCGCGCCACTCCTGACCGCCCACGCGGGCGACTCGCCACGTCCGTGCGCGCCGAGGCCTCGGCGCCGCTGACCAGATTACTCGACATCGAGATACTTGGCCCCGGAGGGACGGCGCGAGTGTCGGCCCCTACGCGAAGCGGCGCGGGTGGACCCCGCCGGGCGCGTCCTGCGTGTCCGGGCCCGAGGCCCCCGGGCGGTCCTCACCGGCGTGGGCGCCGTCGTCGGTCGGGTCCGCCCCGGGCGCGAGGCTCACGCCCACGCGGTCCACCCGTCGCCCGTCGAGCGCGGTGACCGTGAGGAGGAGGTCGTCCCACACCAGGGTGTCCCCGACCTTGGGCAGCCGCCCGAGCCCCGCCATGAGGAACCCGCCCAGGGTGTCGAACGGCCCCTCGGGCAGCTCCCGCCCGAGGACCTTGGCCACGTCCGCGCGGCCCAGCAGGCCCGCGACGTCCTCCACGGCGCCCCGGAGGACCACGCCCGGCTCCTCCCGGTCGTACTCGTCGTGGATCTCCCCGACGAACTCCTCGACGACGTCCTCGAGGGTGATGATGCCGTCGGTGCCGCCGTACTCGTCGACGACGATGGCGAGGTGGGAGTTGGCCGCCCGCATCTCCGTCAGGGCGGCGAGGATGAGCTTGCCCGTGGGGAAGAACATCACCTGGCGCACGAGGTCGCCCACCGCGCGCACGTGGTCCTCGGGGTGGATGAGGTCGCGCACGTGGATGAACCCGACGACGTCGTCGTCGTTCTCCCCACGGACGGGGTAGCGCGAGTGCTCCAGGGTCCGCACGAGGAGCTGCGCGTCACTGATGGGCAGGTCCGCGTCGAGGAACTCCACCTCGGTGCGCGGCGTCATGATCTCCTGCACGGTGCGCTCCCCGACGGCGAGGAGGTCGACCACCATGCTGCGTTCCTGCTCGCCGAGGGACTCGTGCTCGGCGACGAGCGAGCGCAGCTCCTCCGCGCCCATCTCCTCGCGCTGGGCGTGCGGGTCGCGCCCGAGCAGCCGCATGACCACGTTCGTCGAGGCCCCGAGCAGCCAGATGACCGGACGCATGATCGTCGCGATCCAGTCGAGCGGGGTCGCGACGACGACCGAGAACTTCTCGGCACTCTGCATCGCCAGGCGCTTGGGGACGAGCTCGCCGAAGACCAGCGAGAGGTAGGAGATGACGACAGTCGTGCCGATGAAGGCGATCGACCCGGCGGCCCCGGGCGCCAGGCCCCACGACTCGAGGGTGGGGGAGACCTGGGGCGCGATCTGCGCGGCACCGAACGAGGCGGAGAAGAACCCGGCGAGCGTGACGCCGACCTGGACGGAGGAGAGGAACCGGTTGGAGTTCCCGGTGAGCTTGGCGACCTTGGCCCCGGCGCCGCCCCGCTCGGCCAGCGCCCGCACCTGGCCCTCGCGCAGGGAGACGAGGGCGATCTCCGACGCGGCGAAGACACCGCCGAGGAGGATGAAGGCGAAGACGAGGACGATGTCAATGACGAGGTCGTTCATCGGTCCGTTCTCCCGGGGGCCGGGGGGTCAGGTGAGATAGCCGGCCGGCGCGATGACGACGAGGGCGGCCGCGAGGACGAGGAGGGCCGCGACGTCGAACGGCCGGGACCGGGCCGCGAGGGCGCTGGGCCGGGCCCGGTCGACGGCCCGGGCGCCGGCGAGGACGAGGAGCACGACGGCGAGGACGCGCACCGCGGTGGGCGCATCGACCCACAGGGCGGTGCCGCAGACGGCGAGCACGCCGACGACCAGCGCCCACAGCACGGGGCTGTGCGCGCTATGCGCACCCTCCGAGGTCGTCACCCCCGAAAGACTACCGTGGAGGTCATGACCGACGCCCGTCTCCCCCGCCGCGTCCTCGTCGTCGGCGCCGGGTTGGCGGGGCTGCGCACCGCCATGGAGCTGCGCGCCCAGGGCTTCGACGGCGAGCTCACCGTCGTCGGTGCCGAGGAGCTCCCGCCCTACGACCGCCCGCCCCTGTCCAAGCAGCTGCTCACCCGCGCCGAGCCGGTGTGGCTCTCCGACGACCTCGGCGCCGACCTCGCCGACCTCGCCGACCGCGTCCTGCTCGGGCGGCGCGCCCTCGGCCTCGTGGCCGGCGACGACGGCGCCACCGTCACCCTGGACGGGCACGAGGAGCTCAGCGCCGACGCCGTCGTCCTCGCGTGCGGCTCCGCGGCGGTGCGCCCACCGGCGCTCGCCGGGGCCCTCACCCTCCACACCGCCGCCGACGCCGCCGCCCTGCGCGCCCGGCTCCTGCCGGGCGCGCGGCTCGTGTGCGTCGGGGCGGGCTGGATCGGCGCCGAGGTGGCGGGCGTGGCCGCGGCGGCGGGGGTGCGCACCACCGTCGTGGAGATGGCGGCATCCCCGCTCACCCGCCAGGCCGGGGTGGCCGGCGAACGCACCCGCGGCTGGTACGCCGACGCCGGCGTGGACCTGCGGACCGGCGCCGCCGCCGTGGGCACCGAGGCGGGCGGGCTGCGGCTGGCCGACGGCACCACGCTGCCCGCCGACGTCGTCCTCGCCGCCGTCGGTGTCCGGCCCAGCACCGCCTGGCTCGCCCCCGCTCTCCCGCTCACCGCCCGCGGCGCCGTGCCGGTCGACCCGGGCGGCCGGGTCCGGGGTGGGCCGGCGGCGGTGCGCGCCGTCGGCGACTGCGCCGACCGCACCTCCCCGCGGGACGGCCTCGTCGAGGGCGGCCACTGGGACGCCGCCCTCACCCACCCCGCGGGCGTGGTGGCCGACCTCCTGCGGACCGCTCCGCCCGCCGACCCGGCGCCGTACGTCTTCTCCACCCAGCTCGGCCACGACGTCGCCGTCGTCGGGCGGCCGACCGCACGGTCGCGGGTCGTGTGGCGTGAGGACGCCACGTCCTGGGCGGCGCTGCACGTCGAGGACGCCGAGGACGGCACGGCGCGCCTGCGCGCGGTCGTCGCGGCCGACCGCCACCGCGACGTCTCCGCCGCCCGCAAGGCCCTCTCCCGCGCGGCGCACCCCGTCATCGACCTCGCCGCGGCGACGGACCCCGCGGTCCCCCTGCGCCAGGTGCTCGCGGAGCCCGCCGCTGCCGTCCGCCCCACGCCCGAGGTCCACCCAAAGGTGTAGCCCGGGGGCCGCACGCCCCGACCTTCGCCCGATGTGCCGCCGCCGCCAGCGCGACAGGATCGGTCCCGTGGACATCTCCGAGCTCGCCGCGAGCAGCAACTACCCGGCGTTCGCCGCCGTCCTCGCCGTCCTCGCCCTCATCGACTCCACGAGCTTCGGCACGCTGCTCATCCCCGTGTGGCTCCTCCTGGCACCCGGCCGGGTGCACGCGGGCCGGGTCATCGCCTACCTGGGGACCGTCGCGGGCTTCTACCTCGCCGTCGGCGTCGCCGTGCTCCTCGGCGCCGGCACGCTCCTCGAGCGGTACGGGGACGCGCTCGACTCCCGCCCCGCGGCGGTCGTCCAGCTGGTCCTCGGCGTCGCCCTGCTCGCCCTGAGCTTCCGGTTCGACGGCAAGGCCGCCGCCCGCCGGGCGGAGCGGCGCGGTGCGGGCGCACCGCGGCCGGACCGGCTCTCCCGCTGGCGGCAGCGCGCCCTCGGCGCGGAGGCCGACGGCGCCGTCGCCACCCGCACGTCCGTGCTCCCCCTCGTCGGCCTCGCGCTCGCCGCGACGTCCGTCGAGGTCGCCACGATGCTTCCCTACCTCGCGGCGATCGGGGCGATCACCGCGGCGGACCTCGGCGCCGTCCCGTCGTCGGCCGTGCTGGCCGCCTACTGCGTCGTCATGGTGGCGCCGGCCCTGCTGCTCCTCGGCGGCCGCGCGGTCGCGGCCCACGCGGTCGACCCGTGGCTGCGGCGCCTGGAGGCGTGGCTGTCGAAGAATGCCGCCGAGATGACCGGGTGGGTCCTCGCCATCGTCGGCGTGCTCCTCGCCGTCAACGCCTGGGGGCGGCTCGGCTGAGCCGCCCCCACGGCGCCCGGCGCCCTAGTGGGCGAAGTGCCGCGTACCGGTGAGGTAGAGCGTCGCCCCGGCCGCCTGCGCGGCGGCGACGACCTCCTCGTCCCGGATCGACCCGCCCGGCTGGACGACGGCGCGCACCCCGGCGTCGAGGAGGACCTGCAGCCCGTCCGCGAACGGGAAGAAGGCGTCCGAGGCGGCCACCGCGCCGCGCGCGCGCTCGGCGCCGTCGGCGAGGGCGTTGGCCCGCTCGACGGCGAGGCGGCACGAGTCGACGCGGTTGACCTGCCCCATCCCCACGCCCACCGACGCGCCGTCCCGGGCGAGGAGGATGGCGTTGGAGCGCACGGCCCGCACCGAGCGCCACGCGAAGACGAGGTCGGCCAGCGTGGCCTCGTCGGCGGGCTCGCCCGCGGCGAGGGTCCAGCCCGCCGGGTCGTCCCCGGGCGCGTCCACCCGGTCGACGTCCTGCACGAGCAGGCCACCGCTGACGGCGCGCGTCTCGACGGCGCCCGGCTCCGTGTCGGCGACCCGCAGCAGCCGGACGTTCTTCTTGCGGGCGAGGATCTCCACCGCCTCCGGCTCGAAGTCCGGGGCGACGACCACCTCGGTGAACACCGGCGCCACCTGCTCGGCCATCGCGGCGGTGACGGGTCGGTTGGCGGCGATGACGCCGCCGTAGGCCGAGACCGGGTCGCACGCGTGCGCCTTGGCGTGCGCGTCGGCGACGTCGGCCCCCACGGCGATGCCACACGGGTTGTTGTGCTTGACGACGGCCACGGCCGGCTCGGCGTGGTCGTGCGCGGCCCGCCAGGCGGCGTCGGCGTCGACGTAGTTGTTGTAGCTCATCGCCTTGCCGTGGAGCTGCTCGGCGCCGGCCAGCCCGGCCCGGCCGTGCGCGGACCGGTACAGGGCGCCGCGCTGGTGCGGGTTCTCCCCGTAGCGCAGGACCGCGGCCCGCTCCCAGGTGGCGCCCGTCCACGCGGGGAAGGCCTCGCCGTCGGGCGCGAGGACCTCGCCCATCCACGAGGCGACGGCGACGTCGTAGGCGGCGGTGTGCCGGAAGGCCTGCGCCGCGAGGCGCCGGCGCTCGGCGAGGGTGAAGCCCCCGTCGGCGAGCGCCCGGGTGACGTCGCCGTAGGCGGCCGGGTCGGTGACGACGGCCACCGAGGGGTGGTTCTTGGCGGCGGCGCGGACCATCGAGGGCCCGCCGATGTCGATCTGCTCGACGCACTCGTCGGCGGACGCCCCCGACGCCACGGTCTCGGCGAAGGGGTAGAGGTTGACGACGACGAGGTCGAACGCCTCGATGCCGAGCTCGGCGAGCTGGCGGGTGTGGTCGGCCAGGCGCCGGTCCGCGAGGATGCCGGCGTGCACGCGGGGGTGGAGGGTCTTCACCCGGCCGTCGAGGCACTCGGGGAAGCCGGTGAGCTCCTCGACCGGCGTCACGGGCACGCCCGCGTCGGCGATGCGGGCCGCGGTGGAGCCGGTGGACACGATGCTCACCCCCGCCTCGTGCAGGGCGCGGGCGAGGTCGGGCAGGCCGGTCTTGTCGTAGACGGAGACGAGCGCACGGCGGATGGGCAGCTGGTCGGTCATGGCACCACTCCTGGGTCAGGCGTCACGGGACGGACCCAGGCACCCAGGCGCGCGGCACACTGCAAGGGGACGTTCCGGTCGCTCCCCGGTGGTCAGGTCCACCTCGTCCTCGCCAGTCACGACCGCGGCCGAGTCTAGCGCGGGCCGACGACGACCCGACGGTCCTCCAGGCGCCATCCCTCGCGGGCGAGCCGGCCCACCTGCTCGACGAGCTGCGCGCGCTCGGCGACCTTGATCCGCTCGGTGAGCGACGCCTCGGTGTCGTCGTCGAGGACGGGCACCGCCACCTGCGCGAGGATCGGGCCGGTGTCCGTCCCGGCATCGACGAAGAAGAGCGTCGCCCCGGCCAGCTTGACGCCGTGGTCGAGCGCGTCCCGCGGGCCGTGGATGCCGGGGAAGGCCGGCAGCAGGGAGTTGTGGGTGTTGACGTAGCGCCCGGCGAAGCGCTCGAGGAAGGCGGGGCCGCAGAGCTTGAGGAACCCCGCGGACACGACGAGGTCGGGCGCGTGCGCGGCGACGGCGGCCGTGAGCGCGGCGTCCCACGCGGCCCGGTCGGGGTGGGCCCCGACGCGCTCGACGAAGGTGGGCACCCCGGCCTCCTGTGCGAGGGCGACGCCCCCGGTGCCCTCCCGGTCGGCGCCGACGGCGACCACCTCCGCCCCGTACGCGGGGTCGGCGCAGGCGGTGAGGAGGGCGGCGAGGTTCGACCCGCCCCCGGACACGAGGACGACGACGCGGCAGCTCGGCACGGCGTCAGCGTAACCACCCCGCGATGGAACAATGCGACCATGCCCAGCCGACGCCCGACCGCCCCGCGCCAGGACCGGCGTCCGGACGCGCCGCACCCCGGTGGCGCGCACCCCGACGGGCCGCACCCCGACGGCGCGCGCCGCGGGCGACCGCAGCCCACGCCCGAGCAGGCGCGCGCGGCGACCCGGCCGGTCATGTGGTTCTCGCTCGTCCTGCTCACGGCGGTGGTCGTCCCCATGATGGGGGTGCGCTGGCCGCTGCCCCTGGTCTCCGGGGCGCTGGCCCTGGCGGCGCTCGTCGTCGGTGTCTACGCCCTCGTGCGGGTCTGGCGGGCCGGGGTGCGGGGCGCCATCGTCCCCACGCTGGCCATCTCCCTCGTCCTCGCCGCCTACCTGCTGGTGAGCGCCGTCGTCCAGGCGGCGATGTGGCCGGCCTACGCGGCCTACGCCGACTGCACCGACCGGGCCCTCACGGTCCAGGCGGAGCGCGCCTGCCGGGCCGAGCTCGAGGACGCGGTCACCGACCGGATCCTCGGCCAGGAGGCACCAGCGGCCGACCGCTCGTAGCGTGGGTGGCGACCCAGCACCCCATCCGAAGGGACGATCTATGTCGCACCTCACCGGTAAGCGCGTCGCTTTCCTCCTCACCGACGGGTTCGAGGACTCCGAGCTCACCAGCCCCTGGGACGCCGTCACCTCCCACGGCGCCGAGGCGGTCCTCGTCTCCCCCGCCTCCGGCACGGTCACCGGCAAGAACGGCCACGAGGCACCGGTCGACCTGCCCGTGGGCGAGGCCCGCGCCGACGACTTCGACGGCCTCGTCCTGCCCGGCGGGGTCGTCAACGGCGACCAGCTGAGGACGGACGAGCGGGCGGTGACCTTCACCCGCGACTTCTTCACCCAGCACAAGCCGGTCGGCGTCATCTGCCACGGCGGCTGGATCCTCACCGACGCCGACGTCGTCTCCGGGCGCACGCTCACGTCCTACCCCAGCCTCAAGACCGACCTCGCCAACGCGGGCGCCACGTGGGTGGACGAGGAGGTCGTCGTCGACCAGGGGCTCGTGAGCAGCCGGACCCCCGACGACCTTCCCGCCTTCAACGCGAAGCTCGTCGAGGAGCTCGCCGAGGGCGAGCACCCGGCCGGCTGAGACGCCGGTGCTCGTCCTCCTGGCGAGCCCGTTCCTCGGCCCGGCGGCCTGGGAGCCGGTGGCCCGCGCGCTGGCCCGCCTCGGGCACGACGTCCTCGTGCCCGAGGTCCCGGCCCCGCGCGCGGCCGCCGACGTGCTCGCCGCGCACCTGGCGGCGATCCCCGACGACCGGCCGGTGACGCTCGTCCCCCACTCCAACGCGGGGACCGTCGTGCCGGCCCTGGTCGCGCGCCGCCGGGTGCGCGGGGTCGTCTTCGTCGACGCGGTGGTGCCCGCCGCGTCCGGGCGGCACCCGGTGGCGCCGCCGGCCCTCGTCGCCGACCTCGCCCCGCTCGCGGACGCGGCGGGTGACCTGCCGCCGTGGACGTCGTGGTTCCCGCCCGACGCCGTCGACCCGCTCTTCCCCGACCGCGCCACCCGCACCCGGCTCGAGGCGCGCCTGCCCCGGGTGCCGCTCGCCTACCTCCGCGACGACGTCGCCGTCCCGGACGGGTGGCGCGACGTCCCCGCCGCCTACCTCGCCTTCGGGGACACCTACGACGCCGAACGGAGGCTCGCCGGCGAGCTGGGGTGGCCCGTGCGGACCCTCACCGGCGGCCACCTCCACCTGCTCGCCGACCCGGACGCCGTCGCGGCGGCCGTGGACGTCCTCGCCCGGAGGGTGCGCGCGGCGTAGCGGTCAGCTCGCCTGGTGCCCCGACGCGTCCTCGCGCGAGCCGGGCCGGAGCCGGTGCCACATGGGCGCCGCCCGTCGCGGCGCCTCGGGCGCCGTCGTGGCGTCCGCGTGGGTCGACGCGTCGGCGTGGGTCGACCCGTCGGCGTGGTTCTCGGCGTCGCCGTGGGCGACGGCGTCGGCGCGTGCCTCGTCGCGGCGCGCGCGCCTCGACTCGCCCGCCGCCGTCACCCGGCCGCGCGCCCCCCGGAAGCCGCGCAGGACGGTGGCGCGGGACCAGGGGTGGGCAAGGAGTACGACGAGCACGGCCCCCAGGGCGACCTCCAGGGCGACCGCGCCGACGACGGCGGGGGGCGCGGCGCCCACCACCGCCATCCGGCCCGGGCCGATGGAGCCGCGCGCCACCAGCGCCGCGACGCCGGCGAGCACGCCCGCCCCGGCACCGGCGAGGGCCGCAGCGAGCACGGCGCTGCCCGGGTGGGGCTGGAAGCGTCGCCGGTGCAGGCGCCAGCCGGTGAGCGCGCCGACGAGGACGGGGACGAGCACCACCCACGTGAGGTCGGGGCCACCCGGGCCGGGCAGGGCGCCGAGCAGGGGCACCGCCGGCAGCGGGGCGGCGACGACCTCGCCCGGGGCGAAGTCGGTGCCCGTCCCCACGACGAAGCCCGGTCCGGCGAGCCAGCCGAGCGCCCAGACGACGGCCGTCGGCAACCACAGGAGCTGACCGAGGACGAGCGCGACGGCGCCGACGACGTCGGGGGCGAGCGCCCGGTGGAGGTCGACGACCTGGGGCCAGCCCACAGCGATCGCGAGGCCGGCGGCGAGGACCGCGGCGATCGCGAGGCCCAGGCCCGCCCAGGTCGCCGCGCGGGTCCCCGCGCGCACCGGCTCCGGCACGCGGGCCAGGGCGGCCCGCAGCCGGGGGGCCGGGACGTCCGCGCGGCGCAGCGCGGCGCCGGTCCCGAGGGCCGCGATGACCGCGGCCCCGAGGGCGGCCCCCGGGCGTCCCGCGGGCCCGGTGACGAGCAGGGAGAGGACGAGCGTCATCGCGACGTGGCCGGCGACGGTGAACCCCGCCGGGCCCCAGCCCCGCAGGCGCGCCCGGCGGGCGCCGCCGTAGACGAGGGCGAGGCTGAGCAGCGACAGCCCCAGGGGGGCGAGGGTGAGGGCGGCACCGCCACCGAGGGGCCGGACGCCGCCCTGCCCGAGGAGCCAGAGCGCCGTCCCGGTGCGCGCCGCCTCCACCCAGCTCGCGTCGCCGAGCACCGGCGCGGCGGCGGTGGCGACGTAGGCGGCGACCGCGGGGACGACGACGGTGAGCCAGCTGAGGACGGCTGCCTCGACGCCCGTGATGGTGGAGCGCAGCCACCCCTCGGGCATGCGGCGGGTGCGCGCCGGCTGGGGGCCGATGACGCGGGGAGGCGTGGTGGTGGCGGTCATCGTGCCCATCGTCGCCTCCCCCCGCCCGCGGGGGCCGCTGGGCGGGCGGCGTGTCCGCCGCGGGTTGTGTGATCCGTACGCCGCACGCCCCCGGCGCGGGCCGGGGGCGTGCGGGTGGTGCGAGGGGGTGCGGCCGGAGCGGGTCCCGGCCGCGGCTCAGCCGGCGAGGATCTCGCGGGCCAGGCGCGCGGTCTCCGACGGCGTCTTGCCGACCTTGACCCCGGCCGCCTCGAGGGCGACCTTCTTCGCCTCGGCGGTGCCCGAGGACCCCGAGACGATGGCGCCGGCGTGGCCCATCGTCTTGCCCTCGGGGGCGGTGAAGCCGGCGACGTACCCGACGACCGGCTTGGTGACGTGCGCCTGGATGAACTCCGCGGCACGCTCCTCGGCGTCGCCACCGATCTCACCGATCATGACGATGAGGTCGGTGTCGGGGTCCGCCTCGAACGCCTCGAGGGCGTCGATGTGGGTGGTCCCGATGACCGGGTCCCCGCCGATGCCGATGGCGGTGGTGAAGCCCAGGTCCCGCAGCTCGTACATCATCTGGTAGGTGAGGGTGCCCGACTTGGAGACCAGGCCGATGCGGCCCGGGCCGGTGATGTCGGCCGGCGTGATGCCGACGTTGGACTTCCCGGGGCTGATGATGCCGGGGCAGTTCGGGCCGATGAGCCGCACGCCCTTGGACTGGGCGTAGGCGAAGAACTCGGCCGTGTCCGCCACCGGGACGCCCTCGGTGATGATGACGACGAGCGGCACGCCGGCGTCGACCGCCTCGACGACCGCACCCTTGGTGTGGGCGGGCGGGACGAAGACGACGGAGACGTCGGCTCCGGTGGCCTCGCGGGCCTCCGCGACCGTGCCGAAGACGGGCACGGAGACGGTGCCGGCGGTGCGCTCGGCGCTGCCGGGCCCGAGGGGCTCGACGTCGAAGTCGACGCTGGTGCCCGCCTTGCGCGGGTTCACCCCGCCGACGATCTGGGTGCCGGCGCCGAGCATGCGGCGGGTGTGCTTCTGCCCCTCGGCACCGGTCATGCCCTGGACGATGACGCGCGAGTTCGCGTCGAGGAAGATCGACATGGTGTGGTCCGTCCCTTACTTCGCAGCCGCGAGCTCGGCGGCCTTGGCCGCAGCGTCGTCCATGGTGTCCACCATCGTCACGAGCGGGTGGTCGGCCTCGGCCAGGATCCGGCGTCCCTCGTCGACGGCGTTGCCGTCGAGGCGGACGACCAGGGGCTTGGTCGCCTTGTCGCCGAGGATGCCCAGCGCCTGGACGATCCCCTTGGCGACCTCGTCGCAGGCGGTGATGCCGCCGAAGACGTTGACGAAGACGCTGCGCACCTGCTCGTCGCCGAGGATGACGTCGAGCCCGTTGGCCATGACCTCGGCGTTGGCGCCGCCGCCGATGTCGAGGAAGTTCGCCGGGCGCACGCCGTGGCGCTCGCCCGCGTAGGCGACGACGTCGAGGGTGCTCATGACGAGGCCCGCGCCGTTGCCGATGATGCCGACCTGGCCGTCGAGCTTGACGTAGTTGAGGCCCGCGGCCTTGGCCTTGGCCTCGAGCGGGTCCGCGGCGGCGGCGTCCTCGAGGGCGGCGTGGTCGGGGTGGCGGAAGTCCGCGTTGGCGTCCAGCGTCACCTTGCCGTCGAGGGCGATGATGGCGCCGTCCTCGGTCCGCACGAGCGGGTTCACCTCGACTAGGGTGGCGTCCTCCTCGCGGTAGACGGTCCACAGCTTCTCGATGACCGCGGCGACGTCGGCGGCGATCTCCGGGGCGAACCCGGCGGCGTCGACGATCTCGCGGGCCTTGGCGGCGTCGATCCCGGTGATGGGGTCGACGGCGACACGGGCGAGGGCCTCGGGGCGCTCGACCGCGAGCTGCTCGATCTCCACGCCGCCCTCGACGCTGGCCATGGCGAGGTAACGCCGCTCCGCGCGGTCGAGGAGGACGGAGAAGTAGAACTCCTCGGCGATCTTGGCGCCCTCGGCGATCATCACGCGGTGGACGGTGTGGCCCTTGATGTCCATGCCGAGGATCTCGGCCGCACGCGCCTGAGCCTCCTCGGGGTTGTGGGCGAGCTTGACGCCGCCCGCCTTGCCGCGGCCACCGGTCTTCACCTGCGCCTTGACCACGACGGTCCCGCCGCCCAGCTCTTCGGCCGCAGCCCGGGCCTCTTCCGGCGTCGTCGCGACGACACCGCCGAGCACGGGAACCCCGTGCTTGGCGAACACGTCACGCGCCTGGTACTCGAACAGATCCACCCGGATGAGTCCTCTCGTCGTCGCTGGTCCCGGTGCCTCGACATCGAGACATTCAGGCCAGCGTACCGGCCCGCGCCGTCCGGCTTCCTCCTGGGGGCCGGCGGCAGGCCCGGTGCCGACGTTCGGCGACCCGCGCACACGGGTCAATGGACGGTGCGGCGCCGGCGTCGCCGACCGCCGCCGGCGCGTTATGCCCGGCGGAGCACGGCGACGAGGAAGCCGGCGCCCTCGGTGTAGGGGCGCAGGTCCCACGTGGAGAGCAGCAGGTCCGGCACGAGCCCCCCGGCTCGCGCGTCCTCGAGGAACTCCTCGAAGTCGTACCCGCGCCCGGCGCCGAAGCCGATCGCCGCGCGGCCGTCCGGCCGGAGATGGCCGGCCATGCGGCGCAGCACCTCCCGGCGGGTGCTCGGGGCGAGGAAGGTCATGACGTTGCCGGCGCACAGGATGGCGTCGAAGCCCTCGGCGATGCCGCGCGCCGGCAGGTCGAGCTCGGCGAGGTCACCGACGAGCCATGTCGCGTCCGGGTGGTCCTGTCTCGCGGCGTCGATGAGCACCGGGTCGACGTCCACCCCGACGACGACGTGGCCGCGCCCCGCGAGGTACCCGCCGTGGCGTCCCGGCCCGCAGCCCGCGTCGAGGATGCGCGCCCCGCGCGGGACGAGCGCGTCGACGAGCCGGGCCTCCCCGACGAGGTCGGCGCCGGCGGCCGCCATCGCCCGGAATCGTTCGACGTACCAGGTGGAGTGCTCGGGGTTGGCCCGGGTCATCTCGGCCCACGTGCTCGGTTCGGTCATGGTGCTCATCCTGCCCGCCGTGGCGCTATCCACCCAGTCGCGCGGACAGCTCGGCGAAGGCATCAGTCACCACCTGGGCGTAGAGGTGCCCGCCGTCGATGTCCGGGTGGATCCCGTCCGACTGGAGCATGTGCGGGGCGGCGTCGATGGCCGCGTACCAGTCCGCGATGACGGCGTTGGGGTAGTCGGCCACCACCTGGGCCAGGGCCGCGTTGGCCTCGGGGATCCAGTGGCTGCCGCCGTAGAGGTTGACGACGACGACCATCCGCTCGGGCCCCAGGGCGTCGAGGGTGGCCCGCACCACCGCGGGCTCCCGGACGCCCGCGTTGGTGCCGAAGTCGAGGACGACCGCGCGGCGCACGGTCCCCTCCGCGACGGCGGCCTCCACCGCTGCCAGGCCGTCGGGCCACTGGCGGTTCGACAGCGCGTCGAGCGCGATGCCCGGGTAGGCCGCGGTGAGGCCGTGGGCGCTGGTCACCATGATGGAGTCGCCGAAGCCGGTGATCTCCTCCCCGGTGGGGACGCTCAGGTCGAGACCGGGGGCTTCCTCCGCGCGGGTGGGGGCGTCCGTCGCCGCCGCTGTCGCTCCGGACGCCGCGACGATCTCCTCCCCGTCCTCGATCTGCGCCTGCGTCTGGGAGGTGGTCGGGGCGGTCGCCAGCGCGACCGCGCTGCCGGCGAGGACGACCGCCCCGGCCCCGGCCACGACGCGGGCGCGGCGTGCGCCGGTCCCACGGACCGCCCGCAGCGCAGCACCGGCCGCACCGCGGAACCCGAGCTCACGCACGGGCAGCTCGAGGTAGCGGTAGGAGACGGCCGCCGCGGCGAGGGTGAGGACGAGGGCCAGGCCCCGGGTCGTCCAGCTCAGCGGGGAGTCGAAGGTGGTCGCCGGCAGCGCCTCGGTGAGCACGAGGAGGACCGGCCAGTGCCACAGGTAGATCCCGTAGGAGCGCTGGCCGACCCACTCGAGCGGGCGCAGGCGCAGCAGCCGCTGGTACGGGGTCCCCGGGCCGAGAAGGGCGGCCACGAGGACCGCCGTGAGCACGCTCGCCGCGAGGATGCCGCCGCGGAACGTCGCCGCATGGTCCTCGCCCAGGGCGAGCATGAGCCCGGCGAGCGCCGCGAGCGCCGCGATGGCCGCGAGCACCCGCAGCCGCCGCCAGACCGTGCGGTGCAGCCAGCTGCCCTCGTCCGCCCAGGAGAACGCGAGCGCGGCGCCGATCATGAGCCCGAAGAGGTGGGTGTCGGTGCCGTAGTACACCCGGGTCGCGTCCTCGCTCGGGGTGTGGAGCAGCGCCATCGCGGCGGCGGACAGCGCGGCGACGGCGAGGGTGACCCGGACCCGGGCGCGGGTGGTGGCGGTGAGCGCGACGAGCAGGACGAGGGCGACCGGCCACAGGAGGTAGAACTGCTCCTCCACCGCGAGGGACCAGAAGTTGACGAAGAGCTGCGGCGCGGTGCGCGTGAAGTAGCTGGAGCCGGCGCCGATCTCGAGCCAGTTGGTGGAGAACGTCAGCGCCCCGAGCGCCTGGCGGCGCGCGTTGACGAGCAGGTCCCCGCCCGCGAGGGCAGCGGCGCTCACGCCCACGACGACGACGGCGAGGAGGGCGGGCAGCAGGCGCCGGGCGCGGCGCAGCCAGAACCGCGGCAGGTGGAGCCGACCACGGGTGCGCAGCTCGCGCAGCAGGAGGGTGGTGATGAGGAAGCCGCTGACGACGAAGAAGACGTCGACGCCGAGGAACCCGCCGGGCAGCGTCGTCGGGCGCAGGTGGTAGACGAGCACGGCGAGCACGGCGAGCGCGCGCAGCCCGTCGAGGCCCTCGATCCACCCGGACGTCGCCCCCGGGCGCGCCGGGCGCGGCGCACCGCGCGGCGCCGTCGTGCCCGGGGCGGGGCGAGTTGCGACACCGGCGCTCATCGACAGCCCTCCGCTCGGGGGCAGGACCGGCGGCTCCGGCCCGCTCCTCGCAGGCTAGGCGCTGGCACCGACATCCCCCGGGAGGACGCGCGGCGACCTTCAGCGGGCGACGGGCAGGTCCGGGAACTCCCGCGCGATGACGGGGCTCGTCACCGCGCCGTCGCTGGTGAGGACGGCCGCCGCGAGCGCCGGGTCGCGCTCGCACGCCCCGCGCCAGCCGTGCTCGGCGAGAGCGAGGGCGTACGGCAGCGTGGCATTGGTGAGGGCCGCCGTCGCCGTCGCGGGCACGGCACCGGGCATGTTCGCCACGCAGTAGAACAGGGAGCTCGCCACCCGGTAGGTGGGGTCGCCGTGGGTCGTCGGGCGGGAGTCGGCGAAGCAGCCGCCCTGGTCGATCGCGATGTCGACGAGGACCGAGCCCGGGCGCATCTCCTCCACGAGGGAGTGCGGGACGAGGACGGGGGCACGCCGCCCCCGCACGAGGACCGCACCGACGACGAGGTCGGCCTCCCGCACCGCGTCCTCGATCGCCGCGGCGCTGGAGACGATGGTGCGCAGCCCGCCGCCGTAGAGCTCGTCGAGCTCGCGCAGGCGGTCGACGGCGAGGTCGAGGACGGTGACCCGGGCGCCCCACTGGAGGGCGAGCCGGGCCGCGTTCGCGCCCGCCCGGCCCGCCCCGAGGACGACGACGTCCGCGGACCGCACGCCGGGCACCCCGGCGAGGAGGACGCCCCGCCCGCCCATCGGCTCCATGAGGTGGTAGGCCCCCACCTGGACGGACAGCCGCCCGGCGATCTCGCTCATCGGGGCCAGGAGGGGCAGCGAGCCGTCGGGGAGCTCGACCATCTCGTAGGCCACCGCCGTCGTGCCGGCCGTGACGAGCGCCGCCGTGAGCTCGCCCGCCGCCGCGAGGTGGAAGTAGGTGAAGAGCACCTGGCCGGCGCGCAGGTGGTGGAGCTCCTGCGGCTGGGGCTCCTTGACCTTGAGGACGAGCTCCGCCCCCCAGGCGTCGTCCGCGGTGCCCAGGCGGGCCCCGGCGGCGGCGTAGGCCTGGTCCGGCACGCCCGAGCCGAGCCCCGCGCCCCGCTCGACGACGACGTCGTGCCCGCGCGCGACGAGCTCCCGCGCCCCGGAGGGCACCAGCGCGACCCGGTTCTCCTGGCTCTTGCGTTCCCGCGGCACACCCACGTGCATGGCGCCAGTATGCGCCGGACCCGCTCGCGCGGCCCGGTGAGGTGTCAGAGCTTGGTGACGGGCGAGTACCGCAGGAGGAGCCGCTTGACCTGGCCGCCGCCGAAGTCGATCTTCGCCACGGTCGACGCCGCCGCCCCCTCGATCCCGATGACCGTGCCGACGCCGTAGGAGTCGTGGGTGACCTTGTCCCCCACGTCGAGGTTGGGCACCGCCCCGGCCGGGCGCGGGGTGGCGGAACCGAACGTCGCCCCCGTGCTCTGGGTGTCGGCGAGGCGGGTGGTGCGCACGGCGCTGCTGCGCGCGCCGGAGCCGCCACCCTCCCCACGGGAACGGCCGCCCCAGCCCGAGCCCGAGCCGGAGCCCCACACCGAGCCGCCGGAGCGGAGCGTGTCGACGGAGGACGCCTCGCGGCGCCAGTCGAGGAGCTCGGCGGGGATGTCGGAGAGGAACCGGCTGGCCGGGAACTCCTGCGGCGCGCCCCAGGCGGTCCGCACGGCCGCGCGGGAGAGGTAGAGCCGCCGCTGCGCGCGGGTGAGCGCGACGTAGGCGAGCCGGCGCTCCTCCGCGAGCTCGTCCGGCTCGCGCAGGGAGCGCTGGTGCGGGAACGTCCCGTCCTCGAGCCCGGTGACGAAGACGACGGGGAACTCCAGGCCCTTGGCCGTGTGGACGGTCATGAGCGTGACCTGGCCCTGGTCCTCGGCGTCCCGGTCGGGGATCTGGTCGCTGTCCGCCACGAGCGCCACCCGCTCGAGGAAGTCCCCGAGGGTGCCCTCGGGGTCGCCCTCGCTGAACTCGGCGGCGACGGCGTGCAGCTCGGCGAGGTTCTCCACCCGGGAGGCGTCCTGGGGGTCGTCGCTGGCGCGCAGCTCGTCGAGGTAGCCGGAGCGGTCGAGGGCGGCGTCGAGGACCTCCGCGGGCGGGGCCCCGGACTCGGCGAGCTCGCGCAGGCCGCGCATGAGCTCGGCGAAGACCCGGACCTGCGTGCGGCCGCGGGTCGCGAGGCCGAGCACCTCCGGCGCCGTGCCGTCCGGCGCCGCGGCGTGCTCGATGGCCTCGCCGAAGGAGATCCGCTCGCGCTCGGCGTGCGCGCCGAGCATGGCCTCGGCCCGGTCCCCCAGGCCCCGCTTGGGGACGTTGAGGATGCGGCGCAGGTTGACGGCGTCGTCGGGGTTGGCCACGGCGCGCAGGTAGGCGAGGGCGTCCTTGATCTCGCGCCGCTCGTAGAAGCGCGTCCCGCCGACCACCTTGTAGGGGATGCCGACCCGGACGAGCACCTCCTCGAGGGCCCGCGACTGGGCGTTGGTGCGGTAGAACACGGCGACGTCACCCGGGCGCACGCCCTCGGTGTCCCCGAGGCGGTCGATCTCCTCGGCGATGAAGCGCGCCTCCTCGTGCTCGGAGTCCGCGACGTACCCCACCACCTGCGGGCCGGAGCCCGAGGCGGTCCACAGGTTCTTCGCCCGGCGGCCGGGGTTGCGGGAGATGACGGCGTTGGCGGCGGAGAGGATGGTCTGCGTCGAGCGGTAGTTCTGCTCGAGGAGGATCGTCGTCGCGTCCGGGTAGTCCGCCTCGAACTCGAGGATGTTGCGGATCGTCGCGCCGCGGAAGGCGTAGATGGACTGGTCGGCGTCGCCGACGACGGTGAGCTCACCCGGCGGCACGTTCCCGGCGGGGTCCGCCGTGGCCTCACCGGTGACGCCGGCCAGCTCGCGGATGAGGACGTACTGGGCGTGGTTGGTGTCCTGGTACTCGTCGACGAGGACATGGCGGAACCGGCGGCGGTAGTGCTCGGCGACGGCGGGGAACGCCTGGAGCAGGTTGACCGTCGTCATGATGAGGTCGTCGAAGTCGAGGGCGTGCGCCTGGCGCAGCCGCTCGTTGTAGCGCCGGTAGGCGCTGGCCAGGGCGGTGTCGAACGCGTTGGACTCGGAGACGGTCGCCGCGAAGTCCTCGGGGTCGACCAGCTCGTTCTTGAGGTCGGACACGCGCGCGGAGAGGACCTTCGGCGGGTACCGCTTGGGGTCGAGGTCGAGCTGGCGGCACACGAGCGTCATGAGGCGCTGGGAGTCCGCGGCGTCGTAGATGGAGAAGCTCGAGCGCAGCCCCAGCGTGGTGTGCTCGCGCCGCAGGATCCGGACGCAGGCCGAGTGGAACGTCGAGACCCACATGCTCCGGGCGGCGGGGCCGACGAGGTCGGCCACGCGCTCGCGCATCTCCCCCGCTGCCTTGTTGGTGAAGGTGATGGCGAGCACCTCGCCCGGGCGCGCCCGGCCGGTCGCCAGGAGGTAGGCGATGCGGTGGGTGAGCACCCGGGTCTTGCCCGAGCCGGCGCCGGCGACGATGAGCAGCGGCCCGCCGGCGTGGGAGACGGCGGCGCGCTGCTGCGGGTTGAGGCCCTCGAGGAGGGCCTCGGCGTCGGGCCGGGAGGCACCCGCGCGGCCGGGGTTCGCGGGCGCGCCGGACCCCGGCGCAGCGGCGGGCCCGTCGTCGTCGCGCGGGGGGACGGCGGTGGGCAGGGGCGTGGCCGCGTCGAGGGCCGGGAGGTGGTCGAACAAGGAGGTCATCGTGAGGTCCAGCGTAGGCGCTGGTACTGACACCGACGCCTCAGGTGCGCCACATCCCCAGGAACAGGGCGCCCGCGGCGACCAGCGCGCCGGCGAGCTCGATGAGGATGGACAGCCCGGTCGCCTTCATGGCGCGCCAGGTCGCCCGCCAGGCGTCGCCCTGCGCGCGCAGGCGCGCGCTCTCCATGAGGTAGACGCCGAGGACGAACCCCAGCGGCAGCCCCACCACGGGGACGACGAAGAAGCCGACGACGCCCACCACCGCCCCCACGACGATGGTCCGGTTGGGCACGCCGCCGCGGCCGAGGTACCGGCCGGCGACGTAGTACTTGGCCACTGCGGAGACGACGACGGCGAGGGTCGCCACGACGCCGACCGTCCAGCCGACGCCGCCGCCGGTGACCACCGCCCACACGAGGGCGGCCACGAGGACGATGAGGGCGCCGGGGATGACCTGGACGATCGCCCCGACGAGCCCGACGACGACCGCGAGGACGACGAGGCCCTCCTCGATCCCGCCCATCAGCGCCGCGCCTCGCCCGTCATGGGCGCCGACCTTAGCGCCACAGCACCGCGAGAGCGACGTTGACCGCGGTGAGCGCGGCGATGCTGCCGACCATGCCCGTGGTCACCCGCTCCTTGCGGCGGGAC
Organism: Georgenia faecalis; assembly: GCF_003710105.1. Classification (GTDB taxonomy): domain Bacteria; phylum Actinomycetota; class Actinomycetes; order Actinomycetales; family Actinomycetaceae; genus Georgenia_A; species Georgenia_A faecalis. The sequence continues at coordinate 2,773,662 of NZ_CP033325.1, forward strand.
GCGACGACGACCAGCGCGGTGACGACGACGGCGATGACGAGCTTGACGCCGATCTTCACGTGGTTGAGGTCGTAGTCGAGCGGCCCGGAGGCCAGGCCGACGAGCAGCAGGCCGGTGACGAGCGCGGTGAGCGCACCGTGGAGGACACCCTTGGCGATCCGCGGGGGCCGCAGGTTCGTCAGCGTGCCGCCGAGGACGATCGCCCAGCCGATGAGGTGGAGCACGACGAGGACCGAGTAGAGGGTTGCCATGCGTCCAGCCTAGACGATGTTCCTGACACGCCGTCGTGAACCTCGCGGGGGCGCGGGGGCACTCGCGGGGCACGGGGTTCAGATGAGGCGGCGGGCGGCGGCCCAGCGGGTGAGCTCGTACCGCGAGGACAGCTGGAGCTTGCGCAGGACCGCGGAGACGTGGGTCTCCACCGTCTTGATCGAGATGAACAGCTCACCGGCCACCTCCCGGTAGGAGTAGCCGCGGGCGATGAGCCGCATGACCTCCTGCTCCCGGGCCGAGAGCCGGTCGAGCTCGCCGTCGGTGGTGGCGACGTCCGCCGCGCCGGTCCCGAAGGAGTCGAGGACGAACCCCGCCAGGCGCGGGGAGAACACGGCGTCCCCGCCGGCCACCCGGCGCACGGCGTCGGCCAGCTCGGCGGGCGTGATCGCCTTGGTGACGTAGCCCCGCGCGCCGGCCCGGATGACGCCGACGACGTCCTCGCTGGCGTCCGAGACGGACAGCGCGAGGAAGCGGGTGGGCAGACCGGCGCAGCCCGCGAGGACCTCCACCCCGCCGCCGCCGTTTCCGCCGGGCAGGTGCACGTCGAGGAGCACGACGTCCGGTGCGAGCGCCCGCACGGCCGCGACGGCGCTCGGGACGTCGTCGGCCTCGCCGACGACCTCGATGTCGGGCGCCTGCGCGGCCAGCTCGGTCCGCACGCCGGTGCGCACCATGGAGTGGTCGTCGACGACGACGACGCGGAAGTGCGGGGTCGCGGGCTCGCTCATGCCGTCATCCTCGCAGCCCGTCGTCCCTGCGCGGGCGGGCTCAGCCATGGGGCTCCGGTGGGAAGGCGTCGGGGCGCAGGAGGAGCCGGACCGCGGTCTCGCCGTCGACCTCGGCGAGGACGGTCACGCCCCGCTCCCCCTCGTCGGGGAGGGTCTCGCCGAAGAGAACCAGCGCGCGCCCGCCGGCCGGGTTGGTCGGCAGCGCCCGGGCCGGCCCGAGCGCCGCCGCGAGGGCGGCCAGGTCGACGGGTTCGGCGAGATCGAGGGTGAGCAGACCGTCGGCGTCGGTCGACGCGGTGGCGACCGGGTGCCCCGTCCCCGTGGCGGGCGGCACGATGCCGGCGCCACCCGCGGCGACCCGGCGGAAGACGGCGACGTCGTCGAGCAGCGTCACGGCAGGTCCTCCTCGGGCAGGACTCCGTGGGCGGGGCCACCCCCGGCGGCGGGCGGGGAACCGGCCGCCTCGTCGATCGTAGGTGGCGCCGGGCTGCCGCGCGTGATGCCCGCCCCGGCCGCCGGGGCGGTGGCCCACGCGTCGTTCTCCTCGGGGAGGTTGCGGTAGGCCTCGAACGCCGGGTCGAACCGGGCCTGGGCAGCCTCGAGCGCCACCCGGTTCGCCTCGCTCGGGTCCGCGTCGAACGCGGCCCGCGCGGCGTTGCGCGCGGCGGCGGCCGCCGTCGCCTCGGTGAGGACCCGCCCCCGCTCCTCGCTCCTCGCGCCGTAGACGCTGTCCCACCAGCCCTGTGCGACCACCGCGGGCATCGTCCCGCGCGGGAGCGGGGCCGCGCGGGCCGCCGCCGCGATCCGCGCCGGGATGCCGAGCTCGGTGGCGATGGCGCGGGCGGTGAGGCCCTGACCGGCCCGGAGCTGGGCCATCCGGAACCACTGCTCGGCGTGCCGGGCCTCGTGGTAGACCGTGTCCGCGACGTTCCGGGCGGCGTCGGCGGCGATCGAGGCCCCGCCGAGTGCGGCGTCGCCGATGAGCATCCGCCACGTCGGGAAGTCGAACGCGCCGGCGCTCACGCCGCTGGCGTCGGCGGCCGGGGTGACGGCCGGGACCCCGGCGGCGGCGAGCCGGGCGTTGACCCGCTCGACGAGCCGGTCCCGGCGGGCAGCCGGGCTCGCGAGCGCCGCCCACTCGTCGACGACGTCCGTCTGCACCTCCTCGCCGAACGCCTCGCCCTCGCCGTCGCTGTTGAGACCAGACGCGAAGATCCGGGGCAGGGTCCGCGGCCCCGCCTTGCCGTCGACGGCGAGCGCCGGGTCGCCCGCGCCGTCGGCGGCCTGCCAGTCGGCGACGGCGAGGACGAGCGCGTCGTCGGCACCGCCCGCGGCGGCCAGGCCGAGGGCCTCGCGGAGCTGGGTGAGGATCGCCGGCGTGTAGAGCCACGGCTGCGACGTGTAGTAGCGCCGGGCGTCCGCGACCGCTGCGGCGTCGAGCCGCGGCGCCTCCTGCACGGGGGCCTCCTCCGCGACGACGTCGACCTGGCGGGAGACGGCGACGAGGCCGGCGAGGGCGCGGTTGCCGGCGCCGGTGAGGAGGGCGAGGTCAGGCCCGACGGAGCCCGGGTGGAGCCCGACGGCGCGGGGCGGCGGCCCGGGCACCTCGGAGTGCGGCACCGGGCCACGGCCGGCGCGCCCGCGCGCGCCGTCGGGGTCCCGGCGGGCACGCGCGATCGGCACGGCGCCACGGTACGCCCGCGCCCGGTGCGTCGGTCTGCCCGGGAGGGCAGCCGTCGGGGCGGCGCACGTCGCGCCTCGACCCGGGGACCCACGGGGCTCCCTGCGCCACCTCAGGCCCGGCGGCGCCTCAGGCCCGGCGGCACCTCAGGCCCGGCGGCGCCTCAGGCCCGGGGGCGGGCGGGCGGCATGCTCAGGTGCACCTCCGTGCCCCCGGGCCCGGGCCGGCCGCTGCGGATCCGCACGGTGCCCCCGTGACGCTCGGTGCGCGCGACGATCGACTCCCGCACCCCGTGGCGGTCGGGCGGGACGGCGCCGGGGTCGAAACCGTCCCCGCGGTCGCGGACGAAGACCTCGGTGCCGGACGCCCCCGTCTCGACGTACAGCGAGATGGGCGCGCGGCCGTGGACGGCCGCGTTGGTCAGCGCCTCGCGGGTGGCGGCGAGCAGGACGTGCGTCCCCTCGTCCGGGGGTGCGTCGCCCGCGGTGACGACGTCGACGGCGACCCCGTGCACGTCCTCGATCTCCGCCGCGACGGCCCGCACGGCCGCGGCGACGGACGTCCCGGGCCGGGGCCGGTCGGCGTACAGCCACTCCCGCAGCTCACGTTCCTGGGCGCGCGCGAGGCGGGCCACCTGGTCGGAGTCGTCGGCGCGGGAGCGGATGAGGGAGAGCGTCTGGAGCACGGAGTCGTGGAGGTGGGCGGCGATGTCGGCGCGCTCCGCCTCCCTGGCCCGCGCCGCCCGCTCGGCGCCGAGGTCGCGCACGAGCCGCAGCCACAACGGGGCGAGCACGAGGGCGGCCCCGGCGAGGATCGCGGCGCCCGCCACGGTGCCGCCGACGAGCTCGGCGACGCCCTCTCCTCGCCCGAGGAGGAGCAGCGTGCCCACGAGGGCGAGGAGCAACCCCCCGACCACCCGCGCCGCCGCGGCACCGCGCCGGCGCCGGGTGCCCGGCGCCAGCGACGCGTCGAGCTGGCTCCACACCAGCCCGGCCCCGCCGACGGCGACGAGGACGGGCGCCAGCCACGGGTACGGGAGCGAGGTACCCGTGCGCCACAGGACGAGGAGCGCCGCGGCCAGCAGGAGCAGGAGGGCGAGGACGACGTCCCCCAGCGCCACGCCGCGGCTCGCCGTCCGCAGCCGCGGGGCGAGCCGGGCGGCGGTGGTCGGCCGGGCCTGCGCGGCGGCGTGCACCGGGTCACCCGGCGGGACGAGGAGCCACAGCCACAGGTACATTGCCGCACCCGCACCGAGCGCGAGCGTGGCGCCGACGAAGCCGAGACGCACCTGCCGGACCGGGAGGTCGAGGTGGGCCGCGACGCCCCGGCACACCCCGGCGAGGACGCGGCCGTCCGGCGGCCGGCGCAGCGGCAGCCGCGACGTCGTCGCACCCGGGAGGCTCACGCCCGCATCGTCACACGGTTCGGCGCCCACGGGGACCCCGGCGAGGGGTTTCCGGGGTGACCCCCGCCCAGGCGCTCCGCCGATCCAGGGGTCATTCAGGGGATCCCCCGATAGCCCCGCGGGCCGTCCACGCGGTTGGCTCGGACCATGAGCACCAGTCCCCCGCCCCCCACCCCGCCGGACGTCGGTGCCGGCTTCTTCGACTCGCTCCGGCGCCTGGGCGTGTGGCGGACCCAGGACCGCTGGGTCGGCGGCGTGGCGGCCGGCACCGCCGACCGCTGGGGGATCGACCCCGTCCTCGTGCGCGGCCTCCTCGTCGTGCTCACCCTCGTCTTCGGGGGCCTCGGCCTCGTCCTCTACGGCCTCGGCTGGCTCCTCCTGCCTGACGCGCGCGACGGGCGCATCCTCACCCAGGAGGCCCTGCGCGGCCGGGGCAGCGCGGCACTGGCGGGCGCCATCGCCCTCTTCGTCATCGGCATCTCCCGCCCGGGCTTCTGGTGGAGCTCCACCGGCGACGTCTGGGGCGGGCTGTGGGTGCTCGCGCTCGGCGGGCTCGCCGTCCTCGTCGTCGCCGTCGTGCGGGGCGGGCGGACGGACCCGCCGACGTACCCGCCCGGCCCGACCTACCCGGTCGGGGCCGCCTACCCGCCCGACGCCGCCTACCCCGCGGGCACCACCTACCCCCCCGACGTCGCCTACCCCGCAGGCACCACCTACCCGCCCGGCCCCGCCTACCCGGCGGGGACCACCTACCCGCCCGGCTCCTCGGCCAGTCCGAGCGTCGTCGACGACCGCATGACGACGGCGGGGACACCCGACACGCAGGCACCCGACACCGAACCGGCCGGCGACACAGCGGCGACCAGCGCGGGCCCGGCCACCGCCCCGCTCCCACCCGCGGGGCTGGGCGGCGGCGTCCCGGCCAGCGCGTACTGGGCGGGCGGACCGTCCGCGGACCGGCCCCCGGCCGGCGGGACGCCCCCTCTCCCCCCGCCGGTCCCGGGTCCCCCGCCGGTCCCCGGTCCGGGCCGCCGGACCGTCAGCGTCGTCCTCGCACTGTGCCTCATCACCGCCGCGGCCCTGCTGCTGGCCCATCGCGCCGGCGCCCTGGGCGGCGCCGTCGGCCTCGTCATCGGGGGCACCGTCCTCTCCCTGCTCGGCCTGGGCGTCATCGCCAGCGGGGTCCGCGGTCGCCGCCAGGGGGCGCTCGGGGGGCTCGCCCTCGTCCTCGCCATCGTCCTGGTACCGGCTGCCTCGGCCGTCGCGGTCCTCCCCGGCCTCGGCGCGATCAGCACCCTCGGTACCGGGTCCGCCCTCGTGGGCGAGCCGACGTTCCGGCCGGCGACCGGCCCGCAGGCCCGCGAGGGCTACGAGCTCGCCGCCGGGGAGCTCACCGTCGACCTCACCGACCTCGGACCCACCCGCGGCACGGTCGAGGTGCCGGTCGAGGTGGCCTTCGGCGTGGCGCGCGTCATCGTGCCCGCCGACGCCCGCGTCGAGGTCCGCGCGAGCGTCGCGGGGGGCGAGGTCATCGGCCGCTTCGACGGGGCCTGGTCCGCCGCCGGCGACACCCCGGTCTCGGACGTCACCCGGGGCGGGGACTCGCTCGTGAGCGGGACGGGCGTCGAGGTCGTCGTCGCCCAGGAGGGCATCCGCGCCGCGGACGGCCCGGACATCGTCGTCGAGGTCGAGGTCGGCTTCGGTCAGATCGTCATCGAGGAGCAGTCATGAGCAGCGAACACGTCCCGACGTCCCGGCCCCGCGGGGGCACCGTCGTGTGGGGGGTGCTCCTCACCCTCACCGGCCTGGCGGTTCTCGCCGTCGGGCTGGGGGTCGCCCTCGACGTCCAGGCGGTCCTCATCGTGCTGCTCGCCGTGGGCGGCGTCGGCATGCTCGTCAGCGCGCTCGTCCGGCGCCCCGAGGAGCCACCGCAGGACTGACGCCGGGACGACGAACGCCGCGGGTGGCTCACCCGCGGCGTTCGTCGTGCCACCGCCGAGCGGTGGTGTGCTGCATCAGTCGCGGGCGACGGCGTCCTCGTCGCGGCGCGCCGTGGCGTACGCAGGCGCCTCGGCGGCGTTGGCCAGGCGGGTGAGGGCGAGCCCGACGAGCCCGAGGATGAGGCCGAGGCCGATGACCAGGGCGGCGACGCCGTAGGCGACGACCGACGTGAAGAGCGAGGCCCGCAGGAACGAGGCGTTCATGATGGAGTTGCGCTGGGCCTGGAGCTCCTCGTGCTCGGGGGAGCCCTCCTCCACCTCACGCATGGCGTTGCCGAGCTCGGCGTAGGTGCGACCCTCGGTACCGGCGAGCGCGTGCTGGTTGATGATGTCGGCCTGGGCGTAGGCGGACAGCGGCCCGCGCACCTCGGCGCCGGCGAGGAAGTTCGCGTCCTCGGGGACGGTGATGTTCTCCGAGGCCAGCTGGTCGGACACCATGAACCAGGTGACGCCACCGGCGAGGACGAAGACGATGCCGGCGACGAGGGAGACGAGGCCGGCGATCTTGGCGAGGCCGGTGCCGGGGCGGGCAGTGCTCATGGGGGGAGGTCCTTTCACAGACAAAACGGGCAGCTGCGCTGCCGGTGACACGGGAGGAAGTGCCCGCGTTATTGATCTTGGCAGGCGGATACGTGCCGGTTTGGGGCCTTGGTCCCGGTTCGCCCGGTCCGCATCCCGGGCCACTGTCCCACAACTGCCGACAATGCGGTCTCGTGCGCCGTCGCGCGAGGGGGCCGAGCGCCCTCCGCCGGGTGGGACGATCCTGCCATGCGCATCCTCCACGTCAGCGACTGCTACCTGCCGCTGCTCGGCGGCATCGAGATGCAGGTGTCGCAGCTCGCAGCCCGCCAGCACGCCGCGGGCCACGACGTCCGGGTGCTCACCGCGACCCCCGCACGCCCGGGCGCGCGCGGGCGCAGCCGCGAGGACGACGGCGGCGTGGCCGTCCACCGGATGGCGGCCGCGATCCCCGGAGGCGCGCCGGTGCACCCCTGGCCGCGGGGCCACGCCCGACGGCTCCTCGCCTCCTTCCGCCCGGACGTCGTCCACCTCCACATCGGAGGCCTCACGCCGACGACGCAGGCGCTCATGCCCGTGGTCCGCGACCTCGGCATCCCCGCCGTCGTCACCGTCCACAGCGTCTGGGGACCGCTGGCCGTGGGCGCCTACGCGCTCGCCGAGCGGCTCGTGCGTTGGTCGCGCTGGGGCCTGGTGCTCTCGGGTGTGTCCGAGCTCGCGGCGGGCCACATCCGCCGGGCGGCGCCGGGGGCGCAGGTCCACGTGCTGCGCAACGGCGTCGACCCCGCGGACTGGCTGCGGGACCCGCTGCCGCGGCCCGCGGTCGTGCACGCCGTGAGCGCCGGCCGCTTCGCTCCGCGCAAGCGGATGCTGCCGCTCCTGGCGACGCTCCGCCGCGCCCGCGCGCTCCTGCCGCCCGACGCCGAGCTCGAGGTCACGCTCGCCGGTGCGGGGCCGCAGCTCGCGCGCGCGCAGGCCTACGTCGCGAGGCACGGCATGGACTGGGTGCACCTGCCCGGCCGGCGCACCCGCACCGAGCTCGTCGAGCTCTACCGCCGGGCCGACGTCTACCTCTCCCCCGGCGTGCGCGAGGCGTTCGGCATCGCCGTCTTCGAGGCCCGCGCCGCCGGGCTCGCGGTCGTCTCCCGCTCCCAGGCGGGCGCCGCCGAGCTCCTCGTCGACGGGACCGACGCGCTCCTCGCCGACGACGACGAGGCCATGGCGCGCGCGATCGCCCGGCTGGTCACCGACCGCGGGCTGCGCGAGGCGATGGTGGCGCACAACCGCGCCGTGCCGCCCGCCACCGCCTGGCCGGCCGTGCTGGCCGAGGCGGAGGCGCTCTACCGCCGGGCGGGGGCCTGAGGGCTCACTCCCACTCGATGGTGCCCGGCGGCTTGCTCGTGACGTCGAGGACGACGCGGTTGACCTCGGGGACGGAGTTGGTGATCCGGTTGGAGATCCGCGCGAGCACGTCGTACGGCACGCGCGACCAGTCCGCCGTCATGGCGTCCTCGCTGGAGACCGGGCGCAGGACGACCGGGTGGCCGTACGTCCGCCCGTCCCCCTGCACCCCGACCGAGCGGACGTCGGCGAGCAGGACCACCGGGCACTGCCAGATGTCCCGGTCCAGCCCGGCGGCCGTGAGCTCCTCGCGGGCGATGGCGTCGGCGGCGCGCAGGGTCTCCAGCCGGTCCGCGGTCACCTCGCCGATGATCCGGATGCCCAGGCCGGGGCCGGGGAACGGCTGGCGCCAGACGATGGCCTCCGGCACACCGAGCTCGAGCCCGACGGCGCGCACCTCGTCCTTGAACAGCGTGCGCAGCGGCTCGACGAGCTCGAACTGCAGGTCGTCCGGCAGCCCGCCCACGTTGTGGTGGGACTTGATGTTCGCGGCGCCCTCGCCACCACCGGACTCGACGACGTCCGGGTAGAGCGTGCCCTGGACGAGGAAGCGGACCTCGTCGCCGCCGGCCTCGGCGACGATCTCCCGGGCGGCCTGCTCGAAGACGCGGATGAACTCGCGCCCGATGATCTTGCGCTTGGTCTCGGGGTCGGTGACGCCCGCGAGCGCGTCGAGGAAGCGGTCCGCGGCGTCGACCACCCGCAGGTCCACGCCGGTAGCGGCGACGAAGTCCTGCTCGACCTGCTCGGCCTCCCCCGCGCGCAGCAGCCCGTGGTCGACGAACACGCAGGTGAGCTGGTCGCCGACGGCCTTCTGCACGAGCGCCGCGGCGACCGAGGAGTCGACGCCGCCGGAGAGCCCGCAGATGACGCGCGCGTCGCCCACCTGGGCGCGGATCGCCGCGACCTGCTCGGCGATGACGTTGCCCGGCGTCCACGTGGGCTCCAGGCCCGCGCCCTCGTAGAGGAAGCGCTCGAGGACCTTCTGGCCGAGGACGGAGTGCTTGACCTCGGGGTGCCACTGCACGCCGAAGAGCCGGCGCTCACGGTCCTCGAAGGCCGCGACCGGGGAGCCGGGCGACGTGGCGAGCACCTCGAAGCCCTCCGGGGGTGCCTGCACCGAGTCGCCGTGGCTCATCCACACGGTCTGCTGCGGGGGCGCGTCGGCGAGGAGGTCACCGGAGGCGGTGAGCTCGACGACGGTGGCGCCGTACTCGCGCGAGCCGGTGCGGGCGACCGTGCCGCCCAGCGCGCCGGCCATCGCCTGGAAGCCGTAGCAGATGCCGAGGACGGGCACCCCGGCCTCGAACAGCGCCGGGTCGACGGCGGGGGCGTTCTCGGCGTAGACCGACGCCGGCCCGCCGGAGAGGATCACCGCCGCCGGGTTCCTCGCCACGATCTCCGCCACGCCCAGCGTGTGCGGGACGACCTCGGAGTAGACGTGGGCCTCGCGCACGCGCCGGGCGATGAGCTGGGCGTACTGGGCGCCGTAGTCGACCACGAGCACGGGACGCGGGGTGGCGGCGAGCTCCGCCGTCGTGGGGCCGGACTGGGGACGAGGGTCTTCGCTCACGCGGACCAGGGTAGTCCGGTCCGCGTCAGACCCGGCGCGCGGCCGCGGCCTCGCCGCCGAACCGGGCGACGACGTCGGCGGCGAACCAGGACCGGGCCCGGTGCTCCATGACGAAGGAGAGGACCGGCACGACGCCGGCGGCCACGAGCGCCACCATCCGGCCCAGGCCCCACCGCATGACCGACCACAGGTTGAACACGGAGGCGACGTAGACGACGTAGATCCACCCGTGGACGAAGGGGATCCAGCCGATCGCGGCCTCGACGTCCGGGCCCACCCCGACGAGGTAGACGAGGACCATCTCGGCGACGAGGAGGAGCAGCATGACGCCCGTGACGAACGCCATCACCTGGTAGAACCGCCATGCCCCCTGGGCCTTGCGCTGCGTGCTCACGTCACACCTTCCTGCTCGGCGAACCCCCAGTCTCGCAGCGCGGTGCCCAGCGGCCGAAATCCGTTGGGACCCCGGCGGGCGCGCGCGTACCCTCGTTCCTCGTGCTCGACGTCCCCACCGGCCACCCCGGCCATCCCCCGCTCACCACTCCCCTGGCCCTGCTCGGCTGGGTGACGCGGCGCGGGACGCTCGTGCTCCTCGCCGCGGTGGCGCTCGCCACGATCCAGTCGCTGTGCGCCGCGGCGGTGCCCTACCTCCTCGGCCGCGCGCTCGACGCCGGCCTGGGCGACGGGCTCACCCGCCCGCTCCTCGTCGTCGTCGGGCTGCTCCTCGTCGTCGGCCTCATCGAGGCCCTCAGCTCGGCGCTCAGCCACGCCGGCGAGGTCGGGGCGTGGATGCACGGCACGTTCACCTCCTCCCGGCTCGTGGGCCACCACGTGACCCGGACCGGGTCGGCGATCGGCGCCGACCTGCCCACCGGCGAGGTCGTCTCCACGGTCGCCACCGACTCCTTCCACGTGGGCAACGCGCTGGAGATGCTGCCGCGGTTCGTCGGTGGCCTCGTCACCTACGTCGTCGTCGCCGTCGTGCTCCTGCGCCAGTCGCTCGAGCTCGGTCTCGTCGTGCTCATCGGGCTCCCCGTCGTGGCCGCGTGCCTCGCCCTCATCGTCCGGCCCCTCCACGCCCGCCAGCAGGCGCACCGCGAGGCGTCGGGACGGCTGGCCACCCTGGGCACCGACACCGTCGCCGGGCTGCGGATCCTGCGCGGCATCGGCGGCGAGGACGCGTTCGCCGTCCGCTACCGCGACCAGTCCCAGCGCGTGCGCCACGCCGGCGTCGGCGTGGCCGGGACCTCGGCCCTCCTCGAGGCCCTCCAGGTCCTGCTGCCGGGCCTCGTCGTCGTCGCCGTCGTCTGGTACGGCGCGCTCCTCGCGATGCGCGGGGAGATCACCCCCGGCGAGCTCGTCACCTTCTACGGGTACACCGCGTTCCTCGCCCAGCCGCTGCGTTGGGCCACCCAGTTCCTCACCTACTTCACCCGCGCCCGCGTCGCGGCCCGCAAGATCATCACCGTCCTGTCGGTCGAGCCGGGGGCCGGGAGCATCGCCGAGTCCGAGGCGGCCGACGCCCGCCCCGCGAGGTCCGGCAGGGCGCGCACCGCGGCCGAGCTCGTCGACGAGGCGACCGGCGTCCACATCCGCCCCGGCACCCTCACCGCCCTCGTCGCCGAGCACCCGGAGGCCGCCGCGGCGCTCGCCGTGCGCCTGGGCCGCTTCGACGACGCCGCCGAGACGCCCGTCCACCTCGACGGCGTGCCCCTGCGCGAGCTGCCGGTGGCGGAGGTCCGCGAGCGCGTCGTCGTCGCGGGGGCCAGCCCGCAGCTGTTCACCGGCACCCTGCGCGAGGGCCTCGACGCCCGCGGCACCGCCGTCGTCGACGACGACCTGCTCCGCGCGCTCGACGTCGCCGACGCCCACGACGTCCTCGACTCGATGCCGGAGCGCCTCGACGGCGAGATCACCGAGAAGGGCCGCTCCCTCTCCGGCGGGCAGCGCCAGCGGGTGGCTCTGGCCCGCGCCCTGCTCACCGACGCCGAGGCGCTCGTCCTCGTCGAGCCGACGAGCGCAGTCGACGCCCACACCGAGTCGCGGATCGCCGCCCGGCTCGCCCACGAGCGGCGCGGGCGGACGACGGTCGTCGTCACCTCCTCCCCCCTCGTGCTCGAGCACGCCGACGAGGTGGTGCTCCTCGCCGACGGGCGGGAGCGGACCCGCGGGACCCACCGCGACCTCCTCGCCCGCGCCGCGGCCGGCGACGCGGACGCCCGCGCCTACCACGACGTCGTCGGGCGGGCGCACGCCGACGACGACGGCGCCCCGGTGCCCGCCCACCACGCCGCCACGAAGGACCACTGATGCAGCTGCCCGTCGCCGACGCCCGCACGGTCCGCCGCTTCAGCGGGCGCCTCCTGCGCGACTACCGCGCGCGCCTGACCGCCGTCGTCGGCCTCCAGGGCCTGGCGGCCGTGGCGTCCCTCGCCGTGCCCTGGGTGCTCGGCGGGCTCGTCGACGACGTCGCCACGGGGACCACCGCGCGCCACGTCAACACCATGGCCGGCGTCCTCATCGGCGCCGTGCTCGCCCAGACGGTCCTCACCCGGTACGCCCACCGCAGCGCCATGATCCTCGGCGAGGAGATCTTCGCCGTCCTGCGCGAGCAGTTCCTCAGCACGGTCACGCACCTGCCGCTGTCCACCGTGGAGCGGGCCGGGACGGGCGACCTGCTCGGCCGCACGACGAACGACGTCGACCGCGTGCAGTGGGTCGTGCGCTTCGGCGTCCCGCGCGTGCTCGTCACGCTGACGACGATCCTGCTCACCCTGGGGGCGGCGTTCCTCGCCTCCCCGCTCACCGCGCTCGCGCTCGGCGTCGGCATCCCCGTCCTCCTCGTCGCCACCCGCTGGTACCTGCGCCTCGCGCCGCCCGCCTACCGCGCCAACGCCGAGGCGTACGCCGAGCTCAACGGCGTGCTCACCGAGTCCGTCGAGCACGCCGAGACGGTCGACGCGCTGGGCCTGGGGCGCCGTCGCCGCGAGCGCACCGACGAGGCAATCGGCCGCACCTGGCAGACGGAGATGCGCACCCTGAAGATGCGGGTGCACCTGTTCTTCTGGCTGGGCATCTCCTTCGCGCTGCCCGTCGCCGCCGTCGTCCTGTGGGGCACCTGGCTCGTCACGCGGGACCTCGTCACGGTCGGCGCGGTCACCACCGTGGCGCTCTACGCCGTCCAGGTGCGCCACCCCGTGAGCGAGCTGCTCATGTGGATCGACGAGATCCAGGTCGCCAGCGCGAGCCTGGCCCGGATCATCGGCGTCGACCTCGTCGAGCCGGACCGCCAGGCCACCGGCCGCCACGCGCAGGGGTCGGACATCGTCGCGCACGGCGTGCGCTACGCCTACCGCGCCGGCGAGGACGTCCTCCACGGCATCGACCTCGAGCTCGTGCCCGGCGAGCGGCTCGCCGTCGTCGGGCCCTCGGGGGCGGGCAAGTCCACCCTCGGGCGCATGCTCGCCGGGATCCACCCCCCGACCGGCGGCTCAGTGACCGTGGGCGGCGTCCCGCTCGTCGACCTGCCGGAGGAGGAGCTGCGCTCGCACGTCGCGCTCGTCACCCAGGAGCACCACGTCTTCGTCGGCTCGCTCGCCGACAACCTCCGGCTCGCGCGGGCGGACGCCAGCGACGCGGACCTCGAGCGGGCGCTGGCCACCGTCGACGCGCTCGACTGGGCCCGGGCGCTGCCCGAGGGCCTGGACACCGCGGTGGGCTCGGGCGGGGCGCACCTGTCCCCCGCCCAGGCGCAGCAGCTCGCGCTCGCCCGGCTCGTCCTTCTCGACCCGCACACGCTCGTCCTCGACGAGGCGACGTCGCTGCTCGACCCGCGGGCGGCCCGGCACCTCGAGCGCTCGCTCTCCGCCGTCCTCACCGGCCGGACCGTCGTCGCCATCGCCCACCGGCTGCACACCGCGCACGACGCCGACCGCGTCGCCGTCGTCGAGGACGGGCGGATCGTCGAGATCGGGCCGCACGCAGAGCTGGTCGCCGCGGGCGGGGAGTACGCGGCGCTGTGGCACTCCTGGCAGCAGGAGTAGGGCGCCCCCACCTCCGCACGCTCGCGGCCGGCGCCCCGCCCCTCCCCCGGGGCTCGGGGCTCGGCGCTCGGGCTCGGGGCTCGGGCTCGGGGCTCGGGGCTCGGGGCTCGGGGCTAGCGAGCCGGGCGGTCGGCGGCAGCGCCCGGGTCCGACCGGCCGTCCGTCCCCACGGCGAGCACCGGCCGCCGCTCGTCGCTGCCGGCCGGTGTCTCGACGGCGCCGCCGGGCGCCGGTCCGGTGCCCGGGTCCTGCGGCGCGGCGGCCCCGCCGTCCCCGGCCGCCACGGCGGCCGCGCGGTCCCGCGCGTCGTGGACGTCGTCGCGCAGGACCCGCCACCACATGAAGACCGCGAAGGCGGCGAACGCCCACCACTCGAAGGCGTAGGCGAGGCTCTGCAGGTTGAGCCCCGGCTCGACGCCGGCGCTCGGCGCGGGCGCCGGCTCCATGCCCTCCTGGGCGGGGATCTCGAGGACCAGGTAGCCGCTGAACATCGGCCCGCCCCACAGGTTGGTCAGCTGGCCCGGGCTGATCGACCCGAGCTGCCCGGGCGGGAGCACGTCGCTGGAGACGGCCTCCGGCCCGTTGAGCAGCCCTGTCACCTCCACGACACCGGAAGGCGGGTCCGGCACGACGACGTCGGCGAGCCCGTCCACCCGTGGCCCGCCCGTCTCGAGCCGGGTCGCGGCGAGGTCGGCCGCCGGGATCCAGCCCCGCAGGACGGGCAGGATCGCGCCGTCGTGCGGGCCCTGCGTCACGTGCAGGGCGGTGACGACCATGACGGCGTCCACCCCGCCGACCTCCCGGCCCGGGACGAGCACCTGCTGCTCGGCGTCGAACTCGCCCGTGACGGCGACGCGGCGCGCCACCTCGTCCGCGGTCATCGCCGTCTGCGGGGCGAACACCTCCGCGATCGGCACGGGATCCGCCGCCAGGCGCTCGGCGCGCTCCACCTGGGCGGCCTCCTGCGCGCGGAAGCCCGCCCGGTCCAGCTGCCACATGCCCAGCCGGACGAACGCACCGCCGACGACGAGGACGAGGACGAGCAGCCCGACGAGGTGCGGCCGGCCGGCGGCCCGGAGCCAGTCGCGCGGCCCCTCGCCCGGGCGCAGCGCGCGGCGCGGACGCCGCCCGCGGCCGGAGTCGCCGGGCGCCGTGCCGGTCCCCCGCACGCCGGTCCCGCCGGGTCGGTCGGCGCCCCCGGTCCCGTCCGCGCCCGCAGGTCCGTCGGGGTGGCCGGGTCCGTCGGGGCCGGGGTCTCCGAGGCCGAGGTCCGCGGTGGAGTGGCCCGGGGTCGGGGCGGCGGGAGCCGAGCTGGCCCACCAGGCCACGGAGGCGGCGTCCGACACCGGTGCCGACGACGACGCAGGTCCCGGCGACGCGGGTGCCGGCGACGGCTCGGGCGCACGGACGGGCGCCCTCGCGCTCTCCGGCGCGGCGCCCGGCGTCACGCGGTCGTCCACACGGTCCAGGGTACGTCGCGGCCCTGCGCGACCCGCCCGCGACGGCGGCCCCCACGTACCGGCCGGACCCGGCACCGCGCCGGAACTGGTGGGATGGTGTGGCCCGCGGCACACCTCACCCGGGCCTTGTGCCCCATCTGTCGGACCACCTGTCGGTGGAGACTGTGACGCGTGCGGGAGAACCGGTTCACCATCGCGGCCACGGCTGCGCGTCCTCCTGTGGACGGCGCTCGCCCGCGGGACCAGGCTGGGACCGACCGGATCCCCAGCGTGAGGAGCTCGTCATGAGCACCGTTCCCACCGCATGGCGCCCCCGCCCGTCCGCCGAGCCGGACGAGGCCGTCCTCAACACCGTCGACGCCTGGTGGCGCGCGGCGAACTACCTCTCTGTCGGGCAGATCTACCTCCTCGACAACCCGCTCCTGCGCCGGCCCCTCATGCGGGACGACATCAAGCGGCGCCTCCTCGGCCACTGGGGCACCACCCCGGGCCTCAACTTCCTCTACGCCCACATGACCCGGGCGATCAAGGACCGCGGCCAGCCCACCCTCTTCGTCACCGGCCCCGGCCACGGCGGCCCGGCCAACGTCGCCAACGCCTACCTCGAGGGCACCTACAGCGAGCTGTACTCCGACGTCACCGAGGACGAGGAGGGCATGCGGCGGCTGTTCAAGCAGTTCTCCTTCCCCGGCGGCATCCCCTCGCACGCCGCCCCGGAGACGCCCGGGTCCATCCACGAGGGCGGCGAGCTGGGCTACGCGCTCTCCCACGCCTACGGCGCGGCCTTCGACAACCCGGACCTGCTCGTCTTCGCCGTCGTCGGCGACGGCGAGGCGGAGACCGGTCCGCTCGCCACGAGCTGGCACTCGAACAAGTTCGTCAACCCCGCGCAGGACGGCGTCGTCCTGCCCGTGCTCCACCTCAACGGGTACAAGATCGCCAACCCGACCGTGCTCGACCGCATCGGTGAGGAGGAGCTCACCGCGCTCATGCGCGGCTACGGGCACGAGCCCTACTTCTTCACCGGCGGGTTCGACGGCGAGGACCACCTCGCCGCCCACGCCCGGTTCGCGGCCCTGCTCGACGACGTCCTCGACCGGATCGCCGAGATCAAGGAGCAGGCCGCCCGCACGCCGCAGGACGAGCTGGAGCGGCCCCGCTGGCCGATGATCGTCTTCCGCACGCCCAAGGGCTGGACCTGCCCGCCCGAGATCGACGGGCAGAAGACCGAGGGGTCCTGGCGCGCCCACCAGGTGCCCCTCGCGAGTGCCCGGGACACCCCCGAGCACCAGGCCGTGCTCGAGGGCTGGCTGCGCTCCTACGACGCCGGGGAGCTCTTCGACGATGCCGGCCGCCTCCGCGAGGACATCGCCGCCCTGGCGCCCGAGGGTGAGCTGCGGATGAGCGCCACGCCGTACGCCAACGGCGGGCTCCTCCTCAAGGACCTCCGCCTGCCCGACTTCCGCGAGTTCGGGGTCCAGGTGCGCGTCCCCGGGGAGACCATCAAGGAGCCCACCCGCGTGCTGGGCGAGTGGCTGCGCGAGGTGGTGCGGCGCAACCCCACGAACTTCCGCCTCTTCGCGCCCGACGAGTTCGCCTCCAACCGCCTGCAGGCGGTCTTCGACGTCACCGGGAAGCAGTGGGACGCGGAGTACGTCGACCCGTCGGTGGACCAGAACCTCGTGCGCGCCGGGCGCGTCATGGAGATGCTCTCGGAGCACCAGTGCCAGGGATGGCTCGAGGGGTACCTCCTCACCGGCCGGCACGGGCTGTTCACCTCCTACGAGGCGTTCATCCACATCGTCGACTCGATGTTCAACCAGCACGCCAAGTGGCTCGACGCCACCAACGACATCGCCTGGCGGCGCCCCGTCGCCTCCCTCAACTACCTCCTCAGCTCGCACGTGTGGCGCCAGGACCACAACGGCTTCTCCCACCAGGACCCCGGTTTCATCGACGTCGTCGTCAACAAGAAGGCGAACGTCATCCGGGTCTACCTGCCGCCGGACGCCAACACCCTGCTCGCCACCTACGACCACTGCCTGCGCTCGCGCCAGTACGTCAACGTCGTCGTGGCCGGCAAGCAGCCCAACCCCGTCTACCTCACCGTCGACGAGGCGGTCGCGCACTGCACCCGCGGGCTGGGCATCTGGGAGTGGGCCGGCAGCGAGGTGGAGGGCAGCGAGCCCGACGTCGTCCTCGCCTGCGCCGGCGACATCCCCACGATGGAGACGCTCGCCGCGGCCGACCTGCTGCGCCGGCACGTCCCGGGCCTCAAGGTCCGCGTCATCAACGTCGTCGACCTCATGCGCCTGCAGGACGCCCGCGAGCACCCCCACGGGCTCACCGACGCCGAGTTCGACCTCACCTTCACCACGGACAAGCCGGTGATCTTCGCCTACCACGGCTACCCCTGGCTCATCCACCGCCTCACCTACCGCCGCCACGGGCACTCGAACATCCATGTGCGAGGGTTCAAGGAGGAGGGCACGACGACGACGCCGTTCGACATGGTCATGCTCAACGACCTCGACCGGTTCCACCTCGTCATGGACGTCATCGACCGGGTGCCGTCCCTGAAGTCCCGCTACGCGGGGCTGCACCAGCGCATGTCGGACAAGCGTCTGGAGGCGCGGGAGTACACCCGGCAGTACGGCGTCGACCTGCCGGAGGTCGCCGACTGGGTCTGGCCCGACGCCGGGCAGACGGCCACGGAGGCCGCCGGACCCATGCGGGACAGCACCGGCGGGGACAACGAGTAGCACCGCAGCACCGCAGCACGCACGCACGCACGCACGCACGCAACGCACGCAACGCACGCACGCCAACACCAGGGAGAGCACAGTGGCCCGGAGCATCTACATCGCCTCACCGGAGGGGTACACGGGCAAGTCGACGATCGCGCTGGGCCTCGTCGACCTCGTCGTGCGGCGCGTCCAGCGGGTCGGCATCTTCCGGCCGGTCGTCCACGGCAGCGACCAGCCCGACAACGTGCTCGAGCTCCTGCTCTCCCACGACGGCGTCGACATGGACTACGCCGACGCCGTCGGGGTGACCTACGAGGAGGTCCACGCCGACGAGGACGCCGCCCTGAGCCGGATCGTCGAGCGCTACCGCGAGGTCGAGCACGCCTGCGACGTCGTCGTCATCGTCGGCTCGGACTACACCGACGTCGCCGGGCCGGCCGAGCTCGCGTTCAACGCCCGCGTCGCCGCCAACCTGGGCTCCCCCGTGCTGCTCGTCGTCAAGGCGCTCGACCGCACGGGCGAGGAGGTCCGCCAGGTGGTCGACCTCGCGTCGGCGGAGATCCGCGCCAACCACGCCTCGGTCGTGGCGGTGGCGGTCAACCGGTGCCCGGAGGAGGCCGCCGACGACGTCCGCGCCCACCTCGCCGACGTCACCGTGCCCGTGTGGCTCTTCCCGGAGATCCCCCTGCTCTCCGCCCCCACCGTCGCCGAGCTCATGGCCTCCGTCGACGGCACGCTCTTCGCCGGGGACGAGGCGCTCCTCATCCGCGAGGCGGAGCACGTCCTCGTCTGCGGGATGAACACCGACCACATCCTCGAGCGGCTGCGCGACGGGCAGGTCGCCATC
This sequence comes from Georgenia faecalis, assembly GCF_003710105.1. Classification (GTDB taxonomy): domain Bacteria; phylum Actinomycetota; class Actinomycetes; order Actinomycetales; family Actinomycetaceae; genus Georgenia_A; species Georgenia_A faecalis. Next base: position 2,792,339 of record NZ_CP033325.1, read on the forward strand.
GCGGCCGGCGACCGGTCCGAGGTGCTCCTCGCCCTCATGAGCGCCCACGCCTCGGAGAACTTCCCCTCGCTGGCCGCGGTCGTCCTCAACGGCGGCTACCTGCCCAGCCCCCAGGTGCGCACCCTGGTGGAGGGCCTGGGCCAGTCCCTGCCCATCATCACCACCGCCCACGACACCTACGAGACCGCGCGGATCGCGTCGACCACCCGGGGCCTCATCTCCCAGGGCACGCAGCGCAAGCGGGACCTGGCGCTGAGCGCGTTCGAGCAGAACGCGGACCCTGAGGCCGTCCTCGCCACCCTCGACGTGCCCCGCAGCCCCGTGGTGACGCCGCTGATGTTCGAGTCCGAGCTGCTCGAGCGGGCCCGGGGCGACCGCAAGCACATCGTCCTGCCCGAGGGCACCGACGACCGCATCCTGCGCGCGGCGAGCACGCTGCTCTCCCGCGGCGTCGCCGACCTCACCCTGCTCGGCAACGAGGCCGCCGTGCGCGGCCGCGCCCGGGAGCTGGGCCTCGACATCGATGCGGCCCCGGTCATCGACACCCGCACGAGCGAGCTGCTCGAGGAGTTCGCCGAGGAGTACACCCGCCTGCGCCAGCACAAGGGGATGACGGTGGACCGGGCGCTCGAGGTGCTCCCGAGCGTGTCGTACTTCGGCACGATGATGGTCCACCTCGGCATGGCCGACGGCATGGTCTCCGGCGCCCAGCACACGACGGCGCACACCATCAAGCCCTCCTTCGAGATCATCAAGACCCGCCCGGGGACGTCGATCGTCTCCTCGGTGTTCTTCATGTGCCTCGCCGACCGGGTGCTCGTCTACGGCGACTGCGCCGTCAACCCCGACCCCACCGCCGAGCAGCTCGCCGACATCGCCATCTCCTCCGCCGAGACGGCCGCGCAGTTCGGCGTCGACCCCCGCGTGGCGATGCTCTCCTACTCCACGGGGGCGTCCGGGACGGGCGCCGACGTCGACAAGGTGCGCACGGCCACGGGCCTGGTCCGCGAGCGCCGGCCCGACCTGTTCGTCGAGGGCCCGATCCAGTACGACGCCGCCGTCGACGCCTCCGTCGCGCGCACGAAGATGCCCGAGTCCGAGGTGGCGGGCCGGGCGACCGTCTTCATCTTCCCGGACCTCAACACCGGCAACAACACCTACAAGGCCGTGCAGCGCTCCGCCGGGGCGGTCGCGGTCGGGCCGGTCCTGCAGGGCCTCAACAAGCCCGTCAACGACCTGTCCCGGGGAGCGCTGGTCCAGGACATCGTCAACACCGTCGCCATCACCGCCGTCCAGGCGCAAGGAGCGGGCACGCCCGCGAAGGAGCCCATCGCATGACCGCGACCGTCCTCGTCATCAACTCCGGCTCGTCGTCGATCAAGTACCAGCTGGTCGACCCCGAGGGGGGCGAGGCGCTCGCCTCGGGCCTCGTCGAGCGGATCGGGGAGGAGCGCGGCCGTCTGCGGCACACCTCGGCCGCGGGCGTCGTCGAGCACATGGACCCGATCCCCGACCACGGCGCCGGCCTGCGCATGATCCTCGACCTCTTCGCCACGGTCGGCCCGCGCCTCGACGAGGCCGGGGTCGTCGCCGTCGGGCACCGCGTCGTCCAGGGCGGGGCGTACTTCGGCGGCCCGGCCGTCGCCGACGACCGCGTCATCGAGGTCATCGAGCGCCTGTCCCCGCTCGCCCCGCTCCACAACCCGGCGAACCTCCGCGGGATCCTGGTGGCCCGCGAGCTGCTCCCCGGCGTCCCGCACATCGCGGTCTTCGACACCGCGTTCTTCCGCTCCCTGCCGGAGCGGGCGGCGACGTACGCGCTCGACCGGGAGGTCGCCCGCAAGTACCGCGTCCGCCGCTACGGCGCCCACGGCACCTCCCACCAGTACGTCGCGCGGATGGCCGCGCAGCTCCTCGGGCGGCCGATGGCCGAGCTCCGCCAGGTCGTGCTCCACCTCGGCAACGGCGCCTCGGCCTCCGCCGTCGACCGCGGGCGCGCGGTCGACACGTCGATGGGGATGACGCCGCTGGAGGGCCTGGTCATGGGCACGCGGACGGGCGACATCGACCCGGCCGTGATGTTCCACCTCCACCGCATCGGGGGCATGTCGGTCGACGAGATCGACGACCTCGTCAACCGTCGCTCCGGCCTCAAGGGCCTGGCCGGGGTCAACGACCTGCGCGAGATCCACACCCTCGTCGCGGCGGGCGACCGGGACGCCCGCCTCGCGCTCGACGTCTACGTCCACCGGCTGCGCAAGTACATCGGTGCCTACGCCGCCATCCTCGGCGGGCTCGACGTCCTCACGTTCACCGCCGGCGTCGGCGAGAACGACGACATCGTCCGCGCCGAGGCGCTCGCCGGGCTGGAGTTTCTCGGCATCGAGCTCGACCCGGCGCGCAACGCCGGGCGCAAGAAGGAGGCCACGGTCATCTCCACGGACTCCTCGCGGGTCGCCGTGCTCGTCGTCCCGACGAACGAGGAGCTGGAGATCGCCCGCCAGGCGGTGTCGCTGCTCTAGGGGCGGCGCAGGACCCCGGGCCCCGCGGTGCGGGCGGGTGCGGACTCAGTCCGACCCGTCCGGCCCGCCGACGGCGAGCTCCGGGTCCTCGCCGTACAGCGGGCCGCGGTACCGGGGCCGCAGGAGGTTCTCCACAGAGAGCAGGTCGTCGAGCTGGGCTTCGGTGAGGAGGCCCCTCTCGAGGACCACCTCCCGCACGCTGCGCCCGCTGCGTGCACACTCGCGGCCCACGAGGTCGCCGTTGTGGTGGCCGATGATGGGGTTGAGGTACGTCACCAGCCCGATCGAGCGCATGACGTAGGCCCGGCACACCTCCTCGTTCGCGCGCACCCCGGTGATGCACAGGTCCCGGAGCGTCACGCAGGCGCGGGTGAGGAGCGAGACCGACTCGAAGAGCGCCTGGGCGATGACCGGCTCCATGACGTTGAGCTGGAGCTGCCCGGCCTCCGCGGCCATGGAGACCGTGACGTCGTTGCCGATGACCTTGAAGCAGACCTGGTTGACGACCTCGGGGATCACCGGGTTGACCTTCGCCGGCATGATCGAGGACCCGGCCTGCAGCTCGGGCAGGGAGATCTCCCCCAGCCCGGCCCGGGGTCCCGAGGACAGCAGGCGCAGGTCGTTGCAGATCTTGCCGAGCTTGACCGCCACCCGCTTGACCGCGGTGTGCATGGACACGTACGCCCCGGCGTCGGACGTCGCCTCGATGAGGTCGTCCGCGGGGACCACGGGCAGGCCGGTCACCTCCGCCAGCCGGGCCACCGCCCGCTCGGCGTAGCCCTGCGGCGCGTTGAGCCCCGTGCCGATCGCGGTGGCGCCGAGGTTGACCTCGAGGAGGAGGTGCTGGCTGCGCTCGAGGTGGCGGATCTCCTCGGTGAGGAGCGCGGCGAAGGCGGCGAACTCCTGGCCGAGCGTCATGGGCACGGCGTCCTGGAGCTGGGTGCGGCCCATCTTGAGCACGTGGGCGAACTCCTCGCCCTTGGCCGCCAGCGCGTCGACGAGCGTGCCCACGACGCCCTTGAGGTCCTCGACGACGCCGTACACCGCCAGGCGCAGCGCCGTCGGGAAGGCGTCGTTGGTGGACTGCGAGCGGTTGACGTGGTCGTTGGGGTTGACGACGTCGTAGCGCCCCTTGGGCAGGCCCAGGCGCTCGAGGGCGAGGTTGGCGATGACCTCGTTGGCGTTCATGTTCACCGACGTGCCGGCCCCGCCCTGGAACAGGTCGACGGGGAACTGGTCGAGGCACCGGCCGCCCGCGAGGACGTCGTCGCACGCGGCGACGACGGCGTCGGCCACCTCGGCGGGCACCGTGCGCAGGTCACGGTTGGCGAGGGCGGACGCCTTCTTCACGGCGACGATGGCCCGCACGAGCGCCGGGACGTCGCTCACCGCCTGGTGCGAGAGGCGGAAGTTCTCGGCCGCGCGCAGCGTGTGGATGCCGTAGTACGCCTCGGCCGGCACCTCCCGGCGGCCGAGGAGGTCCTCCTCGGTGCGGGTGGTGCCGGCCTGGGGCGTCATCGCGGTCGCGGGCCCGTCATCGCGGTGGCTGACCCGTCATCGACATGACGTCGAGGGCGGCGTCGAGCTGGTCGGGGGTGACCTCGCCGCGCTCGACGTAGCCGAGGTCCTCGACCGCGGCCCGGATCGTCAGGCCGTGGAGCACGGCGTGCTTGGCGATCTTCGCCGCCGCCTCGTAGCCGATGACCCGGTTGAGCGGGGTGACGATCGAGGGCGAGGACTCGGCGAGCTCGCGGCACCGGTCGACGTTCGCGGTGATCCCGTCCACGCACCGCGTCGCCAGCGCCCGGGAGGCGTTGGCGAGCAGCGTCATCGACTCGAGGACGTTGCGGGCGAGGACCGGGAGCATGACGTTGAGCTCGAACGCGCCCGACGCCCCGGCGAAGGTGATGGTCTGGTCGTTGCCGATGACCTGGGCGCACACCATGAGCGTGGCCTCAGGGATCACCGGGTTGACCTTGCCCGGCATGATCGACGAGCCCGGCTGGAGGTCGGGCAGGGCGATCTCGCCGAGGCCGGTGCGCGGGCCGGAGCCCATCCACCGCAGGTCGTTGCAGATCTTCACCAGCGAGACGGCGACGGTGCGCAGCGCACCGGAGACCTCCACGAGGCTGTCCTGCGCGCCCTGCGCCTCGAAGTGGTTCTCCGCCTCGGTGAGGGGCAGGCCGGTGTGCTCCGCCACCAGCTCGATGACGCGACGGGAGAAGCCGGGCGGGGTGTTGATCCCCGTCCCGACGGCGGTCCCGCCCAGCGGGAGGGCGGCGAGCCGGGGCAGGGCCGCGCGGACGCGGTCGATCCCCAGGCGCACCTGCGCGGCGTAGCCGCCGAACTCCTGCCCCAGGGTCACCGGGGTCGCGTCCATGAGGTGGGTGCGGCCCGCCTTGACGACGTCGGCCAGCTCCTCGGCCTTCGCCTCCAGGGACGTGGCGAGCACGTCCAGCGCCGGCAGCACCTCCTCGATGACCGCCTGCGTCGCGGCGATGTGGATCGAGGAGGGGAACACGTCGTTCGAGGACTGCGAGGCGTTGACGTGGTCGTTGGGGTGCACGGGCCGCCCGAGCAGCGTCCCGGCGAGCGCGGCGACCACCTCGTTGGTGTTCATGTTCGAGGAGGTGCCCGACCCCGTCTGGAAGACGTCGACGGGGAAGTGGGCGTCGTGCTCGCCGCTGACGACCTGCTCGGCGGCGGCAGCGATCGCCCCGGCGAGCTCGGCGTCGAGGACACCGAGCTCGGCGTTGGCGAGCGCCGCCGCGCGCTTCACGTGGGCCAGGGCGGCGATGTGGTGCCGGGACAGGCCCGTGCCCGAGATGGCGAAGTTCTCCACCGCGCGCTGGGTCTGGGCCCCGTAGAGCGCGTCCCGCGGGACGCGGACCTCCCCCATCGTGTCGTGCTCGATCCGGAAGGCGCCGGCGTCGTCGTCCATGGGCTTCCTCACTGGCGTCGTGGCCTACTTGGCGTCGAGGTCCTGGGCGAGCAGGTCGGCGAGGTCGTCGAGGACCTTCTCCGCCCCCTCGCCCTCGGCGGTGAGGGTGACCTCGTCGCCGAACTTCGCGCCCAGGGTCATGATGCCGAGGATGCTCGCGGCGTTGACGGGGTCGCCGCCGGCCTTGCTGATCTGGACGGGGATCCCGGCCTCGGTGGCGGCCTTGACGAAGGTCGCGGCGGGGCGGGCGTGCAGCCCGACCTTGGAGCCGATGGTGGCGGTGCGCTGTGCCATGGGGACGTTCTCCTTGGGTGTGCCGGTGGTGCGGGGTCAGAAGGGACGGTACGGGGAGACGACGACCTCGACCCGCTGGAACTCCTTGAGGTCGGAGTAGCCGGTGGTCGCCATCGCGCGCCGCAGGGCGCCGACGAGGTTGAGCGTGCCGTCCGCCTGGCGGCTGGGGCCGTGGAGGATCTCCTGCAGCGAGCCGACGGTGCCGACGCGGACGCGCTCGCCGCGGGGCAGCTCTGGGTGGTGGGCCTCGGAGCCCCAGTGCCACCCGCGGCCGGGGGCCTCGGTGGCCCGGGCCAGGGCCGAGCCGAGCATGACGGCGTCCGCGCCGCAGGCCACGGCCTTGACGAGGTCGCCGGAGCGCCCCACGCCGCCGTCGGCGATGACGTGGACGTAGCGCCCGCCCGACTCGTCGAGGTAGTCCCGGCGGGCCGCGGCGACGTCGGCGACGGCGGTGGCCATCGGCGAGTGGATGCCGAGCGAGACGCGGGTGGTGTGCGCCGCGCCGCCGCCGAAGCCCACGAGGACGCCGGCCGCGCCGGTACGCATGAGGTGCAGGGCAGCCGTGTAGGTCGCTGCGCCGCCGACGACGACGGGCACGTCGAGCTCGTAGATGAACCGCTTGAGGTTGAGCGGCTCCGCGGTGGAGGAGACGTGCTCGGCGGAGACGGTGGTCCCGCGGATGACGAAGAGGTCGACCCCCGCCTCGACGACGGTGCGCCAGTGCTGCTGGGTGCTCTGCGGGGAGAGCTTGCCGGCCACCGTGACGCCGCCGTCGCGGATCTCCTTGAGGCGGGCCGTGATGAGCTCGGGCTGGATCGGGGCGGCGTAGATCTCCTGCATCCGGGCCGTCGCCCGCGCGTCGTCGAGCTCGGCGATCTCCTCGAGGATCGCCGTGGGGTCCTCGTACCGCGTCCACAGCCCCTCGAGGTCGAGGACGCCGATGCCGCCCAGCTGGCCGAGGAGCACGGCGGTGGCCGGGCTCATCACCGAGTCCATCGGCGCGGCGAGGACCGGCACGTCGACGTAGTACGCGTCGATCTGCCACCCCACCGAGACGTCCTCGGGGTCGCGGGTACGCCGCGACGGCACGACGGCTATGTCGTCGAAGGAGTAGGCCCGCCGGCCCTGCTTGCCCCGGCCGATCTCCATCTCGTTGCTCACCCGAGCAGGTTACCGGTGCCCGGCGATGTCAGTGGTCGCTGGCACCGTGCGACGCACCACGACGAAGGAGGTGGCCACGATGAGCGGGTGGCCTGCAGGACCGTTCCTCGGCTTCGACACCGAGACCACCGGGGTCGACGTCACGACGGACCGGATCATCACCGCGGCCCTGGTGGAGCGGGACGCCGGGGGCACCCGCACCCGCACGTGGCTGCTCGACCCGGGGGTGGAGATCCCCGCCGGCGCCACCGCCGTCCACGGCATCACCACCGAGCGCGCGCGCGCCGAGGGCATGGACGCGGCGCTCGCCCTGTCCCAGATCGCCGAGGAGCTCGCCCACGCCTGCGGCCGCGGGGTGCCCGTCGTCGCCTACAACGCGGCGTACGACCTGGCCATCCTCGAGCACGAGCTGGTCCGCCACGGCCTGCCCACGCTGGCGGACCGGCTCGGCCGCGAGTGCATGCCGGTCATCGACCCGCTCGTGCTCGACCGGGGACTGGACCGCTACCGCCGCGGCAAGCGCACCCTCGCCCACCTGTGCGCGCACTACCGCGTGCCCGAGCAGGAGGACCTGCACACGGCCGAGGTCGACGTCGTCGCCACCCTCGACGTGCTCGCCGCCCTCACCACGCGATTCCCGCGGCTCGGCGAGGCGTCGTTGGCGGACGTCCACCGCTGGCAGGTCGCCCGCCACCGGGACTGGGCGGCGAGCTTCAACGCCTGGCGCACCGCACAGGGGTACGCCGGCCCGGGCGCGAACCCGGGCTGGCCGATGCCCGTGGCCGTCCCGGACGCAGCGGCAGCTGAGCGCGTGTAGCCCTCGCGTCGGCGACGGGGGCTACCGGCCGCTCCGGGCGACCACCGGTTGCCCCGCCGACGGCAGGTCCGCGCTGGAGACGACGACGCGCCGCTCGCCGGCCGATGTGGCGACGAACGCGAACGTCGCGTCGCTGACGTCGAAGTCGAGGCGGACGACCGCCGTCGCCCCGTCGTCGTCACGGCCCGTCCACACGAGACGGCCCCGGTGGCCGTCGAGCTCGGCCGCGAATTCCCCCCGGAACGCGGGCTGCGTGGCTCGCACCCGCAGGGCTGCCAGCTGCACCTGCACGACGGCCCGGCGCAGCTCCCGCTCGACCCCGGCGGCGCTGAAGTAGTGCCGGTTGACGTCCCTGCCCACCCCGGTGCGGTCGAGCAGGTCCATGTCGTTCCCCGCCGCGAGCAGACCGACGTAGTAGACCTGCGGGATGCCGGGGACCATGAGCTGGATGAGTCGGGCGAGCAGGTACCGCCGGTCATCGCGACCCAGGGCGTCGTAGAACGTGCAGTTCACCTGGTAGAGGTCGAGATTGGCGGCGGCGGCTCCGGTCGCCGCCCGGCTCGTGCCACCGCTCGCCTCATGGATCGCCTCGACGAGGGCGTCGATCTGCTCCTCGGCGAGCAGGCCGGGCTCCCCTGGCCGCAGGGCACTCGGACCCACGTCGATGATGCCGATGCCGTCGTGGGTGTCGAGGACCGTCAACGCGTTCGTGGGCCGGAGCTCGAGCCACCGCCGCAGCGGGAGGAGGTCCCGGGCGTGCAGGGCGTGCAGTACCAACGGGGGGAGCGCGAAGTCGTAGACGTAGTCGACCGTTCGCGCGATCTCGATCTGCTGCTGGTAGTGCCCGTGGACCTCCAGGAGCACGGTGGCACCTCGGGCACGCGCGAGCGCGAGGATGCGGTCGGTGTGGGCGCGCGTGGAGGCCGTCATGAAGCAGTCCGTCCCGGCCTCTTTGCCGGTGTAACCCACGGCATCCAGCCGCAGCATCGTCACACCGGCCCCGACGAGCGTATCGATGACCGAGCCGAGGTACTCCCACGCCTCCTCGCTTCGCAGGTCGATGTCGACCTGCTCGGGAGCAAAGGTCGTCCAGACGAGCCGCTGCTCGCCGCCGAGGGTCATGGCGGTGAAGGGAAGGCCGGGGCGCGGCCGGTAGATGCGTGCGAGATCCGCCTCGGTCGCGCCCTCGGGGAACACCGACGTCAGCGTGAGGAACATCGGCGCCCATGGCGAGGCGGCGCCCCGCTCCTGGACGTCGCGGAACTGGGCCGAGCGCGAGGATGCATGGTTGACGATGACGTCACTCATGACCACCCGGTCGGCGCTGAGCGCGCGCACGTCCTCCCAGGTCCCGAGACGAGGGTCGACGACCGTGTGGTCCTCCGGGTCGAACCCCGCGTCGACGCCGTCGAAGGGGCGGTAGTAGGGAAGAACGTGCACGCCGTCGAAGGCACCGGCGAACGGCCCGTCGAGCAGCTCACGCAGACCACGGAAGGTCCCCCCGAGGCGGTCCGCGTAGGCGATCAGCTGGGGGCCGGCAGGTGTGTTCACGAGACGTCCTTCAGTCGGTGGGCGCAGCACCCATCGGAGCCTCTTCGGCGATGAGCAGGAGGCGGCGGCGCCAGGCCAGCCGCGCGGCGCGCGCGTCCCTGGACAGCGGCGCCCCGGGGGCCATGAAGTCGACCGCATGGTTCCCGCCGGGCCACACGTGCAGCTCCGCGGTGCCTGCGGAGCGCCACAGCAGGTCTGCGTACGCCACGCACTCGTCCCGGAACGCCTCGACCGACCCGACGTCGACGAACGCCGGCGGCAGCCCGCTCAGGTCGGTCGCGCGCGCCGGGGCGGCGTAGATCGGCACGTCCAGCCCCCCGGCGCCGACGCCGGAGTAGGCGCTCCGCGCCATCTCGGCGAGGGCGAGCTCGATCGCGGGGTCGAGGGGTGGGTGCCCAGGTGCCGTCACCCCTTCACCGCGCCCTGCATCAGCGCCGAGACGAAGTGCCGCTGGAAGGCGAGGAAGACCAGCAGCGTCGGGGTGAGGATGAGCAGGGACCCGGCGCACAGCAAGGGTATGTCGGTGCCCCACTGCCCCTGGAAGGCGCCGAGCGCCCCGGCCATCGTGCGTCGGGTGGGATCGTCCACGAGCACCACGGCGAGGAGGAACTGGTTCCACGTCCACAGGAACATGAGGATCGCCAACGAGGACAGGGCCGGCATGGACAGCGGCAGGTGGATCCGCAGGAAGAGCTGCGTCGTGCTCGCCCCATCGATGCGGGCGGCCTCGGAGAGCTCCTCGGGCATGTTGATGAAGTGCGCCCGCATCCACATGACGGCGAACGGCATGAAGAGGCCGAGCAACGGCAGGATGATCGCCCACCGGGTGTTGAGCAGGCCGATGTCGCGCATCTGGTAGTACAGCGGCACGACGATGGCCTCGAAGGGCAGCGTGAGCCCGAGGAGGAAGACGAGGAAGATCCACCGGCTGCCCGGCGGTCGCAGGTGCCCGAGGGCGAAGCCCGCCAGCGTGCTGATCAGCAGGGCCAGGGGCACGACCCCCACCTCGATGAGGACGCTCGAGACGAGGAGCTGGCGCATGTTCGCGGCCTGGAACGCCGTGACGAAGTTCGACCACTGCGGTTCGTCGGGCCACTCCAGCCCGGCCGGGTACGTCCCGGTCGGGTGCAGCGCGGTGACGAACAGCGTCACGAACGGCACGAGCGTGATGACCATCAGGCTCACGAGGATGGCGCGGCCGAGCCACACCTCACGTGCGGCGGTCTTCACTGCTCCCTGCCTCGGATGACGCGCTGGAGCGGGATGACCACGATGAGCACGAGCGCCATGAGTGCCACTGCCAGGGCGGAGGCCTGGCCGACTTCCCGCTGGAAGAACGCGAGGTAGTAGATCTCCAGGCCGGGGACCATGGTGCTGTTGCCGGGACCACCCTGGGTGGAGATGTAGATGATGTCGAAGCTGGCCAGTGCGGCGATCACCGTGACGGTCAGGCAGACCGCGAGCTCCTGGCGCAGGCTCGGCAGGGTCACCGACCAGAACTCCCGGATCGGCCCGGCGCCGTCGAGGCGCGCGGCCTCGTACAGGGCCGGGTCGATCTTCGACATGCCGGCCAGCAGCAGGACGAGGCACAGTCCCAGGGAGACCCAGGCACCGATGACGCCGACGCCGGAGAGCGCCGTGCTGAAGTCACCGAGCCAGGCGCGGGTGATCGAGCCGAGGCCGATGAGACGCAGGAACTGGTTGACCACGCCGTCGCTCGCCATGATCCAGGTCCACATGATGCCGGCCGCGACGAGCGGGATCACCTGCGGCAGGAACAGCACGGTGCGACCGACGACCGCCAGGCGACTGGTGGCGAACTTGCGGATGATCGCCGCGGCGACCAGGCCCAGCGTCACCGGCACGAAGCTGAAGTAGACGATGAGCTGGAGGGCATTGAGGATCGGCCCGAACATCTCCGGGTCCTGCAGGAGCCGGACGTAGTTGGCGGCGCCCACCCACGTGGACTCGGTGACGCCGTTCCACTCGTACAGCGAGTACTGCACCGTGATGATGAGCGGGCGGAGCACGAACGCCCCGTAGAAGAAGGCGGCGGGCAGCACGAGGGCAAGGGCCGCCGCGGAGCGCCGGTGCCGTGCGAGGGAGCCCCTGCGCCGGCCCGGGCGCGCGGGCGAGAGGCCCGCCCGCGCGCCCGCTTCCGGGGGGCGACCGGAGAGGGTGAGGTCCGGCATCGAGCTCAGCCGATCTCGCTCTCGTACTCCGCCTGCACGGCGGGCAGCAGCTCGGCAGCCTCGATCTCTCCGGCGACGAGCTTCTGCAGGTTCGGCGTCCACCCCCGGGCGTAGATCCCGCCCGTGGCGTTGGCAATGAAGTCCATCGCGCCGTTGTCCTCACCGATGGTCACACCCGCGGCGAGGGTCTGTGCCGTCACCGACTCCTCGTCGACCTCCGGCATGAAGGCATCGACGGGGCCCATGGGGTGCGAGCCACCGATCTCGACGGCCATGGTGCGCGCGGCCTCGTCGGTCGCCACCCAGTTGAGGAACTCTGCGGCGCAGTCCGCGTTCGCGGCGCCAGCACCGATGCCGTAGGTGAGCGGGGCGGACATCGCCCCGACCTGGCCGCCCTCCTCGACCGGCGGCATGAGGAAGAACCCGACGTTCCCGGGCATCTGGGTGTCGAACGTGCCCGACTCCCAGTCCCCGTTGAACATGAGGAGGTTCTCGCCCCCGAGGAAGCGGGCCATCGACTGGGAGTAGTCAAGAGAGTTGATGTCGTCGGCGAAGTAGCCGGCGTCGATCCAGCGCTCGAGGTGCTCGACCGCCTGGAGGTTGCTCGACGTGTCGATCGTGGCGCCCTCCTCCTGGTACACCCAGCCGTTGATCTCCGCCGGCTCGCCGTAGGAGGCCATGAGCCCCTGCAGGGGGAACGCGAGACCGCCCGTGGCGCCGCCGTTGAACTGCGCGCTCGGGGTGATGCCGGCGTCCAGCGCCGCCTGGAGGTATCCGTCGAGCGCGTCGAGGGTGGCGGGGGGCTCGGTCATACCGATCTGGGCGGCGAGCTCCTTGTTGTAGAACACGCCGGTCATCGAGAAGTTCAGGCCCATGGCATACAGGGGTCCGGACCCGCGCCGGCCGTTCTCGTCCACGCGCATCTGCTCGAGCTGCGAGGAGGGCCACTCGTCCCAGCCGAAGGCCTCGGCGTAGGGGTCGAGGTCGAGCAGGAGGCCGTCGGAGGCGAGCTCGCTCATCTGCGGCAGGCGCATGAGGTCGGGAGGGTCGTCGGCGAGGACGCGGGGAGCATTCTGCGTGAGCACCGCGAACTGGTCCTCGCGGATGTCGAAGGTGACGTTCGGGTGCTGCTCGGTGAACGCGTCGGTGAGCTCACGGAAGATCGGGAAGCCCGTCTCGACGTAGGCGTCGACGACGACGTCGTCGGTCCCGCAACTGGGGGCCTCGCCTGACGCGGCCCCCGACGCGGTCGCCCCGCCGGCGCCGGACGGCTCGTCAGTGGCACTCTCGCCCGGGGCGGAGCAGGCCGACAGCGCGAGCAGCCCGGTCAGGCTGAGCGTGGCGGCGGTGGAGCGCGAGCGACGCCGGGTGGTCTGGAGGTTGCGAGACACCGTTATCTCCCTTCAGAGGGGCGAACACGCGGGGGGGCGGTCCGGCTAAATCGAGTTAGCAGGGTCAATATGGCCGCGGCGGTGGCACATGTCAAGGCCTCGAGGGCGCGGGGACGGCCACTACGATCGGACGACGAGAGGAGCACCATGGCCAGCAGACGCGTGACGCTCGCGGACGTCGCGCGTCACGCGGGCGTCTCGTCCTCGACCGCCTCCCTCGTCCTCAGCGGGCGAGGTCGCGAGCTGCGCATCTCCGAGGCCGTCCACGCGCGTGTGCGCGAGGCAGCCGAGACCCTCGGCTACCGGCGCAACACGATCTCGGTGGGGCTGCGCAAGGGCTCCACGAACACCATCGGCTTCGTCTCCGACACGGTCGCCTCCTCGCAGCTCGCCGGCGACATGATCAAGGGGGCGCTGGCTGCGGCCCGCGAGAGCGGCTTCATGCTGTTCATGAGCGAGACCGGGGGTGGTGCGGTGCAGGAGCGCAAGGCGGTCGAGGCGATGCTCGACCACCGCGTGGACGGCCTGGTGCTCGCGTCGATGTTCACCCGGCGGCGCGAGGAGATCCCCGGGGAGCTCGACCACATCCCCACGGTGCTGGTCAACGCACTCGCGCCCGAGGGGCGGCGCTTCCCGACCGTCGTGCCCGACGAGCGCGCCGCGGGCCGCGCGGCGGTCGAGACGCTCCTCAACGCCGGGCACCGGGAGATCCACCTCATCGGGGCCGGCCCGCGCCTGGAGGACGCGCCGGCAGCCTCGGAGGCCGGCCACCTGCGCCTCACCGGGATGCTCGAGGTGATGGCCGATGCCGGCATCGTCCCCGCCTCGGGGCACCCCTACCGCTCGTGGAACCCTTCGCACGGGTGGGAGGCGGTCCACGATCTGCTCGAGCAGGGCACCGTGCCGGGCGCTCTCGTGTGCTTCAACGACCGCCTCGCCCTCGGCGCCTACCAGGCCCTGCAGGAAGCCGGACTGCGGATCCCCGAGGACACGTCGGTGGTGTCGTTCGACGACTCCCCCCTGGCAGGGTGGCTGCGTCCCGCGCTCACCAGCCTCGCCATCCCGCACCGCACCCTCGGCCGCATGGCGGTAGACATGCTCGTCTCCTCGCTCCAGGACGCCGACCGGCACCCGCTGGTGCCACAGGTCCTGCGGATCGGCATGCCCGTGCGTACCCGCGGATCGATCGCCGACCGGACCGCGCGCCCCTGACGCGGCGCGTCGCACACCTCATACCGCCCCGCGGGGCACCAACCAGTCGCGTTCTCGGACGTCGACCGCCGCCGCGGGTGACGGGGGCGGCGGCCCACTCCGCTACCCGTCGCCGCGCGGGAATGCGCTCAGCGCGTGTAGTTCGGCGCCTCGACCGTCATGTGGACGTCGTGCGGGTGGGACTCCTTGAGCCCGGCCGACGTGATGCGCACGAACCGGCCGCGCGCCTGGAGCTCGGGGACGGTGCGCGAGCCGACGTAGAACATCGACTGGTGCAGGCCGCCGACGAGCTGGTAGGCCACGGCGCTGAGCGGGCCCCGGTAGGGCACCTGCCCCTCGATGCCCTCGGGGACGATCTTGTCGTCGGTGTCGACGTCCGCCTGGAAGTAGCGGTCCTTGGAGAACGAGACCCGCCCGCGGGAGGCCATCGCCCCGAGGGAGCCCATGCCGCGGTAGTGCTTGTACTGCTTGCCGTTGACGAAGACGAGGTCGCCGGGGCTCTCCTCGCACCCGGCGAGGAGCGAGCCGAGCATGACGGAGTCGGCGCCGGCGACCAGCGCCTTGGCGATGTCCCCGGAGTACTGCAGGCCGCCGTCGCCGATGAGCGGCACGCCCGCGGGCTTGGTGGCCTGGGCCGCCAGGTGGATGGCGGTGACCTGCGGGACGCCGACGCCGGCGACCACGCGGGTGGTGCAGATCGAGCCCGGGCCGACGCCGACCTTGACGGCGTCGGCGCCCGCGTCGACGAGCGCCTGCGCGCCCTCGCGGGTGGCGACGTTCCCCCCGATGATCTGGACGTCGGCGAACGCCGGGTCCTTCTTCATCCGCGTGATCATCTCGAGGAGGAGGCGGGCCTCGCCGTTGGCGGTGTCGGCCACCAGCACGTCCGCCCCGGCCTCGGCCAGGGTGGTCGCCCGCTCCCAGGCGTCCCCCCAGTACCCGATGGCGGCGCCGACGCGCAGGCGGCCGGAGCCGTCCTTGGTGGCGTGGGGGTACTGCTCGGACTTGACGAAGTCCTTGACGGTGATGAGCCCGCGCAGGACGCCGGCGTCGTCGACGAGCGGGAGCTTCTCCACCTTGTGCTGCGCGAGGAGCGCTGCGGCGTCCTCGGACCGGATGCCCACGGGCCCCGTGATGAGCGGCATCGGCGTCATGGTCTCGCGGACCGTACGGGTGGCGAACTGCTCCCCGGGGATGAAGCGCAGGTCGCGGTTGGTGATGATGCCGACGAGGACGGTGCGCTCGTCGACGACCGGCAGGCCGGAGACCCGGTAGCGCCCGCACAGGGCGTCGAGCTCGGCGAGGGTGGCGTCGGGCGAGATGGTCACCGGGTCGGTGATCATCCCCGACTCGGAGCGCTTGACCATCGAGACCTGCTGGGCCTGGCTCTCGATGGAGAGGTTGCGGTGGAGGATCCCGATACCCCCCTGGCGCGCCATGGCGATCGCCATGCGCGCCTCGGTGACGGTGTCCATCGCCGCCGAGACGAGCGGCACGGCGAGCTCGATCTCCCGCGTGAGGCGCGTGGTGGTGTCGACCTCCGACGGGATGACGTCGGTGGCCCCGGGCAGCAGCAGGACGTCGTCGTAGGTGAGGCCGACGAGGCCGAAGGGGTCCGAGGCAGAGGAGTCGCTCACGAGGGCGATTCTACGGCGAGCGGTCGGCGCCGAGGACGCCGGCGATCTCGTGGACGGCGGCGACGGCGGTTCGCACCCGGCGGACCCGCGGCAGCCACAGGTCGGGGGCGTCGCGACCGAGGAGGAAGACCTCGAGGTCGCCCGCCCCGCTGGCCGCGGTGACGACGGCGGCGGCCTCCGGCGGCGAGCCGAGCACCGCGAGCGCCCCGGCCCCCTGGGAGCCGACCAGCTCGAGGATGTCGGCGGCTCCGGTGGCCGAGGCGCGGACGATCCGGGCCCGCACCCCGAGCTCGAGCAGCCCGGCACCGAGGACGTGGGCCCGCAGGCGCGTCTCGGCGCCGGCGTAGAGCAGCGCCGTGCCGCGGCGCCGGGTGTCCGCCCTCGCGTCGGCGCTCGCCGCGCGCTCGAGCGCCAGCGTCACCTCGCGGACCGCCCCGAGCACGGCGAAGTCGAGCACTCCCTCCGGGTCCATGCCGGGGCGCTCGACGCGGTCCCGCTGGCGCAGCATGAGCCGCGCCGGGCGGGCCACCTCCGTCCACGTCTCCACGATGCCCCGCTCGGCCACGGCGCGGGAGAGCATCCGCTGGAGTCGTGGCGGGTCGGGCTCGACGGCGGCGGCGGCCAGGGTGAGCGGGTCGATGATGAGCTGCGCCTCCGCTACGGCCCCCGCGTCCGGGCGCGTCGCAGCCTCGGAACGGACGGCCCCCTCGCCCCGCGTGGCGATCCGGGCGGCGTCGGCCGGTGCGACGCCGCGCAGCGTGAGGCGGCGCATCGTCTCCAGGCGCGCGACGTCGTCCGGGGTGTACCGGCGGTGGCTGCCGGCCTGGTGCGCAGAGGGGCCGAGCCCGTAGCGGCGGTCCCACGTGCGCAGGGTGGAGGCGGCGACGCCGAGACGGCCGGCGACGGCCGCCACGGTGAGGGGGGCGCCGTCCGCGTCGACGCGCTCACGGGCGTGGGCGTTCGACGGCGGGTCGCCGGGCAAGACTGGTGCCACCGCTCCTCCTCGATCGTTGCCCGGCGATTCTGCCCCGTCCAGCGGCCCGGAGCATTCCCGGCCACGCCAAAGGTGTCGACGAACCGCCAGTGGATCGATAGATGAATCGGTAGCGCAAGGGGCTTGAATAACTTGTGCATCGCTTGGTACGTTCAGCACAGCGCAGACGAGAGCGACCTCGTCGGCACGCGGACCATTCGACGCACTGAAGGAGCGATGACATGGCGGAGCTCTCCCGGCTTCCCGGCCCCGTGATGGACCTGTGGGAGTGGCAGTACGAGGGTTCGTGCCGTGAGGCCGACCCGGACCTGTTCTTCCACCCCGAGGGCGAGCGCGGCGGCACGCGCCGCCGCCGGGCCGAGGCGGCCAAGGCCATCTGCGCCACCTGCCCCGTCATCCAGCAGTGCCGCGAGCACGCCCTCACCGTCCGCGAGCCCTACGGCGTCTGGGGCGGGCTGTCCGAGGACGAGCGCCAGGACATCCTCGCCGGCAGCGCCCGCCGCGCCATCTGACGACGCTCCACGACGAAAGCCCCCGGCCACGCGGCCGGGGGCTTTCGCGTGCCCACGCGGCGCCCGGCTGCTCGGGCGCCCCGGTCCGGCGACGCCCTGAGCCCGCCGACGCCCGGGGTACGACGAGGTGCCCGGGTACGACGACGCCCCCCGGCCCGTGCGGGCCAGGGGGCGTCGATCAGCGCGAGCGCGCGGTGGAGAGAGCTGTCACTTCTCCACGACGGCGAGGACGTCGCGCGCGGAGAGGATGAGGTACTCCTCGCCGGCGTACTTCACCTCGGTGCCGCCGTACTTGCTGTAGATGACGACGTCGCCGACGGAGACGTCGAGCGGGACGCGGTTGCCGTTGTCGTCGACCCGGCCGGGGCCGGTCGCGATGACCGTGCCCTCCTGGGGCTTCTCCTGGGCGGTGTCCGGGATGACGAGACCAGACGCCGTGGTCTGCTCGGCCTCGAGCGTCTGCACGACGATGCGGTCCTCGAGGGGCTTGATGGAGACCGACACTGCGGACCTCCCCTTCGCATGAGTGTGGAACGGAACGTGGTCAGGTACGCCGCAGCCCGCCACCCCGATCGCCGTCGCGGGGATCGACCGAGCAGCCGTGCTGCAGCAGTCACAGCCCGGGGGCTGTGCCGTTCCTTAATCTATGGCCGGGTTAGCACTCGGTCAAGGCGAGTGCCAACGTGTGGCGCCGCGCCCGCCGGTGGGAGGATCGACGCATGGACCCCACCGGGCTGACCAAGCTCCTCTCCCCCCAGGGGTGGGCGCTCCTCGCCCAGCTCCCCCCGTACGAGGAGGAGCACGCGCTGCGGATCTCCACGGGGCTGCGCGAGCGCGGCGTCGACCCCGACCTGGTGGCCGCGGCCATGACCCAGAGCCGGCTGCGCGCCCGCGCCCGCGGCAAGTTCGGCACCTTCGCCGACGGCATGATCTTCACCGCCGCCGGGCTGGAGCAGGCCACCCGCTTCGTCGTCGCCGCCCACCACGCGCGGCGTTACGCCGCGGCGGGCGTCGCCCGGGTCGCCGACCTCGGGTGCGGCATCGGTGGTGATGCCATGGCCCTCAGCGCACTCGGCGTCCCCGTCCTCGCCGTCGAGCAGGACGAGGCGACGGCCGCCGTCGCCACGGTCAACCTGCGCCACTTCCCCACCGCCACGGTGCGTCACGGCGACGCTCTCGAGCTGGACCTCGCCACCGAGGGCATCGACGGCCTGTTCGCCGACCCCGCCCGGCGCACCCGCCGGGGCAACCGGGTCTTCGACCCGCGCGCGTACAGCCCACCGCTCGAGCGGGTCCTCGCGCTGCGCGAGCAGGTGCCCGCCCTGGGCATCAAGGTCGCCCCGGGCATCCCCCACTCCGCCCTGCCCACCGAGGCCCGCGCGCAGTGGGTGAGCGTCGACGGGGACGTCGTCGAGGCCGGCCTCTGGTTCGGCCCGCTCGCCGGCGAAGGGCCCGGCCGCAGCGCGCTCGTCCTGCACGGGGAGGAGTCCGACGTCCTCGACGAGCCCATGTCCGGGGCGGACGCGCCGGTCCGCCACGCCCCCGTGCGCCCGCTCGCGGCCTACCTCTACGAGCCCGACGGCGCCGTCATCCGGGCCGGCCTCGTCGCGCGCCTCGCGGAGGACCTCGACGCCGGCCTGGTGAGCGAGTCGATCGCCTACCTCACCGCGCCCACGCTGCGCCGCACCCCGTTCGCCACCCCCTACCGCGTGCTCGACTCCTTCGACTTCTCCCTCAAGCGGCTGCGCACCTACCTGCGCGACCGGGACGTGGGGACCGTCACGGTGAAGAAGCGGGGGACCGCCGTCGAGCCCGGGCAGATCATCCGCCAGCTGGCGCTCAAGGGCGCCGGCCGCGCGACGATCGTCCTCACCCGCCTGGCGGGGCAGCAGAGCGTCCTCGTCGTCGAACGCGCCTGACCACGGTGCGCCCACGGCTGCGGGCGGGGCAGGATGGGCGCATGAGGATCCCCTTCGCCGCCTCCGAGCGCTCGAGCGTCGGCATCGAGTGGGAGCTCGCGCTCGTGGACGCCGACTCCGGGGACCTGCGGCAGGTGGCCGAGACCGTCCTGGAGAACGTCCGCCCGGCCGGCGCGCCCAGCCACCCGAACATCCACGCGGAGCTGCTGCAGAACACCATTGAGGTGGTCTCCGGGGCGCGGCGCACGGTGGGCGAGGCCGGCCGGGACCTCGAGCGCACCATCGAGGACCTGCGCGCGGTGACCGAGCCCCTGCGGGTCGAGCTCATGTGCGCGGGGACCCACCCGTTCGCCCGGCCCGCCTACCAGCGGGTGACGAACAAGGAGCGCTACGCCAAGCTCATCGACCGCACCCAGTGGTGGGGGCGGCAGATGGTCATCTACGGCATCCACGTCCACGTGGGCATCGAGGACCGGGACAAGGTCCTGCCCATCCTCCGCGCGGTGCTCACCTACTTCGCCCACCTGCAGTCGCTCGCCGCGTCCTCCCCGTACTGGGCGGGCAACGACACGGGCTACGCCTCCAACCGGGCGCTGCTCTTCCAGCAGCTGCCCACCGCCGGGCTCCCCCAGGTCTTCGACGAGTGGTCCGAGCTGGAGGAGTTCACCCGCGGCATGACCCACACCGGGGTCATCGACGCCTTCGACGAGGTGCGCTGGGACGTGCGGCCGGCCCCTCGGCTGGGGACCATCGAGCTGCGGGTCTTCGACGGCGCCTCGAACCTCACCGAGGTGCTCGCCCTGGCCGCCCTGGCGCACTGCCTCGTCGAGTACTTCTCGAGCATGCTCGACCGCGGCGAGGAGCTGCCGGCGATGCCGCGCTGGTTCCTCGTGGAGAACAAGTGGCGCTCGGCCCGGTACGGCATGGACGCCATCGTCATCCTCGACGCCGCCGGCAACGAGCAGCTGGTCACCGACTCCATCGTCGAGCTCCTCGACCTCCTCACGCCGGTGGCCGACCGGCTCGGTTGCCTGGCCGAGCTCGACGGCGTGCGGACCATCCTCCGCAAGGGCGCCTCCTACCAGCGCCAGCGTGCGGTCGCCCGCCGCCACGACGGCGACCTCGACGCCGTCGTCGCGGCCCTCGTCGCGGAGATGCGCGCCGGCCGTCCCCTCTGACGCCCCAGGGGAGCCGCCCTAGGGGAGCGCGCCGGCCTCCTCGAGCGCGGCGACGGCGAGCACGACGTTCGCGCTCGACCACGTGAGCGGCGCCACCGCGGCCGGCGACCCGTCCGCGAGGACCTTCTCGGGGATCGCGCCTGAGGACGTGCGGTGCTCGGCGAGCCAGTCGAGCCAGTCGGTCGCCTCCTCGACGTGCCCGGTGCTCGCCGCGGTGAGGGCGTACAGGCTGGTCTGCGGCGTCCAGGAGATCCCGTCGGGCTTCCACCCCGCGCCCGGCGCCAGCCCACCGGCCGGCCGGGCCATCTCCCCCGCCGAGGCGAGCCAGGCCGCCTCCGCCCCGGCGAGCGGTTCGGTGACGAAGGGCGGCAGGAGCATGGCGGTCGCGGCGTCGCGCCCGTCCCGGCCCCTCAGCGTGTTCCCCAGGGTCGACTCCGAGTACCGGGTGTACCCGCGGGGCCCGAAGGCCTCCTCCACGGCGGTACGGACCTGCGCGGCCCGGGCGGACAGGCTCGCCGCGCGGTGGGACTCCCCCGCGTCGGCGTAGAGCCGGGCGGCGGCCTCGAGGCCGGCGAGCATGGGCGCGGCGGTGCCGAGCGTCACCTGGTCCTCGGCGACCTCCCAGTAGTCCGGGGAGGCGGGCGGCAGGTGCGGGGGGCGCGCGGTGAGGGCGAGGATGCGGTCGGCGGTCCGGTCGAGCAGGGGCCGCAGCTCGGCCAGCGCCGTGGCGCGGGCGTCGCCGTCGAGCGCGTCGAGCACGGCACCGCTGGCCCACAGGACCCAGCCCAGCCCGTCGAGCTGGGTCCCGCGTTCGTCCGGCGGGCCGGAGGCGTCCGGGAGGTAGCGCGCCTCGAAGAGGCCGTCCTCCTCCTGGACCTCCTCGAGGAAGGCAAGCACCGCCAGGGCGTCCTCGCCGTGCCCCGTGCGCGCCAGGGCCACGGCGACGAACGCCGAGTCGCGGGGCCAGACGTAGCGCCAGCGACCGGTCCACCCGGCCACCGCCGCGCCGGGCAGGCCGGGCTCGGCCCCGGCCGTGAACGTGGCGCCCGTGAGCGTGCGGATGTCGAGGAGGGCGCCCGTGACGAGGTCCTCGTAGGCGGTGCCGGCTCCCGGCACGGTGCCCTCGGCGAGCCAGGCCCGCTGCTCGGCGGCGATCGCCAGGGCCCGCGGGTCGTCGTCCTCGGCCAGCACCCGCGAGTCCGGCTGGTACTGCGCCGCGCTGCCCGCCGGGAGGTGGCCCACCGTGCCGTCGGGCCGCACGTGCACGCCGTCGAGGTAGAGGTCGATCTGGGCGTCGCGCGGCTCGGTCACCCGCAGGTGCGCCGACCACGTGACCGTGGACAGGTAGAGGACGACGATGGTCGTCCACGCGGTGCGACGCTCCCAGCCGTCCATCGCCGGCCTCAGGCGCGGATCGTCTCGAGCGGCATGCCCGAGTCGGTCGCCAGGCCGAGCGCGGACGGGGCGACGCCGGAGCGCAGCATCGCCGAGCCGAGGGCGGCGATCATCGCACCGTTGTCCGTGCAGTACCGGATCGGGGGGATGCGCACCTGGATCCCTTGCCGGCTCCCCCGTTCGGCGGCGAGCTCGCGCAGCCGCGAGTTCGCCGAGAAGCCGCCCCCGATGACGAGCGTCGAGCACCCGGCGTACTGGCAGGCCGCGAGCGCCTTGCTCACCAGGACGTCCGCGACCGCCTCGGAGAAGGAGGCCGCGACGTCGGCCACCGGGACCTCGCCGCCGGCGTCCTCGATGCCCTCGACGTAGCGCGCGACGGCGGTCTTGAGGCCGGAG
This sequence comes from Georgenia faecalis, assembly GCF_003710105.1. Lineage (GTDB taxonomy): Bacteria > Actinomycetota > Actinomycetes > Actinomycetales > Actinomycetaceae > Georgenia_A > Georgenia_A faecalis. The sequence goes on from NZ_CP033325.1 coordinate 2,814,451, forward strand.
AAGGAGAAGTCGTACGGGTGGCGGGCGACGTCCTTGCCACGGGAGAGGCCGCGTGGGAAGCGGATCGCCGTGCGGTCCCCCCGCTGGGAGAGCCGGTCGACGTGCGGTCCCCCGGGGTACGGCAGGCCGAGGAGGCGGCCGACCTTGTCGAAGGCCTCCCCCGCGGCGTCGTCGAGGGTCTGGCCGAGCTCGACGACGTCCGTGGCGATGTCCCGCACGTCGAGGAGGGAGGTGTGGCCGCCGGAGACGACCAGCCCGATGAAACGCTCGGGGAACGGCCCGGAGACGAGCTCGTCGACGGCGATGTGCCCGATGACGTGGTTGACGCCGTACAGCGGCCGCCCGAGTGCCAGGGCGAGGGCCTTGGCCGCGGCGGCCCCCACCGTGAGGGAGCCGACCAGCCCGGGGCCCGCGGTGACGGCGACCGCGTCGACGTCGGCGAGGGCGACGCCCGCCCGGGCGAGGGCGGCGTCGAGGGTGGGGACGAACGCCTCGAGGTGGGCGCGGCTGGCGACCTCGGGGACGATGCCCCCGAAGCGGGCGTGCTCGTCCATCGAGGACGCGGTGACGTCGGCGAGGAGCTCGCGACCGCGGACGAGGGCCACGCCGGTCTCGTCGCAGCTCGACTCGATGCCGAGGACCAGGGGTTCACTCACGCCCGCCAGGGTAGTCCGGCTCGGCACCCCCTCGGAGCACCCTGGTGGCGCCGGGTGCGCCTCAGACCGCCTCCGCGCCCACCGGTCCGGGCGGACGCGTGAGCTCGAGGGCCATGACGACGGCGTCCTCGCCCTCGGGCGCGTAGTAGCCCCGGCGCACCCCGATCGACGCGAATCCGGCCCGGGCGTAGAGCCGCTGCGCACCGGCGTCGCCGGCCCGCACCTCGAGGAACACCCGCCGGCAGCCCGCGGCGCGCGCGCGGGCGAGCAGGTCCGCCAGGAGGAGCGCCCCGATGCCACGGCGCCGGTGCTCGGGGGCGACCCCCACCGTCATGACGGAGGCCTCGTCGGCGAGGGCGAGACCCGCGTAGCCGAGGACGGTCCCGGCGTCGTCGACCGCGGCGACGTAGTACCGGTCGGGCGCCGCGAGCTCCTCGCGGTACATGCCGCGCGACCACGCGCCCCGGCCGAAGAGGATCGGCTCGAGCTCCATGACGCGGTCGAGGTCGCCGTGGTCCAGGGCGCGCAGGCGCACCTCGCCCGCGGCGCCGGCGCTCACGTCGCCCGCTTGCGCCCGGCCGCCGGCGTGACGTCGGGGCGGCGCAGGTAGAGCGGCTCGGTGCCCAGCTCGGCCCCCCTGGCGACCCGCGCCGTCGCCAGCCGCGCGAGGACGGCAGGGTCGACCTCCCCCGGCACCCCCGCGGTGGCGGGCAGCGCGTCGGGGTACAGGACGGTCCCCCGGCCCGCGAGCACGACGTCGCCGGCCGTCGCGGGCGAGGCGGCGACCTGCGCCGCAGGCGCCACCTCGAAGCCGTCCAGCCGCTCGACGTCGTCGGGGCCGGCCGCCCGGTAGCGCGCCCAGTAGACCTCGCGGCGCCGGGCGTCGGTGGCGACGAGGACCTCCCGGTCCGGAGCAGCGTCGAGCACCTGGCGGGCGAGGACGTCGAGGCTGGGCACGCCGTGGACCGGCACCCCGAGGGCGCGGGCGAGGGTCCGGGCGGTGACGAGGCCGACGCGAAGCCCGGTGAAGGGCGCCGGCCCGGTGCCCACCGCGAGCGCGTCGAGGTCCCCGGGGGCCAGGCCGGCCTCGCTGAGGACCGCCTCGATCATGGGGCTGAGGGTCTCGGCGTGGCGCCGCTCGTCCGCGCTCGCCGCGCGCGCGAGGACCTCGCGGCCGGAGGTGAGGGCGACGGCGCTGCCCGCCGAGGTGTCGATGCACAGGATCCGCACGCCCCCAGCGTAGGCGCAGCTAGGGACCGGTCCGGTCGTCGACCGCAGCGCGCACGTCCGCCTCGATCCGCGAGTCGGCCCGCCGGTGCTGGCGCACAAGCAGCACCGCGACGAGCGCCCCGAGGAGCAGGACGACCGCGGCCGCGACGAGCGCCGGGCTCAGGCCGTCCGCGGCCTGGTCCGGCAGCTCCCCGCCCACGGCGGCGTCGGGGTCCTCGTCGGCGGCGGCGTACTGCTCGGCGAGCACGGACTGGAAAACCTCGGCGGGCACCGCCCCCACGAGGAGGTCCCGGGCGCCGCTGGTGAGGGGCCACACCTCGCCGTCGGCCGCGGAGAACCACCCGTCGACCGCGGGATCGAAGATCATCGGCAGGGCGGTGGAGAGGGTCGCGAGGACGTCGGCGAGCTCGGTGTCCTCGTCCAGCCCCGCCAGGCTCAGCTCGCCGTCGGCCCCCTCCCGGTGCGCCCGGACGGTCCCCACGGTCTCCACGCTGCCCTCCCCCACGAGCGTGAGGGTGGCCAGCCACTCCTCGCCGGGCACGCTCACCGGGTCGAGGTCGGAGCCGTCGAGGAAGTTCTCGGACCAACGGTGCACCGCCCGGGGCGGCCCGACCACCACCCGGTCGCGCGCCTCGGCGGGCACGTCGAGGACGTCGGTGTCGCGCACGTGCTCGGGGGCCTCACCGGCGAACCAGGCGCTGACGTCGTCCGGCAGCGTGGCGACGGGCGTCGCGGCGCCCACCGGCTCCAGCACCGCGGCTCGCGCCGGCACCGCGCCCGCGTCCGGCACCGCGGCCTCGGACGTCGGGGCAAGCAGGAGCAGCGCCGTCACGGCGACGAGCACCAGCCGCATGTCCCTCCCTCCGCCGGGCACCGCACCGGCACCGAGGTCTCAGCCTACGGACGTGGCGAGCACCGCGGGCAGGTTCACCCCTGCCCAGCGCCGCCCCACCGCCCGCAGGACAGCCCGCCGCGTCCCGACGTCGGCGACCTCGCCGTCGGCCAGCCCCCCGCGGGGCCGGCGCAGCTCGAGCTCGAGGCGGTCCTGGGCGAGGCCCTCGACGAGCCCGGCGCCCCACTCGACGACCGTGACGGAGTCCTCGAGCGAGGTGTCGAGGTCGAGCGCGTCGACCTCGTCCAGCGAGCCCAGCCGGTAGGCGTCGACGTGGACGAGTGCCGGGCCGTCGGCGAGCGGCGGGTGCGTGCGGGCGATGATGAACGTCGGCGACGCCACCTGCCCCCGTACCCCCAGCGCCGCGCCCAGGCCCTGGGTCAGCGTGGTCTTGCCGGCGCCGAGGTCCCCGGTGAGGACGAGCAGGTCCCCCGCGCGGAGCACCCCCGCCAGTCGCGCGCCGAGCGCGCGAGTGGCCTCGGCGTCCGGCAGGTCGGTCTCCCACGTCTCATCCATCGGCGTCCTCCCTCACGTTGACGTGCACCCGGGGGACGCGGTCCCCGAGCCGGCTGACGATCTCGTAGCTGATGGTGCCGGCGGCGTCCGCCCAGTCCTGCGCGGTCGGCGCACCGTCCGTGCCGTCCCCGAACAGGACGGCCGTGGTCCCGGCGGCGACGTCGGAGCCGGGGCCGAGGTCGACGACCACCTGATCCATGCACACCCGGCCAGCCACCCGCACCCGGCGGCCGCCGAGCAGCACGGGGCCGCGGTTGCTCGCGTGCCGCGGGATCCCGTCGCCGTAGCCCACGGGCAGCACGGCGAGGCGGGTGGCGGCGTCGGTGACGTAGGTGTGCCCGTAGGAGACGGGCGTGGCGGTGTCGACGTCCTTGACGAGGATGGCGTCGGCCTCGAGCCGCATGGCCGGGCGCAGCCCCAGGGTGGCGGCGTCGGCGAGGTCGGGGATTGGGGACAGGCCGTAGAGCGCCAGGCCCGGGCGGACGAGGTCGAGGTGCGTGGCGGGGGCGGTGAAGATCGCGGACGACGCCGCGAGGTGGCGCAGCCGGGGCGCGAGGCCGGCGCCCTCGACGGCGCGCACGGCGTCGTGGAACCTCGCCAGCTGCACGCCGGTGGTGCCCTCGTCGGGCTCGTCGGCCCGGGCGAGGTGGGACCAGACGCCGACGACGTCGACGACGCCCTCGGCGACGAGCGCCGCGGCGGCGCGCGCGAGCGCCGGCAGGTCCGCGGGCGTCACCCCGCCGCGGGACATTCCGGTGTCCACCTTGAGGTGCACGCGGGCGGGCGTGCCCGTGCGCCGGGCCGCCTCGGCGAGCTCGGCGAGCGCCCACGGGGCCGAGACGGACACGTCCAGGCCCGCCTCGACCGCCTCGCCGAGCGGTGCCCCGGGGCTGTAGAGCCAGGTGAGCAGCGGGGCCTGGACGCCCGCCGCCCGCAGGGCCAGCGCCTCGCCGAGCTGGGCGACCCCGAGCCAGGTCGCCCCGGCCGCGAGCGCGGTGCGGGCGACGGGGACGAGCCCGTGCCCGTAGGCGTCGGCCTTGACGACGGCCATGACGTCGGCGGCGGGGGCCACCTCGCGCAGGCGGGTGACGTTGTGCCGGATGGCCGCGTGGTCGATGACGGCGCGGGCGGGGTGGTAGGTCACGGTTCTCCCTCGATGAGCTCGCGCACCACGCCCGGCACGGCGCGGGCCACGTCCGTGGCCCCCGCGGGCCCGCCGCCGCTGGCGCGGACCCCGGCGCGGCCGTGGACGAGCGCGGCGGTGGCGCCGAGGCGGGCGAGCAGGTCGCCCCCGCGCCGGGTGTCGGACCGCAGCTCGGCCGCGCACCCGGCGAGCAGGGCCCCGGTGATGCCGGTGAGGACGTCCCCGCTGCCGGCGGTGGCGAGCCACGGCGTGCCGTCGGCCTGGGCGTGGACCGGCCCGTGGGGACCGGCGACGAGCGTGGTCGCGCCCTTGAGGAGCACGGTGGCGCCGGTGGCGTCGACAGCGGCGCGCAGGTGACGCAGAGGTTCGGCCTCGACCTGCGCGCGGTCGACGTCATGGCCGCGCGAGCGCAGGAGCGCCGCCAGCTCCCCGGCGTGCGGGGTGAGCAGGGTGGTGGCGGGCAGGCGCTCGGGCAGGAGGGCGAGGGCCCCGGCGTCGGCGACGACGGGCAGGTCCTCGGCGAGCGCCTGGGCGAGGGCCTCGCGCACCGCGGCGGCACGGTCCGCGGCGGCGGGGTCGATCCCGGAGCCGAGCGCCCAGGCCTGGACCCGGCCGGGTCCGGGGACCGTCTCGGGGTGGCGGGCGGTGATGAGGGCGGCCGGCTCGGGCGGACCGAGGTAGCGCAGCATGCCCACCCCGGCGCCGAGCGCCCCGCTCGTGGCGAGCACGGCGGCGCCGGGGTAGCGCGCCGAGCCGGCGACCAGGCCGAGGACACCGCGGGTGTACTTGTGGTCCGCGGCGCCGGGCACCGGCCACAGGTCGGCCGCGTCGGCGGCGGTGAGCCGCGCGGCCGTCTCCGGCGCGCCGGCGGCGAGGGCGGCGTCGAGACCGAGGTCGACGACCTCGATGCGGCCCGCGAGGGCCGCGGCCGGCGGGAGGAGGAGCCCCGGCTTGGGGGCGCTCATCGTCACGGTGACGTGCGCGGGCAGGACCGGCCCCGGCAGGGCGCCGTCGTCGACGCCGATGCCCGAGGGGACGTCGACGGCGACGACGAGGGGCTCGTCGGGGCTGGCGAGCCGCTCGTCGTCCAGCGCCCGCACGGCGCCGGCGAGCGGCTCGCGGAGGCCGCCGGCGGCCCCGATACCGGTGAGGGCGTCGACCCAGACGCCGGCCCGCCGCGCGAGCGTGAGGAGGGCGAGGACGTCGAGCTCCGCCCCGGACCGCAGGGGGTGGACCTCGACGCCGGCGGACCGCGCGGTGGCGAGCGCCCGCTCGTGCACGGTGCCGGCGCACAGGGCGGCGAGGACGACGAGCCCGCGCCGGGCGAGGCGGGCGCCGGCGTAGAGGGCGTCGCCGCCGTTGTTGCCGCCGCCGACGAGGAGGAGGACGACGCTGCCGGGGCGGCGGGCGCCCAGCGCTCTCAGCTCGCGCAGGACGGTCGTGGCGAGCGCCCCGGCGGCCTGCACCATGAGGGCGTCGGCCGGGGTGGCGGCGAGGACGGGCTCCTCGGCCGCCTGGATCGCCGCGGCCGGGTACGCGCGGATCATGCCGGCCCCTCGGCGACGACGACGGCGGAGGCGATGCCCGCGTCGTGGGAGAGCGAGAGGTGCCAGCGCACCACCCCGAGCTCGGCGGCCCGGGCGGCGACCGAGGCACGCACGGCGACCACCGGGGCCTGGCCCGGGGTCCGCTCGATGGTGCAGTCCTGCCAGGACATCCCCCCGGGCGCCCCGAGCGCCTTGGCGATCGCCTCCTTGGCCGCGAACCGCGCCGCCAGCGACGCCGGCGGGAGGTCCCGCTCGGCCGGGGTGAAGAGCTTCTCCGCCAGGCGCGGGGCGCGCTCGAGGGTGGCGAGGAAGCGCGCGACGTCGACGACGTCGATCCCGACCCCGATGATCATCGGCTCACTCGACCGTGACGGACTTGGCAAGGTTGCGGGGCTGGTCGACGTCCAGGCCCTTGGCGGTCGCGAGCTCGCACGCGAAGATCTGCAGCGGCACGACGGCGACGAGCGGCGTCATCAGCGTGGGCGTCGCGGGGATGCGGATGATGACGTCGGCGTACGGCTCGACGTCGGTGTCCCCCTCCTCGGCGATGACGATGGTGTGCGCACCGCGGGCCCGGACCTCCTGGATGTTGGAGACCACCTTGGCGTGCAGGGTGGGGCGCCGCGGCGTGGGCACGACGATGATCACCGGCTGGCCGGTGTCGATGAGGGCGATCGGGCCGTGCTTGAGCTCGCCGGCGGCGAACCCCTCGGCATGGATGTAGGCGAGCTCCTTGAGCTTGAGCGCCCCCTCGAGGGCGACCGGGTAGCCGACGTGGCGCCCGAGGAAGAGCACGGAGGTGACGTCCCGCATGGACCGCGCGATGTCCCGGACCTCCTCCTCGCGGGCGAGGACCTGCTCGATCTTCTCGGGGAGCCTGGCGAGCTCGGTGAGGTAGCCGGCGACCTCGTCGAGGTACTTCGTCCCGCGGAGCTGGGAGAGGTAGAGGCCGAGGAGGTAGGTCGCGGTGATCTGGGCGAGGAAGGCCTTGGTCGAGGCGACGGCCACCTCGGGCCCGGCGTGCGTGTAGAGCACGGCGTCGGACTCACGGGCGATCGTCGACCCGTAGGTGTTGACCACCGCGAGGACCTTCGAGCCCTGCTCCCGGGCGTGCCGGACCGCCATGATCGTGTCCATGGTCTCCCCCGACTGGGAGATGGCCACGACGAGGGTCTTCTCGTTGACGACCGGGTCGCGGTAGCGGAACTCGTGGGCGAGCTCGACCTCGACGGGGATGCGGACCCAGTGCTCGACGGCGTACTTCGCCACGTGCCCGGCGTACGCGGCCGTCCCGCAGGCGACGACGATGATCTTGTCGATGCGCCGCAGGATCGCCTCGTCGATGCGCAGCTCGTCGAGCTGGAGGTTGCCCTGCTCGTCGGTGCGGCCCAGGAGGGTGTCCGCGACCGCCTTGGGCTGGTCGTGGATCTCCTTGTCCATGAACGTGGGGTAGCCGCCCTTGACGGCGGCGCTCGCGTCCCACGTCACGGTGAACGGGCGCGGCTCGACCGGCGTGCCGTCGAACCGCGTCACCCGGACGGAGTCGGCGGTGACCGTGACGACCTCGTCCTGGCCCAGCTCGAGCGCGGAGGAGGTGTGCGAGACGAACGCCGCGACGTCGGAGCCGAGGAAGTTCTCCCCCTCGCCGAGGCCGACGACGAGCGGGGAGTTGCGGCGTGCGGCGACGACCGTCCCCGGCGCGGCGGCGTGCACCGCGAGGAGGGTGAACGCCCCCTCGAGCATCGCCGCGACCTCGCGCATGGCTGCGGTGAGGTCGCCGGTGCGCTCATGGGCGGCGGCGAGGAGGTGGGCGACCACCTCGGTGTCGGTCTGGGAGGTGAACGGCACGCCGGCCTCCGCGAGCGGCCGGCGCAGCGCGGCGTAGTTCTCGATGATCCCGTTGTGGATGACGGCGAGGCGGCCGTCGGTGGAGGTGTGGGGGTGCGCGTTGGTGTCGGTCGGGGCGCCGTGCGTGGCCCACCGGGTGTGCCCGATGGCCGCCGTCGCCGGGGGCAGCGGCGCCGCCTCGAGCGCCCCCAGCAGGTTGGCCAGCTTGCCGGCACGCTTGCGCACGACGAGCCCCTCGCCGGTGACCAGTGCCACACCCGCGGAGTCGTACCCCCGGTACTCGAGGCGGGCGAGGCCCTCCAGGACGACCTCCAGGGGGCGGGCGGACGGCGAGGCCGGCCCGACGTAACCGACGATTCCGCACATGCGCCCGAGGGTAACGCGGTCCGGCCCGGCGCCCGTACCCGGCTCTCCGCGCCGCACGCCGGCGGGGGCAGGCCCGCGGGTGCGCCAGACTTGCGCAGTGACCTCGCCCGGCGGCTCTCCGCCCTCACCCTTCGTCGAGTTCGACCGCGAGTCGTGGAGCCGGCTGTCGGCGTCCACCCCGCTACCGCTCACCGACGCGGACGTGCGCCGCCTGCGCGGCCTGGGCGACCCCGTGGACCTCGCCGAGGTCGACACCGTCTACCGGCCCCTGTCCCGGCTGCTCGGCCTCTACGTCGACGCCGCGCGTCGGCTCGACGCGTCCACCGCGACGTTCCTCGGCGGGCCCGTGGCGCGCACGCCCTACGTCATCGGGGTCGCGGGCTCGGTCGCCGTCGGCAAGTCGACGACGTCGCGGGTGCTGCGCGAGCTCATGCGCCGCTGGCCGGGCACCCCGAACGTCGAGCTGGTCACCACCGACGGCTTCCTGCACCCCAACGCCGAGCTCGAGCGGCGCGGGATCCTCGACCGCAAGGGCTTCCCCGAGTCCTACGACCAGCGGGCCCTGCTGCGCTTCCTCGCGGCGGTCAAGGCCGGCGTGGCCGAGGTGAGCGCCCCGGTCTACGACCACCTCACCTACGACATCGTCCCGGGGGCGTCGGTGCCGGTGCGCAACCCCGACGTCCTCATCGTCGAGGGCCTCAACGTGCTCCAGCCGGCGCGGACGACAGCGGACGGGTCCCCCAGCCTCGCCGTGAGCGACTTCTTCGACTTCTCCCTCTACGTCGACGCCCGGACGTCGGACGTGCGGCGCTGGTACGTCGAGCGCTTCCTCTCGCTGCGCCGAACGGCCTTCGCGGAGCCGCAGTCGTACTTCCACCGCTACGCGAGCCTCGACGACGACGCGGCGGTCGCCAAGGCGACGTCGATCTGGGCGACGATCAACGAACCGAACCTCGTGCAGAACATCCTGCCCACCCGGGGCCGGGCGACGCTGGTGCTCACCAAGGCGGGCGACCACCGCATGCACCGCATGCGGCTGCGCAAGGTCTGACGGCTCAGGCGCCGGCGGGGGGACCCTCCGGGGCGCCGCCCTCGACGGCGGGGCCGTCGACCGCGGCACCGTCGTCCGCGCGGCCCATCCGCCGGGACACCCGCTTGAGGACGGCGTCGACGACGAACCCGAGCAGGACGCCGCCGAGCACCCCCACCGCGACCGCGACGAGCGGGTGCTCGTGGAGGAACACCCCGGCGCCCATGCCGAGCAGCGTGGAGTAGCCGCCCCAGATCACCGCGGCGATGGCGGCGATGACGATGAACCGGCGCCGGGGGTAGGCGACGGCCCCCGCGGTCATGTTGACGGCCACGCGGCCGACCGGGACGAACCGCGCGGAGAGGATGAACACCGTGCCCCGGGTCGCCAGCGCGCGGCTCGCCCATGCCAGGGCCCCCTGGCCCCGGTCGCCCTGGAACATCCGCAACCGGTGGATGGGGACCTTGGTGCCCACCCCGAACGCGATGAGGTCCCCGCTGAACGCGCCGGCCGCGGCCGCCGCGATGAGCAGCCAGAGGCTCGGGCCCTCCCCGGTGATGGCGAGGACGGCGACCGCGATGACGACGGACTCGCTCGGCACCGGCGGGAAGAACCCGTCGATGGTGGCGAGCACGAAGACCGCGAGGAGGATCCAGGGCGAGCCGGCGAGGCCGAGGACGGACTCCTCGACCGCCGCCATGAGCTCGGTCACAACGCCAGCCGGTCCTTCACCACGCCCGCAAGCCGACGGGCGACGTCGTCGGCCTGGTCCTGGGAGGCCGCCTCGACCATGACGCGCACGAGCGGCTCGGTGCCCGAGGGACGCAGGAGCACGCGGCCGGTCTCCCCGAGCTCGCGCTCGGCCCCGGCCACCGCGTCGAGGAGGGCCTCGTCGGAGGCGGTGCGGGACTTGTCGACGCCGGGGACGTTGACGAGCACCTGCGGCAGCCGGTGCACGACGGAGGCGAGGTCCGCCAGCGGCCGCCCGGTGCGCACCACCTGCGCGCCGATGAGCAGCGCGCTGAGCAGCCCGTCACCGGTGGAGGCGTGCGCCGAGTTGATGATGTGCCCGGACTGCTCCCCGCCCAGGGTGTGCCCGCCGGCGCGCATCGCCTCGAGGACGTACCGGTCACCGACGGCCGTCTGGACGGTGGCGATGCCGGCGTCGCGCATGGCGAGCAGGAGACCGAGGTTGCTCATGACGGTGACGACGAGGGTGTCGTTGGCGAGCGTGCCCTCCTCCTTCATCGCCACGGCGAGCAGGCCCATGATCTGGTCGCCGTCGACGAGCGCACCCGTGTGGTCCACCGCCAGGCAGCGGTCGGCGTCGCCGTCGAAGGCGACGCCCAGGTCCGCGCCCGAGGCGACGGTGACCGCCTGGAGCTGCTCCGGGTGCGTGGAGCCGCAGGCGTCGTTGATGTTGCGCCCGTCGGGGGAGGCGTTGATGACGACGACGTCGGCCCCCGCCTCGCGCAGCGCCAGCGGCCCGACCGCGCTGGCGGCGCCGTTGGCGCAGTCGACGGCGATCCGCAGGCCGGCGAGGTCGACGCCGACGGCGGAGACGAGGTGGTCGACGTAGGCGCGGTCGGCGGCCCGGGCGTCCTCGCCGATGGAGCCGACCTGGGCACCGACGGGGCGCTCCCACTGGGCGCCGAGCCGCGCCTCGATGGCGTCCTCGACGGCGTCGTCGAGCTTGCGGCCGCCGCGCGCGAAGAACTTGATGCCGTTGTCCGGCATGGGGTTGTGCGAGGCGGAGATGACGACGCCGAGGTCGACGTCCATGCTCGACGTGAGGTATGCGACGCCGGGCGTGGGCAGCACGCCGACCTGGATGACGTCGACGCCGGCACTGGCCAGGCCCGCGGCGATGGCCGAGCCGAGGAACTCCCCCGACAGCCGGGTGTCCCGACCGATGACCGCCCGCGGGCGGTGGCCGTCGAACTGGCCAGAGGTCGCGAGCACGTGGGCGGCGGCAGCGCCGAGGTCGAGGGCGAGCTCCGCGCTCACGTCCCGGTTGGCCAGCCCACGGACCCCGTCGGTCCCGAACAGTCGCGGCATCAGCTCTCCTTGTCTTCGAACGACCCCGCCGGCCGCACTGGGGACCATCGTGGCACGCTCGCGCACGTGCGGGGACGCGCGGCCGGTGAGGGGGATGTGCGGATCCGGTGCGGAGCCGACGCGGCCCGGGACCCCGCCCCGGTACGCGAACGGCCCCGCCGGGCGAGTGCCTGGCGGGGCCGTTCGGAAGCAGCGCGGGTCAGCGCTTGGAGTACTGGGGGGCCTTGCGGGCCTTCTTGAGTCCGGCCTTCTTGCTCTCCACGACGCGGGCGTCGCGGGTGAGGAAGCCGGCCTTCTTCAGCGCGGGGCGGTTCGACTCGGTGTCGATCGCGTTGAGCGCCCGGGCCACACCGAGGCGCAGCGCGCCGGCCTGGCCGGAGATCCCACCGCCGTCGATACGCGCGACCACGTCGAAGCGGCCCTCGATGTCCAGGAGGGCGAACGGGGCGTTGACGAGCTGCTGGTGCAGCTTGTTGGGGAAGTAGTCCTCGAGCGTGCGCCCGTTGACCTTCCACTGCCCGGTTCCGGGGACGAGGCGGACGCGGGCAACCGCTTCCTTGCGGCGCCCGATGGCCTGGCCCGGAGCGGTGATGCTCTGGCCCAGACCGGCTGCGGGGGCAGCACTCTCGCTGGTGTAGCTGCTGGGGACGGACTCGTCGTCCAGCTCGATCTCGGCAGTGGTCTCAGCCACAGTTCTCCTCGTGTCCTGTTGAGAGGGCACCCGCACCGCAGAGGCGGTGGTTACTGGGCGACCTGGGTGATCTCGAACGTCTGCGGCTTCTGAGCGGAGTGCGGGTGCTCAGGACCGGCGTAGACCTTCAGCTTGCGGAGCTGGGCGCGGCCCAGCGTGGTCTTGGGGACCATGCCCCGGACTGCCTTCTCGACCGCGCGAGCCGGGTGCTTGGCGAGGAGCTGGGCGTAGTTGGTCGCCTTGAGACCACCCGGGAAGCCGGAGTGGTGGTAGGCGATCTTGTCCTCGCGCTTGCTGCCGGTGAGGGCGACCTTCTCGGCATTGATGACGACGACGAAGTCACCGTTGTCCACGTGCGATGCGAACGTCGCCTTGTGCTTCCCACGGAGCAGGGTCGCGACCTGGGTCGCCAGTCGGCCGAGGACGACGTCGGTGGCGTCGATGACGTACCAGTTCTTCTCGACGTCGCCGGGCTTCGGTGTGTACGTGCGCACGGGCGTAGCCTTCGTTTCTTCTGCGTATCTAGCGGGCGGCAGCGCGAGCCGCTGCCCATGGTCAGGTGGTGCTCGCTTGAGCTCATCCGCCGCTCGTCCGGCGAGTGGGAGGCACCGGGAGCGCATGGGGATGCCAGGCGACATCAAAGGGTACGCCGGGGCGGCGCCGCGGTCAAAACTGGTGGGAGCGACGCGGGTCTCCGCACGGTCCGGGGACCGGCCCGCGCACCGGCCCGTCGTGCGAGCACCGGCGGTCGATGGCAGCCTGAGCCTATGAGTGAGAACGACATGTCGGTCGAGCCCGACACCTCGGAAGCGGCCGCGTCCATGGACACCACGGCAGACACCTCGGCCACCCGGCAGGACCCCTCCCTCGCGGGTGAGGGGGACACCGACCAGCTGCAGAAGGAGGAGATGCTCGTCGAGCGCGGGGTCGACGACCTCGCGGACGAGGGCGTCTCCCCGCCCGAGCGGGACCCCCTGCGGGGCCTCAACCTCACGCCCCGGGAGCAGGTCGAGGGGGACACCCTCGCCGAGCGGCTCGAGCAGGAGCAGCCCGAGGTGTGGGAGGAGGCCGGCGACCAGCCCCTCCCCGACCGCCAGCCCGACCGCGCGGGGCGCCTCGAGGCGCTCCCCGACGACGACGACCCCACGGACACCGTGGGCGAGGCGCAGTCGTCCTGGGCGGCGGACGTCGGCGTCGCCGGCGGCGCCGCGACCGCCGAGGAGGCGGCCATGCACATCGTCGACGAGGACGAGGCCCCCGGGCTCACCGGCCTGGTCGACGAGGGCGGCACGCCCGGCTGACCGCCGACCGGTTCGCGCCTTCGGCGTCCGCCCCCATCCACGTCCGCCCCTTCGGCGTACGTCCGCACCACGTCCGCCCCCTCCCTCGTGATCCTGCCGCGTGCAGGAGCCGGTGTCGCTACCGGTCCGCGAGGCAGGGGGCGTTCGTGCGTGCTCAGCCGGTCGCCGGAGGCGTCGGCAGCGTCCGCACGGCGCGGGCCTCCAGGGCCCGCGCCGCCAGGTGCACGTCGTCGGGGTAGCCGACCTCCTCGAGGGTGAGGCCGCGGGCCGGGGCGACGGTGACGGCCGGGTCCCGCCGACCGGCCGCGAGCACCTCCCGCGGCCACTCCACACCCCGGCGGCCCTCCCCCACGGCCAGGTGCGCCCCGACGAGGGCCCGCACCATGGAGTGGCAGAACGCGTCGGCGCGCACCGTCGCCACGACGAGGCCGGCGTCGGGCTCGCCCTCGCCCGCTCGTCGCCAGTGGAGGTCGAGCAGCGTGCGGATCGTCGTGGCGCCCTCGCGTGGCTTGCAGTACGCCGCGAAGTCGTGCTCCCCGAGCAGCCAAGCGCCCGCGGCGGCCATGGCGGCGACGTCGAGCGGGCGGGGGTGCCACAGGACGTGCGCCCGGGCCAACGGGTCGCGGCGCCGCGGCTCGTCGGCGATCCGGTAGGCGTAGCGGCGCCAGACCGCGCTGAACCGCGCGTCGAACCCGGGCGGCGCCACGCGCACCCCCGTGACGACGACGTCGCTCGCCCCGGCGCGGCCCAGCACCCCCGTGAGGCGCGTCAGCAGCGCCTCCTCGGGGCGGTGGGCGGACCGCCCGGGCACCGCCTCCCAGGCGGAGAGCGGGACGTCGACATGGGCCACCTGGCCGCGAGCGTGGACGCCGGCGTCGGTCCGGCCGGCCACGGTGAGCCGGGCCGGCACGGGCAGCCGCAGGACGGTCGTCAGCGCCTCCTCGAGGACGCCCTGGACCGTGCGCAGGCCAGGCTGCGCCGCCCAGCCGGCGAACGCCGCGCCGTCGTAGGCGAGGTCCAGGCGGACCCGCACGAGGTCGGTGGTCCCGGCGTCCGTCACGGAGCCGAGGCTACCGCCGCCGCCCGCCGCTAGGCTCCGGGAGTGACCTCCGGCCCCACCACCCTCGCCGTCGACTGCGGCGGCGGCGGGCTCAAGGCCTCCGTCCTCGACGCGGCCGGCACCATGCACGCCCAGCCGGTGCGGGCGCGCACGCCCTACCCGCTGCCGCCGGACCGCCTCGTCGCCGCCGTCGCCTCCCTCGCCGACCAGCTCCCCCCGGCCGACCGCGTCACCGTCGGCATGCCGGGCATGCTGCGGCACGGCGTCGTCGTCGCGACGCCGCACTACGTCACCCGCGCGGGCCCGCGCACCCGGGTCCTGCCCGAGCTCGTCGAGGCGTGGGCGGGCTTCGACATGCGGGGCGCCCTCGAGCAGGGCCTCGGGATGCCGGCGCTCGTCCTCAACGACGCCGAGGTCCACGGCGCCGGCGTGGTGGCCGGCGCGGGCCTGGAGATGGTCCTCACCCTGGGCACCGGCCTGGGCAACGCGGTCTTCGACGGCGGGGTGCTCGCGCCCCACGCCGAGCTGAGCCAGGCGACCGTGCGCTGGGGCCTCACCTACGACGACTACATCGGCGAGCACGAGCGGCTACGCCTCGGGGACGCCATGTGGTCGCGCCGAGCCCGCCGCGTCGTGGAGGCCCTGCGGCCCATGTACCTGTGGGACCGCCTCTACCTCGGCGGCGGCAACTCGCGCCGGATCAGCCCGCAGGTCTCCACCCGCCTCGGCGATGACGTCGTCATCGTCCCCAACAGCGCGGGGATCGTCGGCGGAGTGCGCGCGTGGGAGCTGGCGGCGCGCTAGCGCACCTCGGCGACGAGCTCGAGGACCTGCCGCGTGAACGCCACCGGCCGGACCAGCGAGACGAGGTGGGTGGCCCCCGGGACGACGACGAGCCGGCCCCGGGCGCACGCCGCCAGCAGGGTCCGCTCCTCGAGCCGGAAGTGGTCCCACCGCCCGTTGACGAGCCGCACGGGCACGTCCCCCAGTGCGCGGAGGTCGGCGACGGGATCGAGCCCGCCGACGTCGGCGAGCACGGCGTCCATCACCCCCACCGCCATCCCGCCGACCGCGAGGTCGTCGAGCGCCTGCGCCGGCAGCACCCGGCGGGCGAGCGCGTCGTTGAGCCCCGCGCCGCGGTCCGGCAGCCGTTCGATGAGGGAGGCCAGCGCGCGGTAGCCCGCGAGGCCGGGCCCGCGGGGACGGGTGGAGCAGGCGGCGGCGAGGACGGCGGCGGGCCGGCGCGCGGTGGAGGCGGCCCAGTGCAGGGCGAGGTAGCCACCCAGGGACACCCCGACGACGACCACCGGTCCGCCGGCCGACGAGGCGGCCTCGTCCAGCGTGGCGAGGGCACCGGCGACGGTGAACGCCTCCCCGCGGCGGGCGCCGTGACCCGGCAGGTCGGGGGCCAGTGCGGGCACCGCGGCCCGGTCCAGCGCGGCGAGCTGGGCGCGCCACATCGAGGCGGACGCCCGCACCCCGTGGACGAGGAGGACGGTCGGGTTCACGTCACCAGGCTAGAGGCGCACCGGTGGTCCGCACCGTTGCGCCCGGGTGCACGACAGCGCCGGGCACCCGAAGGTGCCCGGCGCTGCACGCGATGGGGTCAGCGACGCCCGGCGTCGGGACTGTCCGGCGTGGCCGCACCCGCGTCGAGGGCGGCCTCGTCGGCGGCAGCGGCGGAGGACTCCGTCGCCGCGGCCTGAGCCTGCTGGGCCTCGTCGGCGCCCGCGGCCGTCTCGTCCGTCTCGGACTCCTCCGGGGAGGCCTCCGTGGCGGGCGTGGCCTTGGCCGGGTTGGCCGTGACCGAGCTGGCCTTGCGCGCCGCGCGCTTGGTCGAGGCGTCAGCCTCGCGGACGACGGCCTGCTTGGCGCTCACGGGCTCGAGGACGAGCTCGATGACCGCCATGGGGGCGTTGTCGCCCTTGCGCGGGCCGATCTTCGTGATGCGGGTGTAGCCGCCCTGGCGCTCGGCCATCGTCGGCGCGATCTCCGCGAAGAGCTCGTGGACGACGCGCTTGTCCTTGACCGTGGCGAGCGCCCGACGGCGCGAGCTGAGGTCGCCGCGCTTGCCGAGGGTGATGAGCCGCTCAGCGAGGGGCTGCAGCCGCTTGGCGCGGGTCTCCGTGGTGGTGATCCGGCGGTGGTCCAGCAGGGCCGTCGCCAGGTTCGCCAGCATGAGCCGCTCGTGCGCGGGACTGCCACCGAGGCGGGGACCCTTCGGGGGTGTAGGCATGGTGTCTCCTGTGTTGATTCGTCGCCGGTGGTGGCGTCAGTCGCGCTGCTCGTCGCTGAACTCGAGGTCGCCCTCGTAGGCCTCGTCCTCGTCGTCCGCCACGAGCGAGAGGTCGAAGTCCGCGGGGCTGTCCTTGAGGCTCAGACCCAGACCGGCCAGCTTCTCGCGGATCTCGCCGATCGACTTCGCACCGAAGTTGCGGATGTCGAGCAGGTCCGCCTCGCTCCGCGCCACGAGCTCCCCGACCGTGTGGATGCCCTCGCGCTTGAGGCAGTTGTACGAGCGCGACAGCAGGCCGAGGTCCTCGATGGGCAGGGCCAGGTCCGCCGCGAGGGCGGCGTCCGTCGGCGAGGGGCCGATCTCGATGCCCTCGGCCTCGGTGTTGAGCTCCCGGGCGAGCCCGAACAGCTCGACGAGCGTCTTGCCGGCCGACGCGATGGCGTCACGCGGCGCGATGGAGCGCTTCGTCTCGACGTCGACGATGAGGCGGTCGAAGTCGGTGCGCTGCTCGACACGGGTCGCCTCGACCTTGTAGGTCACCTTGAGCACCGGCGAGTAGATCGAGTCGACGGGGACCCGGCCGATCTCGGAGTCGAAGCTCTTGTTCTGGGCCGCGGAGACGTAGCCGCGCCCGCGCTCGACGGTGAGCTCGACCTCGAGCTTGCCCTTGGCGTTGATCGTGGCGATGTGGAGGTCGGGGTTGTGCACCTCGACGCCCGCGGGCGGGGTGATGTCCGCGGCGGTGACCGTGCCGGGGCCCTGCTTGCGCAGGTACATGACGACGGGCTCGTCGTGCTCCGAGGAGACGACGATGTTCTTGATGTTGAGGATGATCTCGGTGACATCCTCCTTCACACCCGGAACGGTGGTGAACTCGTGGAGGACCCCGTCGATGCGGATGCTCGTCACCGCTGCCCCCGGGATGGAGGAGAGCAGCGTGCGGCGCAGGGAGTTGCCGAGCGTGTAGCCGAAGCCGGGCTCCAGGGGCTCGATGACGAATCGCGAGCGGTAGTCGGAGACGACCTCTTCGGTCAGCGTGGGGCGCTGGGCGATGAGCACGGTGGTGTTCCTTTCAGCAGGCGTCCGCTATATGACGCCAAGCAGGGGTCCCCGCCGGCCATCGGTCCGGCCGGCGGGGTCGTTCACGCCCGCCGGAGCGGGCGATCGAGCATCAGACGCGGCGGCGCTTGGGGGGGCGGCAGCCGTTGTGGGCCTGGGGCGTGACGTCGGAGATCGAGCCGACCTCGAGGCCGGTGGCCTGGAGCGAGCGGATCGCGGTCTCACGGCCGGAGCCGGGGCCCTTGACGAACACGTCGACCTTCTTCATGCCGTGCTCCTGGGCGCGGCGGGCAGCGGCCTCGGCGGCGAGCTGCGCGGCGAAGGGCGTCGACTTGCGGGAGCCCTTGAAGCCGACCTGGCCGGAGGAGGCCCAGGCGATGACGGCGCCGCTCGGGTCCGTGATGGACACGATCGTGTTGTTGAAGGTGCTCTTGATGTAGGCGTGACCGTGGGAGACGTTCTTGCGCTCCTTGCGGCGCGGCTTGCGCGCGGCGGTCGCCGTACGGGACTTGGGGGGCATGTGGGGGTTCTCTCCTGGATGAGGTGCTCGGACCGGCCCGCGCGTGCGCACGGGGTCGGACTACTGCTTAGCGGGCCTTCTTCTTGCCGGCCACGGTGCGCTTGGGACCCTTGCGGGTACGCGCGTTGGTCTTCGTGCGCTGTCCACGGACCGGGAGGCCACGACGGTGGCGCAGGCCCTGGTAGGAGCCGATCTCCACCTTGCGGCGGATGTCGGCGGCGACCTCACGGCGCAGGTCACCCTCGACCTTGTAGTTCGCGTCGATGTAGTCGCGCAGGGCGACGAGGTCCGTGTCGGACATGTCCTTGACGCGCAGGTCGGGGCTGATGCCCGTCGCCTCGAGCGTCGCCTTCGCGCGGGTGCGTCCCACGCCGTAGACATAAGTGAGCGCAACCTCTAGCCGCTTGTCGCGGGGGAGGTCGACGCCGGCAAGTCGTGCCAACTCAGGTGCTCCTCATACTGGTCGGAGGTCTTCCACACCGTCCTCCCGCCGGCTGGCGGGCCCCGGCCTCCGACCGGGGGTGGTCGACCCGGTCCCCCGGGTCGCTGACGATGTGCTGGTGGCGGTTGCCCGCCGCCGTCAGGGGTGGATCAGCCCTGACGCTGCTTGTGCCGCAGGTTGGTGCAGATGACCATGACCCGGCCGTGACGCCGAATCACCTTGCAGTTGTCGCAGATCTTCTTGACGCTCGGCTTGACCTTCATGTCGTTCCTCCGCCGCCGCGCACGACGCACCCCTCGGGCGCTCCTGCGACGGCGATTTGTCGAGTCCGGTGATTACTTGTAGCGGTAGACGATACGACCCCGGGTGAGGTCGTACGGGCTCAGCTCGACGACCACCCGGTCCTCGGGCAGGATCCGGATGTAGTGCTGCCGCATCTTGCCGGAGATGTGGGCGAGCACCTTGTGACCGTTGCTCAGCTCAACGCGGAACATCGCGTTGGGCAGTGCCTCGACCACGGTGCCCTCGATCTCGATGACGCCGTCCTTCTTCGCCATATCCTCCGCTAACTCTTCCCTCGTGCGCGCCGCGTCGTTCCCGGTCCGCTCGCTGTGATGACGCCGCGCGCCGGTCAACGGTGCAGCCCCCACCTCGGGCAGGGGCCAGTGCCGTGGCACGCGGGTCCAGCGACAAAGCATACGCCATGGCCCGCGGGGCGTGCACCGTGACCGGTCGGGCATACGTCACACGCGTGGGGGAGCCCAGGGACTCCCCCACGCGCCGGCCCCTGCAGCTGGCGTCCGCCCTGCGGCGAGCACGCCTACGTCGATCACAAACGCGGCGTGCGCGCACCGACGGCTCCTGCGGGACCGCCCGTCACCAGCAGACCGGGCGGGGCCGCACCGGTGGACGGGGTGTTCTGGGGTGACCACGCCGGGGGTTCCCCCACCGGCGGCCAGCGGCCACGCGGGCCCGCGGGGACGGCCCCCGGCGGGCGGGGGTGTCGCGGACGGTGCTGGGCGCATGGGGGGACTCCTCGAGGTCGACCCCAGCACACCACCGACGCGCCGGTCCGCGCGTCCCCTCGGCGGTGGGCCACCGGTTGATCATCGTGGGGCCGCGGGGTGACACCGGGGTGAGCGCGGCGCTCGGGCGCGCGGCGCGCGGGGCGTAGGCGACGTACGCGGTCACCGCACGACCGTGCGGGTCCCCCGCACAACCGTGCGGGGGAGCCGCATGACTGCGACTCCCCCGCACCAGCGACGCCCTGGCGCCCTCCCCGGACACCGTCGCACCGCGTCGATCACAAACGCGGTACCGGGCGCGCTGCCCCTTCCTCCAAGACAGACCGGGCGGGCACTGTCACGGAAGACGGGTGGATCTGGTTGCCCTGCCGGGCCCGGGGGTGCGGGGCGTTCCCCGCCCCCCGGGCCACGGTCAGGACGTGTGGGACCGCCGGCGGCCCCGGGCGGCGACCGCCCCGGCGAGGGCGAGCAGCAGCCCGATGGCGGCGAGGCCGCCGATGTCGGCCCCGGTGGGCGGGATCGCCGGCGTGCGCGGCGGCACGGTGGGCGGCGCCTCCCGGGGCGGGGTCCGGTGGGTCGTCGTGCAGTCGCCCACACACTCCGGGTCCCCGTCGCCGGTGACGACGTTGACGAGGGTGGCCGACCAGGCGTCGTCGTCGACCTCGACCTGGTAGGTCAGGGTGGCGGTCCCGGAGAACGTGCCCACCTGCCACACCAGCTCGTCACCGACGAGGGCCGCCGTGCCCACGCTCACCGTGATGTCACCGGTGAGGTCGGCGTCGTCGAGGACGTCGGACAGGTCGTCCACCACCCGCACGCCGGTCGGCGTGCCCTGGGCCTGGAGGGTGACGGTGTAGGTGATGACGTCACCGGGGCGAACCGTCGAACCGGACGCCGGGTCGGACGACTTGCTGATCGTCCAGGACGGGGGCTCGACGCAGTCGCGGCCGGTGGTGTCCTCGCCCTCGACGGTCAGGGTGGCCGAGTTGAGGAACCCGCCGCCGTCGGTGCCGTCCTCGCCGGTGCACTGCCCCGCCGGGGTGCCGGGCACGCCCGGCGCCACCGTGGCGACGACCGTCACCGCGTAGGTGTGGGTGGCGCCGCCCGCGATCTCCCGGTCCTGGGCCAGCACGGCGGTGTCACCCGCCGCGAGGTCCCACGTGCCGGAGACGTCGGTGCCCTCGAGCTCCCACCGCGCC
The DNA here is from genome assembly GCF_003710105.1 of Georgenia faecalis. Taxonomy (GTDB): domain Bacteria; phylum Actinomycetota; class Actinomycetes; order Actinomycetales; family Actinomycetaceae; genus Georgenia_A; species Georgenia_A faecalis. Next base: position 2,835,271 of record NZ_CP033325.1, read on the forward strand.
GACGTGGGCGTGATGCCCTGGCCGTACTCGAGGGTGTCGGTGAGGTCGTAGGTGGTGCCGACGTTCGTCGTGCTGTCGACCACCACGTCGTACGTCACGGTCCACGACCCGTCGTCGTTCTGCGTCGCTCCCGTGGCGGTCTTGTCGATCTCCAGGGCCGGCTCGGGGATCTCCACACAGGCGTCGTCGTCGTAGTCGTCGTTGCCCGAGGTGAGGGTCGCCCCGTTGAACAGACCGCTCCCCGGCGTGCCGCCGTCGGGGACGCAGGGGCGGTCGACCGGGTCGACGCCCGGGGTGAGCGAGAGGTTCACGAGGACCTCGTAGGTGTGCGTCGCCCCTGCGGGCAGCGCCTCACCGGTGACGATCACCGGCTGCGTGTCCCCGTCCCACTCCTCGTACGTCGTCCCGTCGCGGGAGATCGTCGCGGAGTTGATGACCACGCCCTCGGCGAACCCGAGGTCGTCGGACAGGTCGTAGGCGAGGTCGTGGGTGTCGCTGGGGTTGTCCACGACGATCGTGTACGCCACGTCCCACGTCCCGTCGGGGTTGGCCACCAGGTCGCCCTCGCGCTTGTCCACGGTCGGGGCCGCGGGCTCCTCGCAGGCGCGGTCGGTGGTGTCCTCGCCGCCGACGGTGATCGTGGCGGCGTTGAGGAAGCCGCCACCGGAGGTGCCGTCCTCGCCGGAGCAGACGCCCGGCTCGGTGCCGATCACACCGGTCTCGACCTCCGCGACCACCGTCACCGTGTAGGTGTGGGTGGCGTTGCCGGTGATCGCCCGGTCCTCGGCGAGCACAGCCGTGTCACCGGCCGCGAGGTCCCACTCGCCGGAGGCGTCGGTGCCCTCGAGCTCCCACTCCGCCGACGTGGGCGTGAGGCCCTCCCCGTACTCCAGGGTGTCGGACAGGTCGTAGAACCCTCCGACCGCGGTCGTGCTGCGCACGATGATCTCGTACGTCACCGTCCAGGAGCCGTCGGCATTCTGGCGGACCCCCGTCGCGACCTTGTCGAGGTCGAGGTCGGGCTCGGTGAGCGGGTGGCAGGCGTCGTCGTCGTAGCTGTCGTTGCCCGAGACCAGGGTCGCGGCGTTGAACAGCCCGCTGCCCTCACCGTCCTCGGGCTCGCAGTCGCGGTCCTCGTCATCGATCGCCTGGCTGAGCGAGAGGTTGACGAGCACGTCGTAGACGTGGGTCGTGCCGCGCGGCAGCGCCACGCCGGTGGCGATCACCGGCTGCGTGTCCCCGTCCCACTCCTCGTACGTCGTCCCGTCGCGGGAGATCGTCGCGGAGTTGATGACCACGCCCTCGGCGAACCCGAGGTCGTCGGACAGGTCGTAGGCGAGGTCGTGGGTGTCGCTGGGGTTGTCGACGTGGATGGTGTACGTCGCGTCCCACGTCCCGTCCTCGTTCGCCTCGAGGGTGCCCTCGCGCTTCTCGACCGTGGGAGCCGCCGGCTCCGCGCAGTCACGCACGACGACCTCGCTCTCGTCGACGGTGAGGGTGGCGGCGTTGAGGAACCCGCCGCCCGCCGTGCCGTCCTCGCCCGAGCACTGGCCCGGCGTCGACCCGACGGTCCCGGTCGCCACCTCGGCGATCACGATGACGGTGTACGTGTGCGTCGTCCGGGCCGGGAGCGTGACGTCGGTGGCGAGGACGGCGGTGAGGTTGCCGGGCAGGTCCCACTCGCCGGCGTCCGCGGTGCCGTCACGTTCCCACCTCGCCGACGTCGGGGTGAGCCCCGCGCCGAACTCCAGGGTGTCGGTCAGGTCGTAGCTCGCGCTCAGCGCCGGGTTGTCGTTGGTCACGGTGACGTCGTAGGTGACCGTCCACGACCCGTCGGCGTTCTGGTGCGCGCCGAGCGCGGTCTTGTCGACCTCGAGCTCGGGGTCGGGGATCGGGACGCACGCCTCGGCGGACTGCTCGTCGTTGCCCGAGACGATGGTGACCTCGTTGAACAGGCCCTGACCCGCGTTGCTCCCGTTGACGCCGCAGGCGCGGTCGTCCTCGTCGATGTCCGTGGTGAGGGAGATCGTCACGGTCACCGTGTACGTGTGCGTCGCTCCGGCCGGCAGCGCCACGCCCGTGGCGATGGTGGTCTCGTCGACGCCGTCCCAGTCGGGGAACGTCGTCCCGTCGCGGGACACCGTCGCCGACTCGATGGCGACGCCCTCGGCGAACCCGAGCTCGTCGGAGATGTCGTAGGTGAGGTCCCGGGTGTCGCTCGGGTTGTCCACGACGAGCCGGTACGTCACCGTCCAGGTGTCGTCGTCGTTGTCGACGAGCTCACCGGCCTCCTTGTCGACGGTCGGGGCCACCGGCTCGAGGCAGTCGCGATCGGTGAGGGTCTGGGTGTTGGCGGTGAGGGTGGCGAGGTTGAGGAAGCCACCGGGAGTCGTGCTGCCCTCGTCCGGGCACTGCCCGGGCTCGGTCCCGATGACGCCGGTCCCTACCTCCGCAATGACCGTCACCGCGTAGGTGTGGGTCGCGCCGGCCGCGATGGCGCGGCCGGTGGCGAGCACCGTGGTGTTCCCGGCGGTGAGGTCCCACTCACCGGAGACGTCGGTGCCCTCGAGCTCCCACTCCGCCGAGGTCGGGGTGATGCCCGCCCCGTACTCGAGGGTGTCGGAGAGGTTGTACTCGCCCGCGAAGGTCTCCGGGTTGGTCACCACGACGTCGTAGGTCACGGTCCACGACCCGTCGGCGTTCTGGTCCGCGCCCGTGGCCACCTTGTCGAGGGTGAACTCACCGGGCACGCACACCCTGACCGTCGTGGAGTCGGTCGGGTCCTCCCCGGTGGTGACGTCCACCGTGGCGGTGTTGGTGAACGGGGTGCACGTCCCGCCGACCCCCTGGTGGGTGTTCTGGTAGGTGAAGGTGGTCGGCGTGCCCGCGGCGTTCCAGGTGGCCTGCCCGAGCAGCTCGGGCTCGTCGAGGTCGACCTTGTCGTCGTAGACGTCGACGGTGCGGTCGGTCTCGTCGTCGAGGGTGAACGTGACGTCGACCTCGGCCTCGGTGGACTGGTCGGTGCCGTCGGCGTCGGTCCACGCGACCGTCGCCGTGTTGGTGCCGGTGGTCGCCGGGGCGGAGGTGAACGTGCAGGAGTAGTCGAGCGTCACGGTCTCACCCGCGGCGAGCTCGACGTCCGTGCCGCCGGAGACGGTGCACGTGGCACCGCCGCCGACGTCGACGGCGTCCGTGATGTCGACGGTGAGGGTGCCGAAGTCGTTGGGGTTCGTCACGGTGATCTCACCGGCGAGCTCCCAGCCGGAGTCCTCGGTGTCCCCGGGGATGGCCTCGACCACGTAGTCGTAGGTCGCGGTCCCGTCCGGGTTGACGGTGACGTCGGTGTCCTCCACCGACTTGTCGATGTCCCAGAAGTAGGTCCGGTCGAAGGTCGCCTCGGCGGTCTTCGTGGCGGTGACGGGTGCCTGCTGGCAGACCGTCACCTCCTCCGTGGCCTCCTGGTCGGTCTCGGCGATCCACGCGGTGTTGGTGAAGTCCACGCACTCGCCGGGCACGCCCTCGAGGGTGAGGGAGTACTCGAACTCCGTCGGGGTGCCGTCCTCGTTCCACTCGGCGGTGCCCAGCGTCACCGGGCTCGCCGGGTTCGTCTTGTCGTCGACGACGGTGATGGTCTCGTTGATCGGCGTCTGCGACCAGCCGTCGCTCGTCACGTCGGCCGTGCCGACGGCCGAGCTCGTGGGCGTGGGGACGTCGCCGTCCCAGGTGACGGTCGCCGTGTTCGTCCCCTCGTAGTCCGGCTGCGAGGTGAACGTGCAGGTGTACTCGAAGGTCACCGTGGCACCCGCGGCGATGACGGCGTCCTGGCCGCCCTCGACGGTGCAGGTGGCCCCGCCGCCCACGTCGACGGAGTCGACGACGTCGGCGGTGATGGCCAGCCACGCGTTGGGGTTGGTCACGGTGATCTCACCGGTCATCGCCCACTCGGAGTCGGTGAACTCCAGCGGGGTCGCCGTGACCGTGTAGTCGAACGTCGCGGTGCCGTCGGGTCCGATGGTCACCGAGGTCTCGTCCGCCTCCTTGTCGATCTCCCACAGGTACGTGCGGTCGAAGCTCGTGACGACGTTCTTCGCCACGGTGAGGTCGAGCCCGGTGCAGACCTCGACGGTCTCGGTGCTCTCCTCATCGACCGCGAGGACACCGATCCCGCCGGCGCCGCGGGAGACGTCGGTGTCGGTGATGCGCGCGGTGTTCTGGTAGGTCTCGCACTGCCCCGGCACGCCCGGCCAGGTGAGGTCGTAGGTGAAGGTCACGGGGCCGTCGTCCGCCTGGACGCGGTTGCCCACCTGGGTGCCGTCGTCGTAGTCGGTGAGGTCGAACTCGGAGTCGGTGACGATCACCTCGAAGTCCGTCACGTTGATCTCGGCGCTGGCGAAGGCGAACGCCGCGGTGCCCTGGGCGGAGCCAGCGGTCCCGGGGAACGTCGTCGCGTTCCACGTAGCCGTCGCGGTGTTGGTGCCGGAGGCGGCAGGCGTCGGCACGGAGCAGTTGTAGGCGAGCGTGAGGCTCGCGTTGGCCGCCACGGTGACGTTGGTGCCCCCGGCGACCGTGCACGTCCCGTTGGGCAGGCTGTCGGTGACGTTGACCCCGGTGAAGTCCACGTCGTTGGGGTTGCTCACGACGATGCTGCCGCGCACCCCGTAGCCGGAGTCGATCGGCCCGCTCGGCGTCACGGTGACGTCGTAGGTGAAGGTGGCGTCCTCCCCGGCGGGGATCTCCTGGCGGTCGGGCTGGCGGACCAGCTTCTCGATCTCCCAGTCGTAGTCACGGTCGAAGTACGTCGCCGCGGTCTTCGTCACCGTGAGCTCGTCGTAGTCGGGCGGGACCTCGGCGTTGCGGACCGTGCAGGTGACGATCACCTGCGCTCCGACGTCGACGGTGAAGCCGGTGGTGCCGGCGTTCGTCACGGGAAGGGACGCACCGGTGTCCGTCGTGCACCGGGCGTTGAACCCGCCCTGCTGGGCGAGGGTGTAGCCCGCGTTCACCGTCTCGTTGACGGTGACCGGGGTCGCGAACGTGCCGGCCGGGTGCGCGACGTCGAAGTTGACCGCGCTCGTGGTGTCGGTCGTCACCGAGGTCGGGGTGACACCGGCGGTCGGCGTGGTGAAGGTCCACCCGGGACCACCGGGGACGATGGTCCCGGCGAGGGTGCGGACCTCCTTGACGACGCTCAGGGTCCCCGCGCAGTTCTGCGAGGCGATCTCCTCCAGCGTCTCGGCCAGGTCGGCGAAGTTGGTGCGGTAGTAGTCCTGGTTCTCGACGGGACCGGAGATCAGCGACATGCGGTTCGCCGCTGCCGGGGTGCCGGCGGCGTTGCCGATCCCGACGACGATCACCTGGGACCCGGTCTCCTTGACGGCGTTCGCCGAGTGGATGGCCTCCTCGACCTCGGTGATGGAGGCCTCGCTGCCGGAGCCGCGCGCGTCCCGGTGGTAGGTCGGCTCGCCGTCGGTGAGGAAGAGCACGACGTCGTGCTCGACACCGCTCTCGACGACCTGGTGGAACGCGCGGTCCCAGTTCGTCCCGCCCTGCCGCTCGGTCGGGGCCCCGGTCAGCGAGTTGATCTTGGCGGTGACCACCGACGCGGTGCCAGCGGTGGCAACCGAGGTCAGCGGGAGCGTCGTGTTGTTCACCCCGGCCGCCGGAGCCGCCGTCGCGAACGTGTAGACACCCACCCGCGAGGGCGTGCCGGTGAGCTCGTCGACGAAGTCGACCGCTGCGGCCTTGTACTGGTTGAGGAGTGCCGCGGAGTCCGTGACGGAGTTCGACAGGTCCATGACGAGGGCGAGGTCGATCCCACAGACGGGCGGGGCGACGTTGTTGGCTCGGACGTCGGGCCATGTCCGCACGCCGCCCGGCCGGGTCTGCTCCGCCGGTCGCGGGAGGGTCACGGTGCGGGCGGCGGCGGAGCCCGTGCGCACGATGGCGCCGGTGTTGTAACGGAAGAAGTCGGTGGGGTCGTCCCAGAAGACCGGGACGCGCCACCCGCCCGGCGCGGCGGTCTCGACGGCGTAGAAGTAGTTGTTACCCGTGGCGAGGGACACCTCGACGCCGCACAGGCCGGTGCCGTCAGTGGTACAGGTGCCGACGGACGTGCCACCGCTGACCGTGTTCACGCTGCCGACCCGGAAGAACTCGAACGAGGCGCCCGCCAGGGGCGCGACCGTCGTGCTCGTGCTACCCGTGCCGGTGCGGTCCCCGCCCTTGCGGACGAGCAGGTGCGCCTCGTTGGTCCCGGGCTCGCCCGGGGGCACCTGCAGCACGCTGACGTCCCCGGCGGCCGCGGCCTCCTCGGCCGGCGGGGCGCGCTCCTCGACGGGCGGCGCGGCGGGCTCCTCGGCCGCGGGCACGTCGGCGGGCGGTGCCGCCGGCTCGTCCGCGGGCGGCGCAGCCGGCTCGTCGGCGGGCGGCGCGGCCGTCTCGTCCCCGTCGGTCGCCGTCTCGCCCACGGCGGTGTCCTCGACGACCGACTCCAGCGTCGGCTCGGAGGTGACGGCGTCCTCGACGGCGGTCTCCGGTGGTGGCTCGCCCACGGCGAGCGCACTGGTGCCCGAGGTCACCAGGGTGAGGCTGAGGAGCCCGGCGAACAGGGCTCGAGCGCCGCGACGGGGGCGGATGGAACGGGGTGTGGCGGCACGGCGCATGACAGAACTCCCTTGTGATCAGCGGGCAACTGTCAGCACACACCGCATGCCGGATGACGGGCATAAGGAACGGAGGCTGATGACCGGCTGATTCACCAGGGTGATGCGGGGGTGAGGGGGCTGGCCGGGGTCACCGCGGTCCCGCACGCCCCGGGTGGCGCACGGCGGGCGGGAGCGCCGCGTGGCGCCCGGGTTCAGCGGTCGCCGGAGCGGTCGTCCAGGAGGCCGAGCTCGCGCGCCCGGGCGACGGCGGCGGCCCGGGTGGCCACCCCGAGCTTGCGGTAGATGCGCTGGACGTGGGTCTTCACGGTGCTCTCGGAGAGGTAGAGGCTGCGTGCGACCTGGGCCAGGGACCGGGGGCCGGCCAGGTGCTCGAGCACCCGCCGCTCCGCGGCGCTGAGCTGGCTGGCGCGGAGCGGCTCGGGGTACGGCGAGGAGGCGGACGCGAGCCGCGGCGCGTCGAGGAAGCGCTGCACCGCCGGGTGGCCCGCGGCGATGGCGTCGAGGTCGCCGCGCGGCACCGAGAGGAACGGCAGGAGGACCCCGACGTCGGCGGCGAGCGCCACCGCGGTGCTCAGCGACGCGAGGGCGCGCTCCTCGTCCCCCGTACGCCAGGCGGCGCACGCCCGGATCACGAGGAGCTCGAGGGACGCGCACGGGGCGAGCCCGGCGTCGCCGTCCGCGCGCTGGGTGAGGCGGAGCGCCTCGTCGTAGGCCCCGACGTAGAAGGCGTGCCGCGCCCGGTTGGGCACGAGGCCCGGGATCGGCGCGAGCAGCGCCGCGCAGCGGTCGTACTCGCCGGCGACGAGGTGGAGGTCGCAGCGCAGCGACGTCGCCGCCCGGACGACGAGCCCCAGCTCGGCGCTCCCCGGGTCGAGGGTGACGGACAGGCTCGCGACCTCCGGGAGCCCGCCCGCCGGGTCGCCACGGTGGAGCGCGCCGTGCGCGACGACCAGGCGCGCCGCAGCCACGAGCGGGGCGAGGGGGGACCGCGCGGGCACCCGCAGCACCTCCGCCGCGTCGTCGAGGCGGAGGGTGGCGATCGTCGCCTCGACGAGGGGCCGCGCCGCCAGCTCCAGGTCGCGCACCTCCCCGGTGGCCTCGGCCGCGGCGCGGAGCCAGCCCTCGGCGTCGCCGAGGTGGCCGAGCAGCGCCAGCGCGACCGCGGCGCCGGTCGCCGCCTCACGGTAGGCGCCACCGTCGGCCCCGGCCCGGCGGGCGGCGGTGGCGAACCCGTACGCCGCCCCGACGACGTCCCCCGCGTACAGCTGGTCCAGGCTCCACTCGACGAGCAGCTCCGGCACGGCGCCGCGGACCTCGTCGTCGACCGGTGCCTCGTCGACGGGTTGCCGGGCCAGGTGGCTGCGGGGAACCGACGCCGCGCCGCTCCGCCGCGACAACCGCTCGGTCATGCTGGGAGCGCGGCCGGACCAGCCCCCGGGCGTGAGCCGGCCGGACCGCAGCACGTGCTCCGCGCGCGCCGCAGTGTGGACGTCGAGGATGTGCTCACGGGCGAGGACGAGCCGCGCGCTGCTCGCCACGACGTCGTCCGGCATCCGTGCGACGACGTCCCGCAGCCGGGGAGCGTGCTCCCGGAGCAGCTCGGCCCAGTGGTCCTCCACGAGCCCGATCGCGATCGGCCACGCGCCGGCCTTGGCCGCGTGCTCGAGGGCGACGATCACCGGGCCGTCGCCGGCGCTGAGCGCGTGGAGGAGGCGGAACCGCGCGGGGTCCTCGCGCTCGAGCACGTGCGCCGCGGCGGCGCGGATCGGGGGTGCCATCGCATAGGTCGGCCCCGGCCCGACGGCGGTGACGAGGTTGGCCTCGACGAGGTCGTCGAACAGCCCGTCCCGGGCGGGCTCACCGGCGAGGCGCCGGATGTCCTCGCGGGTGAACGTCCCTGGGACGGCGAGCGCCGTCGCCAGCCGGAAGTAGGGGGCGAAATCGGCGTCGTGGAGAACCGCGCCGACGTAGTGCTCCACCGGCGGCAGCTCGATGTCGAGGGAGCCGTCGGGGCGGCGGGCGGAGTCGAGGACGACGGCCCGGACCAACGCCGGCCAGCCGATGAGATCGGCGCGCAGGGCACTGGCCTCGGGCGGGGTCAGCGGCAGGCCGAGCCGGCCGGCGAACGCCCGCGTCTCGGCGTCGTCGAGGGAGAGGTCCCGCACGCGCAGGACGCCGGCGTCCACCGTGGCCGGCCCGAGCCGCTCGATGGGACGGTGCGCGCGCGTGGTGACGACGAGGTGGAAGAGCTCGTGGTCCTGGACGAGGCCTACCAGCTCGTCGTCGACGGCGGTGTCGTGGACGTGGTGCAGGCCGTCGATGACCAGGACGAGACGCCGGTCCAGGCGGCGCAGGACGGCCCGGAGGGAGCCCGTCGTCGGCACCGTCTCCGCGAGGGCGATCCCGTCCTCGACCCACGTGTCGTGCACCGCGGTCCACAGGTCCGCGGCCGACACCGGCCCCTCGGGCACCGTGAGCCAGGACCGGGTGACCCCGGACATCTCGGGCGAGGCGAGCCAGCTGGCCGCGACGCTCGTCTTGCCGTACCCCCGGGGCGCCCGGAGGACCACCAGCGGGGGCAGGCGTCGGCCCATCGCGGCGGCCGCGCGCGTCGGCGCGAACGCCCGGGGGATGCGCGGGATGGGCATGAGCGGTCAGTCCCCGCGCCGGCTCGCTCCACGGACCGGCCAGTGGGCACTGATCCGCAGGGCTTCCTGCCGGCTCGACGCGCCGAGCTTGTGGTACACGCGGCGCAGGTGGGTCTTCACGGTGTTCGGGGAGATCCCGAGCTGCTCGGCTATGCCCGCCGGGCCGGCATGGTCGCGCAGGGCGACGAGCACCTCGGCCTCCCGGTCGGACAGGTCCGCGGGCGCCGGGGGCACCGGTGCGTCCTCGAGCGGTCGGGCCGGGGCCCTCCCGTCCGCGGGGCGGAGGGCACGCGCCGAGGGCACACCGGCCGCGAGCGACTCGAACACCTCCGTGGGCAGGAGGTGGAGCGCGCGGCGCAGGCCGGTCTCCTGCGCCGTGCGCACGGCCTGGGCGAACGCCCGGCGGGCTGCCGCCGGCTCGCCGAGCTGGTCCAGCGCCCAGGCGATGTGGACCTCGCACGCGAAGTGGGCCCGGCGGGTGGCCGGCGTCGCCAGGACGGCCTCCGCCACACGGATGGCATCCCGCCAGCGTCCCTGCGCGAGCAGGAGCTGGGCGCGCGTCGTGGCCGAGACCGCCGTGTCGGGGAGGTCGTCGAGGACGTCGGCGGCCGCACCGCTCATCCCGGACAGCAGGAGCAGCTCGGCGAGCGTCGTGGCGAGCGTGGCCTCGGTGATCCCGCCGGGGTCGGTGTGCCGCAGCGCCGCGCGGAGGGCGCCGATGCTGCGGGCGCGCTCCTCCTCGGACCCGCTCACGGTCGCCAGGTGCGCCCGGGCGAACACCGACATGGCCCACAGGTCGTCCCGGCGCCGCAGCTCCCGGATCCGGGCCACCGCCGCCGCGGCGTCGGGCAGGACCCCGTCGACGCAGGCGATGGCGTAGCCGATCCGGGCGCTCGCCTGGATGAGGCCGACCAGGCCGTCGCGCGACGGCCCCTGGAGCACGTCGGCGAGCTCGGGGTCCCTCGCCCAGCCCAGGGCGTGCTCCACGTCGCCGAGGATGGCCCGGGTCATGAGCATCCCCACCGTCCCCATGAGCCGGGCAGCGAGGTCCTCGTGCTCGATGCCGTGCTCGCGCACCCGCCCGAAGGCGTACAGGGCGGTGTCGTTGTCGCCGGCGAGCACCGCGCTCACCGCCCACTGGAACAGCACCATGACGTGGTCGCCCGTGCCCCCCTCGGCCGAGCGCAGGCGCGCGGTGAGGTCGAGGAACGCCGGGTCGGAGGGCAGCCACACGCCGGGGTTCCGGCCGGGTCGCCGCATGCCGCGGGGCAGCTCGTCGCGGACGACCGCCAGCCGGGAGTCCGCCCGCACGAGGGCGTCCGGGATGGCGCGGGCCGCCTCGACAAGGGCGTCCTGGTGGTGCGTGACCAGCGTGGCCCAGTCCTCCTCGACGACCGCCAGCGCGACCTCCCACTCCCCCGCGAGGCACGCGTGCCGCAGGACGCCGGCCGGGCCCTCCTCCTGGGCGGCCGACGCCATGAGCGCGCGGTGCACCTCCGGCACGACCTCGGGACGGGTCTCACCGAGGATGCGGACCAGTGCCTCCCGGATGGCGCGCGGGTAGGAGTACCGCACGGCGACGCCGCGGTGCGCCCGGGTGAGCAGTCCGGCGGCCCGGAGGTTGCGCAGGTGCGTGCCCACGGCGGCGCCGGGGACGATCGCCCGGGCCGTGGCCTCGCTGAACTCCTCGGGCACGGCCGTCCGCAGGAGGAAGTCGCGCAGGCCGTCGGAGGTCATGTCCTGGAGCAGCCCGAAGAGGTAGTCGTCGACGAGCCCGGTGTCGACGACGGTGTCCGAGCCGTTCATCGCCGCCGCCTCGATGCACGCCCGGACGGCGGCGGGCCAGCCCCCCAGGTCGTCGGCGATCCGGTGCGCGTGCTCCGCCGAGACGGTGAGCCCCCGGCGGCGGGCGAGGGCCTGGACGAGGTCGCCGGTGAGGGCGAGGTCCGTGGGGCGCACGACGGCGGTGTCGACCGAGAGGGCCCCCGTGGTCTCGATGTCACGGACGGCGCGGGTGACGACGACGAGCTCGAGCCGGTCGTTGCGCCGCACGAGCTCGACGAGGTCCTCGTCGATCGCCGGAGCGCCCTCGAGCCGGCCCGCCTCGTGGAAGTCGTCGAGGACGAGGACGAGCGGGCGGCGGTGGAGGGTGAGCGCCCGGCGGACCACCGCACGGTCGTCCACGCCGGGCCCGGTCTCCACGCCCTCCTCCTCGAGGACCGCGCGCAGCAGGCGCCAGAATCCCGCGCCCACCCGCTCCTCGAGACCGAGGCGGACGTAGCGCACCGGCGGACCCTCCGCGCGCGAGGCGATCCACCGCACGACGGCGGTGGTCTTGCCGTAGCCGCGGGGGGCGCGGACGACCGTCAGGGGCGCGCGGCGCTCGAGCGCCTCCGTGACCTTGGCACCGATCTGCGCGTCACGGCTGGCGCGTGGCAGCACGTCGCCCCGGCCCCCGACCTGCCCCATCTCGGCATCATGGCAGAGGCGCGACCCGCACGCCGCGGTTCGCGAGCTGTTCTTCGCCGCCGTCCGCCGCGGTGAGCACCCACACGCCGCCGTCGGTGAGAGCGACGGTGTGCTCGGCGTGGGCCGCACGGGAGCCGTCCGTGGTGACGACGGTCCACTCGTCGGCGAGCACCCGGGTGTGCCGCTCGCCCCGGGTGATCATCGGCTCGACGGCGAGGCACAGGCCCGGGCGCAGCTTGAGGCCGCGCTCACCCGTGCGGTAGTTGAGGACGTCCGGCGGCTGGTGCATGGCGGTGCCGATCCCGTGGCCGACGTACTCCTCGACGATGGCGTGCCGCACGCCGTGCTCCCGCTCGCAGCGCTCCACGGCCTCCTCGACGGCGTCGCCCACCACGCCGAGGCGCTCCCCCGTGGCCAGCGCCGCGACCGCGTCCCACAACGCCTCCTCGGTGACCTGCGCCAGCAGCTGGTCGCCGGGGTCCGCGGGGTCGAGCACCACCGTGAAGGCGGCGTCCCCGTGCCAGCCGTCGACGACGGCGCCGCAGTCGAAGGAGACGACGTCGCCCGGCGCCAGGGTGCGGGCCCCGGGGATGCCGTGGACCACCTCGTCGTTGACGGAGATGCACACGTGCGCGGGGTAGCCGTGGTAGCCGAGGAAGTTCGACCGGGCCCCCGCGCGGCGCAGGACCTCGGCGGCGACGCCGTCGAGGTCGGCGGTGGTGACCCCGACCGCGACGGCGGCGCGCAGGGCCGCGTGGATGTCGGCGACGACGAGGCCCGCGCGGCGCATGGCGCGGATCTGGTCGGCCGTCTTGTACTCGACGCGCTCACGTCCGAACATGCGACTCTCCCTCGGTCGTGGGGCGGCGGAGGCCGCCGGTCCTCAGACGAGCAGGGGCTGCAGGGCCCCGACGATCCGCTCGGTGACCTCGTCGACCTCGCCGATCCCGTCGACCTGCACGAGCAGGTCCCGCTCGGCGTACAGGCTGGTCAGCGGCTCCGTCTGCTCGCGGTAGACCTCGAGCCGGCGCCGGATGACGACGTCGGTGTCGTCGGCACGGCCCTGCTCCCGGGCGCGCCCGAGGAGGCGGGCGATGACGACGTCGGCGGCCGCGGTGATCTCCACGACGGCGTCGAGGCGCCGTCCCTGCTCGTCGAGCATCGCGTCGAGCTCACGGACCTGCTCGGCCGTGCGGGGGTAGCCGTCGAGGAGGAACCCCTGCTCGGTGTCCGGCTCCGCGAGCCGCGCGCGCACCATCGCGTTGGTCACCTCGTCGGGCACGTACTCCCCCGCGTCCATGTACCGCTGCGCCCGGCGGCCGAGCTCGGTCGCGTCGGCGACGTTCGCGCGGAAGATGTCACCCGTGGAGATGGCCGGGACGCCCAGGCAGTCGCTGAGGCGCGCGGCCTGGGTGCCCTTGCCGGCTCCGGGGGGGCCGAGGAGGACGAGACGTGCGGTCATCGGAGGAAGCCTTCGTAGTGACGCTGCTGCAGCTGGGAGTCGATCTCCTTGACGGTCTGCAGACCGACACCGACGACGATGAGGATCGAGGTGCCACCCAGCGCGTAGCTCGTCGTGTCCGCCAGCCCGAGGGCCGCGAAGACGATGACCGGGATGAGGGCCACGCCGGCGAGGTAGAGCGCACCGGCCGAGGTGATCCGGGAGATGACGTACTGCAGGTACTCCGCCGTGGGGCGCCCGGCGCGGATGCCGGGGATGAAGCCGCCGTAGCGCTTCATGTTGTCCGCGACGTCGTCGGGGTTGAACGTGATCGACGTGTAGAAGTACGCGAAGAAGATGATGAGGAGCGTGTAGACCGCCATGTACAGCGGCGCGCTCGGGGAGACGAGGTTGACGCTGATCCACTGCACCCACGGCGAGGTGATGTCGCCGAACTGGGCGAACAGCCCCGGTAGTGCGAGCAGCGAGGACGCGAAGATCACCGGGATGACGCCGGCCATGTTGATCTTGATGGGGATGTAGGTGCTCGACCCCCCGTACATCCGCCGGCCCACCATCCGCTTGGCGTACTGGACGGGGATGCGGCGCTGGGACTGCTCGACGAGGACGACGAGCAGCGTGACGAGGAGGAGGAGCGCGATGATCACCGTGAAGTTCGCGATGCCGTTGTCGCCGCCGGCGACGGACCACAGGGCGGCCGGGAAGCCGGAGGCGATCGACGTGAAGATGAGCAGCGACATGCCGTTGCCGACGCCGCGCTCGGTGATGAGCTCGCCGAGCCACATGACGAGGCCGGTACCGGCCGTCATGGTGACGATCATGAGGACGATCGTCATGACCGAGTCCTCGGGGATGAGCGGCACGTTGCACCCGGGGAACAGGTTGCCCGAGCGCGCCATGGTGATGACGGTCGTCGACTGCAGGACCGCGAGGCCGATCGTCAGGTAGCGCGTGTACTGCGTGAGCTTCGACTGTCCGGCCTGCCCCTCCTTCTGGAGGGCCTCGAAACGGGGGATGACCACCCGGAGGAGCTGGACGATGATGCTCGCCGTGATGTACGGCATGATGCCGAGCGCGAAGATCGACAGCTGGAGCAGGGCTCCGCCGCTGAAGAGGTTGACCAGGCCGATGAGGTCGTTGCTGCCGCCAGCCTGGGCCACGCACTGCTGGACGTTGGGGTAGGACACCCCCGGCGTCGGGATGAAGGACCCCAGGCGGAAGACCGCCATGATCCCCAGCGTGAAGAGCAGCTTGCGCCGCAGGTCCGGCGTACGGAACGCCCGGGCGAATGCGCTGAGCAATCTTCCTCCTGCTACCTCGTGCCAACCGCCGGCAAGCCGGGGGCCGCTGGTCGTCGTCGGCCGGAGTGAACCCTACCGGGTCGCGGCGGCCTGCCGGTGCGGTGCTCGTGCCCGTCCGCCGCGCGGACGGGCACAGACGCGAACGCGGGCGGCCCGGGAACCGGACCACCCGCGGGCGCTCATGTCACGGCTGGGCGAGCGAGCCGCCTGCAGCCTCGATCTTCTGCTGGGCCGAACCGGACCAGGCGTCGACCTGGACGTCGACCTTCACGCTGATCTCTCCCGTGCCGAGCACCTTGACGGGCCGGCCGGAACGCACCGCACCCTTGGCCACGAGGTCGGCGACCGTCACGGTGCCGCCCTCGGGGAAGAGCGCGCCGAGCCGGTCCAGGTTGACGACCTGGTACTCGGTGCGGAAGGGGTTGGTGAACCCGCGGAGCTTGGGCAGCCGCATGTGCAGCGGCATCTGCCCACCCTCGAAGGCGCCGGGAACCTGGTACCGGGCCTTGGTGCCCTTGGTGCCACGACCCGCCGTCTTACCCTTGGAGCCCTCACCGCGGCCGACGCGGGTCTTCGCGGTCCGCGAGCCGGGCGCGGGACGCAGGTGGTGGACCTTGAGGGTCCGCGGGGCCTGCGTGCCCTCGGTGTTATCGGTGTCAGCCATGCTCACTCGACCTCCTCGACGGTGACGAGGTGCGCCACCGTGGTGATCATGCCGCGGACCTCGGGACGGTCCTCACGCACGACGGAACCGCCGATGCGCTTGAGGCCGAGCGTCCGCAGGGTCTCACGCTGGTTGTGCGTGCCGCCGATGGCGGACTTGGTCTGGGTGACCTTGAGCTGTGCCATCACGCACCCACCTTCTGGGCCGAGCCGCCGCCGGCGGCCTCCTCGCGTGCCTTCGCCTCGCCCGCCGCGCGGTTGCGCAGCATGGTCGCCGGGGCGACCCGCTCGAGCGGGAGCCCACGACGAGCCGCGACGGCCTCCGGCTCCTCGAGCCCGCGGAGCGCCGCAACCGTGGCGTGCACGATGTTGATGGCGTTCTCGGACCCGAGCGACTTCGAGAGGATGTCGTGGATGCCGGCGCAGTCGAGGACGGCGCGCACCGGTCCACCGGCGATGACGCCGGTACCGGGGGACGCGGGGCGCAGGAACACCACGCCTGCCGCGGCCTCGCCGGTCACCGCGTGCGGGATCGTCTTCTGGATCATCGGGACGCGGAAGAAGTTCTTCTTGGCCTCCTCGGTCCCCTTGGCGATCGCCGCGGGCACCTCCTTGGCCTTGCCGTAGCCGACGCCCACCGTCCCGTTGCCGTCACCGACGACGACGAGCGCGGTGAAGCTGAAGCGGCGTCCGCCCTTGACGACCTTGGAGACGCGGTTGATCGTCACGACGCGCTCGATGTAGGCGCTCTTCTCCTCGGCGCCCCGGCGACCATCGTTACGACGACCGCCGCGCTCACCCGATCCACTGTTCCCGGCGTTGCCGGTACCGGAACCGGAGCCGGTCCTGCTTCGCTGCGGTGCAGCCATCAGATGTTCCTTTGCTCTCGTACGTAAACGCTGGTCACAGGGTCAGACCACCCTCGCGGGCGCCGTCGGCGACCGCCGCGACCCGTCCGTGGTACTTGTTGCCGCCGCGGTCGAACACCGCGAGCTCGATGCCGGCAGCCTTGGCCCGCTCGGCCACGAGCTCGCCGACGACGCGCGCCTTGTCCACCTTGGAGCCGTCGTTCGCCCGCAGGTCGGCCTCGAGGGTCGAGGCCGAGGCCAGGGTGCGCCCGCTCGTGTCGTCCACGAGCTGGGCGACCATGTGCCGCGAGGAACGGGTGACGACCAGGCGGGGACGCAGGGCCGTGCCGCTGACCTTCTTGCGCACGCGCAGGTGACGGCGCGCCCGCTGAACCGACTTGCCCTTGCCCTTGATCGAGATAGCCATGGTCACTTACCAGCCTTTCCGACCTTGCGGCGGACCTGCTCGCCGGCGTAACGCACGCCCTTGCCCTTGTACGGCTCGGGCTTGCGGAGCTTGCGGATGTTTGCCGCGACCTCACCGACGAGCTGCTTGTCGATCCCGGAGACCGTGAGCTTCGTGGGGGTCTCGACAGTCAGCGTGATGCCCTCGGGCGGGCTGACGGAGACGGGGTGGGAGAAGCCGAGCGCGAGCTCGACATCCGAGCCCTTGGCCGCGGCGCGGTAACCCGTGCCGACGATCTCGAGCTTCTTCTCGTAGCCCTGCGTCACACCAGTGACGAGGTTCGCGAGCAGGGTGCGGGTCAGACCGTGGAGCGAGCGCGAGACGCGCTCGTCGTCGGGGCGTGCCACGACGAGCTCGCCCTCGTCACCTCGGGTGACTGTGATGGGCGCGGCCACGGTGTGGCTCAGGGTTCCCTTGGGGCCCTTGACCGTCACCACGGCGCCGTCGATCGTGACGTCGACGCCAGCGGGGACCGGGACGGGGACCTTACCGATACGGGACATGGTCTACTCCTCTCGTTTCCCGGTCACCAGACGTAGGCGAGAACTTCTCCGCCTACGCCCTTGCTCTTCGCCTCGCGGTCCGTCAGGAGGCCGGAGGAGGTGGACAGGATGGCCACCCCGAGGCCGCCGAGAACCTTGGGCAGGTTGGTGGACTTCGCGTACACGCGCAGTCCCGGCTTCGACACGCGGCGCACGCCGGCGAGCGAACGCTCGCGGTGCGGACCGAACTTCAGGTTCAGCGTGAGGTACTTGCCCACGGGGGCGTCCTCGACGGTCCAGCCGCTGATGTAGCCCTCGGTCGTGAGGATCTCGGCGATGTTCGCCTTGAGCTTCGAGTACGGCATGGTCACCGTCTCGTGGTACGCCGAGTTGGCGTTGCGCAGACGCGTGAGCATGTCTGCGATGGGGTCGGTCATTGTCATCGGGCCTCGGCCCTTCCTCGTCGCGGTTTCCTCAACTCAGGGACCTGCGACGTAGTCGTTTACCAGCTGGACTTGGTCACACCGGGGAGCTGACCCGCGAGGGCCATCTCCCGCAGGCAGATCCGGCAGAGCCCGAACTTGCGGTACACCGAGTGCGGGCGCCCGCACCGCTGGCAGCGCGTGTAGGCGCGCACGCCGAACTTCGGCTTGCGGTTCGCCTTCTGGATGAGCGCAGTCTTCGCCACGTCAGTTCTCCTTGAAAGGGAAGCCCAGGCGCTTGAGCAGCGAGCGCCCCTCTTCGTCGGTGGTGGCCGTGGTGACGACCGTGATGTCCATGCCCCGGACCCGGTCGATGTTGTCCTGGTTGATCTCGTGGAACATCGACTGCTCGTTGAGGCCGAAGGTGTAGTTCCCGTGGCCGTCGAACTGCTTGGGCGAGAGGCCGCGGAAGTCGCGGATACGCGGCAGCGCGAGGGAGAGGACCCGGTCGAGGAACTCCCACATGCGGTCCCCGCGCAGCGTCACGTGCGCGCCGATCGGCTGACCCTCACGGAGCTTGAACTGCGCGATGGACTTGCGGGCCTTGGTGACGACGGGGCGCTGGCCCGTGATCGTCATGAGGTCGCGCACGGCGCCCTCGATGAGCTTGGAGTCGCGCGCGGCGTCCCCCACACCCATGTTGACGACGATCTTCGTCAGGCCGGCGACCTGGTTGACGTTGGCGTGGCCGAACTCCTCGCGCAGCCCCGTGAGGATCTCCTCGCGGTAACGCTGCTTGAGTCGGGGAGCCGGCGCCTGGGTGGCGGTGTTCTCGCTCATGCTCAGATGTCCTTACCGGAGCGCTTGGCGACGCGGACCCGCACGGTGCGGCTCCGGCCGTCGCGCTCAACCGTCTCGGTGCGCATTCCCACCCGGGTGCCCTTCTTGGTCCCGGGGTCGACCACCATCACGTTGCTCACGTGGATGGGGGCCTCGACGGTCTCGATGCCGCCGGTCTTGGCGCCACGGCCCGACTGGCCCACCTTGGTGTGCTTCTTGACGCGCTGGACGCCCTCGACGATGAGGCGGTCGCGGTCGGTGTCGACCTCGAGGACACGCCCCTGCTGGCCCTTGTCACGGCCTGCGATGACGACGACGAGGTCGCCCTTCTTGATCCTTGCCACGTCAGAGCACCTCCGGTGCCAGAGAGACGATCCGCATGAACCGCTTGTCACGCAGCTCCCGGCCCACGGGGCCGAAGATGCGCGTGCCACGGGGCTCGCCGTCGCCCTTGAGGATGACAGCGGCGTTCTCGTCGAATCGGATGTACGAGCCGTCGGGCCGACGGCGTTCCTTGGCGGTGCGCACGACGACCGCCTTGACGACATCCCCCTTCTTGACGTTGCCGCCGGGGATCGCGTCCTTGACGGTGGCGACGATGACGTCACCGATGCCCGCATAGCGCCGGCCGGAGCCGCCGAGCACGCGGATGCAAAGGATCTCCTTCGCACCGGTGTTGTCGGCGACCTTGAGCCGCGACTCCTGCTGGATCATTCGTTTACTCCTGTCGTCGTGCTGGTTCTCGCACCTGGCGCGAGCCTGGCCGAACGGATGGTGGGGTGGACTACTTGGCCTTCTCGAGGACCTCGACGACGCGCCAGTTCTTCGTGGCGCTCAGCGGCCGCGTCTCCATGATGAGCACGAGGTCGCCCACGCCGGCCGTGTTGGCCTCGTCGTGCGCCTTGACCTTGGCCGTGCGCCGGATGACCTTGCCGTAGAGCGCGTGCTTGACGCGGTCCTCGACCTCGACCACCACGGTCTTGTCCATCTTGTCGCTGACGACGTACCCGCGACGCGTCTTGCGGTCGTTGCGGTCCGCCGTCGTGCTTGCGCTGTTCTCGCTCACTGTGGCTGCCTCGTTCACTTCTCGCTGCTGGGAGCGGTACGGATGCCGAGCTCACGCTCGCGGACGATCGTGTAGATCCTGGCGATGTCGCGGCGCACGGCCTTGAGTCGCCCGTGGTCCTCGAGCTGGCCGGTGGCGGAGGAGAAGCGCAGCTTGAAGAGCTCCTCCTTCGCCTTGCTCAGCTCCTCGGCCAGGCGCTCGTCATCCATCTCGTCCAGGTCGTAGGGAGACAGACCCTTCGATCCGATGGCCATCAGCCCTCACCTCCCTCACGGCTCACAAAGCGGGTCTTCATCGGGAGCTTGTGCTGGGCGCGGGAGAGCGCCTCGCGGGCGAGCTCCTCCGGGACACCTGCGAGCTCGAACATGATGCGTCCGGGCTTGACGTTCGCGATCCACCACTCCGGCGAACCCTTACCGGAACCCATGCGGGTCTCGGCAGGCTTCTTCGTCAGCGGGCGGTCCGGGTAGATGTTGATCCAGACCTTTCCGCCACGCTTGATGTGGCGGGTCATCGCGATACGCGCCGCCTCGATCTGGCGGTTGGTCACGTACGCCGGCTCGAGGGCCTGGATACCGAAGTCGCCGAAGGCGATCGTCGTGCCGCCCTTGGCGGCGCCGGTGCGCCGCGGGTGGTGCTGCTTGCGGAACTTGGTCCGCCGGGGGATGAGCATGACTCAGGCCTCCGTTCCGGTGGCGGGCGAGGCCGCGGGGGCGGCGTCGCCGGTGGTGCGGGGGGCGCGCTCGTCGGGACGACGCCCGCGGGGGCGCTCAGCGCCGCGGCCACGGGGGGCGCGGGAGCCGGCGTCCGCCTGCTCGCGGGCGTACTCCTTCTCCGTCACGTCACCCTTGTAGATCCAGACCTTGACGCCGATGCGGCCGAAGGTGGTCCGGGCCTCGAAGAAGCCGTAGTCGATGTTCGCGCGGAGCGTGTGCAGGGGCACGCGGCCCTCGCGGTAGAACTCCGAGCGCGACATCTCCGCACCGCCGAGGCGGCCCGCGCACTGTACGCGGATGCCCTTGGCGCCGGCGCGCTGGGCGGACTGCATGCCCTTGCGCATGGCGCGGCGGAAGGAGACGCGGCTGGCGAGCTGCTCCGCGATGCCCTGGGCGACGAGCTGCGCGTCCATCTCGGGGTTCTTCACCTCGAGGATGTTGAGCTGCACCTGCTTGCCCGTGAGCTTCTCGAGCTCCCCGCGCAGGCGGTCGGCCTCCGCGCCACGGCGCCCGATGACGATGCCCGGGCGGGCCGTGTGCAGGTCGACGCGCACGCGGTCGCGGGTGCGCTCGATCTCCACCTTGGAGATGCCGGCGCGCTCGAGGCCGGAGGCCATGAGCTTACGGATGGCGACGTCCTCACGGACGTAGTCCCGGTAGCGCTGACCCACCTTGGTGCTGTCGGCGAACCACCGCGAACGGTGGTCGGTGGTGATTCCGAGCCGGAACCCGGTCGGGTTGACCTTCTGACCCACTAGCGGGTCCTCCCCTTCGTCCCAGCGGCGGCCGGCGCCGCGCCGTCCTTGGTGTCCTCGCCCACGACGACCGTGATGTGGCTCGTGCGCTTGAGGATGCGGTTCGCCCGGCCCTGGGCACGGGGACGCATCCGCTTGAGGGTCGGGCCCTCGTCGACGTACGCCTCACGCACGACGAGTGCGCTGGCGTTGAACGCCTCGCCGGCCTGGTCCGCCTTCACACGTGCGTTCGCGATCGCGGACTCCACGACCTTCCGCACGGTCTCGGCCGCCGCCTGCGGGGCGAACCGCAGCACGGTCACAGCCTCCTCAGCACGCTTGCCGCGGATGACATCCACGACGCGCCGCGCCTTGAGGGGCGTGACGCGGACGTATCGCGCCTGCGCCTTGGCTTCCATCGGATCCTGCCTTACTTGTCGAAGTGCTCGGTGGGTGTGCTCGCTGGGGACCGCCGTCTCAGCGACGACGGGCCTTGCGGTCGTCCTTGTCGTGCCCGCGGTAGGTGCGGGTCGGGGCGAACTCGCCCAGCTTGTGTCCGACCATCGACTCGGTGACGAAGACCGGGACGTGCTTGCGCCCGTCGTGGACGGCGAACGTGTGGCCCAGGAAGTCGGGCGTGATGACCGACCGGCGGGACCACGTCTTGATGACGTTCTTCGAGCCGGTCTCGTTGGCGGCGTCCACCTTCTTGAGCAGGTGGCCGTCGACGAACGGGCCCTTCTTCAGACTGCGAGGCATCTCGTCGCTCTCCTACTCTCAGCGCTTCTTGCCGGTGCGCCGACGGCGCACGATGAGCTTGTCGCTCGGCTTGTTCGGACGACGGGTCCGGCCCTCGGGCTGGCCCCACGGGCTGACCGGGTGACGACCACCGGACGTCTTGCCCTCGCCACCACCGTGCGGGTGGTCGACAGGGTTCATCGCGACACCGCGGACCGTCGGGCGCTTGCCCTTCCAGCGCATGCGGCCGGCCTTGCCCCAGTTGATGTTCGACTGCTCGGCGTTGCCGACCTCGCCGATGGAGGCGCGGCAGCGGGCGTCGACGTTGCGGATCTCGCCGGAGGGCATGCGCAGCTGCGCGAAACGCCCCTCCTTCGCGACGAGCTGCACCGACACACCGGCCGAGCGGGCGATCTTCGCGCCGCCACCGGGCTTGAGCTCGATGGCGTGGATGACCGTACCCACGGGGATGTTCTTCAGCGGGAGGTTGTTGCCGGGCTTGATGTCCGCGCCCGGGCCGTTCTCGATGACGGCCCCCTGCGCGAGCTTGTTCGGCGCCAGGATGTAGCGCTTCTCGCCGTCGGCGTAGTGCAGGAGCGCGATGCGCGCCGTGCGGTTCGGGTCGTACTCGATGTGCGCGACCTTCGCCGGCACGCCGTCCTTGTCATGACGACGGAAGTCGATGACGCGGTAGGCGCGCTTGTGCCCGCCACCCTTGTGCCGGGTGGTGATCCGGCCGGTGCTGTTGCGACCGCCGCTCTTGGTGAGCGGGCGGACGAGCGACTTCTCCGGCTCGGAGCGCGTGATCTCGACGAAGTCGGCGACGCTCGAACCACGACGGCCCGGCGTAGTCGGCTTGTACTTACGGATTCCCATAGGTATCGATCCTCAATCTGCTCCAGCGAGCGGCGGTCAGCCGGCCACTTCGCCAAAGATGTCGATGGTTCCCTCGCGCAGCGTGACGATCGCGCGCTTGGTGTCCTTGCGCTTGCCGATGCCGAACCGGGTCCGGCGGACCTTGCCCGGGCGGTTCGCGGTGTTCACCGAGGAGACCTTGACGTCGAAGATCGACTCGATGGCGGTCTTGATCTCGGTCTTGTTCGAGCGCGGGTCGACGAGGAACGTGTACTTGCCCTCGTCGATCAGGCTGTAGCTCTTCTCCGAGACGACCGGCGCGATGATGATCTCGCGCGGGTTCTTGTTGTGCTCGAGGCTCACTTGCCCTCCTCCTCGACCTGCTCGTCGGCCACCTGGTCGGCGGCCTTGGTGCCGAGGAAGGTCTCCAGGGCGCCCGCGGTGAACACGACGTCGTCGTTGACGAGGACGTCGTAGGTGTTGAGCTGGTCGACCCAGAGCATGTGCACGCGCGTGGCGTTGCGCAGGCTCTTGATGGTGAGCTCGTCACCGCGCTCGACGACGACGAGCACCCGGCGGGTCTCGACGATGTTGGCCAGCGCGGCGAGAGCGGTCGACGTCGAGGGGGTCTCCCCCGTGACGAGGCTGCTGACGACGTGCACGCGGCCGGCGCGGGCCCGGTCCGAGAGGGCCCCGCGCAGGGCGGCGGCCTTCATCTTCTTGGGGGTGCGCTGGGTGTAGTCGCGCGGCGTCGGGCCGTGGACCACGCCACCGCCGGTGAACTGCGGCGCGCGGATCGAGCCCTGACGGGCGCGGCCCGTGCCCTTCTGGCGGTAAGGCTTGATGCCACCGCCGCGGACCTCGCCGCGGGACTTCGTCGACGCGGTGCCCTGACGCGCAGCGGCGAGCTGGGCGACGACGACCTGGTGGATGAGCGGGACGTTCGTGACGACGTCGAACACCTCGGCGGGAAGGTCGGCGCTGCCGGCCTTCTTGCCCTCGGCGTCGAGCACGTCGACGGTCTGGGTGGTAGCCATGCGGCTCAGGCCCCCTTCACGGCGGTACGGACCACGACGACGCCGCCCTTCGGGCCGGGGATCGCGCCCGTGACGAGCAGCAGACCCTTCCCGGCGTCGACGGCGTGGATCGTGAGGTTCTGGGTGGTCTGGCGCTCGTGGCCCATGCGGCCGGCCATCCGCAGGCCGCGGAACACGCGGCCCGGCGTGGAGGCGCCACCGATGGAGCCGGGCTTGCGGTGGTTGCGGTGCGCACCGTGGGAGGCACCGACACCGTGGAACCCGTGCCGCTTCATGACACCCGCGGTGCCCTTGCCCTTGGTCGTGCCGATGACGTCGACCTTGGTGCCGGCCTCGAAGAGGTCGACGCCGAGCTCGGTGCCCGGGGTCACGTCGTCAGTCACATCGGTGCGGATCTCCGCGACGAACCGGCGCGGCGTCACGCCCGCCTTGGCGAAGTGGCCCTTGAGGGGCTGCGTCACCTTGCGCGGGTCGATCTCGCCGAACGCGAGCTGGACGGCGCTGTAGCCGTCGGTGTCCGGGGTGCGCACCTGCGTCACGACGTTGGTGCCCACGTGGACGACCGTCACCGGGACCATGCGGCCGGCGTCGTCCCAGACCTGGGTCATGCCGAGCTTGGTACCGAGCAGCGCCTTGGGCGCGCCAGCAGCCTGCTGGGAAAGGGATGTCATTGCAGCAGTCCTCAGAGCTTGATCTCGATGTTGACGTCAGCCGGCAGGTCGAGGCGCATGAGCGAGTCGACCGCCTTCGGCGTCGGGTCGATGATGTCGATGAGCCGCTTGTGCGTGCGCATCTCGAAGTGCTCGCGGCTGTCCTTGTACTTGTGCGGCGAACGAATGACGACGAAGACGTTCTTCTCCGTCGGCAGCGGCACCGGACCCACGACCGTCGCACCAGCGCGGGTCACCGTGTCGACGATCTTGCGCGCCGAGCTGTCGATGACCTCGTGGTCGTAGGACTTGAGCCGGATGCGGATCTTCTGTCCCGCCATGGCGTCGTCTAACCTCTCTCGAACCGCTACCTAATACCGACCCCCGCACTCGGGCGTGTCGCGCTTTGCGGACATACCCGACCACGTGCGCTCTTCAGCGCGGGGCCGATGTTGTGCTTCACGAGCCTGGGCGCGGGCCCGACTCAGCAGTCATGACGTCCTGGGGGCATGCCCCAGGCAACCGGTACAGTCTGCCAGAGCGACCGGCCTCTTGGCCAATCGGCCCGTCGGCAGCGCATCTGCAGAACCTTCCCGGGCGCAGGGCACCCGGCCGGTCCGCCGGGCGTGGGCCCGGCTCTACCGACTCTATCAGGTCTGTCCCGCAGCTCCGTCCCCGGCCCCCACGGGCCCGCGGTGATTCTCACCACGCGGGCCGTTCGGCGCCTGCGCGTAGCCCCGACCGCCGGCGCCGGCGCGCGCCGCTCCCCCGCCGACGGGGGACGGAGACCCACGTGGTGGGCGGGCGGCTGGCACGACGCAGGCCTCGGGCACGATATACGACGCCGGCGGCGTCCCGGGCACGACGAAGCGCCCGGCCGACGCGGCCCGGGCACGGCAAAGGGCCCGGCGGCCGAAGCCGCCGGGCCCTTCACCGGTCCTGCGTGACGGGCGGTGCCCGCCGTGCCGGGGTCACCCCCGGCGGGTCATCACTTGATGATCTTGGTGACCCGGCCCGAGCCGACGGTCCGGCCACCCTCACGGATGGCGAAGCCGAGGCCCTCCTCCATGGCGATCGGCTGGATCAGCGCGACCGTCATCTCGGTGTTGTCGCCGGGCATGACCATCTCGGTGCCCTCGGGCAGCGTGATGACGCCGGTGACGTCGGTGGTGCGGAAGTAGAACTGCGGACGGTAGTTCGAGTAGAACGGGTTGTGACGCCCGCCCTCGTCCTTGGCGAGGATGTAGACCTGCGCCTCGAAGTCCGTGTGGGGCGTGATCGAGCCGGGCTTGCAGACGACCTGCCCGCGCTCGACGTCCTCACGCTTGGTGCCGCGGAGCAGCAGACCGACGTTCTCGCCGGCGTCAGCGGTGTCGAGAAGCTTGCGGAACATCTCGATGCCGGTGACGGTGGTCTTCTGGTTCGTCTCCTTGATGCCGACGATCTCGACCTCCTCGTTGACCTTGAGGACGCCGCGCTCGACGCGACCGGTGACGACCGTGCCACGACCGGTGATCGTGAAGACGTCCTCGATCGGCATGAGGAACGGCTTGTCGGTGTCGCGGACCGGCTCCGGGACGTAGTTGTCCACCGCGTCCATGAGGTCGGAGACCGACTGGACCCACTGCGGGTCGCCCTCGAGCGCCTTGAGCGCCGAGACGCGGACCACGGGGGCGTCGTCGCCGGGGAAGCCCTGCGCGCTGAGCAGCTCACGGACCTCCATCTCGACGAGCTCGAGGATCTCCTCGTCGTCGACCATGTCGGACTTGTTGAGCGCGACGAGCAGGTACGGCACGCCGACCTGGCGGGCGAGCAGGACGTGCTCACGCGTCTGGGCCATGGGGCCGTCGGTCGCCGCGACCACGAGGATCGCGCCGTCCATCTGGGCCGCACCGGTGATCATGTTCTTGATGTAGTCGGCGTGACCGGGGGCGTCGACGTGCGCGTAGTGGCGCTTCTCCGTCTGGTACTCGACGTGGGAGACGTTGATCGTGATACCGCGCTGACGCTCCTCGGGAGCGTTGTCGACCTTGTCGAACGGCGTGAACGTGTTCAGGTCCGGGTACTTGTCGGCCAGCACCTTGGTGATGGCAGCCGTCAGCGTCGTCTTACCGTGGTCGACGTGACCGATGGTGCCGATGTTGACGTGCGGCTTGGTCCGCTCGAACTTGGCCTTCGCCACTGGTGTCCTCCTGGGACTCGGGTAGTTGTCTGCTCACCATTCGCAGGTGCTCGTGCGCCTGCGGGGCTTGCGGTCCTACGGGTCGGTTATCTGGGGTCGTGCTGGTCGACCTGTGGGACTCACTCGCCCCGGGTCTTCTTGATGATCTCCTCGGCGACGTTCCGAGGAACCTCGGCGTAGCTGTCGAACTGCATCGAGTACACGGCGCGACCCTGGGTCTTGGACCGCAGGTCACCCACGTACCCGAACATCTCGGACAGCGGCACCAGGGCGCGGACGACCTTGACGCCGCTCGCGTCCTCCATCGACTGGATCATGCCACGACGGGAGTTGAGGTCGCCGATCACGTCACCCATGTACTCCTCGGGGGTGCGCACCTCGACGTCCATGACCGGCTCGAGGAGCACGGGGTCCGCCTTGCGCACACCCTCCTTGAGCACCATGGAGCCGGCGATCTTGAAGGCCATCTCCGAGGAGTCGACCTCGTGGTACGCGCCGTCGAGCAGGCTCGCCTTGATGCCGACGAGCGGGTAACCCGCGAGGACACCGTTCTGCATGGCGTCCTGGATGCCGGCGTCGACGCTGGGGATGTACTCGCGCGGGACGCGGCCACCGGTGACCTTGTTCTCGAACTCGTACAGCGCACCCTCGGAGGTGTCGAGCGGCTCGAAGGTCACGAGGACCTTGGCGAACTGCCCGGAGCCACCGGTCTGCTTCTTGTGCGTGTAGTCGACCTTCTCCGCCTTGCGGCGGATGGTCTCGCGGTAGGCGACCTGCGGCTTGCCGACGTTCGCCTCGACGCGGAACTCGCGGCGCATGCGGTCGACGAGGATGTCGAGGTGGAGCTCGCCCATGCCGCCGAGGACGGTCTGGCCGGTCTCCTCGTCCAGCCGGACGGAGAACGTGGGGTCCTCCTCGGCCAGCTTCTGGATGGCCGTGCTCAGCTTCTCCTGGTCGCCCTTGGTCTTGGGCTCGACCGCGACGTGGATGACGGGCTCGGGGAAGGTCATCGACTCGAGGACGATCGGCGCGTCCTGCGCGCAGAGCGTGTCACCGGTGGTGACGTCCTTGAGGCCGATGAAGGCGTAGATGTGGCCGGCGTGCGCCTCGTCGACCGGGTTCTCCTTGTTGGAGTGCATCTGGAAGAGCTTGCCGATGCGCTCCTTCTTGCCCTTCGTGGAGTTGAGCACCTGGGCGCCCTGGCTCACGCGGCCGGAGTACACCCGGACGTAGGTGAGCTTGCCGAAGAAGGGGTGCGTGGCGACCTTGAACGCCAGCGCCGAGAACGGCTCGGTCTCCGCGGGCTTGCGGACGAGGATCTTCTCCTCGTCGCCGGGCGCGTGGCCCTCGACCGGGGGGACGTCGAGCGGGGACGGCAGGTAGTCGATGACCGCGTCGAGGACGGGCTGGACACCCTTGTTCTTGAAGGCGCTGCCGCAGAACACGGGGTAGCCCTGGCCGGTGACGGTGAGCGCACGGACGCCCGCCTTGAGGTCCTCGGGGGTGAGCTCCTCACCGCTGAGGTACTTCTCCATCAGCTCCTCGTTGGCGTCCGCGACCTGCTCGGAGAGCTTGGCGCGGTACTCCGCCACCTTCTCGACGAGGTCGGCCGGGACCTCCTCGACCGCGTAGTCCTCGCCCTTCTGGACGTCACCGCGCCAGGTGAGCGCGCGGCCGTACAGGACGTCGACGACGCCGATGAAGTCGGACTCGGAGCCGATCGGGATCTGCATGACGAGCGGGGTCGCCTTGAGGCGGTCCTCGATCGTCTTGACGGTGAAGTAGAAGTCCGCGCCGAGCTTGTCCATCTTGTTGACGAAGCAGATGCGCGGGACGTTGTACTTGTCCGCCTGGCGCCACACGGTCTCCGACTGGGGCTCGACGCCCTCCTTGCCGTCGAAGACGGCCACGGCACCGTCGAGCACGCGGAGCGAGCGCTCCACCTCGACCGTGAAGTCGACGTGCCCGGGGGTGTCGATGATGTTGATCTGGTTGTCGTGCCAGAAGCAGGTCGTCGCGGCGGACGTGATCGTGATGCCGCGCTCCTGCTCCTGCTCCATCCAGTCCATCGTCGAGGCGCCGTCGTGCGTCTCGCCGATCTTGTAGTTGATGCCGGTGTAGAACAGGATCCGCTCGGTCGTCGTCGTCTTACCGGCGTCGATGTGCGCCATGATGCCGATGTTGCGGACCTTGGTCAGGTCGGTCAGCACGTCAAGTGCCACGGGAGAACTCTCTTCGTCGGTTCGATCGAGTGAAGCGCGGGGTGCGATGACCGGCGGCCGCGAGGCCGGCGATTACCAGCGGTAGTGCGCGAAGGCCTTGTTCGACTCGGCCATCTTGTGGGTGTCCTCGCGACGCTTGACCGCGGCACCGAGGCCGTTCGAGGCGTCGAGGATCTCGTTCATGAGGCGCTCGGTCATCGTCTTCTCACGGCGCGAGCGCGAGTAGTCGACGAGCCAGCGCAGGGCCAGCGTCGTCTGGCGCGTCGCGCGCACCTCGACGGGCACCTGGTAGGTCGCGCCACCGACGCGACGCGAGCGGACCTCGAGCGACGGGCGGACGTTGTCCAGCGCGCGCTTGAGGACGACGGCGGGGTCGCCGCTGGTCTTGTCCCGCACGCCCTCGAGGGCGCCGTAGACGATGCGCTCGGCGGTCGACTTCTTCCCGTCGACGAGCACACGGTTGACGAGCTGGGTGACGATCGGCGAGCCGTAGACCGGGTCGACGACGAGCGGCCGCTTCGGAGCGGGTCCCTTGCGAGGCATTACTTCTTCTCCTTCTTCGCGCCGTAGCGGCTGCGAGCCTGCTGGCGGCCGCGCACACCCTGGGTGTCGAGCGCGCCACGGACGATCTTGTACCGCACACCGGGCAGGTCCTTCACACGACCGCCGCGGACGAGCACGATGGAGTGCTCCTGCAGGTTGTGGCCGACACCGGGGATGTAGGCGGTGACCTCGATGCCACTGGACAGGCGCACGCGCGCGACCTTGCGCAGAGCCGAGTTCGGCTTCTTCGGGGTCGTCGTGTAGACGCGGGTGCAAACCCCGCGCCGCTGCGGGCTGCCCTTGAGGGCCGGCGTCTTGGACTTGGAAGCCTTGACGCTGCGGCCCTTGCGGACCAGCTGCTGAATCGTGGGCACTACGTCTCCGTCTCGAAAAGTTCTACTTGTCGTCGATGTCCGGCAGGAATTCACGCCGGCCCGGCCGGGAGGCAACGGGAATCCGTTGCCCAACCCCCGCACCCGGGCGTGTCGCCGTCTCGCACACCCGGCGACCGATCCCCGAACACGGGACGGCCTGGGATGCCAGTCGTCGATGAACCCGCTGCTCCGATTCTACGCGCCGGTCGTTGCCGACCGCGCACCGGAGCACGCACGAGGGCCCGGCGTCGCGGGCACCGCAGACCAGGTTAGCCTGCGGGCCTCAGCGCCGTCAAAGCGTGGCCCGTTGACCTGCATCACTCCCCCGCCGGCGGCGGGGGCGGGTGGCGGGGGCCGACCGTCGCCGGCCGGCCCCCGCCGGTACCTCACACGCCGCGGAAGTCCACGCCGTAGGTGTCCGACCCGAAGTCGAGGTCGTCCAGCATGATCGAGTCCGACCCGCCCGCGGGGGCGAAGTCGAGCTCGCTGTAGCCCATCCGGGAGAACGCGGCGGCCTTGGCCTCCTCGGTCGGCTCGACCTCCACGTTGCGGTAGCGGGGCAGGCCCGTACCGGCGGGGATGAGCTTTCCGAGGATGACGTTCTCCTTGAGGCCGAGCAGCGGGTCACGCCGCCCGCTCATCGCGGCCTCGGTGAGGACCTTCGTCGTCTCCTGGAAGGAGGCGGCGGAGAGCCACGAGTCCGTGGCGAGCGAGGCCTTGGTGATGCCCATGAGCTCCGGACGGCCGGAGGCGGGGGTGCCGCCCTCGGCAACGGTCCGACGGTTCTCGTCCTCGAAGCGGCCACGCTCGGCGAGCTCGCCCGGCAGGAGCCGGGAGTCGCCGGAGTCGAGGACGGTCACGCGCCGGAGCATCTGGCGCACGATGACCTCGATGTGCTTGTCGTGGATGTCCACGCCCTGGGAGCGGTAGACCTCCTGGACCTGGTCGACGAGGTGCTTCTGGACCGCACGCGGCCCGAGGATGCGCAGCACCTTCTTCGGGTCGACGGCGCCGGCGATGAGCTGGCGCCCGACGCCGATGTGCTCGCCGTCCTCGATGAGGAGGCGCGACCGCCGCGTGACGGGGTAGATCATGTCCTCCCCGCCGTCGTCGCGGGTGATGACCAGGCGGCGGCTGCGGTCCGTGTCCTCGATCTTCACGCGGCCGGCGGCCTCGCTGATCGGCGCCTCACCCTTGGGGGTGCGGGCCTCGAAGAGCTCCTGGACACGGGGCAGACCCTGGGTGATGTCGTCGGCCGAGGCCGCACCACCGGTGTGGAACGTCCGCATGGTCAGCTGGGTGCCGGGCTCGCCGATGGACTGGGCGGCGATGATGCCGACCGCCTCACCGATGTCGACGAGCTTGCCCGTGGCCAGCGAGCGGCCGTAGCACTTCGCGCAGGTACCGACCCGGGACTCGCAGGTGAGCACGGAGCGGACCTTGACCTCCTCCACGCCGGCCTCGATGAGGCGGGCGATGAGGACGTCGCCGGCGTCGGCCCCGGCGGCGGCAAGGACCGTGCCGTCGGCCGCCGTGACGTCGGAGGCCAGCGTGCGGGCGTAGACGCTCGTCTCGACCGTCTCGCTGCGGCGCAGCCCGGACTCGTCGCGGTCGGCGATCCGCATCGTCAGACCCTGGTGGGTCCCGCAGTCGTCCTCACGGACGATGACGTCCTGGGAGACGTCGACGAGGCGTCGCGTGAGGTAGCCGGAGTCGGCGGTCCGCAGAGCGGTGTCGGCCAGGCCCTTACGCGCACCGTGCGTGGCGATGAAGTACTCGAGGACGGACAGGCCCTCGCGGTAGTTCGACTTGATGGGCCGCGAGATGATCTGGCCCTTCGGGTCGGCCACCAGGCCACGCATACCGGCGATCTGACGGACCTGGTGCCAGTTACCACGGGCACCGGAGGAGACCATGCGGAAGACGGTGTTGCGGGCGGGGAAGTTCTTCCGCATCGCAGCGTCGACCTCATTGGTCGCCTCGGTCCAGATGTCGATGAGCTCCGAGCGGCGCTCGTCCTCGCTCCGCCGGCCCAGGTCGTACTCGCGCTGGACCTTCTCCGCCTTGACCTCGTACTGCTCGAGGATGGCGGCCTTGTTCGCCGGGGCGACGACGTCGGAGACGGCAATGGTCACGCCCGAGCGGGTGGCCCAGCGGAAGCCGGCCTCCTTGAGCGCGTCCAGGCTCGCGGCGACCTCGACCTTGGGGTAGCGCTCGGCCAGGTCGTTGACGATGGCCGAGAGCTCCTTCTTGCCGACGACCCCGTTGACGAAGGGGTAGTCCACCGGCAGCAGCTCGTTGAAGAGCGCGCGGCCGAGGGAGGTCTCGAGGATGATCGGCTCGCCCTCGGCCCACCCCTCCCGCGCCGTCCAGCCGAGCGGCGGCACGAGGTCAGTGAAGCGGATCTTGACGACCGCGTTGATGTCGAGGATCCCCGCGTCGAAGGCCATGATCGCCTCGGCGAGCGAGGCGTACGCCCCACCCGTGCCCTTGGCGTCCTCGCGGTCACCCGTGAGGTGGAACAGCCCGATGATCATGTCCTGGGTGGGCATGGTGACGGGGCGGCCGTCCGACGGCTTGAGGATGTTGTTGCTCGAGAGCATGAGGATGCGGGCCTCGGCCTGCGCCTCGACGCTCAGCGGCAGGTGGACCGCCATCTGGTCGCCGTCGAAGTCGGCGTTGAACGCACCGCAGACGAGCGGGTGGAGCTGGATGGCCTTGCCCTCGACGAGCTGCGGCTCGAACGCCTGGATGCCCAGGCGGTGCAGCGTGGGGGCGCGGTTGAGCAGCACCGGGTGCTCGGTGATGACCTCCTCGAGCACGTCCCACACCTGCGTGCGGGCGCGCTCGACCATCCGCTTGGCGGCCTTGATGTTCTGGGCGTGGTTGAGGTCGACGAGCCGCTTCATGACGAAGGGCTTGAAGAGCTCGAGCGCCATCTGCTTGGGCAGGCCGCACTGGTGCAGGCGCAGCTGCGGGCCGACGACGATGACCGAACGGCCCGAGTAGTCCACGCGCTTGCCGAGGAGGTTCTGGCGGAACCGGCCCTGCTTGCCCTTGAGCATGTCGGAGATCGACTTGAGCGCACGGTTGCCCGGGCCCGTCACCGGGCGCCCACGGCGGCCGTTGTCGAACAGCGCGTCGACGGCCTCCTGGAGCATCCGCTTCTCGTTGTTGACGATGATCTCCGGCGCGCCCAGGTCGAGCAGCCGCTTGAGGCGGTTGTTCCGGTTGATGACGCGGCGGTACAGGTCGTTGAGGTCCGAGGTGGCGAAGCGCCCACCGTCGAGCTGGACCATCGGGCGCAGGTCCGGTGGGATGACCGGGACGGCGTCGAGGACCATGCCCATGGGCGAGTTCTCGGTGGTGAGGAAGGCGTTGACGACCTTGAGGCGCTTGAGGGCGCGGGTCTTGCGCTGGCCCGTGCCGGAGCGGATGGTCTCGCGCAGCGACTCGGCCTCGGCCGCCAGGTCGAAGCTCTCCAGGCGCTTCTGGATCGCCGTGGCGCCCATGTAGCCCTTGAAGTAGATGCCGTACCGGGCCTGGAGCTCGCGGTAGAGCAGCTCGTCGCCCTCGAGGTCACCGACCTTGAGGTTCTTGAACCGGTCCCAGACCTGGTCGAGGCGCTCGAGCTCGGCGTCGGCGCGCTTGCGCAGCTGCGCCATCTCGCGCTCGGCCGACTTGCGGACCTTGTCCCGCGCGTCCGCCTTGCCGCCGGAGGCCTCGAGCTCGGCGAGGTCGGCCTCGAGCCGCTGGGCGCGGGCCTCGATGTCGGTGTCCCGACGGCGCGCGACCTCGGCCCGCTCGAGGTCCATCTCGTTCTGCAGGCTGGTGAGGTCCTCGTGACGACCCTCGTCGTCGACCTCGGTGATCATGTACGCCGCGAAGTAGATGACCTTCTCGAGGTCCTTCGGGGCGAGGTTGAGGAGGTACCCCAGGCGCGAGGGGACGCCCTTGAAGTACCAGATGTGGGTCACCGGCGCGGCGAGCTCGATGTGGCCCATGCGCTCACGACGGACCTTCGAGCGGGTGACCTCGACGCCGCAACGCTCGCAGATGATGCCCTTGTAGCGCACGCGCTTGTACTTGCCGCAGCTGCACTCCCAGTCCCGCGTGGGTCCGAAGATCCGCTCGCAGAAGAGGCCGTCACGCTCGGGCTTGAGCGTGCGGTAGTTGATCGTCTCGGGCTTCTTGACCTCACCGTTCGACCACTCACGGATCTCTGCAGCCGTGGCCAGGCCGATGTGGAGCTGGTCGAAGACATTGACGTCGAGCAAGGTTTTCCTACTTCCTTCGGCGAATCACCGTGTGGAACTTACGTGGGGCCCGGACGCCGGCGCCGCCCCCTGGGGGCGGCGCCGGCGGTCGGCCTCAGATGTCGTCGACGCTGGACGCGTCGGGACGGCGAGACAGGTCGATACCGAGCTCGTCAGCAGCGCGGTACACCTCCTCGTCGGCGTCACGCAGCTCGATGGCGTTGCCTTCGGCGTCGAGGGCCTCGACGTTCAGGCACAGCGACTGCATCTCCTTGATGAGCACCTTGAACGACTCCGGGATGCCCGGCTCGGGGATGTTCTCGCCCTTGACGATGGCCTCGTAGACCTTGACGCGACCGGGGATGTCGTCGGACTTGATGGTGAGGAGCTCCTGGAGCGCGTAGGCCGCGCCGTACGCCTCGAGGGCCCAGACCTCCATCTCGCCGAACCGCTGGCCACCGAACTGCGCCTTACCACCGAGCGGCTGCTGGGTGATCATCGAGTACGGGCCGGTCGACCGGGCGTGGATCTTGTCGTCGACGAGGTGGTGGAGCTTGAGGATGTACATGTAGCCCACCGCCACCGGCTCGGGGAACGGCTCGCCGGAGCGGCCGTCGAAGAGCCGGGCCTTGCCGGAGGCGTCGACCATGCGCTCGCCGTCCCGGTTGGGGACCGTCGAGGTGAGCAGGCCGGTGAGCTCGGTCTCGGCGATGCCGTCGAAGACCGGCGTCGCCACCGGGGTGCCCGGCTCGCCACGCAGGGACTCGACCGGGAGCTTCTCGCGCCAGGAGGTGTCGCCCTCCGCGGTGGTCGCGTCCCAGCCCTGCTTGGCGACCCACCCGAGGTGGGTCTCGAGGACCTGGCCCACGTTCATGCGACCGGGGACGCCGAGCGGGTTGAGGATGATGTCGACCGGCGTGCCGTCCTCGAGGAACGGCATGTCCTCCACGGGCAGGATCTTCGAGATGACGCCCTTGTTGCCGTGGCGTCCGGCGAGCTTGTCACCGTCGGTGATCTTGCGTCGCTGGGCGATGTAGACCCGGACCATCTGGTTGACGCCCGCGGGCAGCTCGTCGCCGTCCTCGGCGTTGAACTCCTGGATGCCGATGACCGTGCCGGACTCGCCGTGGGGCACCTTGAGGGAGGTGTCGCGGACCTCGCGGGCCTTCTCGCCGAAGATCGCCCGGAGGAGGCGCTCCTCGCTGGTGAGCTCGGTCTCGCCCTTGGGCGTCACCTTGCCCACGAGGACGTCGCCGGCGCTGACCTCGGCACCGATCCGGATGATCCCGCGCTCGTCGAGGTCCGCGAGGACCTCCTCGGAGACGTTGGGGATGTCCCGGGTGATCTCCTCGGCGCCCAGCTTGGTGTCGCGGGCGTCGACCTCGTGCTCCTCGATGTGGATCGAGCTGAGGACGTCCTCGGCCACGAGGCGCTGCGACAGGATGATCGCGTCCTCGTAGTTGTGGCCCTCCCACGACATGAACGCCACGAGGAGGTTGCGGCCGAGCGCGAGCTCGCCGTCGTCCGTGGCCGGGCCGTCGGCCAGCGCGGAGCCGACCTCGACGCGGTCACCCTCGTCGACGAGCACGCGCTGGTTGTACGAGGTGCCCTGGTTCGAGCGGCGGAACTTCGCCACGCGGTAGACCTGGGTGCTGCCGTCGTCGGCCGCGACGTGGATGGCGTCGGCGGAGACCTCGGCCACCACACCGGGCTTGCTGGCGACGATGACGTCACCGGCGTCGACGGCGGCGCGGCGCTCCATGCCCGTGCCGACCAGGGGGGCCTCGCTGCGGACCAGCGGGACCGCCTGGCGCTGCATGTTGGCGCCCATGAGCGCGCGGTTGGCGTCGTCGTGCTCGAGGAACGGGATCATCGCGGTCGCGACGGAGACCATCTGGCGCGCCGAGACGTCCATGTAGTCGATCTCGGACGGCGGGACGTTGGCGACCTCGCCGCCACCACCCCGGGTCCGGACGAGCACGCGGGGCTCGAGGAACGTGCCGTCCTCGCCGAGCACGGCGTTGGCCTGGGCGATGACGTGGCGGTCCTCGTCGTCGGCGGTGAGGAAGTCCACCTGGTCGGTGACCCGGCCGTCGACGACGCGACGGTAGGGCGTCTCGACGAAGCCGAAGGCGTTGATCCGGGCGAACGTCGCCAGCGAGCCGATGAGGCCGATGTTCGGGCCCTCGGGGGTCTCGATGGGGCACATGCGGCCGTAGTGCGACGGGTGGACGTCGCGGACCTCCATGCCGGCGCGGTCACGGGACAGACCACCCGGGCCCAGCGCGGACAGACGACGCTTGTGCGTCAGGCCGGCGAGGGGGTTGTTCTGGTCCATGAACTGCGAGAGCTGCGAGGTCCCGAAGAACTCCTTGATGGAGGCCACGACCGGGCGGATGTTGATGAGGGTCTGAGGCGTGATCGCCTCGACGTCCTGCGTCGTCATCCGCTCGCGGACCACACGCTCCATCCGCGACAGGCCGGTGCGGACCTGGTTCTGGATGAGCTCGCCGACGGCGCGGATACGCCGGTTACCGAAGTGGTCGATGTCGTCCGTCTCCACGCGGACGGAGACCTGCTCGCCGTCGCGCTCGGTGACGATCTCGGTGTCGCCGTTGTGCAGGGCGGCGAGGTACTTGACCGCGGCCTTGATGTCCTCGATCGACAGCACGGAGTCGCTGAGCTCGCCGGTGGTGCCGAGCTTCTTGTTGATCTTGTAGCGGCCGACCTTGGCGAGGTCGTAGCGCTTGGGGTTGAAGTAGTAGTTCTCGATGAGGTTGCGACCGGCCTCGACCGTCGGCGGCTCGCCGGGACGGACCTTGCGGTAGATGTCGAGCAGGGCCTCGTCCTGGGTGCTGACGTTGTCCTTCTCGAGCGTCTCGAGGATGACCGGGTAGTTCGCGTACTCCTCGCGGATCTCCGACTCGGTCATGCCGAGGGCGCGGAGGAAGACCGTGACGGACTGCTTGCGCTTGCGGTCGATGCGCACACCGACGGCGTCGCGCTTGTCGATCTCGAACTCGAGCCACGCACCACGGCTGGGGATGACCTTGGTGGTGAAGACGTCCTTGTCGGACGTCTTGTCGGGGGTGCGCTCGAAGTACACGCCCGGCGAGCGGACGAGCTGGGAGACGACGACCCGCTCGGTGCCGTTGATGATGAACGTGCCCCGCTCGGTCATCAGCGGGAAGTCACCCATGAAGACCGTCTGCGACTTGATCTCGCCGGTCTCGTAGTTGATGAACTCCGCGGTGACGAACAGCGGCGCCGCGTAGGTGAAGTCCTTCTCCTTGCACTCCTCGGCCGTGTACTTCGGCGGCTCGAAGCGGTGGTCGCGGAAGGACAGCGACATGGACTGGCCGAAGTCCTCGATGGGCGAGATCTCTGCAAAGATCTCCTCCAGCCCCGAGGTCTGGGGCACGTTCTTCTCACCGTTGGCCACGGCGGCCGCGACGCGCTCGCGCCAGGCGGGGTTGCCCAGCAGCCAGTCGAAGCTGTCGGTCTGCAGGCCGAGAAGGTCAGGGGCCTGCAGCGGCTCCTTGATCTTGGCGAACGAGACCCGGCGAGATGCGGTCCGTGTGGCGATGGCGTCAGCGGTGGGAGCAGAAGGGGTGCGCGAGGCAGCCAAAGGGGATCCTTCCCTGCGAATTGTGTGCACACTGCGCTGCCGGGATGCGTTGCCTGGCGTCCCGTGGATACGCGCGAGCGGGCTGATGGCTCGTGGATGCGCGATCGGGTCGGGCGCCGGGCAGGCGGAGGTCAGCGCAAAGCGCAAGCATACACGCCGTGGCCAGGGCAAGTCCACGCTGGACTGCGTCGTCCGTCACTGCGCGGCGCCCCGGGGCCCACCGCCCACACCATACGGTATCTACGGCCTCGCGCAACCATGTGCCGACGACTTCGGCCCGGGACCCCTGACGGGTCCCGGGCCGATGCCCCGCGAGAGCGGGGAGGTCGTGCTGGTGGTGCGTCCTACTTGACGGACACCGTGGCGCCGGCGCCCTCGAGGGCCTCCTTGGCCTTGTCGGCGGCGTCCTTCGCGACACCCTCGAGGACCGCCTTGGGGGCGGAGTCCACGAGGTCCTTGGCCTCCTTGAGGCCGAGGCTCGTGAGCGCGCGGACCTCCTTGATGACCTGGATCTTCTTGTCGCCGACGGACTCGAGGACGACGTCGAACTCCGTCTTCTCCTCGGCCTCCTCCTCGGCGCCGGCGCCGCCGGCGGCCGGGCCCGAGGCCACCGCGACGGGGGCCGCGGCGGTGACCTCGAAGGTCTCCTCGAACTGCTTCACGAACTCGGAGAGCTCGATGAGGGTGAGCTCCTTGAAAGCCTCGATGAGCTCGTCGGTGCTGAGCTTCGCCATGGTGGGCGTTCCTTCCTACTCCTGCTGCGCGAGCAGCGCTGGGGTTGCTTCCGGGGCCTGGTCAGGCCTCGGTGGCCTGCTTCTCGCGCAGGGCCTCGATGGTCCGCACCGCCTTGGAGGCGGGAGCGGTGAACAGGTAGGCAGCGCCGTAGAGCGCCGCCTTCATTGCGCCAGCAGCCTTGCCGAGCAGGACCTCGCGGGACTCGAGGTCCGCGAGCTTCTCGACGTCGGCGCCCGTCAGGGCCCGCCCTTCGAGGACGCCCCCCTTGATGACGAGCTGAGGGTTCGCCTTGGCGAAGTCACGCAGGCCCTTGGCCGCCTCGACCGGCTCCCCGGTCACGAAGGCGATCGCCGTCGGCCCGGACAGCTCGCCCTCGAGGGAGTCGAGACCGGCCTCCTTCGCCGCGATGGCGGTCAGCGTGTTCTTCACCACGGCGTAGCTGGCGTTCGAGCCGAGCGAGCGTCGCAGCCGCTTGAGCTGGGCGACGCTGAGCCCGCGGTACTCGGTCAGCACGACGGCGTTCGACTCGCGGAACAGCTCCGTGAGCTCGGCAACCGCTGCCACCTTGTCAGGCCTCGCCATGGCCCTCCTTCCGTTCGTGCCGCCGGTCGTGGTGTCCTCAGACATGACGAAAGCCCCGCGCAGGATGGGCACGGGGCTGTGAGGACGACCGTCTGGGACGGCCGGCACGGCTCGTTACTCACCTGCGCTGGCTCCGCTGCTGCGGACTTGGCCCCGTCATGGCAGACGGGCGACCGGCGGTCTTGGGCAACGGTGAGACTACCCCCCGGGGGCCGCAGGTCCAAATCGTCCCGCCCGCCTGGGCCAGGGACGCCCGCGGGCGCGGGCGACCCAGGGGCGCGGCCGGCCGGGATCCGGCGCCGGCGCAGCTCCGGCGCGCTGGCCCGCAGACGCCGGCGGCCCGGCACCGTGATCGGTGCCGGGCCGCCGGGTGGTGCGGGGGGGGTGCGTCAGGCTGCGTCCTCGGAGGTGAGGTTGCGGGTCTTCGTCGCGTCGAGCGGGATGCCCGGGCCCATCGTCGTCGTCAGCGTCGCCTTGGAGATGTAGCGGCCCTTGGAGGAGGCCGGCTTGAGCCGGAGGATCTCGTCCAGGGCGGCGGCGTAGTTCTCCACGAGCTTGGTGTCGTCGAAGGAGACCTTGCCGATGACGAAGTGGAGGTTCCCGTGCTTGTCGACGCGGAACTCCACACGACCGCCCTTGATCTCCGTGACGGCCTTGGTGACGTCCATGGTCACCGTGCCGGTCTTCGGGTTGGGCATGAGACCGCGGGGGCCGAGGACGCGGCCGAGGCGGCCGACCTTGCCCATGAGGTCCGGGGTGGCGACGGCGGCGTCGAAGTCGGTGTAGCCGGCCGCGACCTTCTCGATGAGCTCGTCGCCGCCGACCTCGTCGGCGCCGGCGGCGAGGGCCTGCGCGGCCCGCTCGCCGGTGGCGAAGACGATGACGCGGGCGGTCTTGCCCGTGCCGTGCGGCAGGTTGACGGTGCCGCGCACCATCTGGTCCGCCTTGCGGGGGTCGACGCCGAGCCGGAAGGCGACCTCGACGGTGGCGTCGAACTTCGCCGCCGACGTCTCCTTGGCAAGGCGGATCGCCGCGAGCGGGGCGTACACCGTGGTGCGGTCGATCTTCTCGGTCGCCTGGCGGTAGTTCTTGCTACGCGTGGTCATGCTGCTTCTCCTTGTGAGCAGTCGTGGTCAACGGGTCCGCGCGGACCCTGCCACGGGGCACCCTGGGGTGCCGGAACGGGTGAGCGGTGCTCAGTCCTGGACGGTGATGCCCATGGACCGGGCGGTGCCGGCGATGATCTTCGAGGCGGCCTCGACGTCGTTCGCGTTGAGGTCCTCGAGCTTGGTCTCGGCGATTTCACGGACCTGGTCGCGGGTGAGCGTGGCGACCTTGACCGTGTGCGGGGTTCCGGAGCCCTTGGCGACCCCGGCCGCCTTCTTGATGAGCTCCGCGGCCGGCGGGGTCTTGGTGATGAAGGTGAAGGAGCGGTCCTCGTAGACCGTGATCTCCACCGGCACGACGTTCCCACGCTGCGCCTCGGTGGCGGCGTTGTACGCCTTGCAGAACTCCATGATGTTGACGCCGTGCTGACCGAGCGCGGGACCGATCGGCGGCGCGGGGGTGGCGGCGCCGGCCTTGATCTGAAGCTTGATCAGCCCGGCGACCTTCTTCTTGGGGGGCATGTCGGGTCCTTACCGTTCCAGTGGGATAGGCGCCGGTGACCGCCGGCGCCGTCGTGCGTGGCCGGTGCGGACGCACCGGCGCTCTCTCAGATCTTGGCGACCTGCGAGAACGAGAGCTCGACCGGGGTCTCCCGGCCGAAGATGGAGACGAGCACCTTGAGCTTCTGCGACTCCGGGGTGATCTCGGAGATCGTCGCGGGCAGGGTCTCGAACGGGCCGTCGGTGACGGTGACGGACTCACCCACCGAGAACTCGACCTCGATGACCGGAGCCGCAGCGCCGGACGTCGACTCGTTCTTCGCCGACGACTTGGGCGCCAGCGTGGGGGCGAGCATGGAGAAGACCTCGTCCTCGGTGAGGGGGACGGGCTGGTGCGTGTGGCCGACGAACCCGGTGACGCCGGGGGTGTGGCGCACGGCGCCCCACGACTCGTCGGTGAGGTCCATCCGGACGAGCACGTAGCCGGGGATACGGACCCGGTTGACGACCTTGCGCTGCGCGTTCTTGATCTCGACGACGTCTTCCATGGGCACCTCGACCTGGAAGATGTAGTCCTCCATGTTGAGGCTCTGGGTGCGGTTCTCGAGGTTGGCCTTGACGCGCTTCTCGTAGCCCGCGTAGGAGTGGACGACGTACCACTCGCCCGGCTGCGTGCGGAGCTCGCGGCGGAACTCCTCCTCCGGGTCGAGCTCCTCGTCGGCGACGGGCTCGGCGGCCTCGTCGGCGACCGGCTCGGTGTCGGCGGTGTCGTCACCGGTCTCGAGCGCGTCCGGCAGGTCCGCGGGGACCTCGGCCTGCTCGTCGCCGCGCACGACGTCGCTGATGTCGTCGGCGACGCCGTCCTGGGTGCTGTCGAGGTCGGCCTCGTCGGCCGCTGGCTCCAGCGTCTCCTCAGACACAGGTCACCTGCTTTCTCGTTGATGCGGTGGCGTGCCGGCGGGACGCAGGCACACCGGCGCGGAAGTGGGGCGCCGGTCGGCGGTCAGCCGCCGAAGACCCACAGGACCAGTCGCCCGAAGGCGAGGTCGAGCACGCCGACGTAGGCCATGACGGCGAGCACGAAGACGATGACGACCGCGAAGTACGTGAACAGCTCGTTCCGCGTGGGCCGGACGACCTTCTTCAGCTCGGCGATCACCTGGCGGACGAACAGGGCGATGCGACCGAAGAAGCCCCGGCCCTTGGTCGAGCGAGGCTCGGCGGGACCGCGCCCGGCACGCTCGGGACTGCCCGACGTCGTGCTCGCAGACTCACTCACTGACGGATCCTCACTTCTCTGGGTCGCGTCGACCGGGGTTCGTCCGACCGCTCGGACCATACGTGCAGGGCAGGAGGGACTCGAACCCACAACCGCCGGTTTTGGAGACCGGTGCGCTACCAATTGCGCCACTGCCCTATGGCCGCTGCTCCCTCCGCGCCGCCGTCGTACTCCGAAGAGCGCGCTCCAGCGTGGCGGGAGTCAACCACCGCCGACGAGTGTACGCCCCTGGGACCCCCGGGGTCGAACCGGCCCCGTGCCGCGAGGGAGCGCTCTCGTCGACCCGGTCGCCCGGTCGCGGTCCGGCGCCGGCCGCAGGCCCGCCCGTGGCCGCCCGTGCCGCGGCGCGATCGCCCCGTCCGCGAGACGGCCCGCGCGGCGGTCCCGACCTCGCGCGTGCCACGATAGGGGGCGTGAGCGAGCCCACCCCCGTCCCGAGCCCCGCCGCCCCGAGCGGACCCTCCGACGCCGCGTCCCGGCCCCGCGTGTCCGCCCGCCTGGCGGCCATCGCCGAGTCCGCCACGCTCGCCGTCGACGCGAAGGCCAAGGCCCTCAAGGCCGCCGGCCGCCCCGTCATCGGCTTCGGGGCCGGGGAGCCGGACTTCCCCACGCCGGACTACATCGTCGAGGCGGCGGTCGCCGCCGCCCGCGAGCCGGTCAACCACCGGTACACCCCTGCCAAGGGGCTGCCGGTGCTGCGCGAGGCCATTGCCGCCAAGACCCTGCGGGACTCCGGCTACGCGGTCTCCCCCGACTCCGTCCTCGTCACCAACGGCGGCAAGCAGGCCGTCTACCAGGCGTTCGCGGCCGTCCTCGACCCCGGTGACGAGGTCCTCCTCCCGGCGCCGTACTGGACGACCTACCCCGAGGCGATCGCCCTCGCCGGCGGGCGCTCCGTCGAGGTCTTCGCGGGCGTCGAGCAGGACTACCTCGTCACCGTCGAGCAGCTCGAGGCGGCGCGGACCCCGCGCACCAAGGCGCTGCTGTTCTGCTCGCCGTCCAACCCCACCGGCGCGGTGTACTCCGCCGAGCAGACCGCGGAGATCGGCCGCTGGGCGTACGAGCACGGCGTGTGGGTCATCACCGACGAGATCTACGAGCACCTGCTCTACGACGGCGCGGAGTTCTCCCCCATCCAGCGCCTCGTCCCCGAGCTCGTCGACACCTCCATCGTCCTCAACGGCGTCGCGAAGACCTACGCCATGACGGGCTGGCGGGTGGGCTGGATGATCGGGCCCGCCGACGTCATCAAGGCGGCGACGAACCTCCAGTCGCACCTCACCTCCAACGTCGCCAACGTCTCCCAGCGCGCGGCCGTCGCCGCGCTCACCGGGGACCTCTCGGCGGTCGAGCAGATGCGCACGGCGTTCGACCGGCGCCGGCGCACCATGGTGGACATGCTCCGCGCCATCGACGGCGTCGTCTGCCCGACGCCGCGGGGGGCGTTCTACGCCTACCCCAGCGTGGCCGGGGTGCTCGGCCGGACCATCCGGGGCCGCACGCCCCGCACGTCCGCCGAGCTCGCCGACCTCATCCTCGACGAGGTCGAGGTGGCCGTGGTGCCCGGCGAGGCCTTCGGCCCCAGCGGCTTCCTGCGGCTGAGCTACGCGCTCGGGGACGACGACCTCGTCGAGGGCGTCGGGCGGATCCAGGAGCTCCTCGCGTAGCACTCGGAGCACGCCGGGTGCCCGGGGGTCACCGGGCGCCGGCGAGCCAGCGCTCGGCCTCCGCCAGGCGCCCGAGCGCGTCGGCGCGCCACGGCCCGCCGGGGCGCTGCGCCCCGGCGACGAGCGAGAGCACCACCCCGGCGCACCGCGCCCGCAGGGCCGCCGGGTCGACGAGCTGCTCGCACTGCGCCGTCCAGGTGGCGAGCACCTCCCGGACGCGCGGGTAGGTCGCCGGCGCCAGGTGCGGCAGGACGCTCACGTGGGCGAGGAGGCAGGCGAGGTCGTCGACGCGGTGCCCCGGGCCCACGCCGTCGACGTCGAGCAGCGCGCTCACCGACCGGCCGGCCATGAGGAGGTTCGCCTCGTAGAGGTCGCCGTGGGTGGGGACCACGGGTCCCGGGTCGGTGGCGCCGAGGGCCCGGGCGATGCCCTCGGCGAGGGCGGTGATGCGGCCCGCCTCGTCGGGGAGCACGGTCGCCGCGGCGTGCGCGTAGTGGGCGGCACGCTCCGACCACGCCGGGCGGCGCGGGAGCGCCAGCGCCGCCGACGGCAGGCGGTCGAGCACGCCGACGACGTCGTCGAGGACGGCGCGTGCGGCCTCCTCCCCGAGCCCTCGGGCCAGGACGGTGGCGAGCGGCGTGCCGCGTCCCGCACTGAGGACCACCATGCCGTCGTCGAACGCCGCGAGGCTGCGCGGGGCCGGCACGCCCGCCGCGCAGAGCATGCGGTGACGGTCGACGAAGGCCTCGACGGCGCGCGGGCGCACCACCTTGACGAACACCAGCCCGCCGTCGACGCCGCCGCCCCGGGCGCGCAGGACCGCGCGGCGCAGGGGGCGGTAGGTGACGAGCTCCACGTCCGGCGGTGCCGCCAGGCCCAGCCGGTCCGCCAGCAGGCCCGGTGAGCAGCCGGTGGCCAGCGCCGGGAGCTCGGGGTCCGCGGGGTGGCGCCAGACGTGCACGACGACGCCGTCGCGCTCGAGGCGCACCAGGCCGGCGCAGCCGGGGCCGGCCAGCCGCGCGGTCGTCGCGCACAGGTACTCCTCCCCGTCCGCGTCAGCGACGGTGTACCCCACGCTGACGCCGGCACCGGGGCGGTGGTGCACGGCGTGGACCTCCCACTCGCCCAGGCCCGCACCCTCCTCGGCGAGCGCGGCCGCGAGGAGCTCGCCGGCACCCGGACCGGTGAGCAGCGCGACCTCGAGCCGCTCCCGGGCCGAGGTGGTCGCATCCATGGCCCCAGTCCACCACGGGGGCGGCCCCGCCCGCTTCGGTGGCAGACTCGCACCCGTGCGGGACCTCACGACGTTGCCGAAGGCGCACCTCCACCTTCACTTCACCGGCTCGATGCGGCCGGCGACGATGATCGACCTCGCGGAGCAGGCCGGGGTCCGCCTGCCGCCGGCGCTCCTCGACGGCGAGGCGCTGCGGGTGCCGGCGGACCAGCGGGGCTGGTTCCGCTTCCAGCGCCTCTACGACTCCGCCCGGGCGGTGGTGCGCTCGGAGGCCGCGATGCGCCGCGTGGTGCGCGAGGCCGCCGAGGACGACGCCGCGGAGGGCT
The DNA here is from genome assembly GCF_003710105.1 of Georgenia faecalis. Taxonomy (GTDB): domain Bacteria; phylum Actinomycetota; class Actinomycetes; order Actinomycetales; family Actinomycetaceae; genus Georgenia_A; species Georgenia_A faecalis. Next base: position 2,879,968 of record NZ_CP033325.1, read on the forward strand.
CGCGGCGGCTGGAGATCCAGGTCGACCCCACCTCCTACGCCCCCTACGTCGGCGGCATCACGCCCGCGCTGGAGATCGTCCTCGACGAGGCCCGTGCGGCGAGCGCCGCGACCGGCGTCGACGTCGGCGTGGTGGTGGCGGCCTCGCGTACCCGGCACCCGCTGGACGCGCGCACGCTCGCCCGACTCGCCGTCAACCACGCCCACGAGGGCGTCGTCGGCTTCGGGCTGAGCAACGACGAGCGCCGTGGGCGCACCCTGGAGTGGGCGGGCGCCTTCTCCATCGCCCGCCGCGCCGGGCTCGCCGCCGTCCCCCACGCCGGCGAGCTCCTCGGCCCCGACCACGTGCGCGACGTCCTCGCCCACCTCGGCCCGCGCCGCCTGGGCCACGGCGTGCGCCTGGCCGAGGAGCCCGCCCTGCTGGCCCAGGTGGTCGAGGCGGGCATCGCCCTGGAGGTCTGCCCGGCGAGCAACGTGGCCCTGGGCGTCTACCCCGACACCGCCGCCGTCCCGCTGCGCCCGTTGGTCGAGGCCGGTGCCCTCGTGGCGCTGGGCGCGGACGACCCGCTGCTCTTCGGCTCCCGGCTGGTCGAGCAGTACCGCACCGCGCGCGACGTCCACGGCTTCGACGACGCCGAGATCGCCGACCTCGCCCGCTCCTCCATCCGCGCCAGCACGGCCCCCGCGGACCGCAAGCGGCACTGGCTCGCCGAGGTCGACGACTGGCTGGCGGCATGACCCACGTCGTGGCGCGCCTGCGCTCCCTTCCCGCCACCACGCGGCCGGGGCCGGGCCAACGGCCCTACGTCCTCGTCCACGGGATCGGGACGTCCTCGCGGTACTTCCGCCCCCTCGCCGCCGAGCTGCGCCGCACGGGGCCGGTCCACGCCGTCGAGCTACCCGGGTTCGGGCCCCTCCCCCGCCCCGACCGCACGCTCACCATGGCCGAGCTCGGCGACGTGGTGCACACGGTCCTCGTGGGCGCCGGGATCGCCGACGCGGTGCTCGTCGGGCACTCGATGGGAGCCCAGGTCGTCGTCGAGACGCTCGTCCGCCATCCCGGGGTGGCGCGGACCGCAGCCCTCATCGGCCCCACGACCAACCCGGCCGAGGCCACGGCCGTGCGGCAGGGCCTGCGCCTGGCCCAGTCCGGGCTGCACGACAGCTGGGCCGCGGGGGGCGTCGTGGCGAGCGACTACGCCCGCGCCGGCCTGCGCTGGTACACCCGCATGCTGCGCGTCATGCTCGACCACCCCCTCGAGGAGCGGCTCCCCCTGGTCGACGCCGATGTCCTCGTCCTGCGCGGCCAGCACGACACCGTGGCTCCCCCCGCCTGGGTCGACCGCGTCGTCGAGCTGCTCCCCCGCGGGCAGGGCGCCGTCGTCGCCGGCGGCGGCCACGCCGTCATGTACGACCGGCCCCGGGCGGTCGCCGCCCTCGTCCGCGAGCTGGCCGAGGACTGACCGTGCGGTGGGCGCGGCGGCTGGTGCTGTGGGGGGTGGACTACCTCGCCATCACCGCGTGGCAGGCCCGTGGGCTGCTCACCGCGCGCCACCCCGAGCGCCACACGCGGGCGGGCGGCACCGCCGCCCCCGTGGTGCTCGTCCCCGGCATCTACGAGACGTGGACCGTCTTCCGAATCCTCGCCGCCGCGCTGCACGACCGCGGCCACCCCGTCCACCCGGTGCCCACCCTCGGCTACAACCGGGGGCCCGTCGAGGAGATGGCGGCGCGCACCGCCCGCCTCGTCCTCGAGCGCGACCTGCGCGGCGTCGTCCTCGTCGCGCACAGCAAGGGCGGCCTCGTCGGCAAGCAGGTCATGCTCGACCCGGCGGTTGCCGACCGGGTGGTCGGCATGGTCGCCGTCAACACGCCCTTCGCCGGCTCCCGCTACGCCGTGTGGATCCCCGTCCGGGCCGTGCAGGCCCTCGGGCCGAAGGCCCCTGGCATCCTGGCCCTGGCCGGGCAGCGCGAGGTCAACGCCCGCATCACGTCCGTCTACCCGACCTTCGACCCCCACGTGCCCGGCGGGTCCGCGCTCCCGGGCGCGCGCAACGTGGAGATCCCCACCACCGGCCACTTCCGCACGCTCGTGCACCCGCAGGTGGTCGACGCCGTCGTCGCCGAGGTGGCGCGGCACGCGGCATCCGGCGCCGACGCCGGCGGGCCCCCCGCGGCCGAGGGGGCCGCCGGGCACGGCTAGAGCGCGGCGCCGACGAGGACCGGCTCGGGGACCAGCTCGATGCCGAACCGGGCGCGGACGCCGTCGCGGACCTCGCGGGCCAGCGCCAGGACATCCTCCGCGCGGGCGCCGCCCCGGTTCGTCACGGCGAGCGGGTGCTTCGTCGACAGCGCGGCCGGCCCGGGCAGCCCGAACCCCTTGTCGAAGCCGGCGCGGGTGATGAGCCACGCGGCGGACGTCTTCACCAGGCCCGGCACCGCCGGGGCCGCGCCCCCGATCTGGCCGATCCGGGTGTGGTCGGTGACCGGGAAGCGCGGGGCGTCCTCGGGCAGGAGCGCGTCCGCCTCGCCGGTGGCCAGGACGGGGTTGGTGAAGAACGACCCGGCCGACCACGTGTCGGGGTCGGCGTCGTCGAGGACCATCCCCTTGCCGCGCCGCAGGTCGAGCACGGCGGCCCGGACCTCGGCGGACGGCACCCGGGCGCCCGTGGCCACGCCGAGCGTGCGGGCCAGCTCGGCGTAGCGGACCGGTGCCGAGAGCGTGGCCAGGCGCAGCTGGAGGTGGACGTCGAGGACGACGTAGCGGCCGGTGGGGCCCCACGTGCGGCCGTCGCCCGCCTCGGGGTCGGCGACGGAGCGTTTCAGCACACTCGTGCGGTAGCCCAGGCCCAGCTCGCCGACGGCGAGCATCCGGACCCGGCGGCGGGCGCGGTCGTACACGGTGACCGAGGACAGCGTCTCGGCGACCTCCTGGCCGTAGGCGCCGACGTTCTGCACCGGCGTCGCCCCCGTGGACCCGGGGATGCCGGAGAGCGCCTCGACACCCATCCAGCCCTGCTCGACCGCCTCGGCGACGACGTCGTCCCACGGCTGGCCCGCGGGCACGTCGACGGCGGCGCCCGCGCACGAGGAGTCGGCCTGGGCGCGGATGCCCCGGCGCGCGTCGCGCACGACGAGCCCGTCGAAGCCGGCGTCGGCGACGAGGAGGTTGGACCCCCCGCCGAGGACGAGGACGGGCGTGCCGGCGTCGTCGGCGTCGCGGACCGCCGTGACGAGGTCGTCGGCGGTGGTGGTCTCCACCAGGCGCGCGGCGGGTCCGCCCACGCGCAGGGTGGTGAGGTCGGCGAGGGTCGTCACGGGCACCACGCTACGGCCGGGCCGCGGCGGCGGCGCGGGCCGCCCCGGGCAGGGCGGCCAGGATCCGCTCGATCGCCGCGTCGTCGTGCGCGGCGGAGAGGAACCACGCCTCGTACAGGCTCGGCGGCAGGGCGACGCCCGCGTCGAGCATCGCGTGGAAGAACGGCGGGTAGCGGAAGACGTCCTGGCGCTGGGCCTGGGCGTAGGAGGCGACGCCGTCGCGGGCGGCGGCCTCGCCGAGCATGACGGAGAAGAGGTTCCCGGCCCGTTGCACCCGGTGGGGCACCCCCTGAGCCTCCAGCGCGGCCCCGGCCGCGTCGGCGACCACCCGCGCCGCGGCGTCGACCCGGGCGTAGACGTCGGTGTCGGCCAGCCGCAGCGTCGCCAGGCCCGCGGCGGTGGCCAGCGGGTTCCCGGACAGGGTCCCCGCCTGGTAGACGGGCCCGGTCGGGGCCAGCAGCTCGAGCAGGTCGGCCCGGCCGCCGAGGGCGGCGAGCGGCATCCCGCCGCCGAGGACCTTGCCGAAGGTGAGGAGGTCCGGGGTGTAGCCGTCAGCCACGCCCTCCAGCCCCCACCAGCCCGCCGGGCCCACCCGGAAGCCGGTGAGGACCTCGTCGAGGACGAGGAGCGCCCCGTGCTCGGCGGTGAGGCGGCGCAGGGCGGCGTTGAACCCCGGGGCGGGGGGCACGACGCCCATGTTCGCGGGCGCCGCCTCGGTGACGACGGCGGCGATCTCGTGGCCGCGCTCGGCGAAGACCGCCTCGAGGGCGGCGACGTCGTTGTACGGCACGACGATCGTGGTCGCCGCGCTGGCCGCGGGGACGCCGGCCGAGCCCGGCAGGGCGAAGGTCGCCAGGCCGGAGCCCGCCTCCGCCAGGAGGGCGTCGACGTGCCCGTGGTAGCAGCCGGCGAACTTCACGATGAGGTCGCGCCCGGTGGCACCGCGGGCCAGTCGCACCGCGGTCATCGTCGCCTCGGTCCCCGTGGAGACGAAGCGGACCTCCTCCACGGCGCCCACCCGCGCCCGCACCGCCTCGGCGAGCTCGACCTCGGCGACCGTCGGGGCGCCGAAGGAGAGCCCGCGGGCGGCGGCGGCCTGGACGGCGGCGACGACCTCGGGGTGCGCGTGGCCCAGCAGGCCCGGCCCCCAGGACATGACGAGGTCGACGTACTCGCGGCCCGCGACGTCGGTGACGTACGGCCCGCGGGCGGAGGCGATGAAGCGCGGCGTGCCGCCCACGGAGCCGTAGGCGCGTACCGGTGAGCTCACCCCGCCGGGGATGACGGCGCGGGCGCGCGCGAAGAGCTCGGGCATCGGGTCGGTCATGGGGCTCCTTCTCGGTGGGACGTCTCGCGGTGCGGCTCAGCGCAGCCAGCGGGCCAGCTCGGTGGCCCAGTAGGTGAGGACGACGTCCGCCCCCGCCCGGCGGATGCTGAGGACGGTCTCCTCGATGGCCCGGCGGCGGTCGATCCAGCCGTTCGCCGCCGCGGCCTCGATCATCGCGTACTCGCCGGAGACCTGGTACGCGGCGACGGGCACCGGCGAGAGGCGGGCGACGTCGGCGAGGACGTCGAGGTAGCTCATGGCGGGCTTGACCATGACGAGGTCGGCGCCCTCGGCGAGGTCGAGGGTGGCCTCGCGCAGCCCCTCGCGGGCGTTGGCCGGGTCCATCTGGTAGGTCGCCCGGTCGCCGGTGAGCTGGGAGTCGACCGCCTCCCGGAAGGGCCCGTAGAACGCCGTGGCGTACTTCGCCGAGTACGCCAGCACAGCTGTGCTGGTGTGGCCCGCCCCCTCGAGCGCATCGCGCACCGCCCGCACCTGCCCGTCCATCATCCCGCTGAGGCCGAGGACGTGGGCGCCGGTCGCGGCCTGGGCGAGCGCCATCTCCTGGTACCGCACGAGTGTGCCGTCGTTGTCCACGCCGCCGCGCCCGTCGAGGAGCCCGCAGTGGCCGTGGTCGGTGAACTCGTCGAGACACAGGTCCGCCATGACGACGAGCGCGTCGCCGACCTCCTCCACGAGCGCCCGCAGCCCGGCGTTGAGGACGCCGTCGGGGTCGGTGGCCGCGGAACCCACCGCGTCCCGCACCGAGGGGACGCCGAAGAGCATGAGCCCGCCCACCCCGGCGTCGGCCGCCTCGTGGGCCGCCCGCCGCAGGGAGTCCATGGTGTGCTGGACGACGCCCGGCATGGACCCGATCGCGACCGGCTCGTCGATGCCCTCGCGCACGAACAGGGGCAGGACGAGGTCGGACGGGTGCGTGCGGTGCTCGGTGACGAGCCAGCGCATCGCCGGCGTCGACCGCAGCCGGCGGGGACGCTCAGCGGGAAGGGGGGTGGGGGTCATGGTCTCTCCCTGGGATCAGTGGGCTGCGAGGTGAGGGCTGCGGCGGCCGCCCGCACAAGCCCCGCGGGGGTCTGCTCGTGCGCGACGGCGTCGACCCGCAGGCCGAGGCCGCGGGCGGCGCGGGCGGTGGGCTCGCCGATGGCGACGACCACTGCCCCGGGCGGCCCGTAGCGCTCGAGGAGGGCGGCGGCGGTGCTGCCCGAGGTGAGCAGCACGACGTCGACCCGTCCCGCGCGCAGCTCGGCGGCGGCCCCGGGGTCGGCCGGGGCGGGCACGGTGGTGTAGGCGACGACGTCGTCGACCTCCCAGCCGCGCGCGCGCAGGCCGTCGACGAGGGTGGGGCCGGCGAGCGCGGAGCGCGGCACGAGCACCCGGCCGGCCGGCGGCACGGGCCAGGCGGCGAGGAGGTCGGCGGCGCTCGAGCGCCCCGCCGGGACGAGGTCGACGCGCGCGCCGGCGCCGCGCAGCGCGGCGGCGGTCCCCGGCCCGACGGCGGCGACGCGGGCGGTGAGCGCACCGAGGGCGATCCCCCGGGCGGCCGCCCCGCCGGCGAGCACGGCGACCGCGCGCGGGCTCGTCAGCGCGAGCCAGGCGTGCTCCCCGCGGACGAGGGCGTCCAGGGCGTCGTCGAGGCCGGGTGCGGGCACGGTCCGGACCAGGGCGACGGGCAGCGCCTCGCCGCCCGCGGCGCGCACGGCGGCGACGACGGCGTCATCGGGGTCCGTCCGCGGCACGAGGACGCGGCGGCCGGTGAGGTCGGGGCTCGTCGTCGGCCCCCTATCGCGCGTCGGGGACGCCGGGAACGGGCCGGCGGCCGGCGGCTTCGGGCTGGGGCAGCCCGGCGACCTCCGCGGCGCCGTCGGCGAGCAGGGCGTCCGCGGCGGAGCGCCCCAGCCGGGCGGCGACGTCGAGGGCCGAAGCCGGGTCGTCCGGCACGTCGGCGGACTCGGTGCGCAGGAGCCGGCGGGTGCCGGCCGGGTCGAAGACCCCCGCACGCAGCTCCAGGCGGGCGGTGCCGGGCACGAGGTGCGCCCACGCGGCGACGGGCGCGGCGCACCCGGCCTCGAGGGCCGCGAGCAGCGTCCGCTCCGCGACGACGGCGAGGCGGGTGGGGGCGTGGTCGATGGCGCGCAGGGCGTCGCCGGTGGGCCCGGGAAGGTCCTCGGCGCGGCACTCGACGGCGAGGGCTCCCTGCCCCGGGGCGGGGAGCATGACGTCGGGGTCGAACGCCTCGGTGACGGGGTCCAGCCGGCCGAGCCGGGCGAGGCCGGCGCGCGCGAGGACGACGGCGTCGAGGTCGGCGCCCACCCGGGCCAGCCGGGTCCCCACGTTGCCGCGGATGTCGACGACCTCGAGGTCACCGCGCGCCAGGCGCAGCTGGGCGGCACGGCGCGGGGACCCGGTGCCCACGCGGGCGCCGAGGGGCAGCCCGACGAGGGTGTGCCCGTCCCGGGCGCAGAGGGCGTCGCGGTGGTCGGCGCGCTCCGGCACGGCGCCGACGACGAGGCCGGGGACGTCCGCGGTGGGCAGGTCCTTGAGGGAGTGCACCGCGAGGTCGCACCGCCCGGCGAGCAGTGCCTCGCGCAGGGCCGCGGCGAACACGCCCGTACCCCCGAGGCTGGCGAGGGAGGCGGTGGACACGTCCCCCTCGGTGCGCACCCGGACGAGCTCCACGTCGCGCCCGCTGGCGGCCGCGAGCGCGTCGGCGACCATCTGCGTCTGGGTGAGGGCGAGCTCGCTGGCCCGGGTGCCGATGCGCAGGGGGGAGGTGCTCACGGGGCCAGTGTGGGCACGTCGCCGCGGCGATGTCGAACTCACCGGCGCAGGCCGGCGGCGCAGGTCACAGCGGTGCGGCGAGGGTGGTGGCGAGGCCCCGCGCGTGGCCGACGACGGCGGCGACCCCGGTGCCGGCGACCGCGGTCCCGGCGAGGTGGACGCCGGCGCGCCCGGCCCGCTCGGCGAGCGCCGTCACCGCCTCCCGGTGGGCGGGTGTTGCCGCGGCGAGGACGTCGCTGCGGCGCACGACGTGCGCGTCGAGCACGTCGTCCGGGGCGAGCGCGACGCCGAGGAGCGCGGCGGCGTCGCGCCGGGCGAGGTCGGCGTCGACGTCGTCGGTGGGCTCGCCGCGCCGGCCGTAGGAGACCCGCAGGACGTGCACGCCCGGGCCGGCCGCGGCACCGAGCCACGCCCACTTGGCGGTGGCGTGGGTGAGCGCCTTGGCGCGCACCGGGCCGGGCGGGACGAGGAGGCCGGCGCCGCGGGGTGCGGCGTCCAGGGCCGGGGCGCGCACGACGAGCGTGACGTGCGTGATGGCGCTGCCCGGCGCGGGGACGTGGTTGCCGACGTCGACGACGCCGGCGAGCAGGGGCAGGGCCGCCCGCTCGGGGAGGGCGAGGACGACGGCGCGGGCCTGGACCCGGAACGGCCCGGCCGGTCCGCTCCCCTCGACCTCCCAGCCCTCGCCGTGGCGGCGCAGGACCGTGACGGGGCTGGCGGTGCGCACCGCTCCCCCGTGCCGCTCCACGGCGGCGGCCAGCGCCCGCGGCAGGCGGAACAGCCCGCCGGTGGTCGTGGCGACGGCGGCGCCCGGTCCCGAGGCGGCGCGCAGGACGCGGACGGCCGCGGCGAGGGACCCCTCGGCCGCGAGCGCGCCCCGCAGCCCGGGCGCGACGGAGTCGACGGCGAGGTCGGCGGGGTCGGCGTTGTGCACGCCGCCGGCGACGGGGCCGACGAGCCGGGCGAGCACCGCCTCGCCCATCCGGGTGCGCACGAGCGTGGCGAGGTCGGTGGCGTCGGCGCCCACCTCGGGGCCGAGGCTCGCGTCGCGGGCGGCCCGGGCCGCGCCGTCGGGACCGAGCGCGGCGACGACGTCGGGGGCGCCGGGGTCCGCGGGGATGCCGAGCAGCGACTCGGCGGGGATGCGGACCGGCCCGTCGGGCGCCCACACCCACGACCCGCCCGCCGGCCGCTCGACCGCCAGGCCGACCGAGGCGGCGAGGTCGGCGACCTCCCCGCGGCGCACCGCGAAGGCCTCGGCGCCGAGGTCGACCTCGAGCCCCCCGACCACCCCCGCGGCGACGAGCCCGCCGACCGCGCCGGAGGCCTCGAGGACGAGGGGCCGCCGCCCGCGGGCGGCGAGCTCGGCGGCGACCGTGAGGCCCGCCATGCCGCCGCCGACGACGACGACGTCGATCACAGCGAGTGGACGAGCTCGACGACGCGGGTGAGGACGGCCGGGTCGGTGCCCGGGGGCACCCCGTGGCCGAGGTTGACGACGTGCCCCGGGGCGGTCCGGCCGCGCGTCACCACGTCGCGCACGTGCGCGGCGAGGACCTCCCACGGCGCGGCGAGGAGCGCCGGGTCGATGTTGCCCTGGAGCGGGGTGCGCCCGCCGAGGCGGCGGCTCGCCTCGTCGAGCGGGATCCGGTAGTCCACGCCGACGACGTCGACGCCCACGTCCCGCATGGCGGCGAGCAGCTCGCCGGTGCCCGTGCCGAAGTGGACGACGGGCACGTCCGTCCCGTCGAGCGCGGTGAGCGCCCGGGCGCTGAAGGGGGCGGCGCCGGCGACGTAGTCGGCGAGGGAGAGCGCCCCGGCCCAGGAGTCGAAGAGCTGGGCGGCACGGGCGCCCGCGTCGACCTGGGCGCGCAGGAACGCGCCGGTGAGGTCGGCGGCCCACTCCATGAGCCGGGCCCAGGCCGCGGGGTCGGCGTGCATCATCGTGCGTGCCGCCAGGTGGTCGCGGGACGGACGCCCCTCGACGAGGTAGGCCGCCAGCGTGAAGGGGGCACCGGCGAAGCCGATGAGCGGGACGTCACCGAGGCCGGCGACCGTGAGCCGGACCGCCTCGGTGATGGCCGAGTGGTCGCCGGGCCGGTGGCCGACGAGGCGGTCGACGTCGTCCCGGGTGCGCACGGGCGCCTCGACGACGGGGCCCACGCCGGAGACGATCTCCACGCCGACCCCGGCCAGGCGCAACGGCACGACGATGTCGGAGAAGAAGATCGCCGCGTCCACGCCGTGGCGGCGCACGGGCTGGAGGGTGATCTCGGCGGCGAGCTCGGGCCGCAGGCAGGACTCGAGCATGCCCACACCGGCCCGGGCCGCGCGGTACTCGGGCAGCGACCGCCCCGCCTGGCGCATGAACCACACGGGCGGGCGGGCCGGCCGCCGCCCGGCGTACGCCTCGAGCAGGGGTGGGACGACGGTCACGTCCGGGTCAGGTGAGGGAATCGTCACGGGCCCTATTGTGCCCACGGCCTTGGCCGGTGGTTGACTATGGGTGCTGTGGTGCTCCTCCTCCTCTCCGCGAACCACCACGACCTGGACCTCGCCGACATCGAGCGGCTGAGCACCGGCGCGCCCGAGGTGGGCCGGCAGGTCGTGGCCGCCTCGCCTGCCGTCGCGGGGGCCGTGACGCTCGCCACCTGCAACCGGTTCGAGGTCTACCTCGACGTCGACGGCGACCTCGCCGAGGCGGCCCGCGCCGCCGGCGACGTCGTCGCCCGCGCGAGCGGCGTGAGCGCGGACGAGGTCGCCGCCCGGATGCGCGTGGAGCACGGCGACGCCGCGGTCCGGCACCTGTTCGACGTGGCGTGCGGCCTCGACTCCGTCGTCGTCGGCGAGCGGGAGATCACCGGGCAGGTGCGCCGGGCGCTGTCCCAGGCCCGCACCGAGGGCACCACCTCCCCGCTGCTCGAGCGCACCCTCCAGCACGCCACCCGCACCTCCCGGCAGGTGGCGGTGGCCACCGACCTCGCCCGGGCGGGGCGCTCGGTCGTCTCCGTCGCGCTCGACCTCGCCGGCGCCCGCGCCGGCGGCCTGGACTGCGAGCGCGAGGACACCCCGTGGCCCGCGGACGAGCACACCGGCCCGATCCCCCGCGCCCGCTGGTCCGGGCGCCGCGTCCTGCTCGTCGGGACCGGGTCCTACGCCGGGGCCGCCCTCGCCGCGCTGCGCGAGCGGGGCGCCACGGACGTCCTCGTGTGGTCCGCGTCGGGCCGCGCCGAGGGCTTCGCCGCCTCGCACGGTGTGGCCACCGCCGCGCCGGACCTGGCCACCGCCCTCCAGGACGCCGACCTCGTCGTCACCTGCCGGGGCACCGGCACCCCCGTGCTCGACGTCGCCACGGTCGCGGACGGCATGCGGGCCCGGGCCGCGCGGGGCGGCACCGGCCCCCTGGTGCTCATCGACCTCGCCCTGCGGCACGACATCGACCCCGCGGTCGCCGCGCTCGACGGCGTCCTCCTCGTCGACCTCGCCACGGTGCGCCGGCACGCCCCCACCGCGACCACCGCCGAGGTGGAGCGCGCCCGGGCCATCGTCGCCGACGGGATCCAGGACCTCGCCGGCGCGGCCGCGGAGCGCCGCATGGACGACGCCGTGGTGGCGCTGCGCTCGCGCGCCGCGGACGCCGTGGCCGACGAGCTCGCCGGGCTGCCCGCGGACGGCTCGGTGAGCGCCGAGCGCGCGGCCCGCGCCCTCCACCGCCTCGCCGCCCGGCTCGTCCACGAGCCGACCGTCCGCGCCCGCGAGGCGGGCCGGGACGGGCGGGCCGAGGAGCACCTCGCCGCCCTCGAGCAGGTGCTCGGACTTCGCGTGACCCGCGACACCCCCGCACAGCCCCACCCCTCCTGACGCACAGCCCGGTCACGAGCCGGGCGGAAGGACCTTGGCGATGTCGACCTCCCTCGCGCCGTACGACGCGGTGCTGCTCCTGTCCTTCGGCGGGCCCGAGGGGCCCGACGACGTCCTGCCGTTCCTGCGCAACGTCACCGCCGGCCGCGGGATCCCCGACGAGCGCCTCGTCGAGGTGGGCGAGCACTACCAGCACTTCGGCGGCCGCAGCCCCATCAACGACCAGAACCGTGCGCTCCTCGCCGCGCTGCGCGCCGAGCTCGCCGGTCGCGGGCTCGACGTGCCCGTGGCCTGGGGCAACCGCAACTGGGCGCCCTACGTCACCGACGCGCTGCGCGAGCTCCACGACGCCGGCGCGCGGCGGGTGCTCACCCTCGTCACCAGCGCGTTCGCCTCCTACTCGGGGTGCCGGCAGTACCGCGAGGACATCGCCGCCGCGCTCATCGCGCTCGAGGCCGAGGGGCGCGAGCTCGTCGTCGACAAGGTCCGGCCCTACTTCAACGAGCCGGGGTTCGTCGAGGCGAACAGCGCCGCGCTCGTCGCCGCGTACGAGCGCCTCGGCGTCGCCCCCGGCCCCCAGGCCCCCGTCGTCTTCGTCACGCACTCCATCCCCACGACGATGGAGGTCGCCTCCGGCGTGCGGACCACCGCCAGCTACAGCGGTCAGCACCTCGACGTGGCCGCCGTGGTGGCGGGTGCGGCCCGCGAGCGCCTCGGGGCCCCCGTCCCGTGGGAGCTCGCGTACTGCTCGCGCTCGGGCAGCCCGCTCACGCCGTGGACCGAGCCCGACGTCAACCGCACGCTGCGGGCCCTCGCGCTCGACGGCGTCGAGCACGTCGTCCTCGCCCCCATCGGGTTCGTCTCGGACCACATGGAGGTCATCTACGACCTCGACACCGAGGCCCGGGAGACCGCCGACGAGCTCGGCATGCGCATGGAGCGCGCCGCCACCGCGGGCATCCACCCCACGTTCGTCGCCGGGCTCGCCGACCTCCTCCTCGAGCGGGCCGGCACCGAGCGCGGCGAGGCGCCCGCCCGCCCCGCGGCCGGCGCCCTGGGCTCCTGGCACGACGTCTGCCCCGCCGACTGCTGCCGGCTGCGCGCGGGCCTCGACTCCGGGGTCCCCGCCGCCGCCCAGCAGCCCACCGCCTGACCCTCGAGGAGCCCCATGACCACCCCCGTCCCCCGGATCGGCGCCGGCGCCGACACCGAGACCATCAACGCGGGCATCGACTACACGATGTGGTCGGTCTTCGCCACGGCCGCCCCGCTGCCCGCCGACGACGCCGAGCGGGCCGCCGTCGTCGCGGCCGCGCAGGAGGCCGTCGCGGGCTCCGGCGTCGTACTGCGCGGCTGGTACGACGTCGCCGGCCTGCGGGCCGACGCGGACCTCATGGTGTGGTGGCACGCCCCCACCGTCGAGGCCGTCCAGGACGCCTACCACCGGCTCCTCGCGTCCCCGCTCGGGGCGCACCTGAGCCCGGTGTGGTCCGTCGTCGGGCTGCACCGCCCGGCGGAGTTCAACAAGCGCCACGTGCCCGCCTACCTCGCGGGCGAGGACCCGGGCGCCTACCTGTGCGTCTACCCCTTCGTCCGCTCCTACGAGTGGTACCTGCTGCCCGACGCCGAGCGCAGCCAGATGCTCCGCGAGCACGGCATGGCGGCGCGCGACTACCCGGACGTGCGGGCCAACACCGTCTCGGCGTTCGCGCTGGGCGACTACGAGTGGATCCTCGCCTTCGAGGCGGCCGAGCTGCACCGCATCGTCGACGTCATGCGGGACCTACGGGCCACCGCCGCCCGCCGGCACGTGCGCGAGGAGGTCCCGTTCTTCACGGGCCCGCGCGTCCCGCTGGCGGCCTGGGCCGACCGCCAGCCCCGCGCCTGACGCCCCTCCCGCCCGACGCAGGGGTGGGACCCGCCACGGGGCGGGTCCCGCCCCTGCGTCGTCCCTGCGGCCGGCAGGGCGGCGCTCAGGGCCGCGGCCGAGCCTAGGCCGAGGGCCGGGTGCTCGCCGGGGCGCCGGCGTCGTCGTGGCCGGGACGGGCCGGCGGGCGCGCGACCGGGGCCAGCAGCAGGCTGAGGACGAGCGGGACCGCGATGGCGAGCAGCGCCGGGCGGTAGCCCACGACGTCGGCGAGCAGGCCCAGCAGCGGCGGGCCGACGAGGAACGCCGTGTACCCGATCGAGGAGACGACGGAGACCCGCGCCGCGGCGCGCAGCGGGTCGTCCGAGGCCGCGCTCATCCCCACGGGGAAGCCCAGCGCGGCGCCCAGGCCCCACACCGCCGCGCCGACGAGGGCGAGCGGCAGCCAGGGCGAGGCGACGAAGACGACCAGGCCGACAAGGGCGAGCCCCGTGCACATGCGGAGCACCGCCACGCGCCCGAACCGCCCGAGGAGGAGCTCCCCCGCGAACCGCATGAGCGTCATGGCGGCGACGAAGACGCCGAAGGCCAGGGCGCCCATGGCGTCCCGCGTGTGGAAGCCGTCGACGACGGCGAGCGCCAGCCAGTCGTTCGCCGCCCCCTCGGTGAGCGCGGCGGCGAGGACCAGCAGCCCGATGAGGACGGTCCGCCCCTCCCGCCAGCCGGACAGGGCGGCGGCCAGGCCCCCGCGACGCCCCGGGGCGGAGGGCACGGGCACGGCGGGCAGGAACGCGCGCACGCTCACCGCCACCGTCGCCAGCGCCACGACCAGACCGCCGACGAGATGGACGGGGACCGGGACGCCGGCGAGGGCCGCCAGCGCCCCCACCCCCGCGCCGGCCACGGTGCCCACCGAGAAGCCCGCGTGGAAGCGCGGCATGATCGCCCGCCCCACCGCGTGCTCCACGGCGCCGCCCTCGAGGTTCATGGCGACGTCCCAGGCGCCGATCCCCGCCTGGGCGACGAACAGCCCGGCTCCGAGGAGCGGCACGGACCCCGCCTGCACGCCCAGGGCCACGACGGCGAACCCGGCGACCGCGACCCCCGCGGCGGCCAGCACGGTACGGGCGGTGCCCAGGCGCTGGACGACGGCGCCGGTGAGCGGCAGGGCGAGGAGCGAGCCGACGGACCCGACGAGCAGGAGGAGCCCGAGCTGGGCGGGGTCCAGGCCCAGCGCGTCCCGGACCGCGGGGAGGCGGGAGACCCAGGTGGCGAAGAGGAACCCGTTGAGCACGAAGACGGCGAACACGGCGCGGGCGGCGCGCCGGCCGACCTCCGTCCCGGCCGTGCCCGGCGCGGGCGTCACGGCGCGCGTCGGACGAGCGCCTGGGCCCGGGCGAGCACGGTGACACCGTCGCAGCGGACCGTGAGGTCCACGCGGACGGTGTCCTCCTCGAGCGCCCCCACCCGGCCGCTGACGAGGACCTCGGCCGCGCCGTCGCCGGGGACGAGGACCGGGCGGGTGAAGCGCACGCCGTAGTCGAGGACGGCGCCGGGGTCCCCGGCCCAGTCGGTGAGGGCCGTCGCCGCCAGGCCCATCGTCGCCATGCCGTGGGCGATGACGCCGGGCAGGCCGGCGGCGGCGGCCGCGGCGTCGTTGTAGTGGATGGGGTTGACGTCCCCGGACGCGCCCGCGTAGCGCACGAGGCGCGTGCGGTCGACGGTGAAGGTCCGCTCGAAGAGCTCGTCGCCGACGTTCATCGCCCCTCCCCCCGCACGGCGAGCGTGGAGCGCACCGTGGCCACCGGGGCGCCGTCGTCGTCGACGATCTCGGTGCGGGTGGAGACCATGGCCAGGCCCGCCCGCTCGGTGAGGGAGTCGACGTGGACCTCGCCCCGCAGGCGCATGCCCGCGACGATGGGGCGGTGGTGCGTGAAGCGCTCCTCGGCGTGGACGACGCGGGTGAAGTCGATGCCCGAGGCGGGGTCGGCCACGTAGGCCTGCTCGGCGCGCTGGGCGATCACCACGGCGAAGGTCGGGGGCGCGACGACGTCGTCGTAGCCCAGCGCCCGGGCGGCGGCCGGGTCGGTGTGGGCCGGGTGCGTGGCCCCCAGCGCCTGCGCCATCTCGGCGATCTTCACGGCGGTGACCTCGTAGGTCTCCCGGGGGGCATAGGAACGCCCCACGAGCGTCAGGTCGACGCTGGTGGGGCGGTTGTCCGGCGCGTTCACCGGACCAGCCTAGGGCAGGCGGCTGGGGCAGGCCTCAGCGCGTCTCGCGGTGCGTCGTCTTGAGGTTGCAGCGCGGGCAGTACTTCGCCAGCTCAAGACGGTCGGGGTTGTTGCGGCGGTTCTTCTTGGTGATGTAGTTCCGCTCCTTGCACTGCTCGCAGGCAAGGGTGATCTTGGGGCGGACGTCCGACGACTTCGCGGCCACGGGGCACTTCCTCACATCGATTATCGGGCGCCGGCCGTCTGCTCGACGGCCGGCGTCTGTCTCCACGCCGGTAGCGGGGGCGGGACTCGAACCCGCGACACCACGATTATGAGCCGTGTGCTCTAACCGACTGAGCTACCCCGCCACGGCCCCTGCGTACCACCGGCGGACCGGCGGCCCGTGAGGACCTGAGCCCCGAAAGGGAATCGAACCCTTGACCTTCTCCTTACCATGGAGACGCTCTGCCGACTGAGCTATCGGGGCGGCGGGGACGAGCGTACATGCTCGCGCGCCGGGCAGGAAATCGCCGCGGACGTGGGGTCCGCCACGTGGTGGATGTCACGGTTCCGCGGGCGCCGGGCGAGCCAGTTCCGGTGGCGAACATCACCCCGCGGAGCCCGCATCGGACACCGCCGGGTGGCCTCCGCAGGGCCGGGACGCACGCGGCCCACCACCGCAGCTGCGGAGATGGGCCGGACGTGGCGGGTGCAGGATTCGAACCTGCGAAGCATTCCGCGGCTGATTTACAGTCAGCTCCCTTTGGCCGCTCGGGCAACCCGCCTTGGTCCGCGGAGGACCGAGTGGAAGGATAGCAACCCTCACCGGGTGGTCCTAACCGGCTCCGCTGCGTACCGGTGGGCCCACGACACACAGAGGAGCACGGATGCCCAGCGACGCCTCGTTCGACATCGTCAGCAAGGTCGACCGGCAGGAGGTGGACAACGCGCTCAACCAGGCGGCGAAGGAGATCGCCCAGCGCTACGACTTCAAGGGCGTCGGCGCGACGATCGCCTGGAGCGGGGAGAGCATCCTCATGACGGCGAACTCCCCCGAGCGGGTCAAGGCCGTCCTCGACGTCCTAGAGACCAAGCTCATCCGCCGCGGCGTCTCCCTCAAGTCCCTCGACCTCGGCGACGGCGAGCCCCAGGCCTCGGGCAAGGAGTTCCGGCTCTCGGGGACCCTCAAGGAGGGCCTGGAGCAGGACGTGGCGAAGAAGATCACCAAGCTCATCCGCGACTCCGGCCCCAAGGGCGTCAAGACGCAGATCACCGGCGACGAGGTCCGGGTGACGAGCAAGAGCCGCGACGACCTCCAGCAGGTGATCGCCCTGCTCAAGGACGCCGATCTCGACGCGGCGCTGCAGTTCGTCAACTACCGCTGATCTCCCGCCCGGGTCGACCTCGCCGGGCCCCGCTCCCGCCGTCGCGGGCGGCGGCGTCCGGGGCACACCTGGCAGGTGCGCCCCGGACTCACCGGCCGCTCGTGCGCGTCAGCGGGCCGCCTGCGAGCGTCGGCGCACCACCACGGCACTCACCGCGCCCCCCACGGCGAGCAGGAGGGCCACGGCCAGGAGCGGGGCGAGCGAGGCGCCGGTCCACGGCAGATCACCACCCGCGCCGCCACCGCCTGACGCCGGCGGCGTCGAGGGATCGGTTCCCGGGGCCGTCGCTCCGTCGGTGGGAGCCGTCCCCGGGCCGGTCGGGCCGTCCGTCGGGCCGTCCGTCGGGCCGTCGGTCGGCTCGCCCGTCGGGTCGACGGTGGGGTCCGGCGTCGGCTCCTCGCCCGGGACCACGTAGGCGCTGTCGACCGTCGCCGTCACGGTGGCGCCGTCGACCTCGAACTCGTACCCGCCCGCACCCAGCCGGAACATCGCGGTGGTGAGGCCGTTCCGCTCGGCCATGCCCTCGAACGAGACGCCCGGGACCTCGACGAACTCGCTCACCGCGGTGCTCGTCGGCAGGTAGAGCGTCGCCGTCGTGTTGGCCGGAACCGTCGTCGCGTACGAGGCGATCTCACCGTCCGAGGCCTGCCAGGCCGACTCGATGAGGCCGTAGCTCGACGTCATGCTCCCCGCGACGGAGGTGAAGGTCCCGCCCGGGACCGGCTGGAGCACGAAGTCCCGGTAGCCCTTCGCCCCGTCAGAGGTGATGCCGAGCTGGTACTCGTACATCCAGGCCTGCGACGCGCCGAGGGCGAAGTGGTTCTGGGAGTTCATCGAGCTCTGGCCGCCGATGCCCAGCCCGCGCTCGTAGGCGTTCCACAGCTCCCACATCGACGTCGCCCCGAGCGTGACCGGGTAGAGCCAGCTCGTGTACTCGTCGCTACTGAAGAGCCGGTAGGCGGTCTCGATGTCGCCGTTCCTCGTCAGCGCCGGGAGGATGTTCGGCGTCGCGTTGAACCCGGTCGTGATGGTGTACGGCTTGTTGCTCGCCTGCCCTCCGGAGAACAGCCCGGTACCGGGCCGCGGCCCGTTGCCGTTGTTGCTCTGGCTCGGGTCGGCGATGAGCTCGGCGAGCCGCATGGTCGCGAACTCCCGGTAGGTCATCCCGGCGTGGTCGCCACCCTGGACCGTCATCTCGTCGCTGAACAGGCCGAGCGCGAGCGGGGTGGCGTAGGAGGCCTGCGAGTCCTGGAGGGTGCGTCCCGAGAGCAGCTCGGCCCCCGGGGTCGCGTTGAGGGTGAACCCGGTCTGCGGGTCGACATAGAGCCTGTTGAAGCTCTCCTTGCCGTCCGCGAACCGCTGCCGCAGCGTGTCGGCGTATGCCGTGTCGCCGACGATGTCGGCCATCTCGGCGGAGACCTCGAGGTAGTACAGGTACATGGCCTGGTTGACCATGTGGGGCCCGGTGTTGTTGTCCATGCTGATGTGGTCGGCGTGCCCCGAGGTCAGGGACGAGAGCCCCGGGTAGTCGGCGTGCAGCGGGCCGGCGTCGTGGTGACCCTCGAGCCAGTCCTTGATGGTCGAGAAGTTCTCCCGGACGATCCGGGTGTCGCCGTACTGGGTGTAGACCTGCCAGGGCGCCTGCACCACGGCGCCCTCCCAGGTCGGCGACTGCGGCAGGGCGTCGCCCCGGTCCCCCGTCAGGCTGATGATCGGCACGGTGTCGCCGATCCCGCCGTTGACGCCCTGGGCGTCCCGGAGAGCGACCATCCACTGGCGCAGGAACGCCTGGGTGTCGAGCGAGTTGTAGGTGGCCGCACGGGCGTAGGCCTGCAGGTCACCGGTCCAGCCCATCCGCTCGTTGCGTGCGGGGGTGTCCGTCGGCAGCGAGAAGAAGTTGCCGAGCTGGCTGCGCTGGACATTCCTGAAGAACTGGGTGGCGAGCGCACCGGTGTAGTTGTCGTCGCTCGTCGTCGCCTCGTACCTGCCCTCGGGCACGTCGATGGAGGCGAGGACGATGCCCTCGACGTTCTCCAGCGGCAGTGGCTCCGTCCGGCCCGGGACCGTGATCTCGATGTACTGGTAGCCACGGAAGGTGAAGTTCGGCGTGATGACGACGTCCCGGTCCGCGTCCGCCGCCGACGCGACGTAGACGTCCGTGTTGAGGGCGGCCCGGTAGGTGTCGGACAGGACACGCCCGGCGACGCCGGGGCGGTAGCTGCCCTCCGGCCCGTACAGGTCGCTGTACGGCGTGGGGTCGTAGACCCGCGGGTCGAGGCCTGGGAACGTCATGTTCGGCGAGTCGCTGTTGCCCGGGTAGATGGTCTCGGCGTGGCGGAAGATCACCTCGTCCCCCTGCTGCAGCGTGCCCGCGGGGATCGTCACGCTCGGGACACCGACCATGTTGGCGCCCATGTCGTAGGTCCAGGTGAGGTCGTCGTCGCTGTGCGTGTCCAGGACGCGCATGGCGGTCAGGCGCTCCGCCTCGCGGATCGGCTTGTCCTGGCGGGCGACGATCTCGGGGTTGAGCCCCTCTCTCATCGCGATGACGTCGGGCGTCGACCACCGGGCGAGCAGCGAGGGCTCGTAACCCGTCGTGGTCCACCCGGTGACGTCGGCCTCCTTGTTGGCGTCGTAGCGCACCCCCTGGAAGTTGTCGGCGTACCGGTGGGGTCCGTCGTTGAAGGACCGCCAGGTCGCGGGGTCCGTGACGATCGTCTCCGTGCTGCCGTCCGCGTACGTGATCACCAGCTTGGCCAGCAGGGCCTCGCTGTCACCGAACGTGTTGTAGTTGGCCGGCGTGAAGGTCATGTATCCGGTCCAGAAGCCCGGGCCGAGCAGCGCACCGACGGCGTTCGTGCCGTTCGAGAGCATGTCGGTCACGTCGTAGGTGTGGTAGTTGAGCGTCTTGGCGAATGTGGACATCCCCGGGTTGAGGTAGTCCTCGCTCATCCGCTCGCCGTTGATGAACATCTCGTAGGCGCCCTGGGCGGTGACGTACATCCGCGCCTTGGCGATGTCCTTCGCCGGGTCGGTCCGGAACTGGGTGCGCAGCTGCGTCTGGGCGCCGTAGCTGGGGTCGGCATACTTCGGCCCGAGCTGCTCCGCGGCGTCCGGGTTGACGCGGATGACGTCCTCCTCCGCGGTGATGCCGGAGTCCGGGAGGTCCGCGAAGATGCGGTAACCGGGGCCCGTCGTCGCGTCGAAGAGGGTGCGCTTGGCGCTGCGCCCCACGTCGATCATCCGGTAGTCCGTGATGGTGACGTCGTCGCCGACCTCGTTGACGGAGAAGCCGACCGAGCCGAGGTGGGGGAACGTGTTGTAGTTGTTCCCCGCGACGAACGAGTGGACCCCCTCGGCATTGATGGTCGAGTTGGGCGAGACGTTGAGGTTGTTCGTCGCTGCCGGCCTGTTCGGGCTCACGGTCATGGTGTCGGCGGTGAATCCCGCGAGGGTGACGCCGTCGATCGTGTAGGTCATGTTGCTGGCGTTCGCCTGGATCCGCAGGGTGTGCTGCTCGTCGGTGTTCTCCGGCGTGAACAGGGTCCTCACGCCAGCCTCGCTGCTGTCCACGAGCCTCACCGACTTGTACGGGTGGACGTTCGGGTCGCCGTCGGCGTCGTCGGTCGCGTGGTAGCCCTTGCGGTAGAGGTTGACGACGCCGCCGGTGTTGGTCTCGTCGTCGCTCACGCCGGACAGGTCCAGCTCGAGGCGGATGAAGTTCTCCCCGCCCGGGCCGCCGTAGACGTTGCGGAAGTCGCTCGTGAAGCGGGGGTCGTCGGCACCGAAGATGAACGAGACGTTGTCGCCGCTGGCGATGGTGAAGTCGGCGTTGATGTCGAAGAGGAGGGCCGTCTCGGCGTCGAGCGTGGTCGCCTCGCTCCCGATCCACTGCGCGCCGTCCCAGGCGCCGATCGTGGCGTCCATCAACCCGGTCGAGAAGGTGGAGACCTCGGAGACCGACTCGACGCCACGGTTGTCGACCGTGGTCACGCGCCACCAGTAGTCGCGCTCGGGGCGCAGCTCCTGGGCCTGCCCCGTGCCGCCGTACGTGATGTCGGTCGACTCGTCCGAGGCGACCGTGCCGCTGTCCCAGACGACCTCGTCGAACGCCGGGTCGGCCGACACCTCGACCCGGTAGCTCACCTGCTTCGCCCCGATGACGTTGGAGTCCATCGTCCACGTGAAGATCGGCGCGGTGTCATCGATCCCCATCGGGGCATCCTGGTGGTTCACCTGCTGGCCGACGACCGCCACGTGCGGCTGGGTCGCCGCGGCCGCCGGGACGGACGCCCCGGTCCACAGCAACGTCATCGCCAGGCCCAGCCCCGCCACGCGGTTGCGGCTTGCGTTCTTCTTCATGTCTGCCTCGATTGCTCGGTGACGTCAACGCCACTGTTGACCTGAGGCGCGCCTTCGAGCGGCCCCCCGGAACCATCGAACGCTCGCGCCGAGCAACGCCGGCCGCCCCTCGCGTCTTCGCCGAGGAAGGCGAGACGGGCGCCCTGCTGTCCTGTCGCCGTCGAAGGACTATCCGTCACTCCGCGCTGCACCGACTGAAGCGTTTCAAGGACGCTATCAGCGGCCATGCCCGCCCATCAATAGCCTGATGGATAGACCCGCCGACGTGGTGGGCCCAGACCGCCCGCACGTCGCCACCGCTGCCGAGAGCCCGCGGGCCATCGGGCCCACGGGGCCTCGCGTGGTCGCACAGCACCGGCGACTCGGGTTGCGGTTGGTCTGGGGCTGTCGGGCAGGGGGCGTGTACCGGCTGGGGACTGCCCACCGACCGGTTCGAGAGTCACCGGTGTATCCGCTGCACAATCCGGTAGCGGACGATGCGCTGGATCATCATCGGGTACCCGTGAAAGACAAGGCCCACCATGACGATCTGCGCGGCTCCTACGAATTGCTGAGCGAGGATGGCCGTTGCCGCCAGCACTAGGGTCGCAGCTCCACCGATAGCGTGACCGGTCTCGGACAGCTGCGTTCCTCGCGCCAGCCGTTCCAGGCGTGTGCTTCCTGGTCCTTGCTCGCGCATGCTGGCGATGGCACGGTTCCAGCCCACCCGGCCCAGCAGACGGCGCAGTGCCTGCGCACCGACCAGCGCATAGATGCGTGGCTCCGCGCTGGCGACTGTGTAGCGGCGGTGCAGGGTATCGACGAGCAGCGGCCCTGCCAGCAGGCCGAGGAACGTGAACCCCCCTTGTACGGTGAGTGCATAGACGAGGTGGTCGGGGCCGATGAAGGACCAACCAGCAACCGCCAAGGTCGTCGCAAGAGCGACGCCGATAACGGCCGCAGCAATCGGATGCTCGGGCCTCTCGCGCATGCGCTCACCGTGGCCTGACACGATCCCCAGACTAGTGAAGGGCTCAGCGGCGCGGCGCCCCGGGCGGCTCAGCGATAGCCGGCCATCGCCTCGAGGCGCGCGATCCGCTCCCCCATCGGCGGGTGGGTGGCGAACATCTTCGCCACGCCGGCCCCCCGGAACGGGTTGGCGATCATCATGTGGGAGACGCTCTCCAGTCGCGGCGAGGGCTGCAGGGGGCGCGCGGCGGTGCCCCGGTCGAGCTTGGCCAGCGCGGACGCCAGGGCCATGGGGTCGCCGGTGAGCTGGGCGCCGTCCTCGTCGGCGTCGAACTCGCGGGTCCGGGAGATCGACAGCTGGATGAGCGTCGCCGCCAACGGCGCGAGCAGCGCCATGGCGAGCATCGCCAGCGGGTTGCCGCCCCGGTCCCGCCCGCCGCCGAAGAACAGCAGGAACTGGGCGATCGAGGTGATGATCCCGGCGAAGGCCGCGGCCACCGAGGACGTGAGGATGTCGCGGTTGTACACGTGCATGAGCTCGTGCCCGAGGACACCCCGCAGCTCGCGCTCGTCGAGGATCGAGAGGATGCCGGCCGTGCAGCACACGGCGGCGTTCGCCGGGTTGCGGCCGGTCGCGAAGGCGTTGGGCTGCGCCGTCGGGGAGATGTACAGCCGCGGCATGGGCTGGCGGGCGGCCGTGGAGAGCTCGCGGACGATCCGGTACATCACTGGCGCCTCGGCCTCGGAGACCGGGCGGGCGCCCATGGCGCGGATCGCCAGCTTGTCGGAGTTCCAGTAGCTGTAGAAGGTCGAGACCAGCCCGAGGACGGCGAACACCCAGATGAACCCGGGCGAGCCCGTGCCGTCCGCGATGACCGCCCCGAGCCCCAGCAGGACAGCCCAGAGCACGCCGAAGAGCGCCGCCGTCTTCACGCCGTTGAAGTGGCGATGCCCCATGGTCAGACCTCCTGTCGAGAGACCGCCGTCATCGTCTCGCGGGACACGACCTTGATGCGCTCGCGCCCCTCGGCCTCACCGAGGGAACGCTCGTAGGCGTCGAGCAGTTCCCACCCGGCCCACGTGGTGTACCGCACCCCGCGCTCCTCCAGCCGGGCGAGGAGGCCCTCGTGGCCGGCGTCGGGCGCGGAGGCCGTGAGGAGGCCCGCCTCGGCGTCCTGGACCAGGTGGGCGATGGTCTGCTGGGCGTCGGACTTCGTCGAGCCGATGAGCCCCACGGGGCCGCGCTTGATCCAGCCGGTGACGTACACGCCGGTGAGGACCTCGCCGCGGTCGAGGACGCGCCCCTCCTCGTTGGGCACGACGCCGCCGGTGGCGTCGAAGGGCAGCCCGGGCATCGGCGAGCCGAAGTAGCCCACCGCGCGGTAGACCGCCTGCACGGGGGTGTCGACCAGCTCGCCCGTGCCGCGCACGGTGCCGTCACCGGTGAGCTCGGTGCGCTCGGTCCGCACGCCGGCGACGTGACCGTCGCCGTCGGCGAGGATCTCCACCGGGCGGTGGAGGAAGTGCAGGTGGATGCGCCGGGAGGCGGTGAGCTCCTCCGGCTCGCGCAGCGTCCAGTCGGTGAGGGTCTTGACGACCTGCTTGGTCTGGTTGGAGGACCGGATCGCCTCCATGGAACCCTCGTCGAACTCGAAGTCCTCGGGGTAGACGATGACGTCGACGTCGGGGACGTGGCCGAGCTCGCGCAGCTCCAGCGGCGTGAACTTCACCTGGGCGGGGCCACGGCGGCCGAAGACGTGGACGTCGGTGACCCGGTTCGCGCGCAGGCCCTCGACGACGTTCGCGGGGATCTCCGTGGGCAGGAGGTCCTCGACGTGCTTGGCGAGGATCCGCGCGACGTCGAGCGCGACGTTGCCGACGCCGAGGACGGCGACCTGCTCCGCCTCGAGCGGCCAGGTGGCCGGCGCGTCCGGGTGCCCGTCGTACCAGGAGACGAAGTCCGCGGCGCCGTAGGCCTCGGGCAGGTCCGCCCCGGGGATGGGCAGCGGCGCGTCCTGGTCGGCGCCGGTGGCGACGATGACGGCGTCGTAGCGCTCGCGCAGCTCCTCGAGCGTGACGTCGGTGCCGACGTCGACGTTGCCCACGAGGGAGATGTCGCCGCGGGAGAGCACCTTGTGGAGCGCGACGATGATCTGCTTGATCCGCGGGTGGTCCGGGGCGACGCCGTAACGCACCAGCCCGAACGGGGCGGGCAGCCGCTCGAGGAGGTCGATGCGCACGTCCAGACCGGTCTTCGTCAGGATGTCGGCGGCATAGATGCCGGCGGGGCCGGCCCCGATGATCGCCACGGAGAGCGGGCGGGAGCTGCTCACGGATGCCTCTCGTCGTCGGACGGGCGCGCACGGCCCGGGGTCAAGTCCGCCGTCCAGTCTAGGCGGCGCGCCGCACCGGGGTCCCGGGGCGGGGTGGGACGCACCTCACACGCTCAGGCGAGGCGGTCGACCATGACGCCCGCGAACGACACGAGCGCGTCCTTGGTGCGCCCGTCCGGCAGCGGGGCCAGCTCGGCGACGGCGTCGTGCGCCCACCGGGTGGCGAGCTCACGCGCCTCGACGACCACCTCGTGGTCGCGCAGCTCGGCGACGACCCGGCCGAGCGCGGCGTCGGAGCGCAGGTCCTCCCCCAGCCGGGCAAGGACCTCGGCGCCATGGGCGTCGAGGCGCCCCTGCTCCGCGCGGCGGCGCAGGAGCAGCACCGGCATGGTGGCGACGCCCTCGCGCAGGTCGGTGCCGGGCGTCTTGCCGGTGGCCTCCGCGTCGGAGGCCAGGTCGATGACGTCGTCGGCGAGCTGGAACGCCACGCCCACCTTCTCGCCGTACCGCTCGAGGACGGTCGCGACCTCCGCGCCCGCGCCCGAGAACGTCGCGCCGTAGCGCGCCGAGGTGGCGATGAGCGAGCCGGTCTTGTCGGCGAGGACCCCGAGGTAGTGCTCGATGGGGTCCTGGCCCTCGGCGGGGCCGAGGGTCTCGTGGAGCTGGCCGAGGCACAGCCGCTCGAAGGTCTCCGCGTGGACCCGCACGGCGTCGGCCCCGAGGGAGGCGACGAGCTGCGAGGCGCGGGCGAAGAGCAGGTCGCCGGTGAGGATGGCGACGGAGTTGCCCCAGACCTCGTGGGCGCTGGGCGCCCCCCGCCGCAGCGGCGCGGAGTCCATGACGTCGTCGTGGTAGAGCGTGGCGAGGTGGGTGAGCTCGACGGCGACCGCCGCCCGGAGCACCTCCTCGCGCGCGCCGTCGCCGAACTGGGCGGCGAGCAGCGTGAGGACGGGGCGCATGCGCTTGCCGCCCGCGGCGGCGAGGTGCTTCGAGGGTCCGTCGACCAGCGCGTCGGCGCCGGTGACCGCGGCGCGCAGGCGGTCCTCGACCTCCGCGAGCCGGGGCAGGAGCGCCTCGGCCAGCTCGGGGTCGTCGATGGGCATGGTGGCGGAGGTCATGGCAGGAACACCGCAGCCTGGCCGACGAGGTCGAGGACGGGCCCGGGGAAGACGCCCAGGGCCAGGGTGCCGAGCGCGCAGATGCCCACGGCCACCGCGGTGAGGCCCTCGGAGCGCACCACCGCGGTGCTCTCCCCGTCCGGCTCGGTGAAGAACATGAGGACGATGAGGCGGACGTAGAAGAACGCCGCCGCGGCGCTGGCGAGGACGGCGATGACCACGAGGACCGTGGCGCCGCCGTCGACGGCCGCGGAGAACACGGCGAACTTGCCGATGAAGCCCGCGGTGAGCGGGATGCCCGCGAAGGAGAGGAGGAACAGCGCCATGGCGGCGGCGACGGCGGGGTGCCGGCGTCCCAGCCCGGCCCACTGCGACAGGTGGGTCGCCTCGCCGGTGACCGTGCCGTCCGCCGAGCGCTCGCGCACGAGGGTGACGACGCCGAAGGCGCCGATGGTGGCCAGGCCGTAGGCGAGGAGGTAGAAGAGCGTGGCGGGGATGCCCTGCTCGTCGAGGGCGATGACGCCGAGCAGGACGAACCCGGCGTGCGCGATCGAGGAGTACGCGAGCATCCGCTTGACGTCGCTCTGGACGATGGCGATGACCGTGCCGACCACCATGGTGAGGATGGCGATCCCCCACAGCAGCGGCTCGAGGTCCCACTCCAGGCCGGGCACGACGACGTACGCGAACCGCAGCAGCGCGCCGAAGGCGGCCACCTTGGTGCACGCGGCCATGAAGCCGGTGATCGGCGTCGGGGCGCCCTGGTAGACGTCGGGCGTCCAGGCGTGGAAGGGCACGGCGCCGACCTTGAAGAGCAGGCCGACGAGGACGAGGACGGTACCGGCGAGGAGGAAGCCGTCCATGCCGACCATCGCGGGCACCGCTTGGGCGATGCCGGACAGGCGCACGGTGCCGGAGAACCCGTAGAGCAGCGCGACGCCCATGATGAAGAACGCCGAGGCGAAGGAGCCGAGGAGGAAGTACTTGAGCGACGCCTCCTGGGAGAGGAGGCGACGGCGCCGGGCTAGGCCGGTGAGCAGGTACAGCGGCAGGGAGAGCACCTCGAGCGCGATGAACATCGTCAGCAGGTCACCGGCGGCGGGGAAGACGAGCATGCCGGTGAGGGCGAACAGGACGAGCGGGAAGACCTCGGACTGCGTGCGGCCCGCGCGGGTGGCGTCGGCCTCCTCCACGCTGCCCGGGCGCGCGGCGCCCTGCGCCGCGAACGCGTCCTCGCCCCACTCGGAGCGGTCGGCGACGACGAGGATCCCCACGAAGGACAGCACGGCGAGGATCCCCTGGGCGAGGAGCGCGGGGCCGTCCTCGATGATCGCGCCGGCGACGACCTCCTGCGGGCCGGTCTCGGCGACG
The DNA here is from genome assembly GCF_003710105.1 of Georgenia faecalis. Lineage (GTDB taxonomy): Bacteria > Actinomycetota > Actinomycetes > Actinomycetales > Actinomycetaceae > Georgenia_A > Georgenia_A faecalis. The sequence goes on from NZ_CP033325.1 coordinate 2,906,866, forward strand.
ACCGTCCAGCGCCAGACCACGGCGATGAGCGCCGCGGCCGTGGCGAGGAGGGAGAGGACCACCTGCGTGGCCCGGCGCGCCCCCCGGGGCACGAAGGCCTCGACGAGCACGCCGAGGACCGCGGCCCCCAGGACGATGAGGACGGGCGTCAGCGCCGCCCAGTCGATGACCGGCTCGACGAACCCGTTCACTTCCCGCTCCCCTCGGCCACCGTGGCGGCGGCCTCGTCAGCGCCGGGGTCGGCGCTCGTCGTAGTGTCCACGTGCTCGATCGCCAGCTCCTCCGCCACCGGGCGCACGGCGTCGAGCACCGGCGCCGGGTAGATGCCCAGGACGAGCATCGCGGCGACCAGCGGGGCCACGACGGCCCACCGCTCGCGCCCGCCCAGGTCGGGCGTCGCGGCGAGCTCCTCGCGCGTGCGGCCGGTGAACATCCGCTGGTAGGGCAGGAGGATGTACAGGGCCGCGACGACGACGGCGAGCACCGCGGCGACGGCGGCCACCGGGGAGACCCGGAAGGTGCCGAGCAGCACGAGGTACTCGGGCACGAACCCGCTCAGGCCGGGCAGCGACAGCGTCGCCAGGCCGGCGATGAGGAAGCTGCCGGCGAGGACCGGGGTGACCTGGCGCATGCCGCTGTAGGAGGCGATGTCCTGGGTGCCCCCGCGCTGGGTGAGGAAGCCCCCGAAGAGGAACAGCGCGGCCGTGGAGACGCCGTGGGCAACCATGTAGAGCATCGCGCCGGTCATGGCGACCTCGTCCCGGACGAAGATGCCCAGGACGATGAACCCGAAGTGGGAGACCGAGGTGAAGGCGACCAGGCGCATGAGGTCGCGCTGCCCGACGGCCACGATCGCCCCGTAGAGGATCGAGACGACGGCGAGGACGATGATCGCCGGGGCGGCCCACCGGGAGGCCTCGGGGAACAGCGGCAGGCACAGCGCGAGCATCCCGAAGGTGCCGACCTTGTCGAGGACGCCGACGAGCAGCGCGGAGGTCCCGGGAGACGCCTGCTGGGCGGCGTCGGGCAGCCAGGTGTGGACGGGCCACATCGGCGCCTTGACGGCGAACGCCACGAAGAACGCGAGGAAGATCCAGCGCTCGGCCCACAGGCCGAGGTCGGCCCCGACGAGGGAGTCGATGAGGAAGCCCTCGGGCCCGCCGGGTCCGGCGATGCCCAGGGCGATGACGCCGACGAGCATGATGAGCCCGCCGGCGAGGGAGTAGAGGAGGAACTTCGTCGCGGCGTGCCGGCGGCGGGGTCCGCCGTAGGCGCCGATGAGGAAGTACACCGGGATGAGCATCGCCTCGAACAGGACGTAGAAGAGGAAGACGTCCCGGGCGGCGAAGACGGCGATCATCATCGCCTCGAGCGCGAGGACGAGCGCGACGAAGCCGGCCTGCCGGCGCGCGACGTCGACGCCCTCGAGGGCCCGCTCGTGCTCGCGCCAGCCGGCGGCGATCGCGATGGGCACGAGGAACACGGACAGCAGCACCATGGCGAGCCCGAGGCCGTTGACGCCCAGCGCGTAGGACACCCCGAGCTGTGGGATCCAGGAGAGCTGCTCGGTGAGCTGCTGCTGGCCGGCGGCGGCGAGGTCGAACTGGGTCGCCATGACCACCGCCCCGACGAGGACGAGGAGGGCGACGCCGACGCCGAACGGCCGGGCGACGCGGTGGAGCGGCCGGACGAGCCACAGCACCGCCGCCGCGACGAGCGGGACGACGATGAGGATGCTCAGCCAGGGGAGCTCGGTTGTGTTCTGCATGAGGATTCCTCTACCTCTTCCTCTCAGGCTCGCGAGGCGAGGACGACGACAAGGGCAACGACGGCGCCGACGAGCATGAGCGCGGCGTAGGAACGGACGTACCCGGTCTGCAGGCGCCGCAGCATCTGGCCGGACCCGCTGGTGCCGCGGGCGATACCCGTGACCGCGCCGTCGACGACGGCGGAGTCGGCGTAGACGAGCGTGCGGGCGAGGTACTGGCCGGGGCGCATGGCCACCGCCTCGTTGACGTCGTCCTGGTAGAGGTCACGGCGGGCGGCGCGGGTGAGCACGGAGCCGCGCGGGGCGACGACCGGCACCTTCTCGGCGACGTACATCCGGTAGGCGAGGGCCGCGCCGGCGACGGCGAGGACGATCGTCGCGGTCATGATGAGCCAGATGGGCAGCACGGGGTCGTGGTGCTCGGCGTGGCCCGTGACCGGCTCGAGCCAGTGGACGAACCCGTCGCCCAGCTGGAGGACGAAGCCGAGGCCGACGGAGCCGATCGCGAGGATGACCATCGGGATCGTCATGAGCGCCGGGGACTCGTGCGGGTGCTGCTCGGCGCCCTCCGCCTTGGTGGTCCAGCGGGCGCTGCCGTGGAAGACCATGAAGAACAGCCGCGACATGTAGAAGGCGGTGATCCCGGCGCCGAGGAGCGCGACGGTGCCGAAGACCCAGGCCTGCCAGCCCTCGGCGGCGAACGCCGTCTCGATGATGGAGTCCTTGCTCCAGAACCCGGAGAACGGCGGGATGCCGATGATGGCGAGCCAGCCGGCCGCGAACGTCAGCCAGGTGATCTTCATGTACTTGGCGAGGTTGCCGAACCGGCGCATGTCGACCTGGTCGTTCATCGCGTGCATGACCGAGCCGGCGCCGAGGAACATCCCCGCCTTGAAGAAGCCGTGGGTGACGAGGTGGAAGATCGCGAAGGCGTAGCCCACCGGCCCCAGGCCGGCGCCGAGCATCATGTAGCCGATCTGCGACATCGTCGACGCCGCGAGGACCTTCTTCATGTCGTCCTTCGCGGACCCGACGATCGCCCCGAAGAGCAGCGTGATGGCACCGACGATGGCGACGACGAGCAGCGCCGTGGGGGCGCCCTCGAAGATCGGGCCGGAGCGCACGACGAGGTAGACGCCGGCGGTGACCATGGTCGCCGCGTGGATGAGCGCCGAGACCGGCGTGGGGCCAGCCATGGCATCGCCGAGCCAGGCCTGCAGCGGGAACTGCGCGGACTTGCCGCAGGCGCCGAGGAGCAGGAGGAGCCCGATGGTGGTGAGCACGCCCTCGCTGGCCGCGGAGACCTCGGTGAGGACGCCGTCGAAGCTCACGCTGCCGAAGGTGGAGAACATCACCATCATCGCGACGAGCAGGCCGATGTCGCCCACCCGGTTCATGACGAACGCCTTCTTCGCGGCGACGGCGTAGTCGCGGCGGTGGTCCCAGAACCCGATGAGCAGGAACGAGGCGAGGCCGACGCCCTCCCAGCCCACGAAGAGCAGGGCGTAGGAGTCGGCGAGGACGAGGAGCAGCATCGCCGCGACGAAGAGGTTGAGGTAGGCGAAGAACCGGCGGCGGTCCCGGTCGTGCGACATGTACGCGACCGAGTAGATGTGGATGAGCGTGCCGACGAAGGTGACGAGGAGGACGAACGTCATCGAGAGCGGGTCGACCCGCAGGCCGGCGTCGACCGTGAGGTCACCCGCGGGCAGCCACCGGAACAGGTGGAGGTCCATCACCCGGTCCGCGGGCTCCGCCGCGAACATCTGCAGCGCGACGAGCAGCGCGACGACGAACGAGCCGGCCGAGGCCAGCACGCCGAGCCAGTGGCCCCACCGGTTGGACCGGCGGCCGGCGAGCAGGAGGACCGCTGCGCCGAGGAGCGGCAGCGCGACGAGGAGCCACGCCAGCGAGGCGGTTCCCTCGGCGGGCGCCGCGTCGGCGACGGCGGTGGACATGGCTGGGCTACCCAGCAGGGTTACGAGCACGCCGGCCCCCGTCAGTTCTTCAGCAGGTTGACGTCGTCCACGGACGCCGACCTACGGGTTCGGAAGATGGACACGACGATCGCCAGCCCGACGACGACCTCGGCCGCGGCGACGACCATGACGAAGAAGGCGACGACCTGCCCCGTGAGGTCGCCGTGCCAGCGGGCGAAGGTGACGAGCATGAGGTTCGCCGAGTTGAGCATGAGCTCCACGCCCATGAGGGCGATGATGGAGTTGCGGCGCAGCAGGACGGTCGTGGCGCCGATGGCGAAGAGGATCCCCGACAGGACGACGTAGTTCACCAGGGTCATCGGACCTCCTCCACGCTCGAGCTCGACGGCTTCTCGCCGGCCGGGTTGGTCTCGCCCGGCCGGGCCTCGAGCCCGGGCATGCCCTCGCCGCCCGCCTGGGGCACGGTACGGGCCCCGAGGTCGCCGGAGGTGTCGCCGTGGCCCTCGCGGACGCGGCGGGCCGTGGCCTCGACGGTCTCGGGGCTCACGTCGGCGATGTCCTGCTGCTGGCCGCGGATGCGCAGCACCCGCGGGACGGACGCCTCGATGGCGTGGCCGTCGGCGCCGAGCGCGGGGACGTCCGCGCCGTTGTGCCGGGCGTACAGGCCCGGCGGGGGCAGCGGTCCGACGCGCCCGCCGGTGGCGGCGTAGGCGGCCATCTTGGCGTCGGCGACCTCGCGCTGGCCGCGCTTGGCGCCCACCCGCTCGCGGTGCGTGAGGGTGAGGGCACCGAGGGCGGCGGTGATGAGCAGCGCGCCGGTGATCTCCATGGTGAAGGCGTAGTCGGAGAAGAGGACCCGCGCGACGCCGACGGGGTTGGTGTCGATGTTGGCGACCTCGAGGCCGGCCGGCGGGCCGACCGTCGCGGTGACCGCCACCCCGCCGAGCACGACGGCCAGGCCCACGCCCGCGAGGGCGGCGATCCAGCGCTGGCCGGTGAGCGTCTCGACGAGGGAGTCCGAGGCGTCCACGCCGACGAGCATGAGGACGAAGAGGAAGAGCATCATGATCGCGCCGGTGTAGACGACCACCTGGGCGACGCCGAGGAACGTGGCCTCCTGCGCGACGTAGAGGAACGCCAGGCAGATCATGACGAAGATGACGCAGACCGCGGCGTAGACCGCCTTGCGGGCGAAGACCAGGCCGAGCGCGGCGAGGACCATGAGCGGGGCGAGGACCCAGAACAGGACGGTCTCCCCGGTGGAGACGGTGCCCGTCTCGGCCAGGGCCATCGGCAGGGCTGCCGCGATCACTGCCTCGCTCCCTTCGCGGCGGCGACCGGGCGCACGGCGGCCAGGCTGGCGTCGTCGGGGCGGTTGGCCCTGACCCACTCGACCTGGTCCTGCGTGGGGCCGGTGATGTCACCGCGGTAGTAGTCGTCGTCCTCCGTGCCGGCCACCATGGGGTGCGGCGCGGCGAGCATGCCGTCGGCGAGCGGCGCGAGGAGGTCCTGCTTCTCGTAGATGAGGCCCTCGCGGGTCGGCCCGGCGAGCTCGTACTCGTTGGTCATCGTGAGGGCCCGCGTCGGGCACGCCTCGATGCACAGCCCGCAGAAGATGCAGCGCAGGTAGTTGATCTGGTAGACGCGGCCGTACCGCTCGCCCGGGGAGTACTGCTCCTCGGGCTGGTTGTCCCCGCCCTGGACGAAGATGGCGTCGGCCGGGCACGCCCAGGCGCACAGCTCGCAGCCGATGCACTTCTCGAGGCCGTCGGGGTACCGGTTGAGCTGGTGCCGCCCGTGGTAGCGCGGCTGGGTGGGCACCTTCTCGAAGGGGTACTGCTCCGTGACCATGGGCCGGAACATCGAGGAGAAGGTGACGCCGAACCCGGCGACCGGCGCGAAGATCTCGCCGAGCGGGCCCTTGGGGTCGCGTTCGAACCGCATGGGGGTGTGGGCCCCCACCTCGCCCCGGCGCCGGGCGCGCTTGCCGAGCTCACGCCCGTCGCGGCCGGAGTCCTGGTCCGTCATCGTCCTTCTCCTTCACCCGTGCGGGTGGTGGCACCCGCGGTCTCCTGCGCTCGCTGCTTGCGTGGCGACGGCGGCAAGGCCTGGCCAGGCATGGGCGGCACCGGGAAGCCGCCCGCCATGGCGTCGAACTCCGTCCCGGGGTCGATGACCCGCCCCGACCGTACCGGTTCGGCATCCTCCGGCGGTGCATCGGCCTTGCGGTCGGGCCAGAAGAGCGAGACGACGAGGACGACGACGAGCAGGGCCGCGAGGCCGAGGAACACGTTGCGCAGCTCGAGGTCACCGAACTGGAGCAGCCCCTGGAGCACCGCCACGGCGACGAGCCACACGAGGGCCGCCGGGATGAGGACCTTCCAGCCGAGCTTCATGAACTGGTCGTAGCGGAAGCGCAGGAGTGTCCCGCGCAGCCAGAACATGAAGAACATGACGAGCCACACCTTGGCGACGAACCACAGCACCGGCCACCAGCCGGTGTTGAGCATCCCGTCGCCCACGAGGGTGAGCGGCCACGGCGCGCGCCACCCGCCGAGGAAGAGCGTGGTGGCCACGGCGGAGACGTTGAGCATGTTGACGTACTCGGCGAGGAAGAACCACGCGAACTTCATCGAGGAGTACTCGACCATGTGGCCGGCGACGAGCTCGCCCTCGGCCTCGGGGAGGTCGAAGGGCAGCCGGTTGACCTCACCCACCATGGAGATGAGGTAGATGACGAACGCCGGCGCGAGGGCGACCGCCCACCACATCTGCGACTGCGCCTCGACGATCTGGGACGTCGACATCGAGCCCGACACGAGGAACACGCTGACGAGGGCCAGGCCCATGCTCAGCTCGTAGGAGATCACCTGCGCCGAGGAGCGCACCGCGCCCAGCAGGGGGTAGGTGGAGTTCGACGACCAGCCGCCGAGGACGATGCCGTACACCCCGACCGCGGTGACCGCGAGGATGTAGAGCACGGCCACGGGCATGTCCGTGAGCTGCAGCGGCGTGACGACGCCGAAGATCGACACCTCCGGGCCGAACGGGATGACGGCGTAGATGAGGAACGCCGAGAACGCCGCGATGAACGGGGCGAGGACGTAGATGAACCGGTCGGCGCCCTTGAGGTTGATGTCCTCCTTGAGGAGGAGCTTGAGGGCGTCACCCATCGACTGCAGGAGGCCGAACGGGCCGTTGACGTTGGGCCCGGGGCGCGTCTGCATGCGGCCGAGGATCCGCCGCTCCGCCCAGATGGCGATGAGCACGGAGACGAGGAGGAACACGATGATCGCGACGGCCTTGACGACCCAGATCCACCACGTGTCGTTGCTGAAGTCGGCTGCCGTGCCGGCGGCCATGGGAACGATCATCGGGGCACCTCCAGGGTGACGACGGCACCGGCCCCGGCGCCGAGCATCTCGTGCACGTGCGATCCGGGGGAGTTCTCCGGCAGCCAGACGACGTGCTCGGGCATCGTCGTCGTGACCATCGGCAGGGTGATCGTCCCGGCCGGGCCGCGGACGGCCAGGGGCTGGCCGTCGCGCAGGCCGAGGGCCGCGGCGGTGGCGGCGCTGACGCGGACGACGGGACGGTGCGCGGTGCCGGCGAGGTGCGGGTCACCCTCCTGGCCGCGCCCGGAGTCGAGCTGGAGCTTCCACGTCGCGAGGACGGCCTGGCCGCCCCGGACCGCGGGCGGCTCGGCGGCGCGGACCTGCGGGGCCTGGGCGCGGGGCCCCTCCCAGCCGACGAGCTCGTCGAGCTGGGCGTGGACCGCGGCGAGCGTGGCGCAGCCGAGCGCGACGCCCATCTCCGTGGCGAGGGCGTCGAGGACCTGTCGGTCGGAGAGCGCCCGGGAGACCAGCACCTGGCCGAAGGGGCGGGGGCGCCCCTCCCAGTTGACGAACGTGCCGGCCTTCTCGACCGGCGGGGCGACGGGCAGCACGACGTCGGCGTGGTCGGTCACCGCGGAACGGCGGACCTCGAGCTGGACGACGAAGCCGGCGGCGGCGAGCGCCGCGTGGGCGAGCGCCGGGTCCGGCAGGTCGCGCGGCTCGACGCCGCCGACGAGGAGCCCGCCGAGGGCGCCGTCGCGCGCGGCGGTGAGGATGGCGGTGAGGTCGCGCCCGGGCGCGGCGGGCACGTCGGCGCCCCACACGCCGCCGACGTCGACGCGGGCCTCGGCCTCGGTGGCCGGGCGGCCGCCAGGGAGCAGGCCGGGCAGCAGCCCGGCCTCGACGGCGGCGCGCTCCCCCGCCCGGCGCGGGACCCACGCCACGCGGGCGCCGGTGCGCCCGACGAGGCGCTCGACGGCGCTGAGCGTGCCGGGCAGCGCCCCGGCGCGCTCGCCGACGAGGACGACCGAGCCGGGGGTGGCCAGGGCCTGGGCGACGGCAGCGAGGTCGGGCTCGGCGGAGGTGGGGACGAGGGCGTCGAGGACCTCGGCCTCGGTGCCGGGCGCGGTCGGCACCAGCCGGGCGCGCATCTTCGTCGCGCCCCGGGTGGCCAGGGGCGCCAGCGCGGCGACCTGGACTCGGCCGGCGACGACGCCCTTGCGCAGGCGCAGGAACACCGCGCCGGCCTCGTCCTCGGGCTCGAGGGCGACGAGCAGGACGTGCGGGGCGTTCTCCAGGTCGGTAAAGGTGACGTCCATGCCGGTCCCGGCGACGCGGGCGGCGAGGAAGGCCGCCTCCTCGTCCGAGTGGGCGCGGGCGCGGGCGTCGACGTCGTTCGTGCCGAGGACGGTGCGCGCGAAGCGCGACCAGGCGTAGGCGTCCTCGAGGGGGAGGCGACCACCGGGCAGCACGCCGACGCCGCCGGCCTCCCGCGCCCGGGCGAGCCCGGTCGCGGCCAGGTCGAGGGCCTCCGACCAGCTCGTCGGGACGAGCGCGCCGGTCTCCTCGTCACGGACGAGGGGGACGTCGAGACGGTCGGGCGCGCTCTGCCAGCCGAAGGCGAAGCGGTCCTTGTCGGTGATCCACTCGTCGTTGACCTCGTGGTCCTCACCGGCGAGGCGGCGCACGACGACGCCCCGGCGGTGGTCCACGCGGATCGCCGAGCCGCTGGAGTCGTGCTCGGCGACGCTCTCGGTGGAGACGAGGTCGAACGGGCGCGCCCGGAAGCGGTAGCCGGCCGAGGTGAGCGCACCGACGGGGCAGATCTGGATGGTGTTGCCGGAGAAGTAGGAGGAGAACGGCCGTCCGGAGCCGTCGAGCTCAGCCACGCCCATGGGGCCGCTGGCGAAACCGGCGACGGGGCCCGCCTCCCCGAACGGGCCGACGACCTCGTCGGTGAACGCCTGGCCCGCGTGCGAGCCGTGGAGGTCGAAGTCGAGGACGCGGGCGTCGAAGGTGCCGATCTGCTGGCCGGGCACGCTGTGGATCTCCCGGCCGGGGGCGCCGCCGCCACGGCCCTGGAGGTCGATGAACGGGTCGCCGGCGATCTGCGCGGAGAACCGGGTGCAGCGCTGGCACAGGACGCAGCGGTCGCGGTCGAGGAGGATCTGGGTGGAGACCTTGACCGGCTTGGGGAACGTCCGCTTGACGTCGACGAACCGGCTGGTGGCCCGGCCGTTGCTCATCGCCTGGTTCTGCAGGGGGCACTCGCCGCCCTTGTCGCACACCGGGCAGTCGAGCGGGTGGTTGATGAGGAGGAACTCGATCATCGAGTGCTGCGCCTTGTCGGCGACCGGCGAGGTGTGCTGGGTCGCCACGACCATGCCGGGGGTGGCCTCGAGCGTGCACGAGGTCTGCGGCTTGGGCATCGCCCGCAGGTTGCCCTCACGGTCGGGCGTGGCCACCTCGACCAGGCACTGGCGGCAGGCGCCGACCGGCTTGAGGAGCGGGTGGTCGCAGAACCGCGGGATCTGGATCCCGACCTGCTCCGCGGCCCGGATGACGACGGTGCCCTTGGGCACCTCCACCTCGAGCCCGTCGATGGTGAGGCTCACCGTCTGCGGGGAGGACTGCACGGCGGCGGTCGTCGCCTGGGTCATCGAGCACCTACTTCGGAGAAAGCGGCCGAGGCCTGGTACGGGAAGAGCTCGGCGGCGGGGGTGTGCATCCCGGCCTCGAACTCCTCGCGGAAGTGGGCGATGCCGCTCTGGATGGGGGCGGCGGAGGCGTCACCGAGGGCGCAGAAGGAGCGCCCGGCGATGTTGGCAGAGACGTCGAGCAGGAGGTCGATGTCCCCCGGCACGCCGCGCCCCTGCTCGAGGCGGTGCATGACCTGCTTCATCCAGTAGGTCCCCTCGCGGCACGGGGTGCACTTGCCGCAGGACTCGTGCTGGTAGAAGTCCGTCCACCGGGAGATGACCCGCACCGCGGAGACCGTCTCGTCGAAGACCATGAGCGCGCGGGTGGCGAGCATCGAGCCCGCCGCGCCCACCGACTCGTAGTCGAGCGGGACGTCGAGGTGCTCCTCGGTGAGGATCGGCGTCGAGGACCCGCCCGGGGTCCAGAACTTCAGGCGGTGCCCCGCCCGGACGCCGCCGGCCATGTCGATGAGCTCGCGCATGGTGATGCCGAACGGCGCCTCGTACTGGCCGGGGCGCTCGACGTGGCCGGAGAGGGAGAAGATGCCGTGCCCGGCGGACTTCTCGGTCCCCATCGAGGTGAACCAGTCCACTCCCCCGCGGATGATCCCGGGGACCGAGGCGATGGACTCGACGTTGTTCACCACGGTCGGGCGCGCGTAGAGGCCGGCGACGGCGGGGAAGGGCGGCTTGAGGCGCGGCTGGCCGCGCATGCCCTCGAGGGAGTCGAGCAGCGCCGTCTCCTCGCCGCAGATGTAGGCCCCGGCCCCGGCGTGGACGGTGATCTCGAGGTCGAAGTCGCCGCGGGGTCCGGTGCCGGTGCCGATGAGCCCGGCCTCGCGCGCCTCGCGGACCGCCGCGAGGAGCCGGCGGTAGACGTGGACGACCTCGCCGCGCAGGTAGATGAAGGCGTGGGTGCACCCGATGGCGTAGGCCGTGATCGCGACGCCCTCGAGGAGGACGTGCGGGTTGGCCAGCATGAGCGGGATGTCCTTGCAGGTGCCCGGCTCGGACTCGTCCGCGTTGACGACGAGGTAGCGCGGGCCGCCGTCGGCCGGCGGGAGGAAGGACCACTTGAGCCCGGTGGGGAAGCCGGCGCCGCCGCGGCCGCGCAGGCCGGAGGCCTTGACGGTCGCCACGACGTCCTCGGGCGTGGAGCCCAGCGCCTGGGCCAGGCCCTCGTACCCGCCGTGGGCGCGGTACGTGGCCAGGGTCCACGGCTTGTCCGCGTCCCAGGTGTCGGTGAGCACGGGCGTGAGCACGGTCGCGTCAGCCACGGGATCCTCCCTTGTCCGGCCCCTTGCCGGGTTCGACCACGGTCTGGGGCGCCGTGTCCGACGGCGTCGTCGGCTTGCGCTCGGCGCTGGAGTGCACGCCGCCGGTCTCCTGCGCGCCGGCCGGCTCGGCGGCCTGCTCGCCCACGCGGGGCTCGGTGGACGGGTCGGCGGGGCGGCCCATGTCGGGGGCCCGCCAGCCGCGCTCGCGGGCCAGGCGCAGCCCCACGAGGCTCGCCTCGCCGGCGGCGACGCCCTCGTCGGCGCGGCCGTCGTCGAAGCCGGCCAGCACCCGGGAGACCTCCTTGAAGGTCGCCACGCTGGCGGCGCCGCGGGTCGGCGCGACGGGCTCGCCGGCGCGGAGCCGGTCGACGACCTCGACCGCGCTGCGCGGCGTCTGGTTGTCGAAGAACTCCCAGTTGACCATGACGACCGGCGCGTAGTCGCAGGCCGCGTTGCACTCGATGCTCTCGAGCGTGATGGCCCCGTCGTCCGTCGTCTCGTCGTGCCCGACGCCGAGGTGGTCGGCGAGCGTGGCGTAGATGGCGTCGCCGCCCATGACGGCGCACAGCGCGTTGGTGCACACGCCCACGGTGTAGGTCCCGTTGGGGTGGCGCTTGTACTGCGTGTAGAACGTCGCGACCGCGGAGACCTCGGGGCGGGACAGGCCGAGGACGTCGGCGCACAGCGCGATGCCGTTGGCGCTGACGTACCCGTCCTCGGACTGGACGAGGTGGAGCATCGGCAGGAGCGCCGAGCGCGGCTCGGGGTAGCGCGCGATGATCTCGAGCGCCTCGGCGCGCAGGCGCTCCTCGGTGGTGGGCTCGTACCCGGTGACGGCCATCAGCGGTCCACCCCTCCCATGACGGGGTCGATCGAGGCGAGGGCGACGACGACGTCGGCCAGCTGGCCGCCCTCGGTCATCATCGCCATCGACTGCAGGTTGGAGAACGACGGGTCCCGGAAGTGCGCCCGGTACGGCTTCGTGCCGCCGTCGGAGACGAGGTGGACGCCGAGGACGCCGCGGGGGTGCTCGACGGCCTGGTGGACCTGGCCGGCCGGGACGTGGAAGCCCTCGGTGACGAGCTTGAAGTGGTGGATGAGCGACTCCATCGAGGTGCTCATGATCTCGCGGATGTGGTCGCGGGAGTTGCCCTGGCCGTCGGAGCCGATGGACAGCTGCGCCGGCCACGCGATCTTCTTGTCGGCGACCATGACCGGACCCGGCGTGGCCTCGAGGCGGTCGAGCACCTGGTAGACGATCTTCAGGGACTCGTAGCACTCGTCGAACCGCACGGCGACGCGGTTGTACGCGTCGGAGTAGTCCCGGGTGATGACGTCGAAGTCGTAGGTCTCGTAGCCGCAGTAGGGCTGGAGCCGGCGCAGGTCGAGCGGGTAGCCCGTGGCCCGGACCGACGGACCGGTCAGGCCCAGGGCGAGCGCCCCGGCGAGGGAGATGTAGCCGACGTCGTTGTGGCGGGCCTTGAAGATCGGGTTGGCCATCGTGAGGTCCTGGAGCTCACCGATGTCGCGGCGCACCTTGGGCATGAGCTCGCGCACCATCGCCACGGTGTCCCCGGGGATGTCCTGCGCGACGCCGCCGGGGCGGATGAACGCGTTGTTCATCCGCAGGCCGGAGATGTGCTCGAAGATCCGCAGGATCTCCTCGCGGCCGCGGAACGCGATGGTCATCATCGTCGTGGCGCCGAGCTCGTTGCCGCCGGAGCCGATGGCGACGAGGTGCGAGCCGATCCGGTTGAGCTCCATGAGGAGCACCCGGATGAGGGTGGCGCGCTCGGGGACCTCGTCGGTGATCCCGAGGAGCTTCTCGACACCGAGGCAGTACGCCACCTCCTGGAAGAAGTTCGCGACGTAGTCCATGCGGGTGCACAGCGTCACGCCCTGCGTCCAGGTGCGGTACTCCATGTTCTTCTCGATGCCGGTGTGGAGGTAGCCGTTGCCCAGGCGCAGCTCCTTCACCGTCTCGCCCTCGATGTCGAGGATGAGCCGGAGCACGCCGTGGGTGGAGGGGTGCACCGGGCCCATGTTGACGACGATGCGCTCCTCGCCGATGCGCTCGGCCTCCTCGGCGATCTCCGCCCAGTCACCGCCCTCGGCGATGAACTCGCGGGCGCCGCCGCCGTCCGTCGCCGCACCGGTCGCGCCGATGGGCGAGCTCGTGTTCGAAGCCATCAGTTGTACGACCTCCGGGTGTCGGGCGGCGGGATCGTGGCGCCCTTGTACTCCACCGGGATCCCACCGAGGGGGTAGTCCTTGCGCTGCGGGTGGCCTACCCAGTCGTCGGGGAGCATGGTGCGGGCGAGGGCGGGGTGGTCGTCGAAGACGATCCCCATGAGGTCCCAGGTCTCCCGCTCGTGCCAGCTGTTGCCCGGGTAGACCTGGACGAGCGAGGGCACGTGCGGGTCGGCCTCGGGCGCGGTGACCTCGAGGCGCAGCTGCCGGCCGTGGGTGAGGGACATGAGGGCGTACACCGCGTGCAGCTCGCGTCCGACGTCGTGCGGGAAGTGGACGCCGGAGACGCCGAGGCACAGCTCGAAGCGCAGGTCGGCGTCGTCGCGCAGGAACCGGGCGACGGTGCGCAGGTGCTCGCGGGTGAGGAACAGGGTGAGCTCGCCGCGGTCGACGACGACCTTCTCCACCGCGTCCTCGAGGGCGATGCCCGCCTCGCCGAGGAGCTCGGCGAGGATGTCGACGACCTCGTCGAACCAGCCGCCGTAGGGGCGCTCGGACGGCGGGGGCATGGCGATGGTGCGGACCAGCCCGCCGAAGCCGCTGGTGTCACCGGGGCCCGTGACGCCGAACATGCCGCGCCGGACGTCGACGATCTCCAGCGGGGTGCGCCCGGCGGGGACGTTCTGCGCCCCGGCCTCGAGGGCGGCCTCGGTGGTCGACTGCGCGCCGACCGCACCGGCCCCCGGCTTGACGGCGTCCGCCGCCGACCCCTTCTCCTCGTCGCGTTCGGTCCCGCTCACGCGAGCAGCCCCTTCATCTCGTGGGTGGGGGTGGCGGCCAGGGCCGCCGCCTCCGCGGCACGCACCGCGGCCTCGCGGTTGACGCCCAGCGGGGCGTTCTTCACCTGCTCGTGGAGCTCGAGGATGGCGTGGAGGAGCATCTCCGGGCGCGGCGGGCAGCCGGGCAGGTAGATGTCCACCGGGAGGATGTGGTCGACGCCCTGGATGATGGCGTAGTTGTTGAACATCCCGCCGCTGGAGGCGCACACGCCCATGGAGATGACCCACTTGGGCTCGGGCATCTGGTCGTAGGTCTGGCGGACCACGGGGGCCATCTTCTGGCTCACCCGGCCCGAGACGATCATGAGGTCGGCGTGCCGCGGCGAGGCGCGGAAGACCTCCATGCCGAAGCGCGAGATGTCGAACCGCGGCGTGCCGGTCGCCATCATCTCGATGGCGCAGCAGGCCAGGCCCATCGTCACCGGCCACATCGACGCCTTGCGGCTCAGCCCCACCACCTTCTCGACGGTGGTGAGCATGAAGCCGGAGGGAACCTTCTCCTCGAGTCCCATGGTGTTCCTCTCAGTCCCAGTCCAGGCCGCCGCGGCGCCATTCGTAGATGAACGGCACGGTGATCAGGAAGATGAATCCCAGCATGGCGACCAGGCCGAAGGTGGCCAGCTCGGAGAATGCCACGGCCCACGGCACGAGGAAGATCACCTCGATGTCGAAGATGATGAACGTCATCGCGACGAGGTAGTACTTCACCGGGAACCGGCCGGCGCTCGCCGCCCGCGGGGTGGCCTCCACGCCGCACTCGTAGTTGGAGACCTTGATGCGGTTGTAGCGCTTGGGGCCGATGACCGCGCTGGCGGCGATCCCGCCGATCGCCAGGAGGGCGGCGACCGCCATCATGACGAGGATCGGGACGAACGGGTTCGTCATGCTGCCTCCGTAGTAGTGCGGCCGAGCGGGGTGGTGTCGGCGGGCCGGGTGATGCCCCGCATCGCGCCGTCGGCGCCGCGACGGGCGTCACACCCAGCGTACGGGGGGAAGGTGGGTCCTTGCGTCCTCACGAGGCGGGCACCGCCCGCGTCAGCGCGGTGATGAGCCGGTCCATCCAGTCCCCGTCCCGGCGGTCGAAACCGTCGGAGAGGAGCTTCATGACGAAGCGCATGAGGACGGGGCGCGGCAGGCCGTACTTCACGCACGCGCGCATGATCTCGGGCCGCTCGATGATCCGGGCGAAGGCCTGGCCCAGGGTGAAGTACCCGCCGAGCTCCTCGCTGAGGAGCTTCGGGTAGGTCCGCAGCGCCTTCTCCATCTCGTACGGGCTGGTCCGGGCCAGCGCCTGCGCGACGACGTCGGCCGCCATCCGGCCGGACTGCATGGCGTAGGCGATCCCCTCGCCGTTGAACGGGGAGACCATGCCGCCGGAGTCACCGACGAGGAGCAGGCCCTGGGTGTAGTGCGGCTTGCGGTTGAACGCCATCGGCAGGGCCGCGCTGCGCAGCGGGCCGATCTGGTTCTCGGGGGTGAACTCCCACTCCGCGGGCGCGTTGCGCATCCACGTCGCGAAGAGCTCCTTGTAGTCGAGCCGGGTGGGCTTGGCCGTCGAGCTGAGCGAGCCCAGACCGACGTTGCAGGTGCCGTCCCCGAGCGCGAAGACCCAGCCGTAGCCGGGCATGAGGTTGGACTCCCCCGGCACGCCGTCCCACAGCTCCAGGTGCGACTCCATCATGTCGTCGTCGTGCCGCGGGGAGCGGAAGTACGTGCGGACCGCGACGCCCATGGGCCGGTTGGTGTTCTTCTCGATCCCCATGGCCGTCGCCAGGCGCGCGGACACTCCCCCGGCGTCGACGACGATCCGCGCCCGCAGCTCCACCTCCTCGCCCGCGCGCCGCCCGGCGGCGTCGACGGGGCGGGCGGTGACGCCGACGATGCGCCCGGAGCGCTCCGAGCGCAGCGGGGCCGTGACGGACATGCCCTCCCGCAGGCGCGCGCCGGAGGCGGCGGCGTGCCGGGCGAGCGTCTCGTCGAGGTTCATCCGGGACCGCGCCAGGCCGTAGGACGGCATCTCGGCGAGCTCGGGCCACGGGATCTCGATGACGTGACCGGCGCCGTAGGTGCGCAGCCCGTAGTTGCGGATCCAGCCGTCGGACTCCTCGATGGACACGCCCATGCGGATGAGCTCGGCCACGGCGCGGGGGGTGAGGCCGTCCCCGCAGACCTTGTCGCGCGGGAAGGTGCCCTTCTCCAGGAGGAGGACGTCGAGCCCGGTCTGGGCGAGGTAGTGCGCCGTCGCGGACCCCGCCGGCCCGGCGCCGACGACGATGACGTCGGCGTCGTCCCTCGCACCTCGCGCCACGTCGCTGCCCCGCTTCTACTCAGGTCTGGAAACCGCCACGTGAGTCTACAAACGTCGGCGTAGGTATTCCGGTTAGGGAGTCCTTACCGGTGAGCGGCGCAATGGCCGTGGGCGGTCGCCCCACCCCCGGGCAGTGGCGCGCATCACGTCCGTGGGGACGCGTGCGACGCATCAGGCGGGTCGCGTCCCCCGGTGCAGCGCGACGATGCCCGCGGAGAGGTTGCGGTACGCGACGTCCTCCCAGCCGGCGGCCTGGAGGAGCCCGGCGAGCGCGCGCTGGTCCGGCCAGGCGGTGATGGACTCCGCGAGGTAGCCGTAGGCGTCGGTGTTGGAGGAGACGACGGTGGCCAGGCGCGGCAGGACGTGGCCGAGGTAGGCGGTGTACGCCACGCGGAGCGGCGCGCGGGTCGGGCGGGAGAACTCGCACACCACCAGCCGCCCGCCGGGCCGGGTGACGCGGAGCATCTCCGCGAGCGCCCGCGTCGGCTCGGCGACGTTGCGCAGCCCGAAGGAGATGGTGACGACGTCGAAGCTGGCGTCGGCGAACGGCAGTGCCGTCGCGTCCCCGGCGACGAACGGCAGGTCGGGCCGGCGCCGCTTGCCCACCCCCACCATGCCGGTGGAGAAGTCGCAGGGGACGACGTCGATGCCGGCGTCGGCGTAGTCCTCGCTCGAGGTGCCCGTACCGGCGGCGAGGTCGAGGACCCGCATCCCCGGCTCGGCCGCCACGGCCTTGCGGGTGGCCACCCGCCACAGGCGGTCCTGCCACAGGGACAGCACGTCGTTCGTCACGTCGTAGCGCCGCGCGACGGCGTCGAACATGCGGGCGACCTCGCGGGGCTCCTTGGCCAGGCTGGCACGGCTCATGGCGACATCCTCCCAGGTGCGTCCGGGTGCCGCGCGCGCCGCGGACCCGCCGGCGCGGCCGGCGCGAGCGGCGCGGCCGGCGCGGCCTCCTGCACGCGGCACGTCCGCGCTTTCGTCCTACAGTGGCCCCGATGTCCACCGCCGCAGCCGACCCCGCACCGCTCGTCGTCCGTACCGTCGAGATCGACGACGTCGGCGACCTCCTCCCGCTCCTGCCCCACGACGACCCGGCGACGACGATGAGCTGGGTCCGGCGCGGCGAGGGCATCGTCGGCTGGGGCGCGGCCGCCCGCCTGCGCACCGACGGACCGGCCCGGATGATCGAGGCGGACGCCTGGTGGCGACGCCTCGCGGGCCGGATGATCGTGCGCGACGAGGTGGGCGTGCCGGGCTCGGGCCCGGTGGCGTTCGGCTCCTTCGCCTTCTCCCGCGACTCCGCCGCCGGCGGCACGCTCGTCGTGCCCCGGGTCGTCGTCGGGCGGCGCGACGGGCGGAGCTGGCTCACCGTCGCCTCGCCGGCCGCGCTCGGCCCCGCCCCCACGCTCGCGCAGGCGCGCGGGGCGGTGACGCCGGTGCGCGCGCCCGGCGCCGTCCGCTACCGCGACGGCTCGCTCACCGCCGACCAGTGGCAGGCCGCGGTCGCCGAGGTGGTCGCGGCCATCCGGGCGGGGCAGGTCCAGAAGGTCGTCATGGCCCGGGACGTCCTCGCCCGCACGAGCGAGGACGTGGACGTCCGCCACCTCCTGCGGGCGCTGGCCGCCGAGTACCCGGGGTGCTGGACCTTCGCCGTCGACCACATCCTCGGGGCCACCCCCGAGCTCCTCGTCCGCCGGGACCACGGGCTCGTCGCGTGCCGGGTCCTCGCCGGCACCATCCGGCGCACGGGGGACGACGACGACGACCTGCGCCACGCCGCGACGCTGGCCCGCTCGTCGAAGGACCTCGAGGAGCACGAGCTCGCCGTGGCCTCGGTGGCCCAGGCGCTGGGCCCGTACTGCACGAGCTTCAACGTCCCCGAGGCGCCGTTCGTCCTCCACCTGCCCAACGTCATGCACCTGGCCAGCGACGTCACCGGCGTCGTCGACGCCACCCGCGGCCCGTCCAGCCTCGCGCTTGCCGCCGCGCTGCACCCCACCGCGGCGGTGTGCGGGACCCCGACGCCGGAGGCCGCGGGCGTCCTGGCCCGCGCCGAGCGGATGGACCGGGGACGCTACGCCGGCCCGGTCGGCTGGATCGGTGCGGACGGCGACGGCGAGTGGGGCATCGCCCTGCGCTCGGGCGTGGTCCAGGACGCGCGCACGGTCCGGCTGTTCGCCGGGTGCGGCGTCGTCGCCGCCTCCGACCCGGCCGCGGAGCTGGCCGAGTCGGAGGCGAAGCTGCTCCCCATGCGTAGCGCCCTGGGCTGACGCCCGTCAGGCCTCGCGGGCGGCGAGGGTGACGTCGACCTGCGCCGCGTCGCCGTCGCACACCACCGTGAGGGTGACGGCGTCCCCCGAGGAGTACTGGCGGACGTACCCGGTGAGCGACTCGGCGCCGTTGACGGTCTTGCCGTCGATGGCCGTGATGACGTCCCCGGCCCGCAGGCCGGCCTCGTCGGCGGGCGCCCCGTCCTCGATGGACCGCACCTCGGCGCCGGCGCGGGTGATGTCGTCGACGGTCGCCGTGGCGTCGGAGAGGGAGACGCCGAGGAACGCGTGCTCCGCGGTCCCGGTGTCGATGAGCTGCGCGGCGACGTCGGCGGCCTGGTCCACGGGGATGGCGAAACCCAGGCCGATGCTGCCCGACTCGCTGGAGAGCGTGGCGATCGAGCTCGTGATGCCGATGACGCGGCCCGACGCGTCGAACAGCGGCCCGCCGGAGTTGCCCGGGTTGATCGCGGCGTCCACCTGGATCGCGTTGGTCACCACGGCCCCCGCGGTCGGGTCCTGCGAGGACGCCTGCGTGGAGACCGGGCGGTCGAGGGCGGAGATCACGCCGGTGGTCACCGTGGAGTCCAGCCCGAGCGGGTTGCCCACCGCGACGACGGGCTGACCGACGACGAGGTCCGCGGAGGACCCGAGCTGGGCCGCCACGAGGTCGTCCGGCGCGTCCACGAGGCGCACGACGGCGAGGTCGGTCGTCGGGTCGGCCCCCACGACGTCCGCCTCGAACATCCGGCCGTCGGCGAGGCTGACGACGATCTGCCGGGCGCCATCGATGACGTGGTTGTTGGTGAGGATGTGGCCCTCGCCGTCGATGATCACCCCGGACCCGGCGCCCTCGCCGGAGCGCGTGGTGACGTCGAGCGCGACGACGGACTCCCGGACCGCGGCGGCGACGGACTGGGCATCGCCCGAGGTGGCGGCGGGGGTCACCGAGGTGACGTCGCCCCCGGCGGACGGGGCGGCGGCGACCGGGGCGTCGAAGGCACCGGTGAGGGAGACGGTGCCGAGGCTGGCGAGGAGCGCGGCGGCGGCGGCCGTCCCGCCGAGCCCGGCCCAGCGGCGCCGGCGCTCGCGGCGCTCGCGCTCGACCGTGGCCTCGTCGGTGCCCAGCGCCCAGGTGGCGCCGACCCCGGGCGCCGGCCAGGGCTCACCGGCGGCGGGCGCCGGCCCGTCGGCGGGCGGGGCGTATGCCGTCGGCGAGTAGGCGGGCGGCGCGAAGGAGTGCGGCGCGTAGGCGGGCGGCGGGTACGCACCGGCATCGGGCGTGGGGATCCCGGCGGGCGGGGTGGCGGGGGCAGCGGCGTCGGCGTCCTGGCCGACGCCGTCCGGTCGGGTCTCGCGCATGGGGCGCTCCTTCCTGGGTCGGCTGCACCGATCCAAGCGCGCGCACCTGGGGCGCGGCTCGGCGCTACCTGGGAGGCTCCTGGGAATCCGCGACGGCGGCGACGGCCTCGGCCGCGGCCCGCCCGGCCCGCTCCCGGGCCGCCCGCAGGTCCCGGCGGTCGAGGAGCACCTCGACGACGCTGCGGCCCCGCACGGGTGCCTCGAGCGCGACGGCGAGCTCGGCCGGCGTGCGCACCCGGGTGAAGGCGGCACCGTAGCCGGCGGCGAGGGCGGCCAGGTCGGCGTGCTGCGGGGTGGCGAAGACGCGCTCGAAGGGGGCCGCGTGCTCGGGCGCGCCGGGCTCGAGCGTGGAGAAGATGGCGCCGCCGCCGTCGTTGACGACGACCACCTGGAGGTCCGCCTCCGCCTCGAGCGCCCCGCGCAGGAGCGAGCCGGCGTCGTGGAGGAAGGTGAGGTCGCCCATGACGGCGCGGACGGGCGCGCCGGCCCCGAGGGCCAGCCCGGTCGCGGTGGCCACGGTGCCGTCGATGCCTGCGAGCCCCCGGTTGGCCATGGCCCGCGGACCGTCGACGGGCCACGGCTCGGCGACGAGGTCGAGGTCGCGCACGGCCATCGACGAGCCCACCACGAGCAGGCGGGCCCCGCCGTCGCCGTGCGCCGTGGCCGCCGCCACCGCCCGCGCGACCTGGAGCCCGTCGAGGGGGTCGGAGGCGCGCGCGGTGAGCGCACCGGCGGCGGCCCGGCCCGCGCGCTGCCATGCCGCGAGCCACCGGGCGTTCTCGCTCGTGGGGTCCGCGGCCGCCGCCACGTCCTGGGCCGCGGGAGCCGCGGCGAGCACGACGGCGCTGGCGGTCCCGGCGACGTCGGTCCACCGGGCCCCGCGGGCCGCGACGACGACGACCTCGACGTCGGGCCGGGCGAGGAGGGCGCTCACCGGGCGGCTCAGGGTGGGCCGGCCGAGGACGAGGACCCGCTCGACGCGGCCCCCCAGCGCCGGCTCACCGAGGAGCAGGCGGTACGGGCCGACGGAGTGGGGGCCGCACCGCGCCCCGGACGTGGGTTCGGCGAGCAGCGGCCAGCCCCCCGCCTCGGCGAGCGCGACGGCGCCCGGCCCCGCGCCGTCGCCGGCGACGACGACGGTCCGGGCCCGCGGCGGCAGCACCACCGGGGCCGGCTCGGCCAGCGGCGGGACCAGGGCGTGCACCGGGGGCGGCGGTCCCGGCTCCCACGGCGCCGCCGGCACGAGCGGCTCGCGGAACGCGACGTTGAGGTGGACGGGGCCGGGGTCGGCGGTGCGGGCGCCGGTGGCCGCGGCGAGCGCACGCGCCACCACCGCCCGCAGCTGCGGACCGGTGGGGGCCCCGGCCGGGACCTCCCCGCTCCACCGGGGGGCGGCGCCGAAGATGCCCACCTGCTCGGTGGTCTGGTTGGCACCGGTCCCCCGCAGCTCGTGCGGGCGGTCGGCACTGACGACGACGAGGGGCACGCCGGCGTGCGCGGCCTCGAGGAACGCGGGGTGGAGGTTGGCGACGGCGGTGCCCGACGTCGTCACCACGGCCACCGGGGCGGGGACGCCCCCGCGCAGCGCCGCCGAGCGGCTCAGCCCGAGCGCGAGGAAGGCCGCGCTGCGCTCGTCGACGCGCACGTGCAGGCGCAGCCACCCCGCCTCGTGCGCCGCGAGCAGCGCGTACGCGAACGGTGCGCTGCGCGAGCCCGGGGAGAGGACGGCGTGCCGGACCCCTGCCCGCACGAGCGCCTCGACGATCTCGCGCGCGACGAGGGTCGCGGAGGACTCGGCGCTCACGCGGCGCCGCCGGCGGCCACGGATGCCAGGCGCCGGGTCCACCGGGCGGTGGTGAGGTCGTCGGCGCGGACCTGGGCGAGGGTGGCCGGGGTCGGCTCGGGGCGGCCGACGGCGATGCGCCCGTCGACGGGCAGGAGGGGGTCGACGACGGTGTCCCGTTCCAGCAGGCGCACCGTGGCCAGCCCGCACGCGTAGGGCAGCTCGGGCAGCGCGGCGGCGAGCGCGAGGCCGGCCGCGATGCCCACCGAGGACTCCAGCGCGGAGGAGACGACGACGGGCAGGCCCACCTGCTCGGCGAGGTCGAGGCACGCCCGCACGCCGCCGAGCGGCTGGACCTTGAGGACGACGACGTCCGCCGCCTCGGCCCGGCGCACCGCCAGCGGGTCCGCCGCGCGGCGGATCGACTCGTCGGCGGCGACGGGGACGTGCGTGCGGCGGCGCACGGCGGCGAGGTCCTCGACGCGGGCACACGGCTGCTCGACGTACTCCAGGCCGCCGGCCGCGCGGTCGAGGAGGCGCAGCCGGTCGAGGGCCGTCTCGACGTCCCAGGCGCCGTTGGCGTCGATGCGGATCCGCCCGCCGGGGCCGAGGGCGGCGCGCACGGCCTCGAGCCGCGCCTGCTCGGCGGCGACGTCCTGGCCCGGCTCGGCGACCTTGACCTTCGCCGTCGTGCACCCGGACCCGCGCACGATCCGGGCGGCGGTCGCGGCGTCGACGGCGGGGACGGTGACGTTGACGGGGATGCTCGCCCGCAGCGGTGCGGGCCAGCCCTCGTCCGTCGCCTCGCGCGCGGCCCGCAGCCACCCGGCCGACTCGGCGTCGTCGTAGTCCCAGAACGGGGAGAACTCCCCCCACCCGGCGTCGCCGCGCAGGAGCACCCCGTCGCGGACGTCGAGGCCCCGGAACCGGGTCCGCATCGGCGTGGCGTACACCGCGGCGGGTGCGAGGGCGTCGGTCACGGTTGCCAGGATAGGCGTGGGCGTGCCGCCGGCCCGCGGGGGGGCGCTCCGCGGCGGGTGGCCCGCCGTCACCGGTGGTGCGGCGGGACCGGGTACAGGACGTGCTCGGTGTGCTGCAGGACGTTGCGGACGAGCGCGGCGACGTGCTCGTCGGGCTGGCCGTAGTACACGGTCGTCCCCTCGCGGCGGGAGGTGACCAGGCGGCCCGCCCGCAGCCGGGCGAGGTGCTGCGAGACCGCGGGGGCGGGCCGGTCGACGGCCTCGGCGATCGCCGTGACGGACAGCTCCGTGCCGGCGAGCATGGCGAGGATCGCCAGGCGGGTGCGGTCGGCGAGCAGCCGCAGGACCTCGGCGGCGTGCGCGAGGTCCGCGTCCTGGGGCACCGGCCGGCCGGGCGGCCGGGGTCGTGAGGGCGCCGTCGCCGCCTCGGCCCCCTCCGCCACCCCCACCGGGGGGCCGGTCGGCAGGGCGGCCGCGAGCGCCCGCTCCTGCTCCGGCGTCGCCGCTCGGGCCACCCACACGCTGGCCAGGCCCCCGCGCCCGACGACGTCCTGCGCGGCGCCCTCGAGGCGGCCGACGGTGTGGGCCGTGGCCGGGAGCGCCACCAGCGCCTCGGCCGTCTGGGCGACCCCGGACGTGCGGAGCCGGCGCCACGGAGGGCCCGGCGACGTCGGGGGGTCGCGCGGGAGCCAGTAGCTGAGGAGCACCCACTCCGGCGCCATACGAAGAATGGAACCGCGTGGGCACCGACCCCACAACCGGACCCGTGCGGGGGGCGCGACGGGGTGCTCGGGTCGGGGCGGGTGGAACCGGCCGCGCCGGACGCTCGTCGCGCGCGGACGGGCCGCCGGCAGCGCGGGGCTGCCGGCGGCCCGCCGGTGCTCACCGGGCGACGACGCTCAGGGGCGGCGTGCCCCCAGGGCGGCGGCGCCCTCAGGCGCGGGCGGTGACGCGCTCGCGGTCCTGGCGACGGGCGAGGCCGGCGAGGGCCACCGCCGCGAGCGCCGCGCACAGCGCGACGCCGACGAGGCCCGCGACGCCGACGAACACGCCGCCCGCCGCCCCGTAGTCCGCCAGGGGCAGACCGGCCAGGGCGTGGTCGCGGGCCGCGCCCGCGAAGCCCAGGGCCGACGCCGTGGCCTCGAGGCCGTCCGGGGACGCGGCCGCGAAGGACGACAGGACGACGGCGGCGAGGACCGCTCCGGCGCCCAGCACGGCCACCGGGCCCCGGGGGCGCCCGGTCACCGGAGCAGCAACCGGGCCCGCGGCACCGGCCTCGTCGATCGCCGCGGCACCCGGCGCCACGGCGAGGACGACGGCGACGACGGCGCCGGTGATCGCCGCCTCGCCGATGCCGATGAGGGCGTGGACGGCGAGCATCTGGGTGGTGAGCTCGGCCACCGGGACGCCGACGGTCCCCCCGAGCGCGAAGAGGCCGACGAAGACGGCGGCCGCGGCGGGCACGCTCACGAGGGCGCCGAGGGCAGCCGCCGGGGCGCCACGGCCGCGCGGCAGCGCCCGGGCGCCGCGCATGACCGCCCACCCGACGAGGGTGCCGACGACGGCCATGAGCAGGACGTTGGTGCCCAGCGCCGTGATGCCGCCGTCGGCGAAGACGAGCGACTGGACGCCGAGGACCACGGTCACCGAGAGGATGCCCAGCCACGGCCCGAGGAGGGCGGCCGCGAGGGCGCCGCCCATGAGGTGGCCGCTCGTGCCGGACGCCACGGGGTAGTTGAGCATCTGGACGGCGAACACGAAGCCCGTCGTCGCGGCGGCCATGACGACCGTGTCGCGGGTGAGCGCGGGACGCGCGCGGTAGGCGGCGTACCCCACGGCCGCCGCGGCCGCGACGCCCGTGGTGATGGAGGCGGCGTCGGTGAGGAAGTGGTCGGGGACGTGCATGTCGGGCTCCTGTCATCGGGGACGCACAAGGAATGACCTGCATGGCCGGCGGCACCGGTGCCGCACCTCGGCAACGTATGCCCGGACCCCGCACGAGGGCAGGGCGGCACGGGCTGTGTGCGTCGATGCGCAGGCACGCGGGTAGCGCCCGGCGGCGCGGCGGTGCGGGGCCCGCCCGGCACCCCACCCGGCACCCCACCCGGCACCCCGCCGGGCACCTCCCCGGCCGCGGCGGGCTAGGGTCTCGTGACGTGAGCGAGCGAGCGAGCACCGTGTCCGAGACGTTCGACCCCGACGCCTGGCGTGCGGTCGACGGCTTCGACCTCCAGGACGTCACCTACCACCGGGGCGTCGAGCGGGGCACCGGCGCGCGGGGCACCG
Source organism: Georgenia faecalis (assembly GCF_003710105.1). GTDB lineage: Bacteria > Actinomycetota > Actinomycetes > Actinomycetales > Actinomycetaceae > Georgenia_A > Georgenia_A faecalis. The sequence goes on from NZ_CP033325.1 coordinate 2,931,906, forward strand.
ATGAGCGGGACCTGCCGGTCGTGCGCATCGCCTTCGACCGCCCGGAGGTCCGCAACGCCTTCCGCCCGCAGACCGTCGACGAGCTCTACCGTGCCCTGGACCACGCGCGGATGACGCCCGACGTCGGCACCGTCATCCTCACCGGCAACGGCCCGAGCCCCCGGGACGGCGGGTGGGCGTTCAGCTCCGGCGGCGACCAGCGCATCCGCGGCCGCGACGGGTACCGGTACGAGGCCCCCGGCTCGGACGACCAGGCCCCCGCCGCCCAGCGCCGCGAGCAGATCGACCCCGCCCGCGCGGGCCGCCTGCACATCCTCGAGGTGCAGCGCCTCATCCGGACGATGCCCAAGGTGGTCATCGCCGCGGTGGACGGCTGGGCCGCCGGCGGCGGGCACAGCCTCCACGTCGTGTGCGACCTGTCCATCGCGTGCCGCGAGCACGCCCGGTTCATGCAGACCGACGCCAACGTCGGCTCCTTCGACGCCGGGTACGGGTCCGCGCTCCTCGCCCGCCAGGTCGGGGACAAGCGCGCCCGCGAGATCTTCTTCCTCGCCCGCGAGTACTCCGCCGAGGACGCGATGCGGTGGGGCGCCGTCAACGAGGTGGCCGACCACTCCGACATCGAGCGCCTCGCCCTGGAGTACGCCCGGATCATCGCCACCAAGTCGCCGCAGGCGATCCGCATGCTCAAGTTCGCCTTCAACCTCGCCGACGACGGGATGGCCGGCCAGCAGGTGTTCGCCGGGGAGGCCACGCGGCTGGCGTACATGACCGACGAGGCGGTCGAGGGCCGTGACGCGTTCGTCGAGCGCCGCGAGCCCGACTGGTCGGGCTACCCCTACTACTTCTGAGCCCGCCTCCTTCGGAGCCGGCGCTACGGCCCGAACGAGCCGAGCATCGTGGTGAGGACCGCCCCGCCCACCAGCGCGAGCCCGACGACGAGCGCGGTGATGACGAGGGCCGCGGCGACGACGGCGACCCGCTGGGCGCGCGCGCCCTCCCCCCGGCGGGCGGGCAGGCCGAAGGACCGGGCCGGGGCGGAGTCGGACGGGCGGGCAGGGGTTCCGGTGAGCATGGCTCCACCCTCGCGCCGCACCCCGGCCGGGCACATCGACCGGCGGGCGGAACCTGCGGGCGGCCGGGTCGGCCCACGGGGGCACGCCCGTCTCCACCCCGGGGATGACCCGGGCCGGCCCCCGCGCCGACCTACCCTGGTCCCGTGACGCCCCTCGAGCCCCCGCCCCGGCCGGCCGAGGGCGGGACCCGGCCCGCCGCCGTCGCCACCCTCCTCGCGGACCTCGCCGCCACGCTCGACGACGGCGCGGCGCGCGGCCCCCTCCTGCCGCTCGCCCCCGGCGCCGACCCCGCCCCCGTCCTCGCCCGGCTGCGGACCCCGCCCGCCCCGGGGACCGCCGTCGTCCTGGCGACGTCGGGCTCGACCAGCGGCACCGGCCACCTGGTCGCCCTCACGGGGGCCGCCCTGCGCGCCTCCGCCGAGGCGACGCACGAGCGCCTGGGCGGGCCCGGTCAGTGGCTCGCGTGCCTGCCCACCCACCACGTGGCCGGGTTCCAGGTGCTCGTCCGCTCCGTCGTCGCCGGGACCTCCCCCGTGGTCCTCGACACCACGGACGGCTTCCGGCCCACGGACCTGCCGGAGGCGGTGGGCCGCCTGCGCGGTGACCTGCCGTCCTACCTCTCCCTCGTCCCCACCCAGCTGCGCCGGGTCCTCGAGGCGGGCGGCGCCCCCCTCGCGGCGCTGGCCCGCCTCGACGCCGTCCTCCTCGGTGGCGCCCGCACCCCCGCCGCGCTCCTGGACGCGGCGGCCCGGGCCGGCGTCCGCGTCGTCACGACCTACGGCATGACCGAGACCGGCGGGGGCTGCGTGTACGACGGCGTCCCGCTGGCCGGGGTCCGCGTCCGCACCGACGCCGGCCGCGTCCTCCTCGCCGGCCCCGTCCTCGCCGACGGCTACCTCGACGACCCGCAGGCCTCGGCCGCGGCGTTCGTCACCGAGGGTGGCGAGCGGTGGCTGCGCACCGCCGACCGCGGGGCCCTGTGCGACGGGCGCCTGGCCGTGCAGGGCCGCCTCGACGACGTCCTCATCACCGGCGGGGTCAACGTCAGTGCCGGTGCGGTGGAGCGCGTCCTCGCCGACACGTTCGGTGAGGTCGTCGTCGTCGGCGTCGCCGACGACGAGTGGGGCGTGGTGGTCACGGCCGTCGTGGCCGGCGGGCCGGCGCGCCTGGCCGACCTGCGGGCACGCGTCGTGCCGCGGCTCGGTGGCCCGGCCGCGCCGCGGGCCCTCGTCGTGCTCGACGCGCTGCCGCTCATCGGGCCCGGGAAGGTCGACCGTCGCGCGGTGGCGCGGCTCGCCACCGAGGCCCTCGCAGGGGCGCCGTCCGCCGCCCGCGTCCGCGCCGTCGAGCGGCACTGACCGCCCTCGGCGCCCCGCGCCGGCTCGGAGCCGCCGCGGGCGGCGCCGTATCCTTGCCACCCCCCGATCCAAGGAGTCGCATGGCCACGTTCACCGACTGGGTGGAAGGCGCCCGGCTGCGCACCCTCCCCGCGGCGATCGCCCCCGTCCTCGTCGGTACCGGCGCGGCGCACGCCCTCGGGGCGAGCTCCCTGCCGCGGGCGCTCCTCGCCGCGGGCGTCGCGCTGAGCCTGCAGGTCGGGGTGAACTTCGCCAACGACTACTCCGACGGGATCCGTGGCACGGACGCGGTCCGCGCCGGGCCCGCCCGCCTCACCGGCTCGGGGGCCGCCCGCCCGGGGGCCGTCCGTGCGGCGGCCTTCGCCTCCTTCGCCGTCGCGGGCGTGCTCGGCCTCGCGCTGTGCGCGGTGGCGCAGACGTGGTGGTTCCTCGCCGTCGGCGCCGTCGCGGTCCTCGCCGCCTGGGGCTACACCGGGGGCAAGCGCCCCTACGGCTACCGCGGCCTCGGTGAGGTGGCCGTCTTCGTCTTCTTCGGCCTCGTCGCCGTCCTCGGGACGACGTACACGCAGGCGCTCCGGGTGTCCTGGCCCGCCCTGGGCGGCGCCGTCGCCATCGGCCTGCTCGCGTGCGCGCTCATCATGGTCAACAACGTCCGGGACATCCCCACCGACTCCGTCACGGGCAAGCACACCCTCGCGGTGCGCCTCGGCGACGCCGGGGCCCGCCGGGCCTACGTCGCCCTCGTGGCCCTGCCCCTGCTCGTCGGGGCCGTCATCGCCCTCGCGCACCCCGGGGCGCTGCTCGTCCTACTGCTCGCGCCCTGGGTGTGGCGCCTGGCGCGGGTGGTCCTCGGCGGCGCCGGGGGCCGCGACCTCATCGTGGTGCTGCGCGACACCGGGCTCCTCGAGCTCGCCTACGGCGTGCTGCTCACCGTCGGCCTCGTCCTCTAGCGCGGCCGGGCCGCGGACGTGGTCCGCCTCCGCGTCCTCGGCGTCGTCGTCCAGGGGCTGGCCGTCCCCCCGGCGCCCCGCGCGTTCCGCCAGGTACGCCGCCGCCGCGGTCCGGGGGCCGGCCAGGACGAGGTAGGCCACCGGCGCCGCCAGCAGGACCGCCACCAGCGCGAGCAGCCACCCCCGGAACCCGACGAGGGCGAGGACGACGGCACACCCGGCGAGCACGGCCAGGCGCAGGAGCGAGTAGACGAGGACGGGCACGGCGCCAGCCTACGTGCCGCCGCGCTCAGGCCGCGGCGCGGCTACCCTGAGCCGTGATGAGATACCTGCCCTTCATCCTCGGCCTGGCGTTGGTCATCTACGCCCTCGTCGACTGCGTGCGCTCCGACGACTCCCGCCTGCCGGTCGGCCTGCCCAAGGCGGTGTGGGTGGTCCTCATCATCCTCTTCCCTGGCATCGGCGCGATCGCCTGGCTGGTGGTGAGCCGCGCCGCCCGGTTCTCCGCGCCGGACCGGGGCGCGCGCCGCCCGGGGACGGCGGCCGGTGGCCCCCGGCCCTCCCGCCGGCCGGCCGGACCCGTCGCGCCCGACGACGACCCGGACTTCCTCGCCAACCTCGACCGCGAGCGCCGCCGGCGAGAGCGCGAGGCGCGGGAGAAGCCGGACACCGACCCCACACCGGGCGCCACCGACGCCCCGGAGGACGCCCCGGAGGACGACCCGGGCCCGACGGTCGGCTAGTGGGCGGCGACCCCGGTCGGGTCGCGCTGCGCCGCTGGACGACGGCCGACGCCGGCGCCCTGCACGCCGCGCTCGCGCAGAGCCCCGACCTGGCGACGCAGCTGGGCCGCACCGACCTCGACGACCTCGGCGCCTGCGCGGACCTCATCGCCACCCGCCTCGGGGCGTCCTCGCCCACCGCGCACCACCTGGCCGTCGCCGTCGACGGCACCGCCGTGGGCAACGTGAGCCTCACCCACGTCGAGACGCGCCACGGCACGGCGTGGGTGTCGTACTGGCTGGCACCGGCGGCGCGGGGCCGTGGCCTGGCGGCCCGGGGGCTGGCCACCGTCGCCCGCTGGGCGCTGGCGGACCTGGACGTGTTCCGCCTGGAGCTGGGCCACCGGGTGAACAACCCGGCCTCCTGCCGGGTGGCGACCCGCGCCGGCTTCGCGGCCGAGGGGATCGAGCGGGGCAAGCTCCGCTACGGCGACCAGCGCTTCGACGTCGAGACCCACGCGCGGCTCGCCACGGACCCCGCGCCGCCGCTCGCCCTGCTCCCCCGCGTCTGAGCGCCGGGCCGGCTCAGAGCCCGGAGTAGCTGTGCAGCCCGTCGATGAGGAGGTTGACGACGAAGTAGTTGACGAGGATGCAGCCGAAGCCGGCGAGGCAGAAGTACGCCGCCTTGCGGCCGTCCCACCCGCGCGTGGCACGCGCGTGGAGGTAGGCGGCGTAGACGACCCAGATGACGAACGTCCACACCTCCTTGGGGTCCCAGCCCCAGGCGCGGCCCCAGGCGTGCTCGGCCCAGATGGCGCCGGCGACGAGCGTGAAGGACCACAGGAGGAACCCGACGGCGTTGAGCCGGTAGGCGAGCCGCTCGAGCTCGACGGAGCCCGGCACCGTGTCGGCGAGCCGGCCCCAGAAGCTGCGCCCGCCCTCGCGGGGCTCGTCGCGGAGGACCGGCTCGGCCGGGCCCCCACCGACCGTGCTGAGCACGCCGGCCTCGCTCGCCCGCGCGAGCTCGCTGCGCTCCTTGGCGAGCTGCACCACGGACAGGACGGCCGCGATGGCGAGGACGCCGACGGCGATGGTGGCCACCGAGACGTGGATGACCAGCCAGTAGTGGTTGAGCGCCGGCTGCACGCCGTCCGCCGCGACGTAGAGCACCGCGACGGCGAGCCCGAGGGTGAGCAGCACCGGGGTGACGACGAACGCGCCGAGGAACCGCAGGTCGCGGCCGAGCTGCAGGCCGAGGAAGACGAGCACGGCGACGAGGGTGAAGACGAGGGAGAACTCGTACATGTTCGCCCACGGCACCCGGCCCGCCGCCACCCCGCGCAGCACGACGCCGACGAGGTGGAGCGCGGCACCCAGGGCGGTCGTCGCCATGGCGACGCCCACCGCGCGGCGGCGACGCCCCTGGGCGCCGCCGTCCCGCAGGCCCGAGAGGTCGATGCCGAAACCGACCATCGCGACCGCGTAGGCGGCCATCGCGCCGTAGATCGCCAGCAGGCTCAGCTGGCCGGTGTCGTTCACGTCTCCTCCTGGGGGTGGGGCTCGGCGGGCTCACCCGCACCGCGCGGCACGGCGTCGAGGACGCGGTCGAGGTCGGCCCGCAGGCCGGGGTCCTCACCGCGGGCCAGCGCGGCCGCGCGGACCACTGTACGTCCGTCGGCGTCGGACTCGAGGCGTAGCCACAGGCGGCGCCGCGGGACGAAGAGCGAGGCGGCGAGCCCGACCATCGCGAGGACCGCGGAGGCGAGCAGGAGGCCGAGCGAGGGGTCGTGGCGCAGGTCGAGGGCGACGAACCGCGGCAGCTCCTCGAAGGTCACCGTGCCCTGGCCGTCCGGGAGGTCGACGCTCTGGCCAGGCTCGAGGAGCAGGGTGAGCGGGGCGCCGTCGGCGTCGACGAGCTGGGTCATCGCCTCGGTGTCGAGCTCGTAGGCGTTCTGCGGCTCGCCGTCGTCGAGACCGAGGTCACCGGCGTACGCAGTGAGGACGAGCAGCGGCGCGCCCGGCTGGGGGTGGACCGAGCGCAGCCCCCCGCTGGGGTCGGCCACCGCCGTGGGCAGCAGGTACCCGGAGAAGCCCAGCTGCTCGAGGCCCTCGGAGACGTCGGGGACCTTGACGACGCCGCGCGAGGTGTACACGCCGTCCTCGGGCAGGAAGGGCACCGCCTGGGAGAAGGCGAGCTCGCCGTCGGCGTCGCGGACGGTGATCCGGGGCGCGTAGCCGTTGCCGGAGAGGTAGACGTTGGCCCCGCCGGCCCGCAGGGGGTGGTTGACCTTGATCTCGTCGGTGTACACCTCGCCGCCGGGCTGCGTCACCGTCACGTGCGCGGTGAAGTCGCGGGCCTGGGCGTCCACGGTGAACTCGGACTCGAAGGAGTCCAGGGTGAAGGAGAAGGGCTCGAGGCGGTCCTCGTCGAACAGGGTGCCCGGGGTGAAGGAGTCGTAGTCGACGAGCGCGTTGGCGAACCCCTGGCCCTCGACGACGATGGCCTGCCCGCGGTAGCTCACCAGCTGGCCGTAGCCGAACGCGACGAGCACGCCGACCAGGGAGAGGTGGAAGACGATGTTGCCGGTCTCGCGCAGGTAGCCCCGCTCGGCGGAGATCCCCTCGGGGGAGGCCGTGGTGCGGTAGCGCCCCCGCAGGCGGGCGAGCACGGCCGTGCGCACCTCGTCGGCGCTCGCCGTCGTCGTCCGCTCCCCCCGGGTGGGGAAGCGCTCGAAGCGCCGGGGCACCCGCGGCGGCGCGGCGCGCAGGGCCCGCAGGTGAGCGCCCACCCGCGGCAGGATGCAGCCGATGAGGGAGACGAAGAGCAGGAGGTAGACGGCGGCGAACCAGGGGGCGGCGTAGACGTCGAAGAACCCCAGGCGCTCGAGCCAGGGCGCCAGCGCGGGGTGGTCCGTGCGGTACTGCGCCACCGCGCTGGGGTCCTGCGGCAGCTGGGGGAAGAACGACCCCGGCAGCGCGGCCACGGCGAGGAGCATGAGCAGGAGCAGCGCCACGCGCATGCTGGTGAGCTGCCGCCACGCCCAGCGCACCCAGCCGCGCAGGCCGATGCCCGCCGGCGCGGGCGCCCCCGCGGGCCGGTCGCCGGCCGCGGCGGGGGTCGTCTCCGGCTCGAGGTCGAGCCCGGTCTTGAGTCCCTCGGGGCGGTAGGCCATCACACGACCGTCACGAATCCGGCGACGAGGCCCTGGACCCACGCGGTGACGACGCCCCACAGCCCGGAGACGAGCGCGAGGCCGACGAGGACGAGCAGGGCGCCCCCCAGGCGCATGATCCCCACCCGGTGGCGGCGCAGGAAGCCCACCGCCCGGGTCGAGCGCGCGTACGCCAGGGCGATGAGGAGGAAGGGCACCCCGAGGCCGAGGCAGTAGGCGAGCGCGAGCACCCCGCCGCGCACGGGGCTGGCGCCGTCGAGGGAGAGCAGGAGCACCGCGGACAGGGTGGGGCCGATGCAGGGCGCCCAGCCCAGGCCGAAGACGATGCCGAGCACGGGCGCCCCCCACAGGCCGGCCCGGGGGCGCAGGTGCAGCCGCCGCTCCTGCTGGAGGAACGGCACGACGCCCATGAAGGCGAGGCCGAGGGCGATGACGACGACGCCGAGCACCCGCGTGATGACGTCCATCCACGGCGCCAGGGCCAGGCCCGCCCAGCCGAACACCACGCCGAGCAGGACGAACACCGCCGAGAAGCCGGCGATGAAGAGCGTGACGCCGGCGAGCAGCCGGCCGGTGCCGCCGCGCGTGGCCGTGCGGTCGGTGCCGGCGACCTCCCCCGTCATGCCACCGAGGTAGCCGACGTAGCCGGGCACGAGCGGGAGCACGCACGGGGAGGCGAACGACACCACGCCGGCGAGCAGGGCCACCGGCACCGCGGCGAGCATGGGCCCGCTGAGGACGGCCGCCCGGAAGGTCTCGGCCACCGCGTCCCAGTCCACTCAGTCCCCCTCGGCGAGGACGTCGTCGATGAGGCCGCGCAGCACCGTGGGGTCCGCCTGGCCGAGGACGCGTCCGGCGACGCGGCCCTCGGCGTCGAGCACGACCGTCGTCGGCATCGCCTGGAGGGGCACGAGGCCCTGCATCGCGGCCACGGCCCGGGCCTCCTCGTCGTGCAGGCTCGGGTAGGGCACGGCGAACGTCCGCTCGAACGCCTGGGCGGTCCCCGCGTCGTCCCGCGGGTTGACGCCGAGCAGGTGCACCCCGGCGTCGGCGTACTCGGCGTGGATGTCCGCGAGGTCCGGGGCCTCGGCGCGGCACGGCGGGCAGGCGGCGTACCAGAAGTTGACGACGACGACGTCGCCGCGCCAGGCGGCGACGTCGAGGCTCTCGCCGGCGAACGTCGTGCCGGCGAGGTCGACGGGCTCGGTGCGCTCGTCCGGCTCCCAGGCGGTCCACGACCCGTCGCCGGCCTCGTACCCGGCGCCCTCGATCTCCGGTCCGGTCGTCGTGCCGGAGCCGGCGGTGGAGCAGCCGCCCAGCGCGAGGAGGGCGGCGAGGAGGAGGGACGCGCCCCGGCGGCTCACGGGGCGCCCCCGGGAGCGAGCGGGGACGCCGCGGACGTGCCGGGCAGGACGTCGCGGGCCTGCGAGACGAGGTCCGCGGCGGGTTCCCAGTAGGCGAGGCCGACGAGCCGGGACCCGGAGAAGGTGAGCGAGGTGAGGGACGCGAGGGCGCACTGGCGCCGGCGCGGGTCGTGCCACAGCGGGCGCCGCTCGAGGAAGAGGCGGGTCACCCAGATGGGCAGCTGGTGGCTCACGAGGAGGGCCTCGCCGCCCTCCGCGGCGGCGCGCGCGTCCGCGATGGTCGCGCGCATCCGCTCGACCTGGTCGCGGTAGGGCTCGCCCCAGCTCGGGCGCAGGGGGTTGACGTAGCGCGGCCAGTACTTCGGGCTCGCGAGGCTGGCCCGGTCGCGGGCGACGCGGGTGCCCTCGAAGTCGTTGTCGGCCTCGATGAGGCGCGGGTCCGCGGCCACCGTGAGGCCGAAGGCGGCCGCGGTGGGGGCGGCCGTCTCCTGCGCGCGCTGCAGCGGCGAGGCGAGGACCAGGCGTATGTCGTGGTCGCCCTCGTGGAGCACCTTCGCCACCCGCGAGGCCATGGCCTGGCCGCGGTCGGAGAGGCGGAACCCGGGCAGCCGCCCGTAGAGGACCCCGTCCGGGTTGTGGACCTCGCCGTGGCGCAGCAGGTGGACAGTCGTTCGCGACATGCGCCTAGTGTCGCAAACCCCGCCGGGTGCCCGGACCCTCGTCGCCTCGCTCAGCCCTTGCCGATGCCACTGACCGGCCCTATAGTTGAAGAGTCAACTTTTATCTTCAGGAGGACAGCATGGGCCAGACCCCCACCCCCGGCACCTACGTCATCGACGGCTCCCACAGCGAGGCGAGCTTCACCGTCCGTCACGCCGGCATCTCCAAGGTGCGCGGCAAGTTCGACCGGTTCGGCGGCACGATCACCATTGCCGAGGACCTCAGCGCCTCCGCGGTGGACGTGACCATCGAGTCCGGCTCGGTCAACACCGGTGACGCCAACCGCGACGGGCACCTGCGCTCGGCCGACTTCTGGGACGCCGAGAACAAGCCGACGTGGACCTTCCGCAGCACCGGGGTGGAGGGCGGGGGCGAGGAGTTCACCGTGCACGGCGACCTGACGGTCAACGACGTCACGCGGCCGGTCGACCTCGAGGTGGAGTACAACGGGTCGACCACCGACCCCTTCGGGGTCTTCCGGCTCGGCTTCTCGGCCAAGACGGAGATCTCCCGCAAGGACTTCGGCCTCACGTGGAACGCCGCCCTCGAGGCCGGTGGCGTCCTCGTCGGGGACAAGATCAAGATCTCCCTCGAGGTCGAGGTCGTCCCGCAGCCGGAGGAGACCGACGCCGCCGAGGCCGCCACGCCCGAGGCGCAGCAGGCCGCGGCCGAGCAGGCCTGAGCCCACCCGACGGCGGGCGCCCTGCGGGGTGCCCGCCGTCGCCGTGCGAGGGCGGGGTCGGGCTAGCGCCGCGCCGGTCCGGCCGCCCGGCGGGCGCCCCCGCGCCACAGGCGGGTGACGACGCCGGCGGTCAGGACCGCCGCGGCACCCCAGGCGACGGCGAGCACAGCCGCCGTCCCCGCGCGCCCCCCGAGCACACCGCCGACCCAGATCCCCACGACGTCGACGACGACGACCGCGGGCAGCAGCAGGGCACCGAGCCACTTCTCCCGGCGCGACCACAGGGACGAGGCGGTGAGGAGGACGACGCCCACGAGCCAGAGCGGGCCGACGACCGGGACCGGCGCGACCACCGACCACAGGAGGTCGTACGTGGCGGGCAGGAGGACGGCGTACTCGCCTCCTTGCGCGTCGCCCCCTGCGGACACCTCGGTGGCGGCGGGCAGGAGGACGGCCACCGCACCGAGGACGAGCAGGTACAGCCCCGCCATCACCAGCAGGAGCACGCCGACCGTCGGCGGCACCCAGGGGCGGTCGAGGACCGGGACGCGCACCGTCGCCGCGGCGGGCACGGCGGACCCGCTCGACGAGCGCCCACCCTCCAGCGCCGCGGCCGCCACCGCCTCCGGCGGGCCGAGCTCGGCGAGCACCGCGTCGACGTCGGCGTCGGTGGCGGCGCCCCGACCGGCGAGGGCGGCGTCGACGTGCTCGCGCACCCCGCCGAGGACGTCCGCCCGCAGGACCGGGTCCAGCCCGGTGAGCATGCGGGCCAGGTCGTCGAGGTAGGTCTCGATCCGCTGGACGGTCGACGACGTCATGAGGACGCTCCCTCGCTCGTGGATGTGCCGGTCAGTGCGGCGTCGACGGCGTCCCGGAAAGGGCCCCAGGTGGCCGCGAACCGCGCGAGGGCCGCCTCCCCCTCCCCGGTGAGGGCGTAGTAGCGCCGCGGCGGGCCGGAGCTCGACTCCTGCCACGTGGTCTGCACCAGTCCCGCCCTCCGCAGCCGGGCGAGCAGCGGGTACAGGGTGCCCTCGCCGTTCATGAGCAGCGCGCCCGCTCCGAGGCGGCGCGCGATGTCGAGCCCGTAGTGCGGTCCACGACGCAGCAGCGCGAGGACGCAGTACTCGAGCGCACCGCGACGCAGGTGCGTGAGGATGCCCTCAGCCCCCGGTTCCATGCGTGACAAGGTAGCGGGGGCGGCCGCCCCTGTCAGCGCCTTTCGGGCGGCGATCTTCGCGGGCCGGGCCTACCCCAGCGCGGCGCGCAGCCGCCCGGCCTCGATCCGCCAGTAGCCGCGCTGGACGCCGTCGACCTCGACGACGGGGACGAGCTCGCCGTACCGCTGGGCGAGCGCCGGGTCGGTGTCGACGTCGACCTCGCGCCAGGCCACGCCGGCCTGCGCGCACTCCCGGGCGACCACCACGCGGGCGTCGTCGCACAGGTGGCACCCCGCCCGGCCGTAGAGCACCACCCGCACGTCGTCCATCTCCGCCTCGCTCCGCTCCGGCCCCGCAGGGCGCCCTGGTCGCGTCCCACCCCTCGGCGAACGGGGCGGACGTCGATAGGGTGGCATCGTGCCAGAGCCAGTCGTCGCCGCCTTCTTCGACGTCGACAACACCATCATCCGTGGGGCGAGCGGGTACCACCTCGCCCGCGAGCTGTTCCGGCGCAAGTTCTTCGGCGTCCGCGACATCGCCTTCTTCGCGGGCCACTACCTCGCGTACACCGTGCTCGGGGAGAACGTCACCCGCATCGCCGACATCCGCGCGCGGGCGCTGCGCGTCGTGCACGGCCGCACGGTGGCCGAGATCGTCTCCATCGGCGAGGAGGTCTACGACCAGGTCCTCGCCAACCGGGTCTTCCCCGCCGCCCGCGCCCTCATCGACGGCCACCTGGCCGCCGGTCACCAGGTCTGGCTCATCACGGCCACCCCCACCGAGATCGGTGAGCTCATCGGCCGCCGCCTCGGGGCAACCGGTGCGCTCGGCACGGTGGCGGAGTCGGAGGACGGCGTCTACACGGGCCGGCTGCGGGGCAGCCTGCTCCACGGCGAGGGCAAGAAGGCCGCCGCCCTCGCCCTCGCCGAGCGCGAGGGCATCGACCTCGAGCGCAGCTACGCCTACGGGGACTCGCTCAACGACGTCCCGATCCTCGGCGCCGTCGGCCACCCCTGCGCGATCAACCCGGAGCCGCGGCTGCGGCTGCACGCCTCCGACGTCGGTTGGCCGGTCCGCGACTTCCGTCGGCGCCGCCGCGACGTGCGCGGGGGGATGCGCACCGGTGTACGCGGAGCGGGCTGGGCCGGTGCCGCCTGGGCGTTCGCGGCCGTCGTCCGCGCCGTGCGCCGCCAGGGCTGACGGCGCCCGGACGCGGACATGAGTCGGGCCCGGCATGCTCTGCCGGGCCCGTGATCACGACGGTCGAGCCGTCACTTCTTGTTGCGTCGCTGGTGGCGCGTCTTCCGAAGCAGCTTGCGGTGCTTCTTCTTCGACATGCGCTTGCGGCGCTTCTTGATGACAGAGCCCATGAGACCTCGCAGTGCTGATCGAGCCGGACAAGGATAGGCGCGCAGCACCCGCCACACGCAGAACAGGGGCGAGTCTACCCGCCTCAGCGAGCCTCTCGCTCGGGCGTCCAGTCGCCCACACCGCTGGAGAGCAGTTCCTCGACCGCAGCCTGGGGCACCCGGAACGAGCGCCCGACGCGCACGGCGGGGATCTCCCCGGCGTGCACCATCCGGTAGACGGTCATCTTGGAGACGCGGATGAGCTCGGCAACCTCGGCCACGGTAAGGAACCGCGGCGCCTGCTGCTCTGCCATCGCTACCTGCCTCGTCTCGCGGTGCCGTTCGGCACGCTGCTCATCAGAGGCACTCTAGGGCCCCGGGGGCCGCGACGGAAATGATCAGGACCATCATCTTGTCAGCGGGTCGAGGCCGTGCCACGGGAAGACCGCGTTGCGGGTGGCCATGATGGCGCGATCGACCTCGTCGTCGGGGTTGAACCCGCTGGACCAGGGCGTGAGGGTGGCGGGGCGCCCGTCGCTCATCGTCGCCGGGGCGTCGACGTCGGACATGTCGCGCACGCGCGCCCGCCACCCCGGCGGCACGGGGGTGTCGGGGTCGAGCGGACGACCGGCGACGACGGCGACCAGGTGCGCCCACACGCGCGGGACCACCCCCACCACCTCGTACCCCCCGCCGCCGGTCACCAGCCAGCGGCCGTCCGCGTACCGGTCCGCCAGGTCGGCGAGGAGGAGGGCCGCGCGCCGCTGGGCGTCGACGGAGACGTCGAGCGCGGCCAGCGGGTCGGTGCCGTGCGTGTCGCAGCCGTGCTGCGTGACGAGGACCTGCGGGGCGAACGCCTCCACGAGCGGCGCCGCCACCGCCTCCAGGCCGCGCAGCCATGCGGCGTCCGACGTGCCCGCCGGCAGGGGCAGGTTGACGGCGGTGCCCTGCGCGCCGGGGCCGCCGGTGTCCTGGGCGTACCCCGTGCCGGGGAACAGGGAGCGGGGGTGCTGGTGGACGGAGATGGTGAGGACGCGGTCGTCGTCCCAGAAGATCCGCTCGACGCCGTCACCGTGGTGGGCGTCGATGTCGACGTAGGCCACCCGCTCCACCCCGTGGGCCAGCAGCCACGCGATCGCGACGGCGACGTCGTTGTAGACGCAGAACCCCGACGCCCGGCCGCCCATGGCGTGGTGCATGCCCCCCGCGATGCTCACGGCCCGCCGGGACGTGCCGGTCCACACCTCCCGCGCCGCGCCCAGCGTGGAGCCGGCCACCCGGGACGCGGCCGTGTGGACCTGGCCGAAGATCGGGTTGTCGGTGTCCCCGAGGCCCCGCTCGGGGCAGGGCACGCCCTCACCGGCCGCACGCACCGCGGCGATGAAGTCGGGGTCGTGGACGCGGGCAAGGTCCTCCTCGGTCGCCGGGACCACCGCCCGCCGCTCGACGGCGTCCAGCAGCCCGAGCTCCTCGAGCAGCTCGAGCGTCAGCCGCAGGCGCAGCGGCGCCATGGGGTGACCCGCACCGAAGTCGTAGTCGAGGAGGTCATCGCTCCACATGAGGAGCGGCAGGCCGGGCATGGTTCACGGTAGCGCGGGCGTCGCGCCCGGCGCCCACGTGGACCAGGACGGCGCCGCGCCGGCATGCAAGGCTGTGCGGTGCACGCCCGCCGGGCGGCGCAGGGGCGGCGCCCGGGGACGACCGGGCCGGATCGGGAAGGGACGAGGCTGTCATGTCGCTGCTCACCGTGCTGCGGTCCGGGCGCGACGCCGTCGACCACATCGCCCGCCACTCCCCCGCGCGGCTCGCGCTCCTCGTCTTCGCCGCCATCGTCGCGGTCATCACCGCCCTGCTCTCGCTGCCGCTGGCCGCGGCCGCCGGCGAGCGCGCCCCGTTCGTCGACGCCCTGTTCACCGCCGTCTCGGCGGTCTGCGTCACCGGGCTGACGACCGTCTCCACGGCGGCGTACTGGTCCACCTTCGGCCAGGTGGTCCTGCTCGTGGGCATCCAGATCGGCGGGTTCGGGGTGATGACGCTCGCCTCGATCCTCGGCCTGGCCGTCTCCCGCCGGATCGGCCTCACACAGCGCATGCTCACCGCGTCGGAGACGAAGACGACCCGCCTCGGCGAGGTGGGAAGCCTGGTGCGCGCCGTCGTCGTCGCCTCCGTCGTCGTCGAGGCGGTCCTCGCCCTCGTCCTGGTCCCGCGCTTCCTCACCCTCGGGCAGGGCCTCGGTGAGGCCGCGTGGAACGGCGTGTTCATGGCGCTGTCGATCTTCAACAACGCGGGCTTCGTCATCCTCGACGACGGCCTGGCGCCCTTCGTCGGTGACTGGTGGATGGGCCTGCCGATCATCATCGGGACGGCGATCGGCGCCGTCGGCTTCCCCGTCATCCTCGAGGTGGCCCGGCGCTCGCGCGTCCCGCGCCGCTGGTCCCTGCACACCAAGCTCACCCTCGTCACCTACGGGGCGCTCGCCGCGGGGGCGACGGTCGCCATCGGCCTCTTCGAGTGGACCAACCCCGAGACGCTGGGTGGCCGTCCCTTCGACGAGAAGGTCCTCAACGCGCTCGTCTCGGGGGTGAACAGCCGCTCCTCCGGCCTCTCGCTCATCGACGTCGGGGCGATGCGGGAGTCGTCGTGGTTCCTCCAGGACGCGCTCATGTTCGTCGGGGGCGGCTCGGCGTCGACCGCGGGCGGCATCAAGGTGACCACCTTCGCGGTCCTCCTCCTCGCCATCGTCGCCGAGGCGCGCGGCGACCGGGACGTCGAGGCCTTCGGCCGGCGCATCGGCTCCTCGACCGTGCGCCTGGCGGTCTCGGTCGCCTTCCTCGGCGCCACCATGGTGGGGACCGCGACGCTCCTGCTCCTCACCGTCACGGAGTTCAGCCTCGACGTCGTCATCTTCGAGGTGATCTCCGCGTTCGCCACGGTGGGCCTGAGCACGGGCATCACGCCCGACCTGCCCGACTCGGGCAAGTACGTCCTGGCGGCGCTCATGTTCGCCGGGCGCACCGGCACCATTACCCTGGCCGCCGCGCTCGCCCTGCGGGAGCGCCGCCGGGTCATCCGCATGCCCAACGAGCGCCCCATCATCGGTTGATCGCGGGACCGCCACGGTGGGGTGACCGGCCGTGGACCGACACGAGGAGGACAGCATGACCCCCAAGGACGCGCCGCGCGGGAGCGGGGTGCTCGTCATCGGGCTGGGCCGGTTCGGCGCGGCCCTGGCGGCGACCCTCGACCGCCTGGGCCGGGAGGTCCTCGCCGTCGAGCGGTCCGCCAGCCTCGTCCAGCAGTGGTCCGGCCGGCTGCCGCTCGTCGAGGCGGACGCCGCCAACCCCGAGGCCCTCGAGCAGCTCGGCGCCGCCGAGTTCCCCGTGGCCGTCGTCGGCGTGGGCAGCTACCTCGAGGCGAGCGTCCTCATCACGGGCAACCTCGTCGACATCGGCATGCCGCAGATCTGGGCCAAGGCCACCTCCGCGGAGCACGGGCGCATCCTGCGGCGCATCGGCGCACACCACGTCGTCTACCCCGAGTACGACGCCGGCCAGCGCGTCGCGCACATGGTCTCCGGCCGCATGCTCGACTACATCGAGATGGAGGACGGTTTCGCCATCGTCAAGATGCGCCCGCCGCGCGAGACGCAGGGGTTCACCATCGGCCAGGCCCAGGTCCGCAAGCGCTACGGCGTGACGATCATCGGCGTGAAGCCGCCCGGGGAGCCCTTCGAGTACGCCACCGACGCCACGCGGATCAACGCGGGCGACCTCCTCATCGTCAGCGGGGACACCACGCTGCTCGAGAAGTTCGCGGCGCGGCCCTGACCGCGCCGCTGCGGGTCGGCGCCCTCCGGGCCGGTGGCGGCGGCACCGGCCCGGAGGGACGTCAGAAGCCCTGCGCCAGGCGGTAGTAGACCTGCCCGAGGCGCAGCTGGTCGCGGAAGCCGCGCGTCGTCGTGCCGGCGTCGATGAGCGCCAGCTCGATGCCGGCGATGGTGGCGAGGTCGTCGAAGGTCTCGATGCCGAGCGCCGTCGTCATCACGGTGTGGTGCGCGCCGCCCGCGGTGAGCCAGCACTCCGCGGACGTCGCGAAGGACGGCGCCGGCTCCCACACCGCGCACGCGACCGGCAGGTGGGGCAGGGGCTCATCCGGCTCCACCACCTGCACAACGTTGGCGGTGAGCCGGAACCGCTCGCGCAGGTCCGCGAGGGAGACGAGCAGCGCCGGGCCGGGGTCGGCGGTGAAGATCAGGCGCACGGGGTCCTCGCGGTCCCCGATGCCCAGCGGGTGGATCTCCAGGGACGGCCGGTCCGTCGTGAGGGTGGGGCAGATCTCGAGCATGTGCGCGCCGAGGATCTTCTCCCGGCCGGGCGTGAGCTCGTAGGTGTAGTCCTCCATGAGGGAGGCGCCGCCGGGCAGCCCGTAGCCCATGACCTTGGCGACGCGCACGAGCACCGCGGTCTTCCAGTCCCCCTCGGCGCCGAACCCGTAGCCGTCGGCCATGAGCCGCTGCACGGCGAGGCCGGGCAGCTGGCGGAGCCCGCCGAGGTCCTGGAAGTTCGTCGTGAAGGCGGAGAAGCCGCCGTCGGTGAGGAACGCGCGCAGCGCGAGCTCCTGGCGCGCGGCGTACCGCAGGGAGTCGCGGCGCGCGCCGTCGGCCCGCAGCTCGGGGACGACGTCGTAGCTCTCGTCGTACTCGGCGACCAGCGCGTCGACCTCGGCCTCGTCGACGGCGTCGACGCGGTCGACGAGGTCGTTGACGCCCCAGGTGTTGATGGACACGCCGAGCGCGATCTCCGCCTCGGTCTTGTCCCCCTCGGTCACCGCGACGTCGCGCATGTTGTCCCCGAACCGGCACACCCGCATCGTCTGCAGGGCGTCCCACCCGGTGGCCGCCCGCGCCCACGTGGCGATCCGCGCACGCACCTCGGGGTCGCTCACGTGCCCGACGACGGTCTTGCGCGCGACGCCCATCCGGGTGGCGAGGTAGGCGAACTCCCGGTCGCCGTGGGCGGCCTGGTTGAGGTTCATGAAGTCCATGTCGATCGTCGCCCAGGGCAGGGCGACGTTGGCCTGCGTGTGCAGGTGGAGGAACGGCTTCGCGAGCGCCTCGAGCCCGAGGATCCACATCTTCGCCGGGGAGAAGGTGTGCATCCACGCGACGACGCCCACGCACGCGGGGTCGGCGTTGGCCTCCAGCGCCGTGCGGCGGATGGCGTCGCGGTCCTTCATCGTCCCCTTGAGGACGACCCGCAGGGGGATGTCGCCGGCGTCGTTGAGCGCGGCCACGATCTCGGCGGACTGCTCGGCCACCTGGGCCAGGGTGTCATCGCCGTAGAGGTCCTGGCTGCCGGTGAGGAACCAGATCTCCTTGGCCTCGAACGGGTTCTTCACGAGCGTCCTTTCAGGTGAGCATCGCCGCCCGGCTGTCCGTAGACGTTCTGGTAGCGCGCGTACAGGTGATCGATGTGGTGCTGGGGAAGGGGGGCCGGCGTGCCGAGCTGGCGGGCGAGGTGGACCGTGCGGGCCACCTCCTCGCACATGACCGCGGCCTTGACGGCGGCGCGGGCGTCCTTGCCGATGGTGAACGGCCCGTGCTGGCGCATGAGGACGGCCGGCGAGCGGGACTCGCTCAGGGTCTCGACGATGCCGCGCCCGATGGAGTCGTCGCCGATGATCGCGAAGGGCCCGACGGGGATCGGGCCCCCGAACTCGTCGGCCATCATCGTGAGCACGCAGGGCACCGGCTCCCCGAGGGCTGCCCACGCGGTGGCGTAGGGCGAGTGCGTGTGGACCACGCCGCCGACGTCGGGGCGGTGCCGGTAGACGTACGCGTGCGCGGCGGTGTCGGAGGACGGCTGGAGGCGGGCGGGGGTGCCGTCCTCGATCTTGGACCCGTCGAGCTCGCAGACGACCATGACGTCGGCGGTGAGCTCGTCGTAGGAGACCCCCGACGGCTTGATGACGAACAGGTCGGTGCCCGCCACCCGCTGGGAGACGTTGCCCGCGGTCCACACCACCAGCCCGTTCCGCGGGAGCTCCGCGTGGAGGTCGGCGACCACCTGGCGGGTGGCGGCGACGGCGGCCTGGACGTCGGGGGCGAGGTCGGTGAGCACCCTCATCGCGCGGTCTCCCGCTCGACGGCGTCGGTGAGGAGCACGTCGTCCGCCGCGTCCGGGGCGCCGGCCGAGACCGCCTCGCGCCGGATCTTGCGCAGGCGGCGCATCACCTCGTTCTTGCCGCGGCCGAAGTAGTCGTGCAGGCGGGTGTACTCGGCGTAGAGGGCGTCGTAACGCTGGGCGCTGCCCTCGTCAGGGGTGTACGCGCCCACGTCGCGGTGACCCATCGCGGCGGCCGCGGCCCGGACGTCGGGGTAGGCCCCGGCAGCGACGGCGGCGTGGATGGCCGAGCCGAGCGCGGGGCCCTGCTCGGAGGTGATGGTCGACAGCGGCAGGCGCGTGACGTCGGCGTAGATCTGCATGAGCAGCCGGTTCTTCAGCAGCCCGCCGGCGACGACGAGCTCGGTGACCGGGACGCCCGAGGCGTTGAAGGTCTCGATGATGGTGCGGGTGCCGAAGGCCGTGGCCTCGAGGAGCGCGCGGTAGGTCTCCTCCGGGCGGGTGGCGAGGGTCTGGCCGAGGACCAGCCCGGACAGCTCGTGGTCGACGAGCACCGAGCGGTTGCCCGAGTGCCAGTCGAGGGCCACCAGGCCGTGCTCGCCGATCTGCTGGTCGGCGCACCTCTCGGTGAGCAGCTCGTGCACGGAGATCCCGCGCCGCTCCGCCTCGTCCGTGTACTCGGCGGGCACGCTCGTGCGGACGAACCAGCCGAAGATGTCCCCGACGCCGGACTGGCCCGCCTCGTAGCCCCACAGGCCCTCGACGATGCCGCCGTCGACGACCCCGCACATGCCGGGCACCTCGGCGAGCTCGTCGCCGTTCATCACGTGGCACGTGGAGGTCCCCATGATCGCCACCATCTGGCCCGGCGCGATGGCGTCGGCGGCGGGGGCCGTGACGTGCGCGTCGACGTTGCCCACGGCCACGGCGATGCCCTCGGGCAGACCGGTCCAGGCCGCCGCCTCGGCGGTGAGCGTGCCGGCGGGGTGGCCGAGCTGGCCGATGCGGTGCTCGAGCTTGTCGCGGACGAAGCCGGCGAAGTCCGGGTTGAGCGCGGCGAGGAAGTCCTCGCTGGGGTACTCGCCGTCCTGGTAGATCCCCTTGTAGCCGGCGGTGCACGCGTTTCGCACGTACTCCCCGGTCAGCTGCCACACGATCCAGTCGGCGGCCTCGACCCAGTGGTCCATGGCCGCGTAGACCTCGGGGTCCTCCTCGAGGAGCTGCAGGCCCTTGGCGAACTCCCACTCGGAGGAGATGAAGCCGCCGTACCGGCGGATCCACGGCTCGCTGCGCTCGTGCGCGAGCGCGTTGATCCGGTCAGCCTGGCCCTGGGCGGCGTGGTGCTTCCACAGCTTGACGTAGGCGTGCGGCCGGCCGCGCCAGCGCGGCAGGTCGCACAGCGCCGTGCCGTCGGCCGTCGTCGGGACCATCGTGCAGGCCGTGAAGTCCGTGCCGATGCCGATGACGTCGGCGGGGTCCACCCCGGCGGCCGCGACGGCCGCCGGGACCGCGTGGCGGAGCACGTCGACGTAGTCCTGGGGGTTCTGCAGCGCCCAGTCGGGCGGCAGCGGCTGCCCGTCGCCCGCCGTGAGGGCGCGGTCCATGACCGCGTGGGAGTACTCATGGACCGCGCTGCCGAGCTCGGCGCCGTCCGAGACCCGCACCACCACGGCCCGGCCGGACAGGGTCCCGTAGTCGATGCCGATCGTGTATGCCGGCTGCCGGTCTGACATCTTCGTCCCTCGTCTTCCTTGACGCGCTTCGCCCGGTGGTCGCCGGCACCGCGCGGTGGCCGTGCCAGCACAACGGTGGTCACCCGCGTCGGCGGCGACGCGGTGGACGGGTCCGGGACCACCCTGAGAGGAGTGTGCGCGCTAACATCTCGCGGTGTCAACACCGAAAGCGATTTCGTCGTGACGACGGCGAGGGCCGGCCCCGCCGCTCGGCGGGACCGGCCCTCGCTCACCCGAGCGCCACCGGCGTCGGGGTGGCGCCGTGCGTCATCGGCAGGTGCGGGCCGCGTGCGGCGCCGTCACCGTCCGGGAGGACCCGTCCGCCGTCGCCGTCACGCTCACCTCCCCCGCAGCCACCGACGCAGCCCGGGTGCTGAACGTCAACGACGTCGCCCGGTCAGCCCCGATCGTCACCGACCGCGACCCCCAGGACGAGGACACCGCCACGTCCACCGGCGCCCCCGACTCGTTCGTCACCCGCACCGTCTGCACCACCTTCCCGGCCACGCACCGCGTGTCCGCCTCCACCGACACCTCCGGCCCGAGCGCGTCGGGCTGGTAGGCCCGCAGCAGCCGCTCGTGCTCGGCCGCGGTGATCGGCAGGACGGTCCCGTGCCGGGCGCTGAGGTCGAGCCCGGGCTCGTGCGTCCAGCAGTCACCGTCGTCGAGATCGGTGCAGGAGAACGCGACGTAGCCCTCGCCACCGCCGTACGGCGGCCAGTCCTGGAAGAGGAACCAGGTGTCCTGGCCGGGGGTGATGTTGACGTCGCCCTCGTTGGCCCGGAACGCCGTCGGACCCTCGGCGTGCCGCAGCGGGTCACCGGAGCCGATCCGCTCGGTGATGAGCTCCCAGCTCGTCCCGACCGCACCCGTCTGCGGACGCAGGAGGTCGGGCGACCTCTCGAGGAGGACCTCCATGATGTCGTTCCGCTCGTCCTTGGTGAAGCGGTAGTACATCCCGTCGTGCTCGACGACGGTGGAGTCGATCATGCCGCGGCCCGGCTGGCGCCGGATGTCGATCCACACCTCCGGCTCCGTGAACGTCACGAAGTCGCGGGTGAAGGAGATCATCATCCGGTTGTAGCTGTCGTTCGTGCGGCGGTCGCCCGGTGCGACGTCCTCGGGGTAGAGGTTCGAGGCCCAGTACACCGCGTACTGACCGATGCTCTCCACGTAGTGCGCCTCCGGCGCCCACGTGTTGCCCGCCGTCGGGAGGTTGACCTCGACCAGGCGCGGCTCGCCCCAGTCGACGAGGTCCGTGGACTCCCAGATCATCAGCGAGCGCGACCCCGTCTGCTGGGCCCGCGCGAAGTCGGGACCCTGGCCCGGGCGGTACGTCTTGAGGTCGGTGGCGAGGAGGAAGAACCGGTCCCCCTCGTGCGAGCGGATGATGAACGGGTCGCGCAGGCCCTGCTCGCCCATCGTCGAGGAGAGCACCTCCTCGTCGTCGTTGAGCGGGATCCAGCTGAGCGCGTCGTTCCCGCGGCTGGCGGCGAAGTAGATCTGCTCGCCGCGCGGCGTGCTCTCCCCCTTGAAGTGGGGGAAGAAGTACGCCTCGGTCTCCTCGACCTGCGGCATGGGCTGGACCGTGAGCGTGAAGGTCCGCGTGCGGACCACCGCGCCCTTGGTCGCGGTGACCGTGAGAGTCACCTCGACCGGGTCCTCCCCGTACGCCGGACGCGTGACCTCGCCCGTCGTCGTGACGACGCCCGCGTCGCTCGACGCCCACGTGAAGGTCGTGCCCTCCGCACCCTCGGTGGGCAGGGTGATGTTGCCGCGCACGTCGTCGGCGTTGGGGATGGCGAGCGCCTGGAGATCCTGCGCGACCGCGCTGGCGTCGGGGGTGCCGTACGCGATCTGCAGCGCCTCCCACTCCGCCCCGGTGACGGGCAGGACCGTGCCGTGCCGGAACCGCGACGGGAAGGAGTACTCGCCCGAGCCGAGCACCGTCCACTCGCCGCTGGCGAGGTCGGTCGTCGTCAGCGGCACGTAGCCGCGGCCGCCGTACTCGTCGATGAACAGGTACCAGCGCTCCTCGGTGTTGGACTTGAACACCGTCGGGCCCTCGCCCTGGTTGAGGCCCGCGGGCGGGGTGCCGGCGCCGACGCCGGACCGCACGAGCTCGAAGTCGTCCGCCGTCGGGCCGGAGCCGACCTCCTGGAAGACGTGCTTGCCCCCGGGGTTCGTCGCCGAGCGGTTCGCCTCGTTCTTGGAGAACCGGTAGACCTCGCCGTCGTGCTCGATCATCGTCGTGTCGATGACGGAGTACCCGTAGTCGATGAGGGTCTCGGGCTCGCTGAAGGTCCGGAAGTCGCGCGTCGTGGCGAAGAGCATCTGGTTGTAGGCGTTGCCGGTGTGGTTCGGGTCGTCCTCGGCGTAGAGCTTCGACGCCCAGAACACGACGTACTCGCCGCGCTCGTCGTCGTAGAAGATCTCCGGCGCCCAGGCGTTGCCGGCGTTCTCCGGCGCCACCTCGGCGACCCAGCTCTCGGACCAGTTGACGAGGTCCGTGGATTCCCACACGACGATGTTCCGGCTCCCCTGGCGCTGGACCTCGTCCCAGCTGCCGCTGGAGTTGCGCCACATCCGCAGGTCCGTGGCGATCTGGTAGAACTTGTCGCCCTCCGGGGAACGGATGATGAACGGGTCCCGCAGGCCCATCTCACCGCTGGTGGAGACCATCACGGGCTGCCCGCCGTTGAGGTTGGTGTAGCGCAGCGGGTCGTTGCCCTCGCTGAGGGCGAAGTAGACCTGCTCGCCGTGCTCGAGCCCCTCGCCGAGGAAGTGCGAGAAGAGGTAGCCCTCGTAGTCCGCCGGTGCCGGCAGCGCCGGGACGTGGGCGTCGAACACCCGCGTCACCGTGGCCGCGCCGACGCTCACCGTCGCGGTGAGCGCCACCTCGGCGGCGGCCTGGCCGGCGGCCGGGCGGTTGACCTCACCGGTGGCCGTGATGACGGAGGCGTCCGAGGAGGCCCACGTGACGGTCGAGCCGTCCGGGCCGGTCGTCGGGAGGTGGAGGTTGCCGCGGACGTCGTCGACGTCGTGGACGACGAGGGCCGCCGCCGCCGCCTGGGCGCGCTCCTGGTCGCTCCCGACGGGCACGACGGTGACGGTGAAGGACCGCTGGGCGCTCGCTCCCCGCTGGCTGACCGTCGCGGTGAGCGTCGCGGTCCTCGCCGCGGTGCCCGCCGCGGGCCGGGTGACGACGCCCTGAGCGGTGACGACACCCGCGTCCGACGTCGCCCACGTGACGGCGGAGCCGCCGGGCGTGGTCGCCGGGAGCGTGAGGTCCGCGGTGATGGCGCTCGTGTCCCCCAGCGTGAGGGCCGCGGCGTCGGCGTCGACGACCGGCTGGGCGTTCGCCGCGCTGAGGTCGGCCACCTCGCCCGCGCTCAGCGCGCGGTCGTAGATCCGGAAGTCCTGGACGGCACCCTTGAGGTACGGGTCGGCGGAGTACAGCGACCGCCCGATGTAGTTCGCCGTCGTCGTGCCGTTGCCGATGCTCCCCGGCGTGATGGTCACGGCGGTGTTGCGCGCGACCTCGCGGCCGTCCTCGTAGAGGATCCCGGTGGTGCCGGTCTGGGTGTACGTGAGGTGCTTCCACACGTTGCGCGGCAGGTTGTAGCCGTTGGCCTGGGTGTTCTGCTCGGTCGACCAGTTGCCGCTGGCGATGGTCGTACGCAGCGGGTTGCCCTCGGCGAAGAGGTAGCCGTTGCCGTTCGCCCCGCTCGAGTTGCCGAGGCCGTAGATGAAGTACGCGCTCCCCATGCTCGGGTCGATCCGCACGTCGAAGGCGACGGTGATCGAGCTCAGCCCGGACATGATGTTGTTGGGGAGGCGGACGTAGTCGTTGACGCCGTCGAGCTCGAGGCCGTTGGGCCCGGGCTGCGCGCCGCCGAGGATCTGTCCGTCCCGGTCGTGGCCGGAGGCGTCCTCGGCGACCGTGCCGCCGTCCCCGCTGAAGGGGTAGTGCAGGACCAGCCCCTCGGTCGTCGGCTCGGCGGCGAGGGCGGCCGGCATCGCCGACACCACCCCCAGGCCGAGCACAGCGGCTAGGAGCGCCGCCGCTGTCCGTTGCTTTCTCATGCGGTTCTTCCTCTCATCGTCGTCCGCGTGCGCCGTCGCACGCCACGTCCTCGATCAGACCGGTGCCGGGCCGGTGCCCCGCCCCGGTGCGGACCGGCGGGCGGGGGTCCGCCCGCCGGCCCCGCTGCCGGCGTCAGTCGCCGTGCGTCATCAGCAGGTGCGGGCCGCGTGCGGCGCGGTCACCGTCCGGGAGGACCCGTCCGCCGTCGCCGTCACGCTCACCTCCCCCGCAGCCACCGACGCAGCCCGGGTGCTGAACGTCAACGACGTCGCCCGGTCGGCCCCGATCGTCACCGACCGCGACCCCCAGGACGAGGACACCGCCACGTCCACCGGCGCCCCCGACTCGTTCGTCACCCGCACCGTCTGCACCACCTTGCCGGCCACGCACCGCGTGTCCGCCTCCACCGACACCTCCGGCCCGGCGTCGTCGGCGACGCCGAGGCGGAGGAAGGTGATGGAGTTGGCGGGGAACTCGTAGGTGAACTCGTTGCCCACGCCGCTGAGCTCCCGCTCGACGGGCACGATGTTCGTCGGGTCCTCCTTGGAGTTCACCGCCGTGAGGGAGTCCGCGGTCATCTCGGTGACCGTGCCGGCCCCGGTCAGCTCGACGTCGGAGACGCTCACGTCCGTCACCGCGGCCGCGGGGGCCGTGTTGACGACCTTGACGATGAGCTCACCGGTCTCGACGTCCCGCGTGACGACGTGGTTGAGCACGCTCGTCGGGGCGTCCTCCGTGTACTCGATCTGGAGCTCGTCGTCGAGGTAGAGCCGGATGTCGCTGCCCTCGACCTCGACCCGGATGTCGTACGTCTGCCCGGTCGTCACGGAGGTGTTCTCCCGGGCGGCCACCTCGGCCCCCGAGCGCTGGAGGGCCATCCGGGTGTTGTTCCAGCCGCCGATGTTCCACCAGTAGTAGTCGTTCCCGCCGTTGGCGGCGAAGCCGACGAGGAAGCCCTCCGCCCCGGCGGTCTTCGTCGCCTCGAGCTCGAGCGTGTAGTTCGTCCAGTCCTGCTCGTACGCCCCGGCCGGGACGCTGCGGGCGTCCTCGACGTTCGTGGCGGTCTGGCGGTACTGGCCGTCGACGACGGACCACGTGCCCCGCACGGGCGCCCAGTCCGGCGCACCGCCCGAGAAGTCCTCGGAGAGCAGCACGTCGCCGTCGTCGGCGGTGACGACGAGGTTGTCGTACGCGGCCGCCGTCCGCCACGTCGAGAGGAAGACGCCGCCGGAGATGTCGGGCGCGACGACGTCGCCGCCCTCCATCGTGCTGGGCACCACCTCGTGGCCGCGGTTCGTCGAGAAGAGCCGCTGGACGTAGTAGTTCGCGGTCCCCCACGCCTCGTCGTTGTCGAAGTAGATCATGTTGGCGTCGCGCCACTGGACGTAGTCCTCGTTGGCGAACATCGGCGCGTAGGACGCCATACGGACGATGTCGGAGTTGCGCTCGACGCCGGTGAGGTACGCGGCCTCGGCCAGGGCGTTGTAGAACGTGTTGCCCCGGGAGGCGTACTCCCCGATGAAGGCGGCCGGACTCTCGCGGTCATAGCTGTCGTACCGGTCGGTGTTCGCGAGGAACCAGTCCGGGGTGTTGTAGTAGTGCTCGTCGACCATGTCCGCGCCCTGCTCGCGGGCGAAGTCCCACAGCTCGTCGAAGAGCGCCCCGCCCGAGGCGAAGCTCGAGTTCGAGACGATCTTGATGTCCGGGTAGGCCTCGCGGATCGCGTCGTGGAAGAGCGGGTAGTTCTCGAAGTACTGGCGCTGGGAGTCCTCGTTGCCCAGGCCGATGTACTCGAGGCCGAAGGGCTCGGGGTGGCCGAGCTCCGCGCGCACGGCGCCCCACTCGGTGTCGATGCCGCCGTTGGCGAACTCGATGAGGTCGAGGGTGTCCTGCACCCACTCCTCGAGCTGGACGGGGTCGGTGAGCGCCGCCGGCCCGCCGCAGGCGTTCGTCCCCACGGGCAGGACGGGCAGCGGCTCGGCCCCGAGGTCCTCGGCCCACATGAAGTACTCGAGGAAGCCGATGCCGAAGGACTGGTTGTACCCCCACCAGTTGAAGTTCGTCGCGCGCTCCTCGAGCGGGCCGATGGTCTCCTTCCAGTGGTAGGCGCGGCGACGGTCCGCGTAGCCGCTCTCCTCGTAGTCGTTCCACGTCCCGGCGATGACGCAGCCACCCGGGAACCGGATGAAGGACGGGTCGAGGTCCTCGACCATCTCGGCGAGGTCCTGGCGCAGGCCGTACTCGCCGTTGACCGGGCCGGCCCACTGCTCGTCCGGCAGCAGCGAGACCATGTCGAGGTGGAGCACGCCCGCGGCTCCGGCGAGGACGGCGAGCTGCGCCGCGTTGGTCGTCGCGGTGGAGGTGATCGTCGCCGTGTACTGCTTCCACTCGTTCGAGCCGTCCACCTGGACGGTCGCGGTCCCGTACTCCTGGGTGCCGGCGACGTCCTCGAGGCGGGCGGTGAGAGTCTGCGGCGTCGCCGAGCGGGCCCAGACGGAGAACTCGTAGTCCGCACCGGCCTCCAGGGCGACGCCCTCGTTGAAGGAGGCGTTGCGCAGCCCCGCGCCCGCGCCCGTCGAGTCGAGGGCGAGGTAGAACCGGTTGTTCTCGTTCATCCGGCCCTCGTCGGTGACGACGGTGGCCGTCGTCGTCGCCCCGCCGCGCTCGACCTCCTGCCAGCCCGTGAGGCCGGTGAAGGAGGTGTTGTCGGACCGGTTGAACTCGAACGAGCGGTTGCGGACGAGCTCGGCGTACAGGCCGCCGTCGGCCGCGTAGTTGATGTCCTCGTAGAAGATCCCGTAGAGCTCGGGGCTCATCTCGATGTCGGTGCCGTCGCCGTCGATCTCCAGCGTCGCGGGGTACGGCTCCGGCTCGGTCGGCGGCGTGTCCGCCGTGGCAATCGCGAAGTAGTCGAACACCGCGGTGTGCGGCTGGGCGGCGCCCGCGGCGAAGGCGTAGAGGCCCACCTGCGTGATGTCGAAGGCGACGGTCACCTGGGCCGCCTCGACCCAGCCGTCGTCCGCCCAGTAGCTCGTCGTGACCGTGTCCCCCGTGCGCTGCACCTGCAGCGTCTCGCCCGTGGACCCCGGCCGGGGCGTGAAGGTGGAGGTGAAGACCGCGTTGCTCTCCTGCGCGTTCTCGATGACGACCGGCCCGTCCTCGGCGAAGCTGACGTTCACCAGGCCGGCGCGCACGTAGTTGTCGAGGTCGCCCATGGCGAGGATGCCGGCGCCCTGGAAGTCCTCCGCCACCGGCGCCTCGAACGAGGCCACCGCGGTGAAGTCACCGACGGGCACGTCGAGGAGGAAGACGTTCCGCGGGTCGTTGCTGTCCTGGTGGGTGTCGCCGGGCAGCGAGGTGATGGTGAGCTCACCGGCCTCCGGGTCGAGCGACCAGCTCTCGGCGGCCTCGCCGAGGACGGTCCAGCGCTCGTCGAGCTGCGGGGCGTCGAACTCCTCGAGCCACGCCTCGGGAGGCAGCACCTCCGGCGGGGCGGCGGCGGACGCCGCGGTGCCGCCGGCGAGGAGCGCCGCGGCCAGGGTGAGGGCGGTCACCGATGCAACAGATACCGGCGCAGCGCTGCGCCGTCGCGACATGCTCATGTGTGCTCCATCAGCTCAGCAGGGTTGGCGAGGAGTGCCGCGACGGGCGTGGTGCTCGTACTCCTTTCCGGGCGGCGCGTCGTTGCGGCGGCGGTGGGGCGGTGCCCCGGGGACGTACGGGCCGCCGGGCCGGGGGGCTGCCCCGGCCCGGCGGAGTCCGGTCAGGTCCGGCGTCGCACCGTGATGGCGCGCTGCAGGACGACGAACGCGAGCAGCACCACGCCGATGAAGACGCGGGTCCACCACGAGTCGAGCCCCTCCCGGGCGATGAGCACCTGGATGAGCCCGTAGACGAGGACACCGGTGGCCGTGCCGAGGATGAACCCGACACCGCCGGCGAGCAGGGTGCCCCCGATGACGACCGCGGCGATGGCGTCGAGCTCCATGCCGATGCCGGTGAGGTTGAAGCCGGAGCGGGTGTAGAAGGCGAAGAGGATCCCCGCCACCCCCGCGCACGTGCCGCTGATGACGTAGACGAGGATCCGCGTGCGTTCCCCGTTGAGCCCCATGAGCTTGACGGCCGAGCCGTCGTCGCCGGCGCCGAGGCCGTAGACGGTCCGCCCGAAGCGGGTGTAGTGCAGCAGGTAGAAGGCGAAGGCGAGCAGGACCATGGCGATGACCATGCTGATGCTGATCCGCCAGAGGGTGCTGCCCTCGCCGAACTGCAGGCTCCACCCTGCGAGCGCGGCGAAGTTCGGGTCGCTGATGCCCAGCGACTGCACGCTGACGACGTTGGCCAGGCCGCGGGCGAGGAACATCACGGCGAGCGAGGCGATGAACGGTTGGATGTCGAAGACCTGGACCATGATGCCGATGAGCAGGCCGCACAGCGTCCCGATGAGGACGCCGACGACGAGGACGACGGGCAGGGGCAGTCCGGCGATGAGCAACCGCGCGACGGCGAGCCCGACGAGCGCCACCACGGCGCCGACCGACAGGTCGATCCCCCCGGTGAGGATGACGAACGTCATGCCGATCGCGAGGACGAGCAGGTAGGAGTTGTCGACGAGGAGGTTGGAGAACAGCCGCATGCTGATGAAGCTCGTCGACTCCGTGCTGTACCGGGCCTGCCCGATGCCGAGCATGAGGACGAGGGTGATCACCGTGCCCACCACCGGCAGGAACCGGCGGTCGAGCCGGGTGAGCAGGCTGCGGCCGCGCTGCGTGGGCCGGCCCGGGGCCTTACGGGGGGCCGGGCGTGCCTCCTCGGCCGCCCCTCGTGCCGTGTCCGTGTGTGCCATCACGCCGCCGCCTTCGCTCCGGAGGGGACCAGCTCTGCTCGCACCCGCCGGGACCGTAGGCGCTCGCGCAGGAAGGGCGAGGCCGCGACGGTGACGGCGATGAGGACGATCGCCTTGAACAGCGGCGTCGTCTCCGAGGGCAGGTGGAAGATGATGACGGCGCGCTCGAGGGTGCTGAGGATGAGCGCACCCACGACGACCCCGCCGAGGTAGAACCGGCCGCCGGAGAGCTTCGTGCCGCCGAGGACGACGACCATGATCGCGTCGAGCTCCCGCATGAGACCGATGTTGTTGGCGTCGGCGGCCATGGTCGGCGAGCCGTAGACGATGCCGGCGAGTCCCGCGAGGGTGCCCGCGATGATGTAGCAGAGCCACGTCGTGCTGCGCGCCCGGACGCCGGAGAGTCGGGAGGCCTCGCCGTTGATGCCGATGGCCTCGAGGAACATGCCGAGCGCCGTGCGCCGCACGACCAGGCTGAGCAGGAGGAACACGGCGATCGCGATGACCACCGGGGTGGGCACCCCGAGGACGTACCCCGCGCCGATCGCCTTGAACGGGGCACTGGTGACGGTGGTGATCTGGCCCTGGGTGATGAGCATCGCGATGCCGCGGCCGGCGATCATGAGGATGAGCGTCGCGATGAACGGTTGGATGCCGAGGACGGTGACGAGGAACCCGTTGAACGTCCCCACGAGCACGGCGACCGCGAGCCCGAGGAGCAGCGCCGTCAGCGCCGTGCCCAGGCTGCCGCCGTCGGCCGCGTTGTCGATGTACTCCAGGGAGACGGACAGCGAGATCGCCATGACGGCCCCGACCGACAGGTCGATGCCGCCGGTGGCGATGACGAGGCACATGCCCAGCGCCAGGAGCAACGGCGTCGCGCTGTTCCGGGCGATGTCGACGAGCTGACCGACGAGGTGCCCGTCCCGGACGGTGACGTCGAGGAAGCCCGGGCTCCGCAGGCCGCAGGCGAGGACGAGGAGGACCAGGGCCACCACGGGCCAGAACAGGCCGTGGTGGGAGACGTCGCGGAGGAAGGAGCCCCCCGCGCTTCGGCCGCGGCCGGTGGACGCTGTCATGAGGCGTGCGCTCCGCTCTGGGCGATGAGCTCGAGGATCGTTCCCGAGTCGATGTCGTCGTCGTTGACCACCTCGGCGAGCTTCTCGCGGTCGCGCATGACGACGACGCGCTCGCTGAGCCGGAGGACCTCCTCGAGCTCGGAGGAGATGAACACCACCGACATGCCGTCCCGCGACAGGTCGGCGACGAGCTTCTGGATCTCCGCCTTGGCGCCGATGTCGATCCCGCGCGTGGGCTCGTCGAGGATGAGCAGGCGCGGGGAGGTGGCGAGCCAGCGGGCCAGCAGGACCTTCTGCTGGTTGCCGCCCGAGAGGTTCCTGATGAGGGCGTTGGGGTTGGGAGGGTTGATGTTGAGGGCGGCGATGTACTTCGCCACGATCTCGTCGAGCTCCTTGCGCGGGATCGGCCGCCACGTCCCTCGGCCGGCCTGGAGCGCGAGGGCGATGTTCTCGCGGACCGTGAGGTCGCCGACGATGCCCTCCTTCTTGCGGTCCTCGGTGGAGAAGGCGATGTCGTGCTTGAGCGCCGTGCGCGGGGAGGTCATGCGCACGGGCGTGCCGTCGATCTCGACGGTCCCGTGGTCGGCCCGGTCCGCCCCGGCGAGCAGCCGTGCGGCCTCGGTGCGCCCGGAGCCGAGCAGACCGGCCAGACCCACGATCTCCCCCTCGTGGAGGTCGAGGTCGAAGGGCTCGAGCGAGCCGTCCTTGCCCAGGCCGAGCGCCCGCACGAGGGGCCGGTCGGCGGTGTCGCGCTGGGCGACGGCCCGCGCCTCGGCGCGGATCTCCCGGAAGGCCTCCCCGGCGCGCCCGATCATCTTGGAGATGAGCTCGATGCGGGGCAGCTCCGCCGTGAGGTGCTCCCCCACCAGCGCACCGTTGCGCAGGATCGTCATGCGGTCGGAGATCTCGTAGACCTGCTCGAGGAAGTGGGAGACGAAGAGGACGGCGACCCCGGAGTCGCGCAGCTGGCGCACCACCCGGAACAGCTCGGCCACCTCGGCCTTGGCCAGGCTCGAGGTGGGCTCGTCGAGGATAAGGACCTTGGCGTCGACGACGATCGCCCGCGCGATGGCGCAGAGCTGCTGGACGGCGATGGTGTGCGACGTCAGCGGCGATCGCGGGTCGATGTCGAGGTTCATCTCCTGCAGGAAGCGCGCCGCCTCACGGTGGGTGGCGCGCCAGTTGATGAAGGGGCCCGTGCGGACCTCGTGGCCGAGCATGACGTTCTCGCCCACGGTGAGGTTCGCGCAGAGGTTGACCTCCTGGTACACGGTGCTGATGCCGGCGGCCTGCGCCTCACCGGGGTGGGCGAACCGCTTCTCCTCGCCGTCGACGGTGATCCGGCCGGAGTCGATGCCGTAGACGCCGGTGAGGGCCTTGATGAGCGTCGACTTCCCGGCGCCGTTCTCGCCCATGAGGGCGTGGACCTCGCCCGGGAAGAGCCGGAAGTCGACCCCGTCGAGGGCCTTCACTCCGGGGAAGGTGATGGTGATCCCGGTCATCTCGACGACCGGTGCGGGCGGGTGGGACATCGCTGGCCTTCCGTGCGTCCCTGCGGGGGCGTGCTGCGCTCCGGGCCCGGCCCGGGCGCTCGCGGCCGGGGGCGCCGGCCGCGACAGCGCCGGGGGGAGCGATCCGCTCCCCCCGGCGTCGTGCGTCAGTACGGGCGCTCGTCCACGAACGCCTGGTCGATGTCCGCCTGCTCGAAGGCGGTCTCCTCGACGAACGTCTGCTCGGGGACCTCCTCGCCGGCGTGCACCTGCTGGATGAGCTCGGCGAGCTGGTCGCCGAAGACCGGGTTGCACTCGACGACGTAGTTGAACTTGCCGTCGAGGAGCGCCTGCATGCCGTCCTTGACCGCGTCGACGGTGACGATGGCGATGTCCTCGCCCGGGACCATGCCCGCGGCCTCGA
This sequence comes from Georgenia faecalis, assembly GCF_003710105.1. Taxonomy (GTDB): domain Bacteria; phylum Actinomycetota; class Actinomycetes; order Actinomycetales; family Actinomycetaceae; genus Georgenia_A; species Georgenia_A faecalis. The sequence continues at coordinate 2,964,235 of NZ_CP033325.1, forward strand.
TCGCCTCGATGGCGCCCAGGCCCATGTCGTCGTTGTGCGCGAAGACGAGGTCCGTGTCGGGGTAGGCCTGGAGCGCGGCCTCCATGGCGGTGCGGCCCTCGGCGCGGGTGAAGTTGCCGCTCGCCTCGCCGACGATCGCGTCATCGCCGACGACCTCGCGGAAGCCCTCCTGGCGGTCGACCTGCGCGCCCGAGCCCAGGGTGCCCTGGAGCTCGAAGATGTTGGCGTCGGGGAAGTTCTCCGCGACCCACTCGCCCGCGGTGACGCCCTCGGCGCGGAAGTCCGAGCCGATCCACGTGACGAACGGGTCCTCGACCGTCGTGTCGACGGTGCGGTCGACGAGCACGACGGGGATCCCGGCGTCCTTGATCTCCTGGAGGACCTGGTCCCAGCCGGTCTCGATGACCGGGGAGAACGCGATGATGTCCATGTCCTGCGAGACGAAGTCGCGCAGGGCGCGGATCTGGTTCTCCTGGCGCTGCTGCGCGTCGACGAAGGTGAGGTCGATGCCGTTCTCCTCCGTCAGGCTGGCCTGGATCGACTCCGTGTTGGCCGTCCGCCAGCCGCTCTCGGCGCCCAGCTGGGAGAAGCCGACGCGGACGAGCTCGTCGCCGCCGCCCTCTCCGCCGGCGGCCGCGGTACCGGTCTCCTCGCCTCCGCCTCCGCCGCCACCACAGCCGGCCAGGGCCAGCAGGGCCACCCCGCCCAGGGCGACGCTCGCCCGCATTCGGGTGCTCTTCCTTCCGAACATGCTCTCCTCCTTGAGTGCCTCAGCAACGATGCTGGTCGCAGTCACCACGCGGTGTACCGACTGTCGAGGGCCAGTGTGCGCGCTAACATCTCATGGTGTCAACAGGCGCGGGTAACAGGCTGGTAACCGTTCGGACACTGGGGCCCAACGTGCGGCGGTACGCTCGGCAGCCCGAGCACCACGCGGTCCGACGCGCCCCGCAGCAGGCAGGCCGCCGGTGCTCACCGGCCCTGAATGACGACGTAGGAGTGCTGTGAGCGGGATACGAGAAGACGTGGGGGCCAGGCGCGCGCCGGTCATGTCCGACGTGGCCGCCCGGGCCGGCGTCTCCCACCAGACGGTCTCCCGGGTGCTCAACCACCCCGAGCTCGTCCACCCCGAGACCCAGGAGCGGGTCCGCGCCGCCATCGCCGAGCTCGGGTACCGCCGGAACATGTCCGCGCGCGCCCTGGCGACGAGCCGCACGCGCATGATCGGCGTCGTCACCCCGGCCACCCGGAGCTTCGGCCCGACCTACACGACGGTCGCCATCCAGGACGCGGCCCGGGAGGCCGGCTACGCAATCCTCACCGCCGGCACCGTGGACGCCGCGGCGAGCCCGCACGACGTCCTCGACTTCTTCCTCGACCGCGGGGTCGAGGGCGTCGTCGTCGTCGCGCCGACCGAGGAGTTCGCCGAGGCCGCCCGTGGCCTCGCCGGCTCGCTGCCCATCATCGTCATCGCCACGGGCCTGCGCTCGCCGGCCCCGCTCCACGTCGTCGCCATCGACCACGAGCAGGGCGCCCGCGACGCCACCCGGCACCTCATCGACCTCGGGCACCGGCACATCGCCCACGTCGCCGGGCCCTCGAACTGGTTCGACGCGCGCGCCCGCCTGGCGGGGTGGCGCGCCGAGCTCGAGGCCGCGGGCCTCGAGGTCCCCGAGCCGATCGAGGGCGGGTGGGACGCCACGCAGGGGTACGCGGCGGCCCAGCGGCTGCTGAGCGGCCCCACGATGCCGACGGCCGTGTTCACCGCCAACGACCTCCTCGCGCTCGGCATGATGCGCGCGTTCCACGAGGCCGGGGTGCGGATGCCCGACGACGTCGCCATCGTCGGCTACGACGACATCTCCGGCAGCGACTTCTACGAGCCGCCGCTGACGACGGTGCGCCAGCCCTTCCAGGAGGTGGGCCACCAGGTCATGGAGGCCCTCCTCACCGCCCTCGACGGCGGTTCGCCGGAGCCGGGCCTGAGCCGGCCCGAGCTCATCGTCCGGGCGTCCTCCGGCGCCCCCGCGCAGGGCTGAGCCCCGCGCCCCGCAGGAACCGACCCGACCCGGCCGGCACGAGACGAGGAGACCCCATGAGCGCGACGAGGACCGGCCCCGGGGGCCGGACCATCCACCTCGCGGCCGGCGACTACACGGCGACCGTCGTCGGCGTGGGCGCCGGCCTCGCCCGCCTCGCGTGGCGGGGCAAGGACGTCGTCGTCCCCCACGAGGCCGACGCGCTGCCGCCGGCCTACCTCGGCAAGACGCTCGTCCCGTGGCCCAACCGGGTGAGCGACGGCCGCTACGTCCGCGGCGGCGTCACGCACGAGCTGCCCGTCAACGAGCACGCGACGAACGCCGCGCTCCACGGCCTCGCCTGCTGGGTCGGCTGGGACCCCGTCGAGGAGGACGACGCCTCGGTCACCCTCGGGACGGACATCGTCCCGCAGTACGGGTACCCCTTCTGGCTGCGGTCGCACGTCCGCTACGCGCTCACGCCGTCGGGCCTGACGACGACCATCACGACGACCAACCTCGGCGAGGGCGTGGCGCCCTACGGGGCCTCCTCGCACCCGTACCTCACGTGTGACGGCGCGCCCGTGGACGGGTGCGTCCTCGTCGCGCCCGCCGGGCAGGTCCTCGAGGTCGACGAGCGGATGCGCCCGCGGGCGTGCGTGCCCGTCGACGGCACCGACCTCGACCTGCGTGCGCCGCGCCCGCTCGGCGCGCGGCAGGTCGACCACGCCTACACGGGCCTGCCCGCCGGCACCTGGGCCGTCACGCTCACCGACCCGGCGTCGGGGCTGACCGCGCGGATGCGGGCGGACGCCCCGTGGGTCCAGGTCTACACGGGCGAGAAGATCGACCGGCGCGGCGTGGCCGTGGAGCCCATGACGTGCCCGCCGGACGCGTTCAACTCGGGCACCGACCTCGTCGAGCTCGCCCCCGGCGCCACGCACACCCTCGCCTTCGCCATCGACGCGACGCTCGCGCCGTGAGCGGGGCGGTGCGGACTCGCCCGCCGCACCGCGGCCGGGCCGCTCAGTCCGCCGGCGTGTAGAAACCGCGGGTCGAGTCCCGCGCGACGAGGCGCGGGGAGACGCTCTCGATGCCGCGGGAGGGGTGCCCCTCGATCGCCGCGAACAGCCGCGCCGCCGCCCGCCGCCCCAGCTCCTCGAGGTTCATGTCGACGCTCGTCAGCCGGGGCCGCGAGTGCGCGACGATGACCTCCCAGTTGTCGTGGCCGGTCACCGCCACGTCCTCGGGGACCCGCCGCCCGTGCTCCCGCAGGGTGTCCAGCGCCCCGCGGGCGATCTGGTCGCTCCCGCAGATGACCGCGTCGACGTCCGGGAGCAGGCCGAGGATCGTCTCGACCGCCGTCCGCCCCCACGCCTCGTCCCACGAGCCGAAGAGCGCGCGCCCGCCCGCCGGCTCGAGACCGGCCCGGGCCAGGGCGCGGGTCGCCCCCTCCACCCGGTCGCGTGCCGCCCCGTACGACTCGTCGCCCGCGACGACGGCGATCCGCCGGCGCCCCCGGGCGACGAGGTGCTCCGCGACGAGCGCGCCCGCCTCGACGCTGTCGCACACCTGGGACATGTCGTCCGGGTCCTCCGACGGCGCATACGCGTAGACGACCGGCACCGGCAGGCGCCCGAGCGACGGGCGCACGTCGGGGCGCGCGCCGACGATGATGAGCCCGTCGACGCGCCGCCCGAGGAGCGCCTGGACGTGGTACCGCTCGCGCAGCGTGTCCCCGCGGGCGTCGCACAGGAGGACGGAGACCTCGCCGTTGCCGGCCTCGTCCTCCGCCCCCATGAGCGTCGGGATGGAGAACCGTCCCTCGAGGTCGTGCGTGACCAGGCCGATGGTGCCCGAGCGCCCCTTCTGGAGCTGGCGCGCCAGGACGTTGGGCCGGAACGCGAGCTCCTCGGCGGCGTGGACGACCCGCTGGCGCGTCTCCTCCCGTACCTGCCGGCGCCCGTTGAGCGCCTTCGACGCCGTGGCGACGGACACCCCCGCCGCCCGTGCCACGTCCGCCAGCGTCGGCCGCCGCGGTGCCAGCTCGGCATCTGCCGTCATCGGTCCTCCTCCCAGATCGCCCGCCCTGACGGGTGGTCAGGCTCTGCTCGCGGTGCCCGCCGACTCTCAGTCGTGACCGACGGGCACCCAGATCCGCATGGTGCTCGGCCCGCGGTTGCCCCACGAGTAGTACGGCACGAAGTGGACGTCCGCACGCTCGCGGGCGCGCCGCCGCGGCGCGCCGCGGTACGGGTCCGGCTCGCCGGGCAGGTCGACGTGCCAGCCCGCCGCGACGACGGTGCCGTCAGCGCCCGCGACCGGGCCGCTCGGGTCGACCTCGAGCCCGGCGACGTCGACGCCGCCGGGCTGGTCGAGCGACTCGGCGCACAGGACGAGCGGGCCGCGCTCGAGGGCGACGCAGCCGCGGACCGCGTCGATCCGCTCGTCCGGGTAGACCCACCGGGGCACGAGCGGGATGGCGACGTCGACGACGGTTCCGGCGGCGAGGGAACCACGGTGCACGAAGGCGGGCGCCGACGCCGGCTGCGGGCCCCTCCCGTCGTTGAGGTCGACACTCGCGCCGTCGGCCCAGTGCGGGATCCGGACCGTCAGCTCCCACGGTCCGGGGGGCGCCTCGACGACCTCGATGCGCACGTGGCCGTCGTGGGGGTAGGCGGTGGTCACCTCGAGGGTGACCCGGCGCCCGGCGCCCAGCTCGGCGCTCACCGTCCCGGGGACGAACTGGAGGAGCTGGACACCGTCGGCGCTGCGGGTTGCGACGTAGGTGCCGAGCTGGGCGAGTGTCCGGGAGACGTTCGTCGGGCAGCAGGACACCTCGAACCACGCGGCCCGGCCGGCCCCCGAGGCTCGTGGGCTCGGCTCGTCCGACGGCAGCGGCGTCCCGGCGCTGCGCTGGTGGAGGGTGTTCGTGTAGAAGAAGGCGCGCCCGTCCTCCGCGGGGCTGGCCGCCACGACGTTGTAGAGCGCGCGCTCGATGACGTCGGCGTAGCGCAGGTCCCCGCGCGCGAGGAGCAGGCGCCAGGCGACCATGACGGAGCCGACGCCGGCGCACGTCTCGCAGTAGGCGCGGTCCGGCGGCAGCTCGAAGTCCTGCCCGAACGCCTCGTCCTGGTGGTGGGACCCCATCCCCCCGGTGAGGTACGTGCGCCGCGCGAGGGTGCGGCGGTACTGGCGCTCGATGGCGTCGACGAGCCCGCCGTCGTCGAGCTCCACGCCGGCGTCCACCGCCGCCGCCGCGAGGTAGAGGGCCCGGACGGCGTGGCCGCGGAAGGCGTCGGCCTCGCGCAGCGGCACGTCGTCCTGGAAGTAGGCGCGCCCGAACTCGATGTCCCGCAGGGTCCCGCGGCCGCGGCGCTCGAGGAACAGGTGCGCCTGGTCGAGGTACCGCTCCTCCCCCGTGGCCCGGTACAGCTCCGCGAGGGCGACCTCGATCTCCGGGTGCCCGCACACGCGCTCGAGCCCGTCGGCGCCGAACACCTCGCACACGTGGTCGGCGGCGCGCAGGGCGACGGCGACGAGCCGGTCCTCCAGGCCGAACCCCGTGCGCAGGCGGGCCACCGCCGCCTGGACGAGGTGGCCGGTGCTGTACAGCTCGTGGCCCATCTCGAAGTCGCTGTAGCGGGGGCGCTGACCGGCGTTGCCGAACTGGGTGTTGAGGTACCCGTCCGGCTGCTGGCAGGCGGCGACGAGCGCGACGATGCCGTCGAAGGTCTCCTGGAGCGCGGGGCTGCCGCTGCGGCCGATCTCCCACGCCATGGCCTCGAGGAGCTTGTAGACGTCGGAGTCGGAGAACTCCCTGCCCCGCCGGTCCTCGGCGAGCCGGCCCTCGAGGAGCGCGGAGAAGTTGCCGACCCAGCCGACCTCGTGCTCCCAGTGGAGGCAGTGGGGGATCATCACCGCGCCGTTGAGGTCCTGGCGCTGCCCCCAGAAGCCGCCGTCGATCCGGACGGTGTCCATCCCCAGCGGGGTGAGCGCGGTCCGGGCCACCGGGAGCACCGGGGCCGCCACGGCCGTCCGCGTCTGCATGTCTGTCACGTCGTCATCCCTTGACCGCGCCGGAAGTGAACCCTCGGATGTAGTGCCGCTGCAACGACAGGAAGAGCACGACGGCGGGGATCGCGAGGACGACGACCCCGGCCGTCGTGATCCCGTAGTCGATGACGCCCATGGTCTGCTGGCGCATGTTGACCATGGCCAGCGGGAGCGGGGCGTTGGTGGGGCCGACGAGGAACAGCGGCACCATGAAGTCGTTCCACGCGACGAGGAAGACGAACAGCCCCACGGTCACCAGCGGCGCCCGGACCGCCGGCAGCATGACCCGGACGAACGCGGACACCGTGCCGCACCCGTCGAGGAGCGCGGCCTCCTCGAGCTCCCGGGGGACGGCGCTGAAGGCGTTGCGCATCATGAACGTCGCGAAGGGGAGCTGGAAGAGCGCGAGCACGAGCCCGACCCCCACGAGGCTGTTCTGCAGGCCGATCTCGTTGAGCCACACTGCGAGCGGGATGAGGAGGGCGGCGTACGGGACCATGAGGATGGAGAGCACGAGGAGGAACACCGTGTTCTTGCCGCGGAACGCGAAGCGCGCGAAGCCGTACCCGCCCATCGCGCCGGCCACGAGCGCCGTCACGACGGCGACCGTCGAGACGATGACGGAGTTCCACAGGTAGGAACCGAGCCCCTCCCCGTACCGGGCGAGCGCCGAGTAGTTCCCCAGGCCGACGCCGTCGGTCTGGGCGGAGGCCGAGTTCGGCGACACCGACGTGACGACCACCCAGAGGATGGGCAGGAGGAACGTCACGGCGACGAGGCCCGTGAGGACGTAGTACGTGGTCCGGCCCAGTGTCCCTGAGCTCGTCATCGGTCCCCCTCCTTGCGCGAGACCCCGAGCGCCCGGAGCTGCAGCACGCTGACCGCCACCAGCACGACGAGGACGAGCACCGAGAGCGCGGCGGCCATGCCGAGGTCGCGCTTGGTCTCGAAGGCGTAGCGGTAGATGAGCAGCACCACGGTCAGCGTCGAGTTGTTCGGGCCGCCCTTGGTGAGGATGTAGAACTGGTCGAACGCGAGGAGCGAGCCGGCGATCGACAGGATGAGCGTCATCGCGATGGTGGGCCGCAGCAGCGGGAGCGTGATCCGGCGCAGCTGCGTGATGCGGCTCGCCCCGTCGAGGCTCGCCGCCTCGTAGAGCTCCCGCGGGATCGCCTGGAGCCCCACCATCGTGAGGATCATGTAGTAGCCGGCGAACCGCCAGACGATGAGCACGACGGTCGCCCAGAGCGCCCCGCCCGGCGTGCCGAGGATCGAGGAGTTGAGGTCCATGAGGCCGAGCCGGGCGAGGATCGGGTTGAGCGGGCCGATCTGCGGGGAGTACAGCGCGTAGAACAGCAGCGACGCGGAGGCGATCCCCAGCGCGGACGGCACGAGGATCGCGGTCCGCAGCAGGTTGTTCCACCGCCGGCTCTCCTGGACGAGCAGCGCGAGGAAGAACGCGACCGGCATGAGGATGACCGTCGTCAGCGCCGTGTACCGCAGGGTGAAGCTCACCGCGTCGCCGAGCAGCGGGTCGGCGAGGACGTTGCGGAAGTTGTCCGGGGAGTTCATCCCCTGGAAGCCACCGAGGAGGCTCCACTGCGAGCCGGACATGACGAGCACGAGCCCGATCGGGGCGAGGAAGAGCACGGCGACGAGCACGACGGTCGGGGTGATGAACGCCCAGCCCCGCAGGGCGTCGCGCCGTTCCCTCGTCCGGCGTCGCCGCCGGCCGCCGTCCGCGCCGCTGACGGCGTCGGTCGCGACGCGCTCGGCCGCCGCCGGGATGTGAGTGACCATGGTGCTTCCTCGTCGTCGGGGTGACGCCACCGGGGAGGGACGCCGAGCCCCTCCCCGGCCGCGGTGCTCGTCGAGGCGCCGGCGCTACGGCGCGAGGACCGCGTTGACGGCGTCGTTGTGGGACCCGATCGCGGACTCCTCGCCCCACACCGCGTCCTGGATGAGCAGCTGCCACGGGCTGCCCGCGGCGTTGAACGCCTCGTTGAAGTTGCGCGCCACCGGCGTGCGGCCGTCGGCCACGGTGGCGTTGGCGACCTCGGTGCGCGGGTCGGCGTCGGCGTAGCCGTCGGCGAGGACGGTGAGGCTCGCGGCCGTGTCGTTGTTGTCGGCGAACACCGTCTGCTGCGCGTCGTCGGACATGAGCCAGGCCATGAAGTTCCACGCCTGGTCGACGTTCTCCGAGCTCCGGGAGATGCCGATCGCATCGCCGCCGAGGAACGTCGAGCCCCCGCCGTCGACGCCGGGGATGGCCGCCACGCCCACCTCGAAGGCGGCGTCCTCGAACATGCCCGTCACCGCCGTGTAGGGGTACGGCATGACGCCGATGTTGCCCTCCTGGAAGGGGGCGGTCCAGGTCGCCCCGGTCTCCTCGCGGGACCCGGCCCCGAGCCCGTTGGGCGTCTCGGCGAGCTCGCGGTAGGCGCTGTAGACGGCCTGGGCGGCCTCGCCGTCGAGCATGGCCTCGGTGCCGTCGTCGTTGAGCACCTCCTCGCCGCTGGCCCAGATCGTCGGCAGCAGGGTGAAGACGAGGGCACCGCCGGACTGGCCCGAGAGGTAGCTGCCGGCGACCCCGTCCTGGTCGAGGGCGGCGACGGCCTGGGCGTGCTCGACGAACTCGTCCAGGGTCGTCGGCCCGGCCTCCGGGTCGAGCCCCGCCTGCTCGTAGAGGTCCTTGTTCCAGACCATGACCGAGATGTCGGTGACGAACGGGAGCGTGTGCATGGCGCCGTCGAGGGTGCCGGCGTCGATGTGGCCCTCCTGGAGGTCGTCCACGTTCTCCAGCGAGCCGATCTGGTCGGTGAGGTCGGTGAAGATCCCCTGCTCGGTCCAGTACGGGATGCGGACGACGTCGCCCGCGAGGATGTCCGGGAGGCTGTCGGTCTGGGCGGCCGAGCCGACCATGCCCTCGACGTCGTCGTTGGGGAGGATCTCCAGCGCCACCTGGTTCTCGTGGGTGGCGTTGTACGCCTCGACGGCGTTGATCGCCTGGCGCTCCAGCGGGGCGCGGGTCCACATCGTCAGCTCCGTGCCGTCGTCGACCCCCTCCCCCGAGGCCGCGGCGGTGCCGCCCCCCGACCCCGTCGTCTCCCCGCCCCCGCCCCCGTCGCCGCCGCACGCGGCGAGGCCGGTGACCAGCAGGCCACCCGCCATGACGGCCGCGGCGCGCGGCCGGAACCTCGTTGCGCTCATTGCCTTCTCCAATCTCATGTCGCCATTGAATGAGGTGGTGCTGGCCATGAGCGCCGCATCGCGCCCGGCCGAACGGCGAGTGCCGACGTCGTGTGTGACGAAACTCACCGAAAGCGTTATCGCCATCGTGGCACCGTGATCAGAGCAGGTCAAGGACCTTTCGCACGCGCGTTCCGAGGCGGTTCGGGCGGCGGCCGAAGCGGCAGGGCGCCCGCGCCGGCCACCCTCCGTCGCGCGCCACCGACATCGATTTCGGTGACCTCGTGCCCCGGTGGCCGGCACGCCCCCGCCCCGGCGGCTCCGGCGCCGGCTCCCCGTGCACGGTCACCGGCAGGCGTGCGCCGCGTACGGCGCCTCGACCACCTCGCTCACCGCCTCCCCGTCCACCACGGCGGTGACGGTCACGGCGATCGCACCGGCGGCCACCTGCGCCTGCCGGGTGGTGAAGGCGTGGAGCACGCTCGTGCCCGCCCCCACGGCGGCCGAGGAGCGCGACCCGAAGGGCGAGGCCAGCTCCGCCGCCACCGGCACCGCCTCGCCGTTGCTCACCCGGGCCGTCACCACGACCCGCCCCGCCACGCACCGCGCCGCGGTCGCCACCGACACCTCCAGCGGCTCCGGCTCCGGCGCGGCCGCCGCGGCGACCTGCCACTCCCGGATGCCGGTCGATCCGCCGCCGTCGGCCTGGCCCCAGGACTGCGCGACGATCCGCAGCGCCCGGGTGGTGACGGGCGCGAACGCGACCCGCTGGAACCCGTCGCTGCGCCGCCCGTACGCGCTGCCCTCGTCGAGCGCGACCTCACGCCACGTCTGCCCGTCGAGGTAGTGCAGCACCCAGGTGCGCGGCGGGATCATGCCCGCGTTGCTCGCATCCGGCGTGTCCCGGAACCACCACACGCCGATCTCGTCGACGGTGACGTCGAAGCCCCAGTCGAGGCGGGCCCACTGCTCACCGGCGCGGTTCCAGGTCCCCCACTGCCGCCCGTACTCGGCGGCGTTGTCCTCCCAGAGGTCCATCGTGCCGTCGTTGAGCCCCGCCACGGACTCCCACGAGGAGGTGAAGGAGGCCGAGGGCGTCGCGTACCGCGCGAGGTTGCCCTCGAGCTGCGCGCCGTCCCCCAGGGGGATGTCGACGACGACCGTCCGGGTGTTGCCGGCCCGATCCCGGGCGCGGACGGCGAGCTCGTGCGGCAGGGCGTCCGGTGCCGTGATCACGGCGCCGGCCGCGACGGCCTGCCACGCGCCGGCACCGTCGACGCGGTACTCGAGGGCGGCGACGCCGGACAGGGCGTCGGTGGCGCCGACCAGCACGGTGCGGGCCTCCTCGTCGAGCACCGCGCTCACCTCCGGGGCGGTGGTGTCGATCCGGACCGTCCGGGTGACCTCGGCCGAGGTGTTGCCGGCCGCGTCCCGGGCGCGCCCGGTGACGACCGTCTCGCCCTCCTCGGTCACCGTCACCTCCACGTGGCGGACGCCGTCGGCGGAGAGCCACTCGCCCTCGCCGACGCGCCCCTCGACGGTGAGGAGGTAGTCGGTCTCGTCGTCGGCGGTGACGCGGACGACGACGTCGGAGGAGAACCAGCCGTCCTCGCCCGACGTCCCGGACGGAGCGAGGAGCACGGTCGGCGCCTGTGTGTCCTCCCCGCCCGACGGCCGGTCGGTCACGGTGACGACCGCGGTGACGTACCCGGCCTCCTGGCCCAGGGCCCGCCCCTGCACCGTGAAGACGCCCGGCACCGCGTACGCCTGCGGGTCCACGGGGCGCCAGCTCACCGGCACCCACAGCTCGCCGGCCGCGCCGAAGGGCAGCCGGACCGCGGGGGGCAGCTCGGGCGCCACGCCCGGGGCGGTGGTGACGCCCACCGGCACGAGCCGGTCGGCCTGGACCGAGTAGACCTCCCACTCCGAGACGGACACCGAGTGGTAGTAGGGACCGTTCTCCGCGCCCGTGAACGTCGCGCGCAGCGCCGTCGTCGTCACCGGCTCGAAGCTCACCTCGTGCCAGGCGCCGACCTCGGTCGGGTACACCGCCCCCTCGACCGGGCGCCACTCCCCGCGCCCGTCGAGGTACTCGACAGCCCACGACGCGGGCGGCCGGATCCAGTTGGCGTCGCGGTGGAACTGGATGCCCATGCCGTCGGTGCGCACGGGGGCGTCCCACTGGTACATCACCCAGTCCGAGGCCACGGTGCTCGTCTGCCCGCGGTAGTTGCCCCACTGGTCGGGCGGCAGCAGCGCCGTCGTCGCGCGGAAGCCGTCGTTGACCGCGCCGAGCCGCATGGGCGGGGACTCCGTGAAGGACGCGGAGACCTCGGCCTCCGGCGCGACGTTCGCGCGCAGCCGGAACGCGGGGTCGTCCGCCCACGTCGGGGTGACGGGCAGGATGCGGTCCCCGTCCCAGCGGACCTCGTCGATGGCGACGGACCGGCGAAAGTGACCACCGCCCACGGCGTCCTTGGTGTGGTACGTCAGGTACCAGGCGCCGTCGAACTCGATGATCGAGGGGTGGACCGTCGTCGCCGACGTGCCGCCGAGGATGATGCCCTGATAGGTCCACGGGCCGAGCGGGTTGTCCGCCGTCGCGTAGGCGACGCACGCCTGGTAGTTCGAGGGCGTGCACCCGCTCCCGGCCTGCTTCCAGTCGTAGGCGAGGTAGTAGGTGTCGCCGCGCTTGAACACCCACGGCGCCTCGAAGAACGAGGTGAGGCCGCTGAGGACCTGGATCTCGCCCTTGAGCTCCGTCATCGTCGGCTCGAGCTCGACGACGCGGGCGACGCTCCAGGCCCCCCAGTACATCCACACCCGGCCGTCGTCGTCGGTGAAGACGTGCGGGTCGATGAGCTCCTGGCCGTTGGCGCTGCCGCCGAAGACGTCGGTCCACGTGAGCAGCGGCTCCCCGATGGCGTCCTCCCAGGGCCCGACCGGGCTGTCCGAGACGGCGACGCCGATGACCATCCGGTTGGGCACGTCCGTCCGCTCCCACTGGACCGGGGCGTACCAGTAGAACCGCCCGTCCGCGCCGGTGGTGACGTGCCCGGCGTACGCGGCGTTGCCCGTCGCCCAGTCGAACACCTCACCGGGGAGGAGGTTGTCCGGATAGTGCTCCCAGACGCCCGCCTCGACGTCGTCCGTCGCGAGGACGCCGTAGTCGTTCATGACGAACGTGCCGGTCTGCGGGCCGGCCTCGTCGTGGCCGGTGTAGACGTAGAGCGTGTCGCCGACGACGAGCGGCGCCGCGTCGGCGGAGTAGTAGCTGCCGTCGGCGATGATCGGGTTACCCGCCGACTCGATGGTCCGCGTGGGATCGGGGGGTTCGGCCGCGGCGGGGAGTGCCGTCAGAGCCGTCATGAGGGCGGTCGCCGCGACGGCCGCAACGGCCACGCCGGCTCGGGTACTGCTCCGTGCTGCCATCGCCGGTCCCATCGTCGAAGGTCCCCCGGCGGTAGGCGCCGGGGCCGTGCTGGGCGGTGGCCCGGCGGCTCCGCCGGACCACCGCCCCTCGCTCGCTCAGCCCGTCACGAGCACGAGTGCGCCGCGTACGGCGCCTCGATCACCTCGGTCACGGTCGCGCCGTCGATCGTCGCCGAGACCGTCGCCGTCACCTTCCCCGCAGGCACCTGCGCCAGCCGGGTGGTGAAGGCGTGGAGCACGCTCGCGCCCGCGCCCACCGAGGCCGACGAACGCGTCCCGTACGCCGAGGAGATCTCCGCCGACACCGGCACCCCCTCGCCGTTGGTCACCCGGGCGGTGAGGACCGTCCGGCCCACCACGCACCGAGCGCTGGTCTCCACCGAGACCTCCAGCGGTGGTGCGTCGCCCACGACGACGAGCGTGAGCGTCGTCGCCGTCGTCCCGGCGCGGCTCACGTAGTCCGGCAGGACGAGGTCGCCGCGGATCTGGTACGTCCCGGGCCGGTTGACGACGGCGGGGTCGAAGTCCCACTCGACGCCGATCGCCTGGTTGTCCCGCGAGCCGTCGTTGTACGACACCTCGACCCGCGTCGGGAGCTGCGGCTGCTCCCCCACCGCAACCGTGAGCTCGAACTGCTCGGCTCCCTGGATCGAGATGCCACCGGGCGAGTTCTCCGGACGGACGTAGATCTGCGCCTGCGCGATGAGGCCGTACGCCGCGTTCGTGCCGTACACGACGAACGGTTCGACGTTGGTCTCGGCGACCATCGCGGGGGTGATCTCCTGCCAGGTGAACGGCAGGGTGCCGCGCACGCCGCTGGAGTACACGACGTCGAGCTCGGTGGGCAGCTCCGGCACCACGCCGGTGGGCGTGCGGATGATGACCGGCGAGGCGAAGTCCTCCACCGTGTCGCCGTTGACCCGCCAGCGCAGGACGCCGGTACCGGCCCCGCCGGGCTGCACGCCGAAGACCCGGATGCGCAGGTGCGTGGCGGAGACCGGCTCGAACTCCAGGGAGTTGTACTGGTTCCGGCTCAGCGCTCCGGCGTAGGTCGAACCGTCCGTCAGCGTCACGGGCGTCCAGGTCGTGCCGTCGACGGACGACTCGATGACGTACGTGTCCGCGCGTGGCATCCGGGTGCCGCCGTTGTCGTCGTACCAGTAGATGTCGGTCGACCGGAGGAGGACCGGCGAGTCCCAGGCGTACTGGATCCAGGCCTGCGTCGCCGGGGACGTGCCGTTGGCCGGCTGGCCCCAGTTGCCCCAGCCCTGCCCGGCGCCCGGCGCGGAGCTCGCCGGGTTGTCGGGGTCGTTGACCCGCTGGTGGTTCTCCCAGGCCGACGTCCCGGACGTGGTCACCGTGGCGATGGATCCGAACTCGGCCGACACCTCCTTCTCGGTGAGGGTGAGGGTGATCTCGCGCTCGGTGCGCCGCTCGCCGTCGTCCGCCCAGAACCGGAACACGTACTCGCCGGCGAGGGTGCCGGTCACCGTTGTCCGCAGCGCCGAGTCGTCGGCGAAGATGACGCCGGCACCGTCGGGGGCGCGCACCACCTCCCACCCGTAGGTGAGCTCGCCGTCGAACGGCACGCCGTCGTCGGTCGCGGAGGCGACGAGCGTCGTCGATAGGTTGCCGTCCGCCGCGCGGTCCGCGGTGACGGTGACGACGGGCGGGTCGTTGACGATCGGCGGGACGTCCCGGCCGGAGTCGAACACCTGGATCTCGGAGATCGCGGTGTACCGCCCCGGGGCGTTGACGAACGCGACGCGGACCGTGTCGGTGACGACCGGCTCGAACAACGCCTCGTTGAACTTCGCCTGCGGGATCTTCGGGCTCTTGAACTGGTCCGGGGTGGTCCAGCCGCCGCCGTCGGGCACCTGCACCGCCCAGCGGAGCGGCTCGGCGTACCCCCCGTCCTGGCGGTCGCTGACGAAGAACACCTTGAGGTTGTCGATCCTCACCGGCTCGCCGAGGTCGAGCTCCACCCAGCCGTTGGCGTCGGTGGTCCCGTGGTTGCCCCAGTACGGCTCGTTGACCGTCACGCCGTCGACCACGGCGTCCAGGGTGACCGGGCGTTCCGTGGTGGCGATCGCCCCCGGTGTGTAGTTCATGCTGCTCGCGCTCCACCCCGGGGTGTGGAAGGTGCGCCACGGGGTCGGGCGCGCGCCCTGCTGCGTGTAGTGGGCGGAGACCTCGGCGCCCTCCGCGAGGTTGGGCGCGTCCTCCTCGAGGTCGATGCCGGCGGTCTTGAGGTAGTCGATGACGCGCTCGTCCTCGATGGCGGTGTCGACCGCGGTGGCGAACTCCCGGCCGGACTCGGCGACGACGCTCACCTCGAGGCCGTCGTCGGCCTCGACGACCTCGTTCGCCGACGGGTCGAAGACGAACCGGCCGAGTGCGTCGGCGCTGGCCACGCGCTCACCGTCGAGGAAGAGGCTGTACCCGGAGCCCAGGCCGTAGTGCGACCCGTCCGGGTCCCACACGATCGTCACGTCGGTGCCGTGGTAGCGCAGGTTGTTCACCATGAAGTGCTCGTAGCCCAGGTCGATCGGCCAGAGCTCGACGAGGTCGTCGGAGCGGGGCTGGATCCCTCCCATGTCCTCGATGTAGATGTAGTTCATGTTCCCGAGCATGATGTGGTTCGGGTTGTTCCGGTTGTACGTGCGGGTGGCCGGGTTCCAGCTGGAGTAGTACTCCGCCTGGTTGGCCAGCCGCAGGTCACCGCCCGGGTAGATGCTCCAGGCCATCCAGTCGAGCAGCCGGGCCGCGTACTCGGGCGTGATGTAGCGCTGCTCCGGGTCGTAGTGCCGCAGGGCCGAGCGCACCGCGCGGTACTGCACCGTGAAGTTGATGTTGGAGAAGTTGTTCGACCCCCCGATGCCGTAGCGGGTCTTGTCCCACTGGTTCGCCGTGTAGAACGGGAAGATCGGGAAGTTGTCCCCGTAGCGCAGGAAGCGGAACCCGTCGACGTACGTCTCCCACTCGTCGAACGGGATGAGGTTCTGGGCGTAGACGTCGTAGAGGTTCGACTCCCGGGCGGGGATGAGGTCGCGCTCGGCCTCGCTGAGCGGGTTGGGGGTCCCGTTCGAGGAGGGCGCGGAGCGGGCGCCGTGCGAGGTCCCGGCGAGGAACATCCGCATCTCCTCGCTCCACAGCCGGCCGAGGATCGCGGTACGGATCTCCTCCGCCTGTGCCGCCATCTCGCCGACCTTGCCCTCGTCGGCGCCGGCGAGGGCGTACAGCTGGCTGGCGGCGTCGAACGCGCCCCACACGTACGCCGACTCCGGCCGCTCGATCGTCCGGGCGCCGGGCGCCGAGGCGTTGACGCGCGGGAAGCCGAAGCTGATGGCGTCCGAGTCGTTGCCCGGCATGTAGTTCGTGTCGTAGGCGATGAGGTTGTCGTCGTTGCCGTCGTAGTGCTCGAGCTGGCCCTTGCCGTCCCACTCGAAGTAGTAGCCGAAGCGCTCGGCGAGGTCGGCGCCGCCGCCGTGCACGTTGTACGCCTCGAGGCCGGCCGTGCCGAGGTACTGCGAGTAGTGGTTGTTCCAGCTCGTGTGCCCGGGGCTGTCGAGGAACGCCGAGGAGCCGGAGAGCTCACCGACGTTCATGATCTGGCCGTACGGCAGGTAGGGCGTCCGCAGCCACTTGGTGTCCTGCAGGTGCATCGGCTGGGTGAGGACGACGCTGTTCTGGTACAGGTTCACGCCCTCGATCGTCGTCGGGTACTGGTAGACGTAGCCCGGCTCGTTGGCGTCGAGGGAGTTGTAGCGCTCGCCCCACCAGCGGTAGACGATCGCCTTCTCCACGCCCGGGTCGGGGACGTCGATGTACGGCACGTCGCTCGCCCAGCGCCGGTTGAAGTCGGTCACGCCCGTCCGGAAGGCCTCGGCCGGGTCGAGCTCGGCGTAGTCGTGGAAGCTCTCGACGGACTCCGGCAAGGTGTCGGAGTAGAGGACGCCGACGACGGACAGGCTGACCGACCCGCCGGCCGGCACGGTGACGTCACGGTCGAGCGTCGTGCCGTTGCGGGCGAAGCCGCTCGCCTTGAGCCCGATGGTGACGTCGGACCACGCGGTGTCGGCGAGGCCGTTGTTCGAGCCGCTCGTGAGGGTGCGGCGCCCCACGAGCTCGTCCGGCGCGTCGGTCGGCGTCGTGGCCGTCGGGGAGGCGGCCCGGACGGTGAACGCGGCGTCGGCCGCGCCCGGGTTGGTGAAGGTGATCGTCGTGACGGCGACGTTGTCGTAGGTGATGAACTTCGCCAGGTCCGCGGTGACACCGGTGGTGCCCACCGTGTACTGCGCCGTGGCGTGGCTCGGGGCGTTGAAGCGCTCGGCGCCCACCTCGCTCACCGTCTGCCCCGGCACCGTGACCGTGTAGAGGTTGCCGAGGTTGTTCGGCCCTCCGGCGAAGGCCGTCCCCGCGAACCCCATCGTCGTGAAGTTGGCGGCCGAGGCCCCGCGCATGTAGAGCGTGCGGCCCCGGGTCTGCAGGACGTTGTTGCCCGCCGTGCCGGTGGTTCCCAGGACCCGGTCGAGGTAGTAGTCGGTGCCGCCGGCCGCGAGGTCGCGCTCGAAGATGGACTGGTGCATGTTGCCGGCGGTGAACGGCGCGCCGTGGTCGAGCGCTGCCGCCGCCTCGGCGACCCCGGTGTACGTCGGGTCGCCGATGTCCATGCTGTCGGTCTGCCCGTCGGTGTAGACCCCGATGTCCGACTCGTTGCCGGGCAGGACGTCCGCTGCGGCGGACGTGCCGAGCGGGGTGAGCAGGGCGAGGAGGACCGCGCTGGCCGCACCGCTCGCGATTGCCGATCTGGACGACCTGGTGCGCATGAGATCCACTCCTGAATTGGGCGGGCGGCGGTGCCCCACGCGCAGCACCGCACGTGAAAACGACGCTACTGCGCACCTCCGGCGGGCAGCAAGCGTTTTCGGTCTTTTCGGTCAGGTGAGCGTCAGTGCGCCCACCATCGGCCGTCGGCGCGGCGCCCGGGACGCCGACGCGGTGCCCTACGACGCGATGCCGGTGCCCTGCGACGCGATGTCGGTGCCGCCGCCTACGGTGAGCCCATGAGCACCACGACCCGCTACCAGTGCACCGAGTGCGGGTCGACCGCCGCCAAATGGGTGGGTCGGTGCGGCCAGTGCCAGGCCTGGGGCACCGTCGAGGAGGTCGGCGCGCCCGCCGCGGGCGTGCGCGGGCCGGCGGCGCTGGCACCGTCCACCCCCGCCCAGCCGATCGACCAGGTGGACGCCGAGACGGCGCGGGCGCGCCCCACCGGCGTCGGCGAGCTCGACCGGGTCCTCGGCGGCGGGATCGTGCCCGGCGCCGTCGTTCTCATGGCCGGGGAGCCGGGCGTGGGCAAGTCGACGCTGCTCCTCGACGTCGCCGCCCGCACGGCCGACGTCGCCCGCGGGCCCGTCCTCTACGTCACCGGTGAGGAGTCGGCGAGCCAGGTCCGGCTGCGCGCCGAGCGCATCGGGGCGCTGCGGCCCAACCTCCTCCTCGCCGCGGAGACGGACCTCGCCACCGTGCTCGGCCACATCGAGCAGGCCCGGCCCACGCTCGTCGTCGTCGACTCGGTCCAGACGATCTCGGCGTCCACGGTCGACGGCTCGGCCGGCGGCGTGAGCCAGGTCCGCGAGGTCGCCTCCGCCCTCATCGCCGTCGCCAAGCGGACGGCCACCCCCGTCATCCTCGTCGGGCACGTCACCAAGGACGGGTCGATCGCCGGGCCCCGGGTCCTCGAGCACCTCGTCGACGTCGTCTGCCAGTTCGAGGGCGACCGGCACTCCCGGCTGCGGATGGTCCGCGCGACGAAGAACCGCCACGGCGCCACCGACGAGGTCGGCTGCTTCGACCTGTCCGACGCCGGCATCGTCGGCCTGGCGGACCCGTCCGGCCTGTTCCTCTCCGGCTCCCTCACGCAGGTGCCCGGGACGTGCGTGACGATCACGCTGGAGGGCCGTCGGCCGATGCCGACGGAGATCCAGGCGCTCGTCACCCCGAGCACGCTGAGCAACCCGCGCCGGATGACCTCCGGGCTCGACTCCGCCCGGGTGGCCATGACGCTCGCCGTGCTGCAGTCCCGGCTCGGCCTCACCCTGGGCGGACAGGACACCTACGTCTCCACGGTGGGCGGCGCCCGCGCCCAGGAGCCGGCCGTCGACCTCGCGGTGGCCCTTGCCGTGGCCAGCGCGGCGAGGCAGCGCAGCCTCGCCGAGGGCGTCGTCGCCGTCGGCGAGGTCGGGCTCACCGGGGACGTCCGCAGCACCGTCGGGATCCAGCGCCGCCTCGCCGAGGCGGCCCGGCTCGGGTTCCGGCGGGTCCTCGTCCCGCAGGGCGGCGCGAAGGAGCTGCGCCCGGTCGGTGACCTGGAGATCTGGCCGGTCGCCGACGTCGTCGAGGCCCTCGCCGCGGCGGGCACCGTGCCGGCCCGCGGCTGAGCGCGCAGCGCGCCGCTAGGGGGCGCCGAGTACCTCGCGGACGAAGCGCAGGTGCTCGACGTCCTGGTACGCCTGGCCGTGCTCGTGGCCGTTGTACGGGTAGACGACCATCTCCTTGGGCCCGGCGTAGTGGTTGTACGCGGCGTAGACCGCCGACGGCGGGCAAATGGTGTCGAGCAGCCCGACGGAGAACAGGCCGCGAGCGCCGACCCGCGCCGCGAGGTTCACCCCGTCGAAGTACGACAGGGTCCGGAACGCGGCCTCCACCCGGTCCCGGCGCGCGCCGAGGTAGCGCACCAGCTCGGAGTAGGGCGCCGCGTCGGTGATCTCGGTCGCGTGCCGGACGTGCGTGAGGAACGGCACGTCGACGACGGCGCCGCGCACCGGCCCGCCGAGGGCCGCCGCCGCCAGCGACAGGGCGCCGCCCTGGCTCGCCCCGCAGGTGAGGACCCGGTCGGCGTCGACGAGGCGGTGCTGCCGCGCTGCCCGTACCGCCCGGACGGCGTCGGTGAAGTGGCGGCGGTAGTAGTACGTCTCGGGCGAGTCGATGCCCTGGGTGATGAACCCGGTGACGGCCGGGCCCGTGACGAAGGAGTCGCCGGTGTCACCGACGAGGTGCTTGCCGCCCCCCTGGCCGCGGTTGTCCATGACGAGGACGGCGTAGCCGGCCTGCGCCAGGAGGGTCGTCTCGTGCGCCAGGCCGCGCCCGCCGTTGTAGCCGACGAACTGGACCACCACACCGAGCCCGGGCTGTGCGCCAGCGGGCCGGTGGAACCACCCCTTGACCGGCTGCCCGCCGAACCCGGTGAAGGTCACGTCCTCGGTGAGCACCTGGACCAGCCCGGTGTCCACGGGGTCGAAGCTCACCTCGAGGGGGTGGCGCTCGTCCTGCTCCGCCAGGGTGGCCCGCCAGAACTCGTCGAAGTCGTCCGGCTCCTCACGCGGAGGCCGGTAGCTCACGAGGCGGCTGAGCGGCAGGTCGAACTGCGCCATGGTGACTCTCACTTCTCGGGACGTCGGTGTGCCGCCCGCACTATCGCACCCCGGGCCCCCTGCAGGTCGCCACCCGACGAACGTCGCGAGCGGGCGGGCCGCCGCACGCGGGGGTGGGGCTGGCCCTAGAATTGCGGCGGGGGCAGCCGCACCGGCTGAGAGCCGCCCGGAAAGAGACGGAAGACGTGCCCGAGCACCAGGAGAGCATCCTCCGTTCCACACTGCAGGCCGTTGCCCCGGGCACTGAGCTCGGCGACGGCCTCGAGCGGATCCTCCGCGGGCGCACCGGCGCCCTCATCGTCCTGGGCTACGACAAGACCGTCGAAAGCATCTGCTCCGGCGGCTTCGAGCTGGACGTGGAGTTCTCCGCCACCCGGCTGCGTGAGCTCGCCAAGATGGACGGCGCGGTCGTCGTCGACTTCGCGGGCGGCCGCATCCGGCGCGCCAACGTCCAGCTCATGCCGGACACCTCGATCGAGACGAGCGAGTCGGGCATGCGCCACCGCACCGCGGAGCGGGCCTCGAAGCAGACCGGCTACCCCGTCATCACGGTCAGCCAGTCGATGCGCATCGTCGCGGTGTTCGTCGACGGCAAGCGCCGCGTCGTGGAGAACTCCGACGTCATCCTCTCCCGCGCGCACCAGGCGCTCGCCACCCTGGAGCGCTACAAGGCCCGGCTCGACGAGGTGGCCGGCACGCTCTCCGCGCTCGAGATCGAGGACCTCGTCACCGTCCGCGACGTCACCGCCGTCGTCCAGCGCCTCGAGATGGTCTCGCGCATCTCCGAAGAGATCGACGGCTACGTCACCGAGCTGGGCACCGACGGGCGCCTGCTCTCCCTCCAGCTCGACGAGCTCATCGGCGGCATCGCACCGGACCGCGAGCTGGTCGTGCGCGACTACGTGGGCCCGCGCGCCGGGTCGGTGGAGACGACCCTCCTGCGGCTGGAGTCGCTGACCTCGAGCGAGCTCATCGACATGCGCTCCATCGCCCGGGCCCTCGGCATCGGCGGGACCGGCGGGGAGTCCCTCGACGACGCGCTCTCGCCCCGGGGGTACCGGATGCTGTCGAAGATCCCGCGGCTGCCGGCCGCGGTGGTCACGGCGCTCGTCGAGAACGCCGGCCCGCTGCAGAAGCTGCTGGCCGCAAGCACCGAGGACCTCCAGGAGGTCGACGGCGTGGGGCCGCAGCGCGCGCGCAGCGTGCGGGAAGGCCTGTCCCGGCTGGCCGAGTCCTCGATCCTCGAGCGCTACGTCTAGCCGACGCCCGGCCCGGGGCTACCCCAGCGTGAACGTCAGCCCGTCGGTGGGACCCACCCGGTTGCCCGCGTAGTCGGCCACCACGCGGTACGTGCCGCCCGTGGCGGCCGGCTGGTTCCCCGGGCAGCCCGCGGCCGATCGCCCGCCGGACCAGGCGAGGGCGTGCTCGCGGGACGCGCCCGCGTCGAGGAGGATCGGCTCCGTGGCGTCACCGGCACAGTGGGCGGAGGACCACACCTCGTCCGCACCCGATCGGACGGTGAGGCTCAGCGCCGCGGGGCCTGCGTCCATCAGGCAGGGAACGTTCCCGTCGTTGGTGACGACGAGGCCGAAGGCGACCTCCTCCCCCACCGCCGGCGACGGCGGGTCGAGGGAGAGGTCGACGTCGAGGTCCGCGGGCGCGCACTCCCGCGGCTCGCCCTGGGCGGTGCTCACTGCCGTCACCCGCGTGGGCTCGACGGCCGCCGGCTCCTCCTCGCCCCCACCGAGCAGGGCGGTGACGGCCCAGATGACCGCGACGAGGAGGGCAACGAGGAGGACGAGGGCGACGAGGCGACGCCGCCGGTAGACCGCTGCCGAGGGACGGGGTGGCCGGCCCGGGGGCGTCCCACCCGTCCGCGCCGTCGCACCCGCCCGAGCCGGCGTCACGCCACCCGCGGTCCTACGAGGTTCTTCGCCCTGCCTGCCCACCCGAGAACGGTACGGCCCCCGGCGGGGTGCGCCGGACCGGCCACGCCGTCGGCGCCGCGATGGCACCCGGCACACTGGGGGGATGCGCACCGAGGAGCTTCGTGACGCCGTGCTCACGTGGTTCGGCCACCACGCGCGGGACCTGGCGTGGCGCCGGCCCGGCACGAGCGCCTGGGGCGTCCTCGTCAGCGAGGTCATGGCGCAGCAGACGCCGGTCGCCCGCGTGGAGCCGGCGTGGCGGGAGTGGATGGAGCGCTGGCCCACGCCCGCCGACCTGGCGGCCGCCGAGGACGCCGACGTGCTGCGCGCCTGGGGCCGGCTCGGGTACCCCCGGCGCGCGCTACGGCTGCGCGCGTGCGCGGCCGCCGTCGTCGAGCGCCACGGCGGCGTGGTCCCCGTGGACGAGGCGGACCTCCTCGCCCTGCCCGGGGTCGGTGCCTACACCGCCGCAGCCGTCCGGGCGTTCGCCCACGGCCGCCACGCCGTGGTCCTCGACACCAACGTCCGCCGCGTGCTGGCCCGGATCCTCGCCGGCCTGGCCCTGCCGGGACCGGCGCCCACCCGGGAGGAGGTGCGCGCGGCGCACGCGCTCGTGCCCGCCGACGACGCCGGCTCGGCGCGGTGGAACGTCGCGGTGATGGAGCTGGGCGCGCTCGTCTGCACCGCCCGCGCACCGCGGTGCGAGGCCTGCCCGGTGGCGAGCGCCTGCCGCTGGTACGCGGCCGGGCGCCCGGCCAACGCCGCACCCCGTCGCCCCCAGGCCTGGACGGGCTCCGACCGGCAGGCGCGGGGGCGGCTCATGGCCGTGCTGCGCGAGCTGCCCGACGACGCCCGGCTGGGGCGCGCCGACCTCCTCGCGGTACTCCCCGGCACCGACGTCGACCAGCCGGCTCGCGCGCTGGCCTCCCTCGTCGCCGACGGACTCGTCGCCGAGCACGCCGGCGTCGACGGCACCGGCGCCGACGCCGACGGCACCGAGTACGCGCTGCCCTCCCGACGGCGGCAGGAGGTCGCGCCCTAGGGAGGCACCCGCTCGGCCCGGCATACTGGGCGCCCGTGGAGACCGAGACCGAGCCCGAGGACGTCCGCATCGCCCGCGCCGTCCGCACGTTGCGCGACGCGGTCGTCGGCGCCGGGGCGGCGTGCCTGGTGCTCGGCGTCTTCGCCGTCGCCGTCGTGCTGCTCCTCGGGGCCGACGACGCCTGGCCCGCCGTGACGCTCCTCGGTGGCGGCCAGGTGCTGGCCATCGTCGCCGCCGCGGTGGCGGCGCTCGCCCTGCGGGCCGTGCTCGCCGGCGCGGAGCCGACCGCCCCGCTGGAACGCGCCTGGCGCGGGCTGCGCCTGACGGCACGGGCGGTGCTCGTGCTCTGCGTCCTCGCCGCCGTGGCGTGGGTCGTCGCCGACCCGGGCTCCGCGGTGTCGACGGTCGCCCTGGCCCTGGTCACCGCCCAGCTGACCGCGGTGCTGACCCTGCTGGCGCGCCGCGTGCGCTCGTCCGCGGGCGCCCGATGACGCCGGCGCTGCCCTGGACCGCCCTCCCCCCGCGGCGGGGCTAGAGCTCGAGGAGCATCCGGGTGTTGCCCAGGGTGTTGGGCTTGACCCGCGCGAGGTCGAGGAACTCCGCGACGCCGTCGTCGTGGGACCGGAGCATCTCGGCGTAGACGTCCGTGCCCACCGGGGTGCCCTCGATGACGTGGAAGCCGTTCCGGCGGAAGAAGTCGACCTCGAAGGTGAGGCAGAAGAGGCGCTGGAGGCCCAGGCGGCCGGCGCGCTCGAGGAGGGCGGTGAGGACGCGCTGCCCGACGCCGCGGCGCAGGTACGGGCGGTCGACGGCGAGCGTGCGGACCTCCCCGATGTCGTCCCAGAGCACGTGCAGGGCGCCGCACGCGGCGACCACCCAGCGGTCGCCGTCGCGCACCTCGGCGACGACGAACTCCTGGATCGACTCGAAGTACGTGATGAGGTCCTTGGTGATGAGGATCCCGTCCGCCGCATAGGGGGTGACGATCTCCTGGATGCGCCGAGCGTCGGCGGGCAGCGCCTGCCGCACCCGCACACCGGCGTGCTCCGCGCTGCTCGGTCCCGCCCCACTGCTGCTCATCGGGGGCGATCATCCCACGCGCCCAAGGCCGGTGCCCGGGAGCACTCGCCGAGACGCGGCGTCCGCCCGTTCGCGCCAGACTGGTGATCATGACGCAGGTCGAGCAGGTCACCGATCCCATCGCCTACCACGCCGAGGGCCCCGTGTGGTCGCCCACCTGGGGCGGGCTGCGCTACGTCGACATGCTCGCCGGGGACCTCCTCACGATCCGGTCGCACGGCGTCGACCGGCTGCACGTCGGTAACGTCGCGGCCTTCGTGCGCCCGCGCGCGGGCGGCGGGTACGTCGTCGGGGTGGAGCGCGGCATCGCCCTCGCGGGTCAGGTCGACGAGGCGCCCGAGCAGCGGCCCGAGCTGTGGGCCGACCCGGGGGTGCGGATGAACGAGGGCGGCGCGGACCCGTGGGGGTACCTCTACGCCGGGTCGATGCCCTACGACCAGACCCCCGGCGGCGCCGCCCTGTACCGCGTCTCCCCCGCCGGCGACGTCGACGTCGTCCTGCCGTCGGTGACCGTCTCCAACGGCATCGCGTTCTCCCCCGACGGCTCGCTCGCCTACTACAACGACACCCCCACCGGGGGCATCGACGTCTTCGACGCCTCCGAGCGCGGGCTCACCGCCCGACGGCGGTTCGTCACGGTCCCGGAGGGCAGCCCCGACGGCCTCACCGTGGACTCCGCGGGCAACGTGTGGACGGCGCTGCACGGGACCGGCACCGTGCGCTGCTACGCCCCCGACGGCGGCGTCGTCACCGAGGTGCGGGTGCCGGCGCACCAGGTGACGGCCTGCACCCTCGGCGGCGACGACCTCCGCGACCTGTACATCACCACCTCCCGGGAGAACCTCGGCGCCGACGCCGAGCCCGAGGCGGGCGCGGTGTTCCGCGTCCGGGTCGACGTCGCCGGGATGCCGGTCCTGCCCTACGGCGGCTGACGCCGTACCAGGGCCCTGTACGGCAGGTTGCAGAGGCGTGCGGGGCACGGAGCCGGACCGTCGACGGGCAACGCCAGCCTCACCTGCGCTCCCGTGCCCGCCCGGCCCTCGCCACCGCCCCGTTCGGTCGATGGCGAAGCCGAGGCGCCCGGGTCGGGTGATCGCCGCATCACCCTGGCGTCACCTACTGCAGAGACGAAGGGGCAGCACAAATTGAGCTGGATGCGCAGCTGGTAGCATCATTGAATTGCGCGGGGGATGGCCGCGACGGAAAGCGAAGAACGTTGGAACCGTTGCTCATCGAATCCCTCCTCGCGGACGTCGTCAGCGCGGGGATCCGCGGCCTCACCGTGTCCGTGCGGTCGCCCGGACAGGCGGGGGCGCATTTCTCCGCCGGCGTTGCGGACGCCGAGACCGGCATCGCGATGGAGCCGAACAGCTACATCCGGATCTCCAGCGTGACGAAGATCTTCACGGCGACCGCCGTCCTTCAGCTGGTGGCCGATGGACGGGTCATGCTCGACGAACCGGCCGCGGGGTTGCTGCCACGCGACGTCGGTTCGCACGTCGACGGCGTGACCGTCCGGCAGCTGCTCAATCACACCAGCGGACTGCTGGAACCTGAGCTCCTGCTGTTTCCTTCCATCCGTGAGGGGTCGCTCGAGTCCGTGGTGCGCCACGCCGATCGAGCACTCGAGCCCGAGCGGTTGGCGCGACTGGCCCTCGAGAACCGGCCGATGTTCGCGCCTGGGGAGCAGTACTGGTACTCCAACACGAACTACCACCTCCTTGGCCTGATTATCGAGCGGGTCACCGGCCGTAGCGCATATGACGTCATCGAATCCCGTGTGCTCGCACCCGCTGGACTACGGTCAACTTTCTTTCCGCGAGCAAAGACGGCCCTTCCGAGCCCGTCGAGCGTGGGCTACGACAGCCTTTACCAGCTTGTCGATCCACCTGTCGCCGTCACCGCGTACGACACGTCGTTCCTCTACACGGCAGGCGCTCTGGTGTCGACGCCCCACGATCTCAACCAGTTTGCCGCCACCTTGTTGAGAGGGGATCTGCTGCCGCCGGAAGCCCTCGATGAGATGACCACGATGATCCCGATCGCCGACGGGGTCGAGATGGGTCTGGGCGTACAGCGCACGACGCAGCCGTCCGGCACCTACCTAGCTTCAGAGGGAACGTTCTTCGGGACGCAGACCGTGCTGATGGCGACGCCGGATGGGTCTGCCAGCTGGGTGATAAGCGTGAACACCACGAAGTATCAGCAACTGGGGCCCGACGGTTGGCCGTTGGCACATCCGGCCGACGCCGCGGTCGCAGCGCTCGGCGCTTACCTCAACGAGCACATCTCTCGAGCGGCGCGCCCCTGACTCGTGGCCCTGGCCGGGCGGGGGCCGCGAGGAACGAGCGGCGGATGGAGCCGCACCCCCTGCCAGGGCGGGGCAATCATGCCGACGGCGGCGTGGCGGGCCTAGCGGGAGCCGCGAGGAACGAGCGGCGGACGGAGCCTCACCGCCTGCGTGGGCGGGGCCGTCATGCCCGACGGCGGCGTGGCGGGCCTGGCGGGAGCCGCGAGGAACGAGCGGCGGATGGAGCCGCCGTCGGGCATGGCGGCCCCGCCTCCAACGACAGACGGCCCTCCCACCCCGCAGGGTGGAAGGGCCGTCGGTGCTGCCGTGCGTCAGTCGGCGAGACCGCGCGCGTTAGGCACGCAGTGCGTCATCTGCAGCCCGGTGACGTCGCGCGGGCCGTTGTGGCCCAGGTTGGCGAGGCGGGCGAGCTCCTCCTCCGTGAGCCGCTGGTGCGGCAGCGGGGCGAGGCCACGGACGTCGTCCGCGGTGATGCCGAGACCCTCACCGACGCGCGAGCCAAGCTCGTCGTCGCACATGAGGAAGTGCCAGACCATGCGCTCCTGGACGCCGCGGGAGGCGGCGCCGACGTTCGCGACGAGGTTCGCCACGAGGTCGTCCTTCTCCCACTGCTCCATGAGCTGGTAGCGCTGGCCGGCCTGCATGTAGTCGTTGCGGCGCTCCAGCTGCTCGCGGACGAGGCGGCCGCGCAGCTCCGGGCCGAGCTCCTCGTTGCGGTCGTGGATGTCCGACTCGACGAGCCCGCCGTCGTGCGAGGGCTCGTAGTTGATGTGCGGGTTGCCCGTGGGGTCCTGGTAGAACGCCATCTGGCCGTCGCGCTGGTTGGTGCGCACCGGGACCTTGGGGGCGTTGACCGGGATCTGCAGGTAGTTCGGGCCGACGCGGTAGCGCTGGGTGTCGGAGTAGGAGAACGTCCGCCCCACGAGCATCTTGTCGTCGGAGAACTCGAGGCCGTCGACGAGGACGCCGGTGCCGAACGCGATCTGCTCGTTCTGCGTGTGGTGGTCGGTGATGTTCTCGTTGAGGACCATCGTGCCCACCTTGAGCGGCGGGAACTCGTTCTCGGGCCAGACCTTGGTGTCGTCCAGCGGGTCGAAGTCGAGCTCGGGGTGCTCGTCGTCGCTCATGATCTGGACGAGGAGGTCCCACTTGGGGAAGTCGCCGCGCTCGATGGCCTGGTGGAGGTCCAGCGAGGCGTGGCCGGTGTCGTGGGCCTGGATCGCGGCGGCGTCCTCCTCGGTGAGGGAGCGCACGCCCTGGTGGGGCATCCAGTGGTACTTGACGAGGTGGCTGACGCCCTCGGCGTTGACCCAGCGGTAGGTGTTGACGCCGAAGCCCTGCTGGTGGCGGTAGGTCGCCGGGATGCCGCGCGGGGAGAAGAGGTTGACGAGCATGTGCATCGACTCGGGGGTCTGCGACATGAAGTCGAAGATCCGCGCCGGGTCCTGGCGGAAGGTGACCGGGTCCGGCTTGAGGGAGTGGATGACGTCGGGGAACTTGATGGCGTCGCGGATGAAGAACACGCCGAGGTTGTTCCCCACCATGTCCCAGTTGCCGTCCTCCGTGTAGAACTTCACGGCGAACCCGCGGGGGTCGCGGGCCGCCTCGGAGGAGTCGCGGCCGCCGATGACCGTGGAGAACCGGATGGCGAGCGGGGTGCGCTTGCCGGCCTCGGAGAACAGCTTCGCGCGGGTGTACTTCGCGATGGGCTCGTCGCCGAGCATGCCGGTGGCCTCGAAGTAGCCGAAGGCGACCTTGCCGCGGGCGTGGACCACGCGCTCGGGGATCCGCTCGCGGTCGAAGTGGGAGACCTTCTCGAGGAACTGGTAGTTCTCCAGCGTGGCGGGGCCGCGCGACCCGACGGTGCGGGTGTTCTGGTTGTTGGCGACGGGATGACCCTGGCGGGTGGTGAGCGTCTCGCGCTCTTCTCGGTCGGTCATAGGACGGTCCTTCCTGTGGTGGGGTACTGCTCCTCGGCCGCGCACCGGGGGCACAGCCCCCAGTAGGTGATCTCTGCGGTCTCGAGGGTGAAGCCGTGGTCCTCGGCCGGCGAGAGGCACGGGGCCGCACCGACGGCGCAGTCGACGTCGCGGACGACGCCGCAGCTGCGGCACACGAGGTGGTGGTGGTTGTCGCCGACCCGCGCCTCGAAGCGCGCGGGCTGGCCGGCGGGCTCGATGCGGCTCGCGAGGCCGGCGCGGGTGAGGGCGTCGAGGCAGTCGTAGATCGCCTGCGTGGAGACGTCGCCGAGCCGCTCGCGCACCAGGCCGGCCACCGCCGCCGCGGTGAGGTGGTCGCCGCTCGCCTCGCTGAGCACGTCGAGCACGGCGCCGCGCTGTGCGGTCACCCGCAGGCCGGCGGCGCGCAGGTGGTCGACGGCTGTGGGCATGACCTCATGCCACCACCTTTTCTGGAACGGGTCAACTCTTTGGGGCGCTCCTCACGGAACCCCGTCACCTCAGCGCGGCGGGATCGGGCCGAGCAGCGCGTTCGCCCAGGCCCCGTGGACGGACTCGTCGTCGCTGGGGTGGAAGATCCCCGCGAGTACGTCGCGGTAGAGCCGCGACAGCTCCGACCGGGTGAAGTAGGAGGACCCGCCGGAGACCCGCACCGCCTTCTCGACGACGTCCTTCGCCGCCTCGGTGGCCCGGGCCTTGACCGCGGAGAGCTGGGGCATCCACAGCGCGCCGCGGTCCACCTGGTCGTCGACGTCGCGGGCGATCTGGGCGATCTGCGGGTAGATGCCGTCGAGCTGGATGGCGGCGTCGGCCAGGCGCCAGCGGATGTCGGGGTCGTGCGCGTACGGCGCGCCGCCGTTCTTCATCGACCGCCGCTTGTGGACGGTCTCCACGGCGACGTCGATGGCCCGCCGGGCGATGCCGGTGTAGACCGCGGCGAGGAGGATCTCGAAGTTCGCGAAGATCCCGAAGATGAAGGGGTCCGCCGTGGGCCCGGGCGGGATGCGGCGGACCACCCGGTCGGCGGGCGCGGTGGCGCCGGTGAGCACGGTGGTGCACGACTGGGAGGCGCGCATCCCCATGGTGTCCCAGTCGTCCTTGACCTCGACGCCACCGCCGTCGCGGGTGATGAACCCCCACACCGAGTGGGGGCCGTCGTCGCCGGTGGTGTCGGTGCCGAAGGTGCCCAGGCGGGTCCACCCCGGCGAGAGGGAGGTGAAGATCTTCGTGCCGTAGAAGGCGTACCCGCCCGAACCGTCGGGGCGCGCCTCGCTCGCGGAGCCGAAGAGCACCAGGTCGTTGCCGGCCTCGGAGACACCGAAGGCGAACACCTCCCCCGCCGCGGCCTCGGTGAGGACGAAGTCGAGCGAGTGGTCGCCGCGGTCGTGGACGAGCCGGGCCACCCCCACCCACACGTGGTGCATGTTCACTGCGAGGGCCGTCGCCGGGGAGGCGCCGGCCAGGCGCATCTGCTCGCGGGTCATCTCCTCGAGGGTGAGGCCGCCACCCCCCATCTCGGCGGGGACGAAGGCGGTGAGGTAGCCGGCCTCCTTGAGCTCGACGAGGTCCTCGTCGAAGAAGGCGTTCTCCCGGTCGTAGCGCGGGGCGCGCTCCCGGATCCGGTCGAGCAAGTCGTCGCTGAGGATCGCGCTCACGGTCATCCCTCCGGTGTGCTGATGGGGCCAACTCGACACTAACCCCGGCACGCCGACGCCCCGCCCCGCGGCGGCGGGACGGGGCGTCAGGGGGCCTCAGCGGGCGAGGACGTGCCTGCGCACCCCCGCGGCGCCGAGCAGCGCGAGCAGCAGGGCCGCGGCGAGCACCGGCCCGGTCGTCCCCGCCCCGGTGGCCGGGAGTCCGTCACCCGGCCGGCCGCCCGGGTGCCCGGGGCCCGGCGCGCCCGGGTCTCCCGACGGCGCGCCCGGGCCGTCGGTCGGGTTTACCCCGCCGGTCGGGCCGTCCGTGGGGGGCTCCGTCGTCGGCGGATCCGTCGGCTCGTCCGTCGTCGGCGGATCCGTCGGCTCGTCCGTCGTCGGCGGATCCGTCGGCTCGTCCGTCGTCGGCGGATCCGTCGGCTCGTCCGTCGTCGGCGGATCCGTCGGCTCGTCCGTCGTCGGCGGATCCGTCGGCTCGTCCGTCGTCGGCGGATCCGTCGGCTCGTCCGTCGTCGGCGGGTCCGTCGGCTCGTCCGTCGTCGGCGGGTCCGTCGGCACCTCGGCGCCGGTGACCGTCACCGTGGCGCGCTGGACGCCCTCCGGGTTCCCGGCCACGTCGGTGGAGGCGAACTCCACGGGGTGCTCCCCCGCCCCCTCGATCACCACCGGCTCGGGACCGGCGGTGATCCACTCCCCGCCGTCGACCCGGTAGGCCGTGCGGCCCACGCCGCTGACGGCGTCGCTGGCGTCGAAAGACACCGTCGCCGTGCCCGGGGCGTGCTCGACCGCCATCGTCGTCACCGGGGCCGTGGCGTCCACGGACACCGCCAGCTGGCCGGTGGCGGTGTTCCCCGCGGCGTCGGTCGCCCGGTAGGCGACGACGTGCCGGCCCTCCTCGGCGAGCACCACGGGCTCGGTGTACCCCACCCAGCCCGCTCCGGCATCGAGCTGGACGCGCGGTGCCGCGTCGCGGTTGTCCGACGCCGTCAGCGCGACCGTGGCCGGGGAGCGGAACCACCCGTGGTCCCCGATGGTCCCCTCGACGACGCGCGCGCCGACGTCCGGAGCCTGGCTGTCCGCCGCCAGGGGCAGGACCCACAGGTCGGCGACCGACGGGTCGAAGAAGCCCGCGGCGTCGGTCGGGTACTCGAACCGCACCCGCACGGAGCCGTCGTTGTCGAGCACCTCGGGGTCGTCCACCAGCAGGTCGTAGACCTCGGTACCCGCACCCGCGGTGCGCGTGACGACCTGAGTCGCGACCCGGACGTCGTCGACGTAGACGTGGTACTTCTTCGTCCGAGGGAGCCCGAACGTCTCGATGGCGCGCAGGACGAACGGCTCACCGGCGACCACGTCGACGTCCACCGCGAACCACGACCCCGGGAAGCCGTTGTGGGCGTAGCGCCGGGTGAGCCCGGCCTCCACGTTCACCCCGCTGCTGGACGAGGCCGTGATGCCGTGCGCCGCCTCCGAGGGGCCGTCGCCGAAGTCCACGTGGTCGAGGACCTCCCCGGTCGGGGGGGCCGGCAGGACCACCTCGACCTGGCCCGTCGTGTCCGCGAGGACGGCGCCGGCCTGCTCGAAGGACACCGTGACCGGGTGCGGCCCGGCGACGACGTCGAGGGGGATGGCCAGGGGCACGCTGACGGCCCGGCTCTCGCCCGGCCCGAGCACCACCGGTGCGGACGGCACCGGCTGGCGCCACCCGTCCGGTGCCCGCACCACGAGGTGGCCATGGACCTCGGTGGCCGCCCGGTTGGTCACAGTCGCCGTGAGCGTCGTGCGGTCGGGCGGGTCGACGTCCGCCTGCTCGCTGGTCACCGCGCCGATCTCCACCTGGGAGGCGACCGACCCCCACACCCGTGTCGAGGTCAGCGTGAAGGTGCCCTCCTCGACGGTGAAGGTCACGGTCGTCGTCACGTTGACGGGCCCGCGCTCGTGGTGCGCGGGCACCGTGGCCGTGAAGGGCACCTCGGCGGAGCCGCCCGCGGGGACGGTGCCCGGGTCGGGGTCGGGCACGTCGACCGCCCAGGACTCCACGGCGACGGCGACGGAGACGTCACGCAGCGGCTGGTCGGCGCGGGAGGCGATCCGGACCGTCCCGTCGACGACCTGCCCGGCGACGACGTCCGCGTCGAGCGGGTCCGCGGTGACGGTGACGCCGAGGGCGGTCGCGGTGACGCCGGAGAGGCGACGCTGCAGGTCCGCCACCCGGGGCCGCAGCTCGTCGAGGGCCGGCTGCGCGAGGCCGGCGCCCTCGACCCAGCGGGACAGGTCCGCCACTTCCGCGCCCGCGTCGAGCAGGTGCCCGCTCTGGGCGGCACGGTCACCGTCGGTGGCGACGGCCGCCGCCACCGACGCGCGGGTGCGGTCGACGGCGTCCGTGACGTGGCGGTGCTGGTCGTCCGCCAGGTCATCGTCCGCGGCCAGGCCGGCGGCAGCGGTGTCCAGGGCGTCCAGCGCGAGGAGGACCTCCCCCAGGGCGTACTGCTGCTCGCTCCGTCGGGTGATGGGCAGCGCGTTGAACGCCAGCAGCCCCACGCCCCGGGTGGTCCTGATGAAGGGGCCGTCCCCCAGGTGCCCGAGGTAGGTGAGGCCGGTCGCCTCCGGCGCCGGGCGCGAGAGGGCGAGCTCCAGGCGCCCGCCCCCCGCGTAGCGGACGTCGGTGATGGTCGCGTCGGAGCCGAGCAGGCGGAAGTCGGCCTCGACGCCGTCGTCGACGGTGAGCGCGTCGGTCGCGGACGCGAGCTGCACCTCGAGGGAGGCGCCGTCGCGGGTGGCGAGCTCGACCGACAGGGGGTTGGGGGCGGCGACGCCGTCGGACGGGCCACCGAAGAGGTCCCGACGGACGGTGTCGGCCACCTGGTCGCCGAGGGCGCGGTACCCGGGCCACGTGAAGTGGCAGCCGTCGTGGCCGGGTACGGCCGTCGTGGAGAGCACCGTGACCCCGTCGGTCGACCCGAGCCGGCGCTGCGCGTCACGGAGCGCGGCCCCCGCGACGCTGAAGCACCCCGTCGTGCGCACCTGGAAGACGTAGTACTCCGGGTCCTCCGCGCGCGCGCCCCCGAGGTCCGTCCGCCAGTCGGCCAGCAACGCCCGGAACCCGGTGAGGTGGCGCGTGGCGTCCTCCCCCTCGTGCTCGCCCTGGTACCAGAAGACGCCGGAGAGGTCGTCGCGGAGGCCGGCCGCGCCCAGCCGCTGCCGCAGGCGGCCGTAGTTCGTGCGGATGTCGCCGGGGTCGGCGTCGTTGCGCTGGAGGAACTCCACCGACGCGCCGTCGTGGGCACCGTTGAGGAGGGCCACCGGCACGCGCTCGCTCTCCACGAGGGAGTGCGCCATCCGCAGGGCCCACTGGCCGACGGCCGCCTGGTTGAAGCTGAGGTCGCCGCCGGCGTAGTTCCACGCGCGGTCCGCGGCGGAGATCGACGGGTCGGGGGTGGTGGAACCGAAGGAGCGGATGAACTCCGACTCCTCGACGGTGGACCCGGCCGTGTGCGCCGCGGCCTGCGCGTTCGACTGACCCTGGATGACGTACGCGTCACCGGAGACCACGTGCGTCCAGTGCCCGACGGTCCGCGGCACCCCGGCGGTGACCGCCTCGAGCCTGAGGTCGTAGTCGTGCAGGCCGGCGGTGATCCGGGAGTCGAAGGAGAAGGCCGGCCCGGACTGCTCCGCCACCTCGCTGACCCCCTCGGAGGTCACGGTGAGGCGCACGCGGTCGACGTCCGGGTCCGTCACGGTGCCGGCGACGGTGACGTCCGCGCCGTCGTCGTCGTCCCGCGGGAAGAGCTGGCGGTCCTGCGGCGCCGACGAGAGGCTCACCACCGAGGGCCGGGCGTAGATCGTCAGGGTCCGCTCGGAGAAGTCGTCGGCGTTCTCGGCGAAGGTCCAGTCCGGGGAGCCGGAGGCGGGGGCGCCGATCCCGACGTCGAGCGGGAGGCTCGCGTCCTTGGTGAACTGGTTGAGGGCGAGCACGGTGGTGGGCAGCACGTCCGACTGCGGCTCGTCCCCGACGGCGCTCACCTGGAAGCTGCCGTGGGTGCCGACGGCGGGACTGTCGTCCGCGTCGTAGACCGCCGGGGAGGCGTTCGCCACCTGCCGGCTGCCGGTCGGCTCGTAGGTGTTCGGCCACATCTCGAGGTAGCCGGTCATGCCCTGGCCCGTGCGGACGCTGCCCACGTTCGAGGCGACCGTGAGGTCGTCCACGCGCTGGCGGGTGACCTGGCCGGCCCGGGTGTGGGGTCCGAGCCGTGACACGTCGTCGGTGAACGGCTCCATCGCGGCCCAGACCCACCGGGAGGCGTCACCGGCGACCGTCTCGAGGCAGTAGCCCACGCGGTCGAAGCCGTCCGCCACGGCGTCCGTGCCGTCGAAGGAGTAGGGCGGCGTGCGGTCCATCCACGCCGCCGCCACCGGCACCTCGAGCTGGAGGACCGGGACGAGGCCGTCGGAGGTGGCCTGCGCCGAGCACGGCGTCGGGGCCGCCTCTCCGTCCGCCGCCCGGGCGAGCGGCGCGGTGGTGACGAGGCCGCCGAGGACGGCGAGGACCAGTCCGGCGGCCGCCCCTGTCCGGGCGCCCTCCGCACGGCGGGCCTTCGGACGGGCGTGGGGCTGACGTGCTCGGGACATCGCGCGCTCCTGGCGGTCACGGGGACGAGGGCAGAGGGGACCCGCCCGCGCCCCCGCCGGTCAGCGGGGGCGCAGGCGTGTCGCGGGGCGGGTCAGGACATGGCGCGCCGGCGCAGGACCGCCGCACCCATGAGGGCGAGCAGCAGGCCTGCGACCAGCACCGGAGCGATCGTTGCCCCGGTCGACGGGAGGTCGTCCCCGGGGTCGCCCGGGCGGGCCGGGTCGCCCGGTCCGTCAGGGCCGTCGCCGGTCGGGTCCACCCCACCGGTCGGGCCGTCCGTCGGGTCCACCCCACCGCTCGGGTCCTCCGTGGGCGGCTCCGTCGTCGGGGGCTCCGTCGTCGGGGGCTCCGTCGTCGGGGGCTCCGTCGTCGGGGGCTCCGTCGTCGGGGGCTCCGTCGTCGGGGGCTCCGTGGTCGGCGGCTCCGTCGTCGGGGGCTCCGTGGTCGGCGGCTCCGTGGTCGGCGGCTCCGTGGTCGGCGGCTCCGTCGTCGGCGGGTCCGTCGGGTCCTCCTGGGCCGTGGTGAAGAGGTAGTCCCCCGACCCCACGCGGTACCGCTCGACGCCGTCGCCGCTGCCGAGGTGCTCGACGCCGTCGGCCTCGTCGGCCGGGACGTCCCCCTCGCGGACCGACTGCCCGTCCTCGACCGGCACCGACACCTCCGCGCTGGTGCCCACGGGCACGTGGACGCGGAGCGCGAGCTCGTCGTCCGCGCGTTCCCACGCGACGTCGACGGGCCCGTAGGGCGTGGTCGTGGACGCCTCCGCGTGGGTCATGCCGCCGAGGAGCTGCGGCGCGACAGCGAAGCTGCGGTACGCGGGCTCGAGGATCCGCAGCCCCGCGAGGTCCTCGTAGAACCAGTCGTCGATCGTCCCCCCGAGGAAGTAGTGGTTGCGGGAGCGGTAGTCGCCCCAGTGCTCCCACAGCGACGTCGAGCCCTCCGCGAACCACCGGCCCCAGCTGGGGAAGTCGGTCTGCGTGGCCACCGTGTACGCGAGCTCCCCGTGGCCGTACTGGGTGAGCACGGGCAGGAGGTACTTCGTGCCGAGCACCCCGGTCCAGAGGTGGCTGTCCCGCACCTCGACGATGTCGCGAGCGAGGTTGTCCGCGACCGCCTGCTCGTCGCCCTCCGGCACGAGGCCGAAGGCGAGCGCGAGCACGTTGTGGGTCTGGCGGTACCCGGAGCCCGCGGTGCCCGAGTCGGTGTAGACGTGCGCGTCAGCGTCGTAGAACGTCGCGTTGAACGCCTCGGCGATCTCCTCCGCCTCGGCGCGCAGCGCGTCGGCGTCCTCGTCCTCGCCGAGCAGCTCGGCCATGTCCGCGGCCGTCTGCGTCATCTCGTAGACGTACGCCGTGGCGGCCACGCGCATGTCCTCGGGCGGGTTCCCCACGGCGTCGGGCGGGAGGTAGTCGCCCAGGCCGGTCGAGGAGATGTTCCCGACGGCGGTCGCGTGCTCGAGCCGGACGTACCGGAGGATCCCCTCGTAGTGCTCAGTGAGGACGTCGGTGTCACCGGTGTACTCGTAGAGCCACCACGGGATGAGGACGTACGCCGCGTGCCACGTGGGCGAGGCCTGCGCGTCGCCCCAGTTCCAGTCGGGGTCCGGGGCGATGAGGGCCGGTCGGCCCTGCTCGTCCCGGGAGTCGCTCACGTCCCGCAGCCACTTGGTGAGGAACGCCTCGACGTCGAGGTTGCGCAGGAAGAGCTCCGCACCGAGCTGGGCGTCACCCGTCCAGCCGTTCTTCTCGTACATCGGGGTGTCGGTCGGCAGGTGGTGGAAGTTGTTGAGCACCGTGAGGACGGCCGCGTCGTGGATGGTGTCGAACAGCTCGGTCGAGCTGGAGAACTCCCCCGTGGAGGCGACGTCGGTGTGCAGCAGGCGTCCCTCGATGTCCTCCACCGTGGGGGCGTCGCCGGGCCAGCCGGTGATCTCGACGTAGGCGAAGCCCTTGTAGGAGAACTTCGGCTCCCACACCTCGGGCTCACCGGTCCCGGCGAGGGTGTACCGGTCGGTCTGGAAGTCGCCCCCGCTGAAGCCGGACGAGGAGTCGAGGTTGCCGTTGGCGAGCAACCGCTCGCCGTACCGCAGGCGCACCTGCGTGCCGGCGGGGCCCTCGACCGAGATGCGCGCCCACCCGGCGATCTGGCGGGGCAGGTGGGCGACGTAGACCCCGGGCGAGGGGTTGGTGATCTGCGTCGGCGCGACCGTCTCGATGATGCGCACCGGAGGCTGGGTACGGGCGACGAGGGCGCCCTCGGGGCCGTCCACGACGCTGGCCGGCCGCCAGGTGGAGTCGTCGTAGCCCGGCCGGTCGAAGCCGGGGCGGGCGAAGCGTGCGTCGTACATGTCGCCCTCGTACATCGAGTCGAACCGCGTCGGGCCGGCCGTCGTGGTCCAGCCGTTGTCCGTGGCGACCTCCTGCACGGTGCCGTCCTCGAGGACGACGCGCAGGATGGCGCGGACGGTGGGCTCGTCGTGCCACGGCGAGCTCTCCCAGTTCCACGAGGTACGCGTGGTCACCCCGTAGAAGCCCCGGCCGAGCTCGAGGCCCAGGGCGTTGCCGCCCTCGGCGAGCAGGTCGGTGACGTCGTGCGTCGCGTACTGGACGCGGTCCTCGTAGTCGGTCGTGCCGACCGAGAGCACCTCGTCCGCCACCGGCTGACCGTTGAGACGGGCGTCGACGAGCCCGCCCGCGGCGATGTAGAGGCGGGCCGACGCGATGGGGCCGTCGATCGTGAAGTCCTGGCGCAGCAGTGGCGCGGGCGCCACGCCGGTCCCGATGGCGACGTTGGAGCCCCAGTCGCCCTGGCCGTAGAGCGCGTGCACGACGGCGGGCGCCCAGGCGGAGTCGTCGTACCCGGTCGCGGTCCAGTCACCGCCCGCGGTCTGGGACGAG
This sequence comes from Georgenia faecalis, assembly GCF_003710105.1. Classification (GTDB taxonomy): domain Bacteria; phylum Actinomycetota; class Actinomycetes; order Actinomycetales; family Actinomycetaceae; genus Georgenia_A; species Georgenia_A faecalis. The sequence goes on from NZ_CP033325.1 coordinate 3,001,867, forward strand.
AGCCAGTCGCCGTCGCTGACGATCTCGGTGACCCGCCCGTCGGCGTACCGGAGGAAGATCTTCGCCAGGACGCCGGCCGGGCTGTTCGCCCCGCTGGCGAAGCGGCGGTTGAACGCCCGGACCGCCACGGTGTTGGTCCCCGGCTCGAGCTCGAGCGGGTACGCGCGCGCCTCGCGCCAGGCCTCGCTGGACGTCGAGGACGTCCCCACGATGTCCCCGTTGACGTGCGCGGTGTAGCTGTCGTCGGCCGTGATGACGAGGTCCGCGGAGACGAGCGGGGAGTCGTCGGAGACCTCGAAGGTGCGCCGGAAGAACCGCTCCCCCTCGGGCGCCGCGGGAGCGACGCCGTCCGGGTACCAGATCCACGACGCGCCGGTGACGTTGACGGCCGTGCCCACGGCCGGCGGCAGCGCGACGCCGCGCCCCCAGGGCCCGGTGCCGTACGCCCCGTGGCTCACGGTGCTGCTCCAGACGTCGTCGTCGAACGACGGCGCCGTCCAGCCCTCGACGAGGGCGTCGTGCGTGCGCCACCCGGCGCCGGAGTCCAGGACGACGGTGCTGCCGTCGGACAGGACCGCGCGGGCCCGGGCGAGGACGCCGGCGGGGCTCCGCGTGACGCCGTTGGCCTCCCAGGCGTTCCAGGCCTCGATGGCGATGGTGTTCGTCCCCGGCTCCAGGGCGATCGGGTAGCGCTGCGCGCCCTGCCAGGTGTGCTGCCCGGCGGGGCTGGCCCCGACGAGCGCGCCGTTGACGTGGACGCGGTAGGTGTTGTCCGCAGTGATGAGCAGCTCGGCGGCGTCGACCGCCGCCCCCTCGGGCACCTCGAGTGTGCCGCGGAAGTAGCGGGTGCCCTGCGGGGCCGACGGCGGGGTGCCGTCGGGGAACCACATCCAGTGGGCGTCGTCGAGCGTGAGCGGTGCGGCCGTCCGTGGCGGCTGCGGGCCGGCGATCCACTCGGCGCCGTCCCACTCCTCAGCGGGCAGCCCGGTCTCGAACCAGCTCACCTCGCTCGCGGTGCCGGCCGGGTCGGCGGTAGTGCGGACCTCGACCTTCCAGAAGTACCGGGTGGCCGGCGCGAGGGCCGGCCCGCCGTACCGGGCGTCGTAGGGCAGGGCCGAGGCGACGAGGCCGCTGTCCCACACGTCGCCCTCCCCCGCCGCGACGTCCGCCTCGGACGTGCCGACGAGGATGCGGTAGTGCGTCTGCACCACGCCACGCTCCGAGGAGGAGCTCACCCAGGAGAACCGGGGCTGCTCCTCCTCGAGGCCGAGGGGCGTCGTCCGGTCCTCCACCTGGAGGTCGGTGACGGTGGCGGCATCGGCCGAGGCGGTGCCGGCGGTGCCGACCCCGATGGTGGCCGCGAGGAGCGCGACCAGGACGAACCCGAGGGTTCGGACCCACTGCGTGGGGCGATCAAGGCCCGCCCTGGCCGCGCTCCTGTGCGTCATGCTCCGTGCACCTCCGTGCGACGGCGGGCGATGAGCGCCCCGCCGGCCAGCAGCAGCGCCACCATCAGGGCGAGCGCCCCGATCTCGGCGCCGGTGCGCGGGAGGTCGTCACCGGCGCCGGGTCGGCCGCCGGGGGGCGTGCGGCCGTCGTCGCCCGCGGGGGGCGTCGTGTCGTCGTCGCCGGCGCCGCCGCCCGGGGTGGTGGGCGGGTCGGTCGGCTCGTCCGTCGTGGGCGGGTCGGTCGGCTCGTCCGTCGTGGTGGGCGGGTCCGTCGGGTCCGTGGGCGGGTCCGTCGGGTCGGTGGGCGGGTCCGTCGGGTCCGTGGGCGGGTCCGTCGGGTCGGTCGGCGGGTCCGTCGGGTCGGTCGGCGGGTCCGTCGGGTCGGTCGGCGGGTCCGTCGGGTCCGTGGGCGGGTCCGTCGGGTCGGTCGGCGGGTCCGTCGGGTCCGTGGGCGGGTCCGTCGGGTCGGTCGGCGGGTCCGTCGGGTCGACCTCGGGGGCCTCGACGAGGAACGGGGCGGTCCAGGTCTGCCCGCCGGGTCCAGTGATGGTCACCGTGCCGGTGTGGTCGACGGCCTCGGCGTAGGTGTGCTCGCCGCTGACCTGGAACAGGGAGTTGCCCACCTTCCCGGCAGCGTTGGTGCCGGTGAGCACCCCGGCGGTGGTGGTGCCGTCACCCCAGGCGATGCTCGCGGTGAGGTCCTCCACCCGCAGGGTCGGTGAGGCGACGGTCGCGACGGTGCCCTCCACGCTGGTGTCGTCCTCGTCGATCTCGTGGATCGTCCCGGCGGCGGTGGTCTCCCACGCCACGTTGGGGTCGGGCCAGAAGTTCGTGCCGGCGAACTGCCAGCGCGGGCCCTGGACAGCCAGGCGCTCGAGGAAGGACCGCGAGTCGGCGGTGAGCTCCTGCGGGGACCAGGCCAGGTCGAGCAGGGAGGCCAGGCGCGGGAACACCTTGTGCTCCACGTCCACCGCGCCGCCGCTGTTGTTCTCCCCCCAGGCCGGGCCCTCGATACCGATGATGTCCTCGTCCCGAAGGCCGTACTCGGTCTGCAGGCTGACGCCCCGGTAGTCGTCGATGACGTTCGACGGGTCCCAGTCGTGCGTGCTGAACGCGTTGTGCTGGGGGTAGGGGTAGTCGAGGTACGCGCGCGCCGTCGGGGAGAGGATGACGTCGTTACCGCCCTCGAACCACTCCCGCTCCGCCTCGTAGCTCTGGTCGCGCCAGTACTGGTGGATCGAGGACGGCTCGAGGTCGGCCATGGGGATCGGGGTCCAGCCGACCATGCGCTTGTCGTGGTCGATGACGATGCCCTCGACGAGCTTGATGAAGTCGATGTAGGGCTGGCCCGAGATGGACTCGTCCCCACCGATGTGGAACAGGTCGGAGTTCACCAGCGGGGCGATCTCCCCGATGACGTCATCGAGGAACTCGGCGACCACCGGGGCGTCCGGGCACACGGTGTCCGTGCGCCCGCAGGCCAGCTCGGGGTAGGCCCGGATGGCCGCGGTGGAGTGGCCCGGGACGTCGATCTCCGGAATCACCTCGATGTGGCGGGCGTCGGCGTAGGCGACGATCTGGGAGAACTGCTCCTGGGTGTAGAACCCCGAGCGTCCCCCGGGCATCGACATGGGGCCGCCGATCTCCGTCAGGCGCGGCCAGGACTCGATCTCGATGCGCCAGCCCTGGTCGTCGGACAGGTGCATGTGCAGCCGGCTGCCCTTCATCGTCGCCATCGCGTCGATGATGTCCAGCACGCCGTCCAGCTCGATGAAGTTACGGGCCGGGTCGAGCATGACGCCGCGGTGGGCGAAGCGGGGGTAGTCGACGATCTCGGTCGCCTCCACCTGCCACGGCCCGGGCCGGACCACGTCCCCGGTGATCTCCGCCGGGAGCAGCTGGAGGAGCGTCTGGGTGCCGTTGAACAGCCCGTGCGTGGTGCCCGCACCGATCCGCACGCCCTGCTCGGCGACCTCGAGGGTGTACCCCTCGGTGGTGGCCAGGTCCGGACCCTCGGGGGCCTCCTCGGCCCCCAGGACCAGGGCGATGTCCCCCGCCTCGGGGGTACCGGTGACCACCGGCAGGTCGAACCCGGTCGCCGGACGGAGGTCCTCGGCCAGCAGCTCCGCCTCGGCCCGCGCCCCCTCCGGGGCGACGATCCGGGCGTCCTCGCCCAGCACGAACGCCTCACCCGCGCCGTCGGTCTGGGACACCGGCGCCGGCAGGACCTGCCCACCCGGCGCCGCCGGGGCCTGCGGCCCCGACCACACCTGGAAGCTCCACAGCGAGTACCCGTAGGTCGTCGCCGTGGCGAGGCCCTGCATCCGCACGAAGGAGACCGGCTCCTCCAGGCCGAGGACGTACTCGGTCCGTCCGGCGGCGGGGCCGTTCACCTCGCGCACGGTCGTCCAGGTGGTGCCGTCCGTCGACGTCTGGATGGCGAACGTCGCCGGGCGCGCCGTCTCCCAGTCGGTGACGACGCTCCACACCGGGGAGGGCTCGGCGAGCTCCACCTGGAACCAGTCGTTGGTCGGGTTGTAGGTGCTGGGCGGCGGCTCGGCCGGGTTGGTCCGGGCGTAGTCCGATCCCCAGCGGGTGCCCGACTCACCGTCGATGGCGTTGCCCGGGGCGAACTTCGCCGTGTTGCCGGTGTACACCGACTTCGCCGTGGCCGTCCCCTCCTGGGCGACGTCCGTGCCGTACTCCCAGTCCGCGGGGTCCGGCAGCGGCTCGGCCACGTCCCAGACCTCGAACGCCCATAGTGAGTACCCCCACCGGTTGGCGGGCGTGATGCCCTGCATCCGGACGAAGGAGGTCTCCTCGATGTCGAGGACGTACTCCGTGCGCCCCACCGCCGGGTTGTTCACCGTGCGCACCGTCGTCCACTCGGCGCCATCGTCGGAGACCTGGATGGTGAACGCCGACGGGCGTGCGGTCTGCCAGTTGAAGGCCACCTTGTGGACCGGGCTCGGCTCCGCCAGCGCGATCTGGATCCAGTCGTTCGACGGGTCGTGATCGCTCGGCGGGTTGGGTGCCTCTTCGTTCCCGTGGACGTAGTCCGAGCCCCAGCGGGTGGTGGAGTCGCCGTCGTTGGCGTGCTCCACGGCGAACTGCGGGTTGGGGTACACGGAGGCCGCGGTCGCGGTGCCCTCGAGGGCGATGTCGCGCGGAACCACCTCGTCGGCGAGCGCCGGGCCACCGGCGACGAGCGCAGCCGGTGCCATCAACGCCAATGATCCGAGGACGCCGAGCGCCCATCGGCCTATCGACCTAACTGCCATGATTCGTCAATGCCTTTCGTTGGTCACGCTGGGGGGGTGAGGAGGCCTGCGCTAGCGCGCGGGCAGAATGGGGCCCGCCCGGCGCCGGGCGGGGCGCACACGCTCGGCGCACGAGGAAAGGTGCACGGCGAAGCTCATGGGTTCCGGTCCCGTCGGCGGCGGTGCAGGGGCGGTGTGGCGACAATGCCCTGAATGGATTCACTCCACTGGCGCGGAACGTATCCGATGGACTAGACCACCGTCAATGGTCCAGACAACATCCGGACAAGTTTCTCGTGACAACAAAAGCGGCGTCCCCCGCGGGGCGAGCGCCGGGCCCACCCCCGGACCTTCGCTTAGGGTCAGAGCCGGGGGCAGCCCCTGAACGGGTAGCATGAATCGATTCAGGCAGTCCTCCATGACGGATGACGAGCCACCGCGGGGCGAGGGCGCCTCGACGGACAGGGCGATGAAGGGGTCGTGGAGATGAGTGACGAGCGCCGCGGAGCCCCGCGGGCCACCATCGCCGACGTCGCGCGGCGGGCGGAGGTGTCGGTGGGGACGGTCTCGAACGTCCTCAACCGCCCGGACCGCGTCGCCCCCGCCACGCTCGGCCGGGTGCGCGCCGTGATCGAGGAGCTGGACTTCGTCCGGAACGCCTCCGCCCGTCAGCTCCGCGAGGGGCACGTGCGCGCCGTCGGCGCGGTCGTCCTCGACATCGCCAACCCGTTCTTCACCGAGATGTCCCGAGGTATCGAGGACCGGGTGGCTCGGGACGACTACACCCTCATGCTCTGCAGCTCCGACGAGGACCCCGCGCGCGAGGCGCGTTACCTGCGGCTCTTCGCGGAGCAGGGCGTCGACGGGATCCTCGTCGCCCCCTCCCGCAGCACCATGGACAACCTCGAGCGGATTCGGAAGCGCGGCACCAACGTCGTCCTCCTCGACTACATGAGCCCCCTGCCCGACCTCTCCTCCGTCGCGGTCGACGACGTCGCGGGGGGACGCCTCGCCGTCGACCACCTCCTCGCCCAGGGGCACCGCACCATCGGCTTCCTCAACGGCCCGCCAAGCATCCGCCAGTGCGTCGACCGCCGCGACGGCGTCATCGCGGGGCTCGTGGCCGCCGGCCTCGACCCCGGTGAGCACCTCGTCGAGGTGGGCATGGACTCGCTCAACGCCAACAACGGGGCCCGGGCGATGGCGGCGCTCCTCGCGGCCCCCGGCACCCGGCCGAGCGCGACGTTCTGCGTCAACGACGTCACGGCCCTCGGCGCGCTGCGCACCCTGCGGGAGGAGGGCGTCCGGGTCCCCGACGAGATGGCCGTCGTGGGGTACGACGACGTCCACTTCGCCGCCGAGCTCACGGTGCCGCTCACCTCCGTGCGCCAGCCCATGCAGCAGATCGGCTGGACGGCGGCGGACCTGCTCCTCGGCGACCACGACGACGCCCGGCAGGTGGTGTTCCAGCCGGACCTCGTCGTCCGCCGCTCCAGCGTCGTCGGCACCGCCTGACGCGTCCGGCGCCGCCGTCGGTCGCCGCACCCCTCCGCCCGCGGCACTTATCCTGGTGCACGGGCCGACACCCGGCTCCACTGGCGTGAGGAGAGCTCAGCATGGCCGACGGCGAGTCCGCGACCGCACCGGACGCCGGCGACCAGCCAGGCCTGTTCGACCTGCCCAGCGGCACCCGACGGGCCACGACCCGCATCGTCCTGCTCACCGGCCCGTCCGGGTCGGGCAAGACCTCCCTCACCCGGCGGGTGGGACTCCCGGTCGTCGCCCTCGACGACTTCTACCTCGACGGCGACCACCCCGACCTGCCCCGCCGGTACGGCATCGTCGACTGGGACGACCCGCGCAGCTGGGACCGGGCAGGAGCCCTGGCCGCCCTGCTCTCCCTCGCCCGCACGGGCCGGGCCGAGGTCCCGCTCTACGACATCCCGACCAACCGGCGCACCGCCACGACGACCCTGGACACCGGCGGCGCACCGGTGATCATCGCCGAGGGCATCTTCGCCGCCGAGCTCGTCGCCGACTGCCGGGAGGAGGACATCCTCGCCGACGCGCTGTGCGTGTGGCGCCCCCGCATGCAGACGTTCTGGTTCCGGCTCATGCGCGACCTGGGCGAGGCCCGCAAGCCCCCGCTCACGCTGGTCCGGCGCGGGCTCACCCTCGCCCGGCACGAGCCGGCGATGATCGCCGACCTCACCGCCAAGGGCACGCGCCTGGTCCGGGTCGAGGAGGCCGAGCGGGACATCCGCCAGATGCTCGCCGCGTCCTGACCCGACGCCTCCTGACCCGCCGCGTCGCCTCGGCCGGCGTCGGTCGTCAGGACGGGCCGGTCACGCCCGCTTGACGAGCGGGAACGTGATGGTCTCCCGGATGCCCTGGCCGGTGAGCGCCATGAGGAGCCGGTCGATCCCCATGCCCATGCCGCCGGCCGGCGGCATGCCGTGCTCCATGGCCTGGAGGAAGTCCTCGTCGAGCACCATGGCCTCGGGGTCGCCGGCGGCGGCCGCGAGCGCCTGCGCCGCGAACCGCTCGCGCTGGACGACCGGGTCGACGAGCTCGGAGTAGGCGGTGGCCAGCTCGAAGCCGCGCACGTAGAGGTCCCACTTCTCGACGACGCCGGGCGTGGACCGGTGCGCCCGGGTGAGCGGGGAGGTGTCGACCGGGAAGTCGCGCACGAAGGTGGGCTCGTGGAGCGCGTCCCCGACGAGGTGCTCCCACAGCTCCTCGACGACCTTGCCGTGGCCGGCGTGGGGTGCGATGGCGAGCCCGAGGCGCTCGGCGTGAACGCGCAGGTCCTCGATCGGCGTCGCCGGCGTGATCTCCTCGCCGAGCGCCTCGGAGAGGGACCCGAACAGGGTGATGGCCGTCCACTCGCCGCCGAGGTCGTACGGCTCGCCGTCGGCGAGGGTCACCGTGGTCGACCCGAAGGCGTCCGTCGCCGCACGCTGCACGAGCTCGCGGGTGAGCACCGCCATGGTGTCGTAGGAGCCGTAGGCCTCGTAGGCCTCGAGCATGGAGAACTCCGGGGAGTGCGTGGAGTCGGCGCCCTCGTTGCGGAAGTTCCGGTTGATCTCGAAGACCTTCTCCACGCCGCCGACGACGGCCCGCTTGAGATAGAGCTCCGGCGCGATCCGCAGGTACAGGTCGGTGTCGTAGGCGTTCATGTGCGTGACGAACGGGCGGGCGGCGGCGCCCCCGTGGAGGGTCTGCAGCATCGGGGTCTCGATCTCGAGGAACCCGCGCTCGTGGAACGACTCACGCAGCGAGCGCACCACCGCGGCCCGGGTGCGGACCATGGCCCGCGCCTCGGGGCGCACGATGAGGTCGAGGTAGCGCCGGCGGACCCGCGCCTCCTCCGACAGGCTCACCCGCTCCCCCGACTCCGTCTCGTACGTCTTGGGCAGGGGGCGGAGCGCCTTGGCCGCGAGCGCCCAGGAGTCGGCGAAGACACTGAGCTCGCCGCGGCGTGAGGCGATGACGCGCCCGTGGACGAAGAGGTGGTCGCCGAGGTCGACGTCGGTCTTGAACGCCGCCAAGGACTCCGCACCGACCTCCTTGGCGGAGAGCATCGCCTGGAGCTGGTTGCCCTCGCCGTCGGCGAGGGTGGCGAAGCAGAGCTTGCCGGTGTTGCGCAGGAAGACCACGCGCCCCGCGACGCCGACGACGTCGTCCGTCTCGGCGCCGGCCTCGAGACCGGCGTGCTCGGCGCGCACCGCCGCGACGGAGGTGGTCACCGGCACGGTGACCGGGTACGGGTCGATCCCCGCCTCGAGGAGGCGCTCACGCTTGTCCGCCCGGACCCGGACCTGCTCCGGCACGTCGCTGCCGGCGTCGTCGGGCAGGTCCACGGGTCCGGTCGGCTCAGTCACCCCGCGATCGTAACGGCTGGCTGGGTTCGGCCCCCCGGCCTCCCCCAGCCGGGCCGCTCACCGGCACGTCCGGGCCGCGTACGGGGCGGTCGCCGTCGTGCTGCCGATCATCGCGTCCGCGGTCGCCGTCACGCTCACCTCACCGGCCCCCACCGCCGCCGCGCGGGTGCTGAAGGTCACGGAGGTCGACCGGTCCTCACCGACCGTCACCGTCCGCGTCCCGTGCGGGGTCGAGACGACCGCCTCGACCGGCGTCGCCGAATCGTTCGTCACCCGCGCGGCCGTGACGACCTTGCCCGCCACGCACCGCGTGTCCGCGGTGACGGAGACGGCGGGGCCGGTCGGCTCGTCCTCGGTCACGACCGTCACGGTGTACGCCACGGACGTCTCGTGGTCCTGGGCGTAGGCCGTGAGCGCGATCGTCGTCGTGTCCCCGGTGAGGGGGATGGTGCGCGGCAGCGTGTCGTCGACGAGGACGCCGCCGACCCGGACGAGGCCGCTGGGAAGCGCGGGGGACGCCGACAGGGCGACCGCCTCGGTGCCCGCCGGGACGGTGAGGGTGTAGTCGTGGACCCCGGAGGTCAGCGCGGGCGTGAGCGTGCCGACGTCGAAGGTGAGGGCCGACAGCTCGGCCTCGGTGCCGAAGCTCGTCGCCGAGCGGATCGAGAGGCCGAAGACGCCGCCGACGTTGCTCGCGCCGGTCCCCTGGAACCGCACCCGCACGACCGGGACGGGGTTGCCGTCCTCGTCGAGGACGGGGTTGCCCGAGGAGTCCACCTTCTCGAGCGGGTCGTCGAGGACGCTGCGCGGGATCTCGTCGCACTGGACGTACCAGGACGTCGCGCCGCCGGCGTTGGTGATCCGCTCGGTCTTGAGCAGCACGTCGTTGAGGTAGACCCCGAACGTGCGGCCGTTGTCCCCGCCGTAGTACCGCACGCAGAGGTAGTTGTGCTCGAGGTCCGGGTCCACCGTCATGTCGTAGGAGAACCAGGCGTCCGCGCGCGCCTCGGCGTGCCGGAACTGCTGGCCGTTGAACGTGCCCACGCTCGAGCGGTTGGACTGGACGTTCTTCCCGGCCTCGCTGTTGTTGTTGTCGAAGGAGGTGAGCTGGTCGATCGTCACCTCGGCCTCACGCAGGCGCTCCTTGCCCGCGAGGATCGAGGCCTGCGCCTCCTCGGAGTCGAGCTCGACGACGTTGAGGTACATCGCGTAGCGGGCGTCGTAGAGGCTGTAGTAGGGCTCGAAGACGAGGCCGGCGGCCGCCGGGTCGACGCCGCGCAGCGCGAACCGCATGATCGGCGTGCCGTTCGGCTTCGTCCCGTCCTCGATCCGGACGAGGTTCGCCGCGATGTCCGCCTTCCACGCCTGGGCGTCCTCCACGACGATCGAGTCGACGACGTCCTTGTGCGGCGTGCTCATCCGCACGAGGACGCCCGCCTGGTAGGAGGCGCCGACGTTCTCATAGCTCACCGGGGCGGCGAGGAGCACCGGGCCGTACGTGAAGGCCACCCAGTTCGGGTTCTCCGTGTCGGCGACGACGGCGACCTCCGCCGGGAGCGTGTAGGAGATCTCGTCGCCGGCCTCGACCAGCACCGGGATGAATCCGCGCTCCGCGGGGATGTCGACCACGGTGCCGTTGACGCGCAGCGTCGGGGCGCCGGCGACCCAGTCGGGCACGCGCAGGCGCACGGTGGTGCCGGCCGCGACCGCGCCGCCGTCGAGCGCCTCGACCGTGAAGGTCGCGGTGTCCTCGCTGGGGATGTCGGCGGTCTGGGTGAGGACCATGTTGTGGGCCTCGTCGGTGAAGGTGGAGGACCGGAACTGGGTGACGTACACCGCCGTCGGGCTCGTGAAGTAGTAGGAGCTGCCGAGCATGGACAGCTTCTCGACGCCGGTGCCGTGGTCGCACCAGAACTCGTCGAGCGGGTTGCCGAAGACCTTCGCGTACCCCGCCGTCATCGGCTGGAAGTACGTGACCATCGCGGTCTCGGGGCTGGCCGTGCTGACGACCGCGTTGAGGTACGCCGTCTCGTAGAAGTCGGCGTACTTCGCGTCCTTGGTGATCCGGAAGAGCTCGTGGGTGAGCTTGAGCATGTTGTACTCGTTGCAGCCCTCGGACGTGGAGTTCTCCCCGTACCCGCTCGTGACGCCGCTCGTCGCGCGGTCGTGGAGGGTGTCCGGCGCATGGAAGTGCTCCGAGTAGCTGTTGCCGCCGTTGGCGTACGTGTGGTGGTCCACGACGATCTGCCAGAAGTTCTCCGCGGCGGCGCGGTACATGTCGAGCTCGGCCTTCTCCGCGTCGGTGAGCGTGGCGTACAGCGCGGGGTCGTCCGTGAAGACGGTGTACCGCTTGAGGGCCCCGACGAGCTTGGGGATCGTCGTGTTCGCGTGCAGGCCGCTGAGGACGTCGTTGCCGGCGGCGAGCTGGCGGAAGAGGGTGACCTCGTCGAAGTACTCGGCCGCCCGCTTGTGGACCGGCTCGTGGGTGATGCTGAACAGCTCGTAGAGCGCCTCGTTCATCCCGCCGTACTCGATCCGCAGGACGTCGCCCGGGTTGGGCAGGCGGCCGGCGTAGGCGTTCACCCAGGACCCGAACCCGCTCGCGACCTCCAGGGCCGTCCCGCCGACGTCGGCCGGGGCGTAGGCGTAGGCGTCGAGGAGGCCGGCGAGCACCTTGTGGAGGTTGTAGAAGGGGACCAGCAGGCCGTTGCCGCCGCCCGGGAGGACGGAGGTGGAGAACGGCGCGACGTAGCCGGCGTTGGCGGGGTCCCGCAGGGCGTAGGCCGCCTGCACCTCGGCGAGCCCGTCGACGGCGACGGTGAGCTTGTCGAGGAGCTGCTGCCGGACGGCGGGGTCGGCCTCCGTGGCGTAGGCCTGTGCGAGGGCGGTCATGTAGTGCCCGAAGAAGTGGCCCTGGAACCGGGTCCCGGAGGTGCGCTCCCAGCCGCCGTACCCGGTGGCGGTCGGCGGCGTGAGGCCCGCCTGGACGTACCAGGAGTAGAGGAACTTTGCGGGGTCGAGGCTGAGGAGGTACTCGACGTTGAGCTCGGCGAGGTTGGCGAGGTAGGGGTCGTGGACGTCGACGTCCGCCAGCTCCGTGCTCTCGAGGTAGACGGACGTGCCGGCCACCGAGGGGATGGTGACGACGAACGTGCGCGAGACCGGGCCGCTGCCGCCGTAGGTCGCCGTGGCGGTGACCGTGACGTCGACCGCCTCGCCCGCTGGCCGCGTGATCCGCGCGACGCCGTCGTCGCCGACGACGAAGTGCGGGGAGTCCGCCGCCCACGTCACCTCCGACCCGGCCGCGCCGCGGGCGGGCAGCGCGACGGTGTCGGTGACCGCCGTGGCGGGCAGGGAGAGCGCATCGAGGTCGGACTGCGCGACGGCCGCCGGGTCGAAGCTCGGCACGTGCTCGCGGTAGAGGCCGACGACGTCGCTCGTGGTCGCCACCGCGTCGTGGAGGACGTACTCGTCGAGGGCCCCGCGCAGGAAGGCGCCGTTGTACTGGGGGCCGTTGAAGCCCAGGGTCTTCATCGACGTGCTCTCCGAGCCGAGGACGCCGGTCGCCGCGCCGCCGGGGGCATAGTCGACGGCGGTCACCTGCTTGACGCCGTTGCGGTAGATGGCGACGTCCTTGGTCTCGGAGTCGTAGACGACGACGACGTGCGTCCACTGGTTCGTCGGGAAGAACGTCGCCCGCGAGGTGCGCACGGAGACCTTGTACGGCTGGCCGTCCGAGGGGCCGATCGACAGGGCGAGCGGGCGGTTGTTGTTCTCCGAGGAGAGGTACCAGCCGTCGGAGTTGTAGGTGGTCTTGTTCCAGGCGACGACCTGCTCCCCCGTGCCCATGTCCGCGCTCGGGCGGAACCAGAACGAGAGCGTGAGGTCCTGCGGCTGGAGGTGGGCGCCCGTGCCGAGGTTGAGCGCGGTGCTGCCGTTGAGCTCGATGGCCTGCCCGGACACGCCCGCGGTGTAGCGCGCGGTGCCGCCCGGGCGCACGGCGACCGGGTTGGCGTAGCTGCTCGCGTCGGTGAGGGTGCCGTCGAAGGGCAGGTCGAGGACGGCCTCCCCCGGCACCGGGGAGTCGGCGATCGAGGGCGAGGCCGCGAGGCCCACGCCGCTCGCCGCCAGGAGGGTGGCGAGCAGCACCGCGCTGCCTCGCTGGACCAGTCGGACACCACGTCGCGCCATCGCGTCTCTCCTTGTGCGTGGCACCGTCGCGCACGCGGGTCGGGCGCACCGTCACCCGCAGGCCGTCCGTGGCCCCCGCGCCCCGTGCGCATCACCTGTGCGGAACTGCGTCGATGTGACCGCTAACACTCCGCCTCGCCCGGAGCGTACGCCGGACCGCCACGCCGGACAAGGGGTCGGCGTCGCGCCACGCGGACGGGCTCCGCGCGGAGCCCGTCCCGCGGGCGCCGCCCCCGAGCCACCGGCGTGCGGCAGGCGTCAGGCGTCAGGCGTCAGGCGTCGCGGCGGTAGGCCTCGATGGTGATGCCACTGGGCTCGACGGAGCGCGCCTGGCCGGCGTCGACATCGGGGACCTGTCCGGGCTCCCCGCCGACGTCGACGATGCGGTTGTTCTCGTCGACGAACACGACAGCCGGGGTGTAGCTCCGGGCCTCCTCGTCGGAGAGCATGCCGTAGGCGATGAGGATGACGAGGTCGCCGGCGTGGACGAGGTGCGCCGCCGCCCCGTTGATGCAGACGATCCCGCTCCCCCGCTCGCCGGGGATGACGTAGGTCGTGAGGCGCGCCCCGTTGGTGACGTCGACGACGTCGACCTGCTGCCCGGGCAGCAGGTCCGCCGCGTCGAGGAGGTCGGCGTCGACGGTGATCGACCCGACGTAGTGCAGGTCGGCCGCCGTGACGGTGGCGCGATGGATCTTGCCCACGAGCATCGGGCGGTGCAGCGAGCGCGGGACGCTCATGGTTGGTCGGTCTCCCCTGGTACTGACTGCGGTGGCACGCCTAGCGTCACCGCAACGTTGTCGATGAGCCGGGTGTTCCCCACCCACGCAGCGACGGCGAGCAGCCCAGCGCCCTGGGCGTCGTCGTCCAGCACCGCGAGGGTATCGGGGTCCACGAGCGCGAGGTAATCGAGGCGGACGCCGGGGGCGGCGTCCAGGACGGCGGCGGCCGCGGCCAGGACCTCCGCGGGCCCGCCGGCACCCGCCGCGGCGCCGGCCCGCAGCGCGGCGGACAGGGCCAGCGCGGAGCGCCGCTCGTCCGCGCTGAGGTAGGCGTTGCGGCTGCTCAGGGCGAGCCCGTCGGCGTCGCGGCGGATGGGCACGCCGACGACCTCCACCCCCATGTCGAGGTCCCGGACCATCGCCCGGACGAGCGCGAGCTGCTGCGCGTCCTTCTCCCCGAAGAGCGCCACGTCCGGTCGCACGAGGTGGAGGAGCTTGTTGACGACCGTGAGGACGCCGGCGAAGTGCGTGGGCCGGGTGCGCCCCTCGAGCACGGCGCCCATGGGGCCGGGGTCGAGCTGCACCACGGGGTCGCCCTGGGGGTAGACCTCGGCGGGCTCGGGGGCGAAGACGACGTCGGCCCCCACCTCGGCGAGGCGGGCGAGGTCGCCGGCCAGGTCCCGGGGGTAGGCCTCGAAGTCCTCGCCCGGCGCGAACTGCAGCGGGTTGACGAAGATGGTGACGACGACGTGCTCTGCCCGCTCGCGGGCGGCCCGGACGAGGTCGAGGTGCCCCTCGTGCAGGGCCCCCATCGTCATCACGACGGCCCGTCGGCCGACCTGGCCCCGCAGGGCGCCGACGAGCTCCTCCCGCGTGCGGACGAGGACGGGGTCGGTGGGGGTATCGGCCACGGGGGCCGGGTGTGCAGGGGCAGCGACCGGGAGCGCGGCGCCGCCGGGGCCAGCCGGCGAAGCGAGGAGGTCGAGGAGGGCCTGAGCGGGGGCTTCTCGCAGGCGGCCCGCCGTGACGGCCCGCTGCGTCGTGACCCGCGCCAGGGCGCGGTAGGTCTCCGGCACGTCCGCCTGCGCCGGGTCCTCGGCGGCGAGGGCCGCCAGGGCCGCCACGTGGTCGCGGACCGTGCCGACGTCGCCGCGCACGACCGGGCCGGTGAGGTGCGCCTCCCCCTGCCGCAACGCCCCCTCGAGGGCCGCGGTGAGGAGCGGGGTGAGCATCTGCCCCGGTTCCTCCACGCCCGCCGCCTGGAGCACCCGCGTCGCCTGGGTGACCAGCGTGACGAGGTGGTTGGCACCGTGCGCGAGGGCCGCGTGGTAGAGCGGGCGGACGGCCTCCGGCAGGACCACGGGCTCGCCGCCGATCTCCACGACGAGGGCCTGCGCGATGGGCAGGACCGGCCCGGGGGCGCTCACGGCGAACGGGCACCCGACGAGCCGGCTGAGGTCGACGCTCGTCCCGGTGAACGTCATCGCGGGGTGGATGGCGAGGGGGATCGCGCCCGCCCGGCGCGCCGGCGCGAGGACGTCCGCCCCGAAGCGGCCGGAGGTGTGGAGGACGATCTGGCCCGCCTGCCAGTGCCCCAGCTCCGCCATGCCGGCGACCAGGTCGGGCAGGACGTCGTCGGGGACGGTGAGCAGGACGAGCTCGGCGCGCTCGACGACCTCCTCGACGCTGAGGACCGGCACGCCCGGCAGGAGCACCTCGATCCGGTCGCGGCTCTCCTCGGAGACCGCGCTCGCGCCGACGACGGCGTGCCCGGCGGCGCGCAGGGCGCTGCCGAGGACCGCCCCCACGCGTCCCGCCCCGACGATGCCGACACCGAGCCGCCCGGGCCGATGGCCTTCTCGCGTCGCCTCACTCACCCCACCATCATCCCAGCCCGGGCTGGGACGGCGGTGCGGGGTAGGGCGGCGGCGGGAGCGGCGGGCCCTGCGGGGGCGGCGGCGGAACCGGGCCGCCCTGCGGGGGCGGCGGCGGGACCGGCGCGCCCTGCGGCGGCGGCGGCGGAACCGGGCCGCCCTGCGGCGGCGGCGGCGGGAGCGGCGCGCCCTGCGGGGGCGGCGGCGGCACCGGCGCGCCCTGCGGCGGCAGCGGCGGAACCGGCGCGCCCTGCGGCGGCGGCGGCGGCGCGGGGGGCGCGAACCGCTGGCCCTGCGGCGGGACGGGCTGGCCCTGAAGGGGCGCCGGCGGCGTCCCCGCACCTGGCCCCGGCGGGCACACCCGCTGCACCCACTCCTCCGGGCTCTCGTGGCTCCGGGCGGAGCGCGCACGATCGGCCTGCTCCCCGAGGAGCCGCAGCGCGGTCGCTGCGTGGAGGTGGTGCACCCGCGGGCTCACGGGCCCGGGCACCGACGCGATGGTGAGGTTGGCCAGGTCGAGCCGGCGCTCCCACGGCCCCTGCTCGATGGCGAGGGACTGGGTGCGCTCGTGCGGCACGATCGTCAGCGTCCGGGTGATCCGGCCGGTGCGGATGAGCATGGCGCGGTCGGTGATCCGCAGCCCGTTGCGGCGCCAGGTGATCCAGTCGAGCCACCGCGCGCTCCGCGGGCTCGTGATGAACCCGGCGCCCTCGCCGCTGCCCTCGAGGGCGGCGTCGAGGACCGCCCGCGCATCGTCGGCGCCGAGGTCGGGCACGACGAGCCACATCGCCGTGAGGGCGTCCCCGCGCGGCCCGACGGGCAGGAGGACCCCGCTCGTGGTGCCGCCGGAGGCCTCGTTCTCCGCGCCGTACCCCGCGACGTTGACGACGACGCGCCACCACCCGCGGCGGCGCCACAGGAGCGGCTGGGTGAGCTGGACGGCCTGCACGCGGCCCGGCGGCACGGTCTGGGACCGCTGCTCGAGCAGCCCGTGGCGCAGGCGGATCCCGTCGGAGGACACCGCCGCCCGGAACGCGAACCCACCGGAGAAGCGGGACCAGAGGTAGCCACCCCAGCCGACGATGCCCGGCAGCGCGCCCACGAGCACCCCGGCGCTCTCCGCGGCGACGGCCGCCACCGTGAGCGCGACGAGGAAGAGCAGGAACGTGATGCTCGAGCCGGACAGCAGCAACGAGCCCACCAGCCGGTTCACCGGCACGGTGAGCAGCTCGCGCTCGGGCACCGGGTCGAGGAGCGGCGCGGCCGGGCGGGCGGCGGGCCCGGAGGCCGAGGGCTGTCCCCCCGGCGGCGGCGGGGCGCTCACGGACGGCGCGGCCGGGCCGCGCTGCACCCCGGCGGCGCGGTCGAGGATCTCCCGGCGGAGCCGTTGGGCCTCGTCCTCCTGGAGGAAGGCGAGCACGACGGAGGATCCGGCACCCCCCGCCGTCTCGATCTTCAGCTGGGCGAGCCCGAAGATCCGGGCGAGCAGGGGCTGGACGACGTCGATCGCCTGGATGCGGTTGAGCCGGGCGTGACGCTGCTGGCGGAAGAGGATCCCCGAGTGGAGGTACACCGCGTCATCACCGACGGCGTAGCGCATCATCCGCCACGACAGCGTGGAGTAGATGGCCAGCAGGGCGAGGAGGACGAGGACGACGCCGGCCACGATGAGCCCGACGACGGCCCAGTCCACCCGGTTGCGCTGCAGCCACAGGTCCCCGACGACCTCGACGTTCTGGTACACGAGCACGGCGAGGACCGCGACGATGACCTTCCAGGCGTTGAGGACCGGGGTGATCTTGTGGACGCGGCGCCACTCGAGGTGCTGCTCGGGGGCGGGGGCCGCCTCCGCGGCCGACGCCGCCCCGGTCACGCCCGCGGGGCCGGTGCCGCGAGGTCCGACGGCGTTCACAGCCCGGCCAGCCGGGCCTCGCCGCGCTCGGTGAGGCGGTCACGCAACCGGTCCGCCTCGGCCGGCGGAAGCCCGGGGATACTCGCGTCCGTCGTGGCGGAGGCGGTGTGGAGCTGGATCTCGGCGATGCCGCAGCGCCGGTTGAGGGGGCCGGCCTTGACGTCGACGAACTGCATCCGGCCGTACGGCACGACGGTGAGCCGGCGGAACACGATGCCCTTGCGGATGAGGAGGTCGTCGGCACGCTCCGCGTAGCCGATCGCGCGGACCTGGCGCGGGATGAGCCACGCGGACCACACGGCGATCACGGCCATGGTGCCGGCGAGGATCCACCACCAGGGCGAGAAGAGGACGGCGAGGACCGCTCCGATGAGGAGCGGCGGCAGCACGAAGATTGCCTCGGTGATGAGCCGGGCCGTGATGAGGCCCCGCGAGACGGGCGTGAAGGAGACCCCGGCAGGGTCGAAGGGCCCGGACGAACCGGGTCCCGCCCAATTCCTGGTGTCGACGTCGGACATGGGAACTCCCTCCACGCGGACGATCCGCGGCCCCATTGTGTCGGACCCGCAGCCGGGCGGCGGCACCGTTCCGGGTGCGGCGCCGGTACCGGCAGGCGCCTCCTCGACGACGAGGCTCTGGTGGATGCCCACGCCCCGTGCGGCCGCGGCCGGTGGATACCTATTCCCGTCAGGCGTGCGCCTCGTCGTCGTCGGGCGGGATCCGGCACCAGGACTCCACGACCAGGCCCACGACGACGAGGGCGAGGCTCGCGAGGCCCGCGGCACCGGCCCACCACGCGTGCGTCGTGAGCATGGGCGCGCCGAGGTTGGCGAGCGCGGCGAGCACGTGCGCCGCGAAGTAACCCGCCAGGGCCGCTCCGGCGGCCGAGCTGGCCTTGGCGAGGACCGCCACCCGGGCCGCGCGCAGGGCGTCCATCCGCGTCGGCTTGCGCTCGGTGAACCGGCGCACGCTGCGGCCGAGGAGCAGGACGGCGACGGCCACGACGGCGAGGCCCGCCCACATCGTGCCGGGGACCGGGATCGGGCTCAGGCCACGCATGAGCAGCATCGAGAGCACCGCGTAGCTGAGCAGGCCGGCGACGACGGCGGTGACGACGAGGTGCTGCCAGCGGGTGCGCGGCATCAGTGGTCCTCCCCGGTCCCGGTGTCCGCGGGCAGGCCGACGTCGGCCCACGGCCCGGCCACCCACTCCAGCTCCCCGTCGGCGTCCGCGGCCAGGTCGGCCACCCGCCCGTGGCCGGGGAGCGTCGCGTCGGGCTGGGCCGCCAGCCAGGGCCGGAGGACGAAGGCACGCTCGTGGGCCCGTGGGTGCGGCAGCTCGAGGTGGTCGTCCGCCGCGACGATCCCGCCCACGCTGATGACGTCGAGGTCGAGGGTGCGGGCGCCCCACCGCTCGAGCCGCTGCCGGCCGTGGGCCGCCTCGACGGCGTGGCACAGGCCGAGCAGCTCGCGCGGGCTGAGGGTGGTGCGCCCGACGAGGACCGCGTTGAGGTAGTCCGGCTGCGGGGCCGCGCCCGGGGCGAGGACGGGGGCGGTCCGGGCGAGCGGGGAGAGCGCGGTGAGCTCGACCCCGAGGTGGTTGGCGAGCTCCGCCGTCGCCCGGCGCAGCGTCGTCGCCGCGTCCCCGAGGTTGGCGCCGACGGCGACGACGAACTCCACCGGGGCGGGCGGGCGGGCGTCGAGGACCCCGGCGCGGTCCTGGTGGCGGCGCACGCTCACCGTGACGTCGGTGAAGGGGACCGTGAGGGGCGCCTCGGGCTTGTGGACGCTGACGTCGACGGCCCGGACGGCGCGGTGGCGCAGGGCCCGCTCGGCGATCCGGGCGGCCACCGTCTCGAGGAGGTCCGCGGGCTCGCCGGCGAGGACGGCGACCGCCTCCTCGGCGACGTCGGCGTAGCTCACGGTCGCGGCCAGGTCGTCGCTCCCGGCCGCCTCGCGTGAGTCGAGGTGGAGGACGACGTCGGCGAGGAACGTCTGGCCCTCGCGGCGCTCCTCGGGGAACACCCCGTGCCGGCCGAAGGCGCGCAGGCCGGTGACCTCGACCTGGTCGAGGACGGCGCCGGCGTCGTCGTGGACGGGGGGCCTCACGGGTGCTCACCGCCCGCGGCCCAGGCGGCCGCGACGCGGACGGCGTCGGCGGAGGCGGGGACGTCGTGGACGCGGACGGCCCACGCGCCGGCGCCCGCGGCGAGGGCCGTCACGGCCGCGGTGGCGTGGTCGCGGGCGAGCGGCGCGGCGGGCACCCCGTCAACGCCGGCGAGGAGCGCGCCCAGGAACCGCTTGCGGGAAGCACCGACGAGCACGGGGAACCCGAGGGCGGCGATCGCGTCGAGGCGGGCCAGCAGCCGCCAGTTGTCTACGCCCTCCTTGGCGAACCCCAGGCCCGGGTCGAGGACGATCCGCTCGGGAGCCATGCCCGCGCGCAGGACGGCCTCGACGCGCTCGCCGAGCTCGGCCACCACGTCGGCGACGACGTCGTCGTAGCGGGCGAGCGACGTCATCCGGGTCGGGTCGCCCCGCCAGTGGCCGAGGACGTAGGTGGCGTCGGTGGAGGCCACGGCGTGGGCCATCTCCGGGTCGGCGAGCCCGCCGGAGACGTCGTTGACGAGGGCAGCGCCGGCCTCGACGCAGGCGAGCGCGGTGCGCGCGTTGAGGGTGTCGACGCTGACGCACGCGCCCTCGCCGGCGAGAGCGGCCACGACGGGGAGCACCCGGGCGAGCTCGACGTCCCCGGGCACCCGCTCCGCCCCCGGGCGGGTGGACTCACCGCCGACGTCGAGGATGTCGGCGCCCTGCGCGCGCAGGGCGCGCGCGTGGACGAGGGCGGCGTCGGGGTCGGGCCACCACCCGCCGTCGGAGAAGGAGTCCGGGGTGACGTTGACGACGCCCATGACGAGGGTGCGACCGGCCGTCGGCACGCGGCGGCCGGTGGGCGGGGGCGTCGTCGCGGTGGGCATGGTCACGGCTCCAGGTTAGGGCGTCGTCCGCTGCTGCCTAGCGGTGACCGGCGATGAGGCTCATCGCCTCGGCGCGGGTGGCCGTCTGGCGCATCTGTCCGCGCACCGCGGAGGTGACGGTCCGCGCTCCGGGCTTGCGCACCCCCCGCATCGACATGCACAGGTGCTCGCACTCGACGACGACGATGACACCGCGCGGGTCGAGGGCGGTGACGAGCGCGTCGGCCACCTGGGACGTCAGCCGCTCCTGCACCTGCGGGCGCCGGGCGAAGGCGTCGACGAGCCGGGCGAGCTTGCTCAGCCCGGTGACCCGCCCGTCGGCGTTGGGGATGTACCCCACGTGCGCGACGCCGTGGAAGGGCACGAGGTGGTGCTCGCAGGTCGAGTACACCTCGATGTCCTTGACGATGATCATCTCCTCGTGGCCGAGGTCGAAGGTCGTCGCCAGCACCTCCGCGGGGTCCGTCCGCATGCCCGCGAACACCTCCTCGAAGGCCCGGGCCACCCGCTCCGGGGTGTCCACCAGGCCGTCGCGGTCGGGGTCCTCCCCGACCGCGACGAGGAGGTCGCGCACGGCGCGGCGCACGCCCTCGGCGTCGTAGGGCCGACGGGCCGAGACGCCGTCCTGGCTCAGCTCAGACACCCTCGGTCGACCCGCCGACCTGACCGTTGGCGGGAACCTCCCCGATGCCGAAGCCCTCGCCGGCCGCGGCCGCCTGGTCCTGCGGCAGCATGGTGCCGGTGCCGTTGGCCCGCTCGGCAGGCGTCATGACCGGGGGCACGGTGCTCACCCGGCGGGTGTCCGAGGACAGCCACACCGGGCGGGGCTCACGCTTGACCACGGGGGCGAAGATCTCGCGCAGCTCGGCCTCGTTGAGCGTCTCGCGCTCGAGCAGGGCGAGGACCAGGTCGTCGAGCACCTGGCGGTACTCCATGAGGATGTCCCACGCCTCGTCGTGCGCGGCGTCGACGAGGCGACGGACCTCGTCGTCCACGACGACGGCGACGCCCTCGGAGTAGTCCCGCTGGTGGCCCATGTCACGGCCGAGGAAGACCTCACCGGACTCCTGGCCCAGCTTGACCGCCCCGACGCGGGCGCTCATGCCGTACTGGGTGACCATCTTGCGGGCGAGGTTGGTCGCCTTCTCGATGTCGTTGCTCGCGCCCGTGGTGGGGTCGTGGAAGACGATCTCCTCCGCGACGCGCCCGCCCATGGCGTAGGCGAGCTGGTCGAGCAGCTCGTTGCGCGTCGTGGAGTACTTGTCCTCGGTGGGCATGACCATCGTGTACCCGAGGGCCCGGCCGCGCGGGAGGATCGTCACCTTGGTCACCGGGTCGGTGTACCGCAGCGCCGCGGCCGCCAGGGCGTGCCCGCCCTCGTGGTACGCGGTGATCTTCTTCTCCTTCTCGTTCATCACCCGGGTCCGCTTCTGCGGTCCGGCGATGACGCGGTCGATCGCCTCGTCCAGCGCGCGGTCGTCGATGAGCTGGGCGCCCGAGCGGGCGGTGAGGAGCGCGGCCTCGTTGAGGACGTTCGCCAGGTCCGCACCGGTGAAGCCGGGGGTCCGGCGGGCGACGACCTCGAGGTCGATCTCCGGGACCATCGGCTTGCCCTTGGCATGCACGCGCAGGATCGCGGCGCGGCCGAGGAGGTCCGGGGCGTCGACGGTCACCTGACGGTCGAAGCGGCCCGGGCGCAGCAGCGCGGGGTCGAGGATGTCGGGGCGGTTGGTGGCCGCGATGAGGATGACGTTGGTGTGGACGTCGAAACCGTCCATCTCCACGAGGAGCTGGTTGAGCGTCTGCTCCCGCTCGTCGTGGCCCCCGCCCATGCCGGCGCCGCGGTGGCGGCCCACGGCGTCGATCTCGTCGACGAAGATGATGGCCGGCGCGTTCGCCTTGGCCTGCTCGAAGAGGTCGCGGACGCGGGAGGCGCCCACACCGACGAACATCTCGACGAAGTCGGAGCCGGAGATGGAGAAGAACGGCACCCCGGCCTCGCCGGCGACGGCGCGCGCGAGGAGCGTCTTACCGGTTCCGGGCGGGCCGTAGAGGAGGACGCCCTTGGGGATCTTCGCGCCGACGGCCTGGAACTTCTCCGGCTCGGCGAGGAACTCCTTGATCTCCTGGAGCTCCTCCACGGCCTCGTCCACGCCGGCGACGTCGGCGAAGGTCACCTGCGGGGTCTCCTTGGAGACCAGCTTCGCCTTCGACTTGCCGAACTTCATCATCCCGCCGGCACCGGACTGCATGCGGCTGAGGAAGAACCAGAAGAGCCCGACGATGATGAGCATCGGCAGGATGAAGCCGAGGATCGACGTCCAGATGGACGGCTGCGGGACCTCGGCGTTGTAGCCCTCCGGCGGGTCGGCGGCCTCGACCGCCTGGGCCACCGTCTCGCCCTGCGGCGTGGCGTAGAAGAAGGCGACGCGGTCGCCGTAGTCCTCGAACTCCTCCGAGAGGACGAGCTCGACGCGCTGCGTGACGTCGTTGATCTCCACCTGCTCGACGGTGTCCCCGGCGAGCAGCTCGAGGCCGTCGGAGGTGTCGATGCGCTGGGCGGGGTTCCCGTTGAGCAGGGACATCCCGAGAAATGCGAGAAGCAGGACGACGGCGATCCAGATACCGGGCCCGCGGACGATCTTCTTGGCGTTCATCAGTGGCGGCGCTCGGGCCGCGTCCCTCCTGCTCGGTCAGTCATCGGTCGACGGTACACAACGGTGCCGCGTGCAGGCGCACGTGTTCGCGCAGGGCTGCACGGGCAGGAGTGGGGCCGGCCGACGGCCGAGGGCTCAGCCGCCGTAGACGTGGGGGGCGAGCGTCCCGACGAAGGGGAGGTTGCGGTACTTCTCCGCGTAGTCGAGGCCGTAGCCGACAACGAACTCCGGCGGGATGTCGAAGCCCACGTAGCGCACGTCCACCTCGACCTTGGCGGCGTCCGGCTTGCGCAGGAGGGTCGCGATCTCGACCGACGCCGTACCCCGGCCGCGCAGGTTCGACACCAGCCAGGACAGGGTGAGCCCGGAGTCGATGATGTCCTCGACGATGAGGACGTCCCGCCCGTGGACGTCGGTGTCGAGGTCCTTGAGGATCCGCACGACGCCGGAGGACCGGGTGCCGGACCCGTAGGAGGAGACCGCCATCCAGTCCATCTCGAGCGGCGTGTGCAGACGGCGGGACAGGTCGGCCATCACCATCACCGCGCCGCGCAGCACCCCGACGAGGAGCACCTCGCGTCCGACGTAGTCCGCGTCGATCTGCTCGGCCAGCTCGTCCAGACGCGCCGCGATCTGTTCCTGCGTCAGCAGGACCTTGTCCAGGTCCTTGCCCATGTCCTCCGCGTCCACGCGCACTCCCGCCTCAATCGCCCAGTGGCGTCCCGTCCACGGCGACGCCGTGGGGAACAAGAGTCAGCCTGCCACACGCGCGGGACCCCGTGACACCGCCAGGGAGCATCGTGGGGCCCTGGCCGTGGTAGCGCACGACGAGGGCGTCGAGGGCCGCGACGTGCCGCGCGGACAGCGCCCCGCCGGGGCAGCCGGCCGCGGCCGCCGCCAGGCGCAGCGCCCGGCGGCGCAGGGCCGGGTGGGCCGCCGCGAGGACGCCGACGTCGAGGGCGAGGCCGCCGCCCGCGGCGGGCCCTCCGGCGTCGCCGCCGTGTCCAGGGTCACCGGCGTCACCGGCGTCACCGGCGTCACCGGCGTCACCGGCGGGAGCGTCGGCGTCGGCGTCGGGCGCGGAGCTCTCCGCCCGGGCGAGGAGCTCCGCAGCGAGCGTGTCGAGGAGGTCGGCGTCCTCCCGCAGGAGCCCGGCCGTGCGGGCCAGCGCCTCGGGCACCCCCGGGCCGAGGGCCTCGGCCAGCGCCGGCAGCACTCGCTCGCGCACGGCCGCGCGGCGCAGCGGCCCGCCGTCGGCGGTGCGCCACGGCCCGTCGGCGGCATTGCCCGGGTCGTCGACCGGGTCCAGCCCGAGGGCGCGGCACACCTGCTCGGTGTCGGCGCGGCGCAGGTGGAGGAAGGGCCGGCGCAGGTCCCCGCGCCGCGGAGCCATCCCGGCGAGCGAGCGGGCCCCCGAGCCCCGGGCGAGCGCCAGCAGCACCGTCTCCGCCTGGTCGTCGAGGGTGTGCCCGAGGAGGACGACGGCGGCCCCGGCCTCGCGTGCGGCGTCCTCGATCGCGGCGTACCGGGCGTGCCGGGCGGACGCCTCGGGGCCTCCCGGTCCCGCCACGGTGACGGTGCGGACCAGGGCGGGTTCGAGGCCCATCGCCGCGCACGCGGCCGCGGTGCGCCGGGCGACCTCCGCACTGCCCGGCAGGAGGGCGTGGTCGACGGTGACGGACCCGGCGAGGATCGCCGCCCGGGACGCGACGAACGCCGTCGCGGCGGCGAGCGCGAGGGAGTCCGCACCACCCGAGCACGCGACGAGCACCCGGGTCCCGGGCGCCAGGTCGGCGAGCGCGTCGCGGATGGCGGAACGGGCGGCGGCGACGGCCGGGTCGGGCCCGGTCACCGGCCGCGCCCCCGGCGCCGCTGGCGCTCCCCCACGGCGGCGCTCAGCCGTGGACCCGGCGCACCCAGGCGTCGGGGTCGGCGATCTCCGCCGGCGTCGGCAGGAGCGGCGGCGCGGTCCACACGGCGTTGAGGCCGTCGTGACCCACCTTGGCGACCACCCCGCGCACGAACGCGGCCCCGTCGCGGTACTGCGCCACCTTGGCGTCCATGCCGGTGAGGCGGCGCAGCAGGATGTCCACCATCCCGGTCCCGTCCCGGCGCTTCTCGAAGGACGCGCGGATCCGCCGGATCGAGGGCAGCACCTGGGGTCCCACGGCGTCCATGACGACGTCGGCGTGGCCCTCGAGGAGCGACATGACGGCGACGGCGGAGGCCATGTGCTCGCGCTCGGCGGGCGTGAGGAACGCCTCGACCAGCGGGCCGGCCCCCTGCCGCTCGCCCGCACCGCCGCGCGAGCCCAGGGTGTCGAGGACCGCGCGGACCGCGCGACCGATGCGCTGGCGCCCGTCCTCGGGGTCGCTCATCCCGCCGACCAGCGCGCGCAGGCGGGAGGCGAGGTGGTCGGCGAGCCAGGGGGCGGCGGCGAACTGGACCGCGTGCGTCTGCTCGTGCAGGCAGACCCACAGCCGGAAGTCCATGGCGTCGAGGTCGAGCTCCCGCTCGACGTGGAGGACGTTCGGTGCGACGAGGAGCAGCCGGCCGGCCGGGTCCGCCACGCCCTGCCCGGGCCGGTGGCGGGCCGGGGTGAACGGGTCGAACTGGCCGAGCACCTTGGTCGAGAGGACCGAGAGCATGATCCCCAGCTCTTCCCCACCGAGGCGGGCGGCGCCGGGCACGGTCACCTCGGGCAGGAGGTCACCGGTGAGGTGGGCGAACATCGCGACGTTCGCCTCGGCCCAGCGGGCGCGGTCGATGACGAACACCGGGCGCCGGGCGGCCTCGGCCCCGGCCTCGTGGAGCCCGGTGATGGCCGCGACGTGCGCCGGGGCGCTGCCCGCGGCCGCGCGCAGCACGTGCACCAGGGCGTCGAGCTCGGCGCGGGAGGCGCGGGGGCCGGGCGGGACGAGGCGCGCGGCGCGCCGCTCGGCCGCCCGGAAGTCGATCGAGGAGCTCATGAGGTCACGGTACGCGTCGCCGGGTCCGCGGGCCCGGGCGGGTCACACGGGCCCCCGGCGGGGGTCGGCGCGGGCCCCCGGCGGGGGTCAGCGCGGGCCCCGGTGGGCTCAGCGGCACCCGCAGCCGGCCAGCGCGGTCGCCCACTCGTCGACCGCCTCCCGCGCGGCGGAGGCCCCACCGAACGGGACGTCGTCGGCCACGACAGAGAGCACGAGGAGCCGGCCGTCCGCGTCGAGGACCGCCCCGGTGAGGCTGACCGCCGTCGTCAGCGTGCCCGTCTTGGCCTGGAGGACCCCGGCGGCGGGCCCGGCGAACCGCCGGGCGAGGGTGCCCTCGAGCCCCGCCACGGGCAGGTCGGCGGCCGCACGCAGCTGGGGGTGCACCGGGTCGAGCGCGGTGGTGACGACGTCGGCGAGGACGGCGGGGGGCACGACGTTCTCGACGAGCAGGCCCGAGGTGTCCGCGAGGCTCACGCCGCTGACGTCGATCCCGAACCCGGCGAGGTGGTCGAGGACGGCGGCGATGGCGCCGTCGGTGGAGCCCTCACCGCCGTCGGAGACGGCCACGAGGCGGGCGAGCACCTCGGACAGGGAGTTGTCCGAGACCCGCAGCGTGTGGGCCACGATGTCCTCGACCGGCGCCGACTCCACGGTGGCGAGCACCTGGGCGCCCGCCGGCGCCGCGGCGCGCTCGACGGCGCCGTCGACGGCGACGCCCTGCGCGGCCAGCGCGGCGGCGAAGGTCTGGGCGGCGGCCAGCGCCGGGTCGGGCAGGTACCCGCCGGCGGGGTCGAGGCCCGTCTCCACCGCGACCGGCTGGATCGGCATGACGAAGTCGAGGTCGATGCCGCCCCAGCCGGGATTGAGCGCCGGGCCGGTGAACAGCGTGTCGTCGAGGCGCACGCGGACGCTGCCCGTGCCCGCGAGCGCGGCGGCGGTCTGCTCCGCGAGGTCCGCGAGCCCGGCGTGCCCGACGACGGCGCCCTCGTCTCCCGCACCGGCGGCGAGGAGGATGTCGCCCCCACCGACGAGGACCACCTCCCCCGGCCCGCCCGCGACGACCTGGGTGGTGAGGACGTGGTCGGGCCCGAGCGCGTCGAGCGCGGCCAGGGCCCCGAGGACCTTGACGCTCGACGCCGGCGTGCGCGGGACGTCCGCCTCCACGTCGACGAGCCGCTCCCCGGTGAGGGCGTCGACGACGAGGACGCCGGCCGAGGGGCCGATGCGCTCGTCGGCGAGCAGCTCGTCGGTGAGGGCGGCGAGCGCGGCGGGGTCGGGCCGGGGCGCGGCGGGGTCCGGCGTCGTGAGCGTGAGCGGCGCGGCCCGGTAGGTGGGGGTGGGGTACGGCGCCGGGTCCGGCACGGGCTCCGCCGTCGTGAGGACGCCCGGGACGACGTCGTAGGCATCCGCGGCCGCGTACCCGGCGAGGAGGACGACGGCGGCGAGCGCGGCTCGTCCCGCCCTGCCCATGCGCGCTCCTACCGGTGGTGGGCGCCGATCGCCCGCTCGTGCGTCAGACTAGTGCGCAGGCTGTCGCCCCCTGCGACGGCGGCGCACGCTCAGCGCACCCCCGCCGCGCGGGTGGGGCGGGTCAACGGGAAGGGAAGCATGGACTTCGACGTCACGATCGAGATCCCCAAGGGGCAGCGGAACAAGTACGAGGTCGACCACGAGACCGGGCGCATCCGCCTGGACCGCATGCTCTTCACCTCGACGCGCTACCCCGACGACTACGGATTCATCGAGAACACCCTCGGCGAGGACGGTGACCCGCTGGACGCGCTCGTCCTGCTCGAGGAGCCGACGTTCCCGGGCTGCCTCATCCGGTGCCGCGCCCTGGGGATGTTCCGCATGCGCGACGAGGCCGGCGGCGACGACAAGGTGCTGTGCGTGCCCACGGGCGACCAGCGCGCGTCGTGGCGCACCGACATCGAGGACGTCAGCGAGTTCCACCGCCTGGAGATCCAGCACTTCTTCGAGGTCTACAAGGACCTCGAGCCGGGCAAGTCCGTCGAGGGTGCGCACTGGGTCGGACGCGAGGAGACCGAGGAGGAGATCCGCCGCTCCTTCCAGCGCGCGCTCGACGCCGGGTACGTGCCGAACGGCGCCCACCCGGGCGCCAGCACCGTGCAGGTCAAGCCGTTCGGCGCGGGCGACGCGTCCTGACGGACCCCGCCGCCCACCCGCTGCCCCCGCACCCCTTCCGGTGATCGTGCAGAAACGCTGACGACGCCAGCGTTTCTGCAAGATCACCAGGGAAGGGGCGGGGGCTAGTCGATCCTGCGCACGATCCGCGCCGGATTTCCCACGGCGACGACGTTGGCGGGCAGGTCCTTGGTCACCACGGCACCGGCGCCGACGACCGTGTTCTCACCGATGGTGACGCCGGGCAGGACGATGACGCCGCCCCCGAGCCACACGTTGTCACCGATGGTGATGGGCTTCGCCGCCTCCCACTTGTCCCGGCGCGGTCCGGGCTCGACGGGGTGGGTGGGGGTGAGCAGCTGGACGTTCGGCCCCATCTGCACGTCGTCGCCGATGGTGATGGGGGCGACGTCGAGCGCGACCAGCCCGAAGTTGGCGAAGCAGCGTGCCCCGATGCGGATGTTCGAGCCGTAGTCGACGTACAGGGGCGGGCGGATCTCCGTGCCCTCGCCCACCTCGCCGAGGAGCTCGCGCAGCAGCGACTCCCGGACGCGGCGCTGCCGCACCGTCGTCATGTTGAACGTGTCCATGAGGTCGAGCGCCGAGGCGCTCGCCTCCGCGAGCTCCGGGTCGTCCGCGAGGTACAGGTCCCCGGCGAGCATGCGCTCGCGCATGGTGCGGGCGTCGGCGCCGGCGTCGTGACTCGTCATGCCGGCGACCGTACCGCTAAGCCCGTCGCACCACCGGGGCCACCAGCCGCCCGACGGCGCACCGCCGCCGGGGGCGGGCGCCGGTCCTAGACGCGCCCGCCCGACGGCAGGACGTTGGCCCAGTACATGGGCACGTACTCGACCGTCTTGCCCGGCGCGGGTGCGTGGAGGCGCATGCCGTTCCCGGCGTAGATGGCCACGTGGTAGATGCCCGAGGGTGCGCCGTTGTTCGAGTAGAAGATGAGGTCGCCCGGCTGGAGCTGGTCCACGGGCACGCGCGAGGTGGCGGCGTACTGCTGCTTCGTCGTGCGCGGCAGGCTCACGCCGGCGCGGGCGAAGGCGGTCTGCGTGAGGCCGGAGCAGTCGTAGCCGTTGGGTCCGGCCGCTCCCCAGATGTAGGGCTTGCCCAGCTGGGTCCGGGCCCAGGCGAGCGCCTCCTGGGCGGCGCTCTTCGGGGCCGGCGCGGGCGCCGGGGCAGGAGCCGGAGCGGGAGCGGGAGCGGGAGCCGGTGCCGGCGCCGGGGCCGGGGCCGGTGCCGGGGCCGGGGCCGGGGCGGGAGCGGGAGCCGGGGCGGGCGCCGGAGCGGGAGCAGGTGCCGGGGCGGGCACGACCGGCCGGCTCGCAGGCTCGGACGGCGCGGGCTGCGACGGCGCGGACGGCGACGGCGCGGACGGCTCCGACGGAGCGGGCTGCGACGGCGCAGGCCGGGACGGCGCGGACCGGGACGGCGCTGCCGACGCGGGCCGGGCGGTGTCCACGGCCGCCTCCTGGGCGCGCGCGGCGGCGATGGCGGCCTCGCGGGCGATGCGGTCGTCGCGCTCGCGCCGCTCGGCGTCGAGGGCGTCCTGGCGCTCGCGCTCGAGCTCGAGCGTCGTGCTGCGCTGCGTCGCCAGCTCGGCGAGCAGGCTCTCGCGGCGGTCGACGGAGAGGGCGAGCTGGGTCTGGGCGCTCTCGGCGGCCTCCTCGGCGCCACGCCGGGTCTCGGCCACCTCCTCGGTCGCCGCCTCCTGCTCGTCCACCGCCTCGCCGGCGCGCCGCTCGAGGGTCGAGGCGACCTGCTCGCTGGCGCGGAACTGCTGGAGGGTGTTGTCGGTGCGCGTGCCGAGCCGGTCGATCATCGTCGCCCGGGCCATGGCGTCCTCGAACCCGTCGGCGGAGATGAGCGGCTCCACCGGACCCAGCGAGCCGGGTCCGGAACGGTAGGCGGCCGTGGCGACGCGGCCCAGCTCGGCACGCTGGACCTCCACGTCGGCGAGCGCATCGTCGGCCTGCTCCCGGGCGGACGCCGCCTCGGCCTCGGCCACCTCGAGGGCGGCGGCCGCCTCGAGGAACGCCTCGTTGGCCTGCGCCGCGCGGATGCCCGCGTCGTCGACCTGGGAGCTGAGCTCCGCGAGACCGATCTCGAGGGCGGCGATCCGCTCGCGGGTCTCGCCCTCGGCCTGGCGCGACGACGCGATGGCGTCCTGGCTCGGGGGGGTGGGCTCGGCGGACGCGGCAGAACCGACCGCACCGAGCCCCAGCATGACGACGAGCGCCGCAGCGCCGCGACGACGGGGATGAACCACCATGTCTCCGTCCACAGACCGAACTAGCCGTGCCGACGGCGTGTCGTGCTTGACGCGCCCGCCCGGCACCTGAAGCACCGTAGCGCTCTCCGCGCGAAAAGAGAACACCTGCACCACTATTCACATTCGTCACATCAGTCCCACCAGCACCACGTCCCGGCCCGTGAGACGGGGCTTCTCGGCGAACCGGCGCGTCCGTACGCTCCCCGACATGACCTGCCGAATGTGCCGCTGACCCGCGCACACCCCGCTCCCGGGGTCCGGCCCGCCCTGCTCCCGATCGGAGCCACGGCCGCCGTGACCGGCAGCAGCACCAGCTGTGCGCAGCACCCCATCCCCCTGCGGGACGGGCGAGGCGCGTGCGGCCCGCCGTCCCGCTCCATCGAACTGGAGCAGCCATGAGCGAGTCGAACGCCTGGGCCTTCGAGACCCAGCAGATCCACGCCGGCCAGACGCCGGACGCCGAGACCGGCGCCCGCGCCCTGCCGATCTACCAGACCACCTCCTACGTCTTCGCCGACGCCGCCCAGGCGGCCGGGCGCTTCTCCCTCGCGGAGAGCGGGCCGATCTACACCCGGATCACCAACCCCACGCAGGAGACGGTCGAGAACCGCATCGCCGCCCTCGAGGGCGGCATCGGCGGGCTCCTCCTCGCCTCCGGGCAGGCGGCGGAGACGCTGACGATCCTCAACATCGCCGAGGCCGGCGACCACGTCGTCGCCAGCCCCAGCCTCTACGGCGGCACGTACAACCTCCTCCACCACACCCTCGCCAAGTACGGGATCACGACGACGTTCGTCACCGACCCCGACGACCCGCAGTCCTGGCGCGACGCCGTCCAGGACAACACCAAGCTCTTCTTCGGCGAGACCATCTCCAACCCGAAGCAGGACGTCCTCGACATCGCCGCCGTCGCCGCCGTCGCCCACGAGGTGGGCGTGCCGCTCGTCGTCGACAACACCATCGCGACGCCGTACCTCATCCGCCCGCTCGAGCACGGCGCGGACATCGTCGTCCACTCCGCGACGAAGTACCTCGGCGGCCACGGCACGTCGGTCGCCGGCGCCATCGTCGACGGCGGGACGTTCGACTGGTCGGCGGACCCGGCGCGGTTCCCCAACTACAACACCCCCGACCCCAGCTACAACGGCCTGGTGTACAAGGACCTCGGTGCCCCGGCGTTCATCCTCAAGGCCCGCGTCCAGCTCCTGCGCGACCTCGGCCCCGCGGTCTCGCCGTTCAACGCCTTCCTCATCGCCCAGGGCCTGGAGACGCTCTCCCTGCGCATCGAGCGCCACGTCGCCAACGCCGAGCGGGTCGCGCGGTTCCTCGAGGAGCAGGAGCAGGTGACCCGGGTCGCCTACGCCGGCCTGCCGTCCTCGCCCTGGTACGACCGGGCCCGCCGGTACGCCCCCAAGGGCGCCGGCGCGGTCCTCGCCTTCGAGCTCGCCGGGGGGTACGAGGCGGGCATCGCCTTCGTCGACGCCCTCGAGCTGCACTCCAACGTCGCCAACATCGGGGACGTCCGCTCCCTCGTCATCCACCCCGCCTCGACGACGCACTCCCAGCTCACCGAGGACGAGCTCGTCGCCGCCGGAGTGAGCCCCGGGCTCGTGCGCCTCGCCGTCGGCATCGAGCACATCGACGACATCCTCGCCGACCTCGACAAGGGCCTGCGGGCCGCGGACGCCGTGTCCTCCGCCGTCACGGCCGTGAGCGGGGACGGCCCCGCGTGAGCGACGGCGACTGTGCGGCGGACGCGGCGGCCCACCGCCGCGTCCGCTCGCGCGTGCGCCCGGCCGACCTCCCGGCCACCGGGGCCTGGCGCGAGGGCATGCCGCCCGGCGGCCGCCGCTTCGCCGACCTCGGCGCCCTCCACCTCGAGGCGGGCGGGCGCCTGCCGCACGTGCGCCTGGCGTACGAGACGTGGGGCACCCTCAGCCCGGCCCGCGACAACGCGGTCCTCGTCCTGCACGCCCTCACCGGCGACGCACACGTCACCGGCGCCCCCGGCGCCGGGCACCTCACCCCCGGGTGGTGGTCGAGCATCGTCGGTCCGGGTCTCGCCATCGACACCGACCGCTGGTTCGTCGTCGCCCCGAACGTCCTCGGCGGGTGCCAGGGCTCCACGGGCCCCTCCTCCCCCGCCCCGGACGGCACCCCGTGGGGCAGCCGGTTCCCCACGATCACGGTGCGCGACCAGGTCGCGGCCGAGATCGAGCTCATGGACCAGCTCGGGCTCGACCGCTGGGCGCACGTCATCGGCGCGTCCATGGGCGGCCACCGGGTCCTCGAGTGGGGCGTGACGGCCGCGGAGCGGGTCCACTCGCTCACCGTGATCGCGTCCGCGGCGCAGACCTCGGCAGACCAGATCGCCTGGGCGCACCCGCAGCTCGCGGCCATCCGGCTGGACCCCGCGTTCCGGGGCGGCGACTACTACGGGGCCGCCCCCGGCCAGGGCCCGCACACCGGCCTCGCACTCGCGAGGCAGATCGCGCACACGACGTACCGCAGCGCCGACGAGCTCGAGACCCGGTTCGGGCGTCTCCCCCAGCACGCCGAGGACCCCATGCTGGGCGGGCGCTTCGCCGTGCAGTCCTACCTCGACCACCACGGCGCCAAGCTCGCGACGCGGTTCGACGCCAACAGCTACCTCGTCCTCACCCAGACCATGCTCACCCACGACCTCGGCCGGGACCGCGGGGGCGTCGAGGCGGCGCTGAGCCAGATCACCGCGGACGTCCTCGTCATCGCCGTCGACACCGACCGCCTCTTCCTGCCCGAGCAGTCCGAGCGCATCGCCGCCGGCGCCCCGAACGCCGGGCCGGTGCGCTACGTCCGCTCCCGCCACGGCCACGACGGGTTCCTCGTCGAGCACGAGCAGGTTTCCCGCCACGTCGCGGGCTTCCTCGCGCACGTCGCGCGACGCCTGGACCGCTGAGGCACCGGCCGGGGCGGCCCCCCGCGGCGGGCAGACGTGCGCGGCCGCCGTCGCCGCGCCACGATGAGCCGGTGCCGATCCGCCACCGCGCCGACGCGACCTCCGACGACCCCGCGAACCTCCCCGACCTCGCCGCCCCGGCGGAGCCGGACATCGCCCTGCCCCCACCGCCGCCCGCCGGTCACTGGGGCCGCGACCTCCTCGGGGACGGCTTCGAGGCGCAGACCCTCCCGCTCCTGCCCGACGAGGAGGGCGAGGTGGTCGCGACGATCGTGCGGCACGTCCCCGGCGAGGACCCCGAGGCCGGCCCCACGCCGGCGCCGGCCTTCACCGTGCTCTACCTCCACGGCTGGAACGACTACTTCAACCAGCGCGAGCTGGCGCGCGCGTGGTCGGGCCTGGGGGGTGCGTTCTACGCCCTCGACCTGCGCAAGTACGGCCGCAGCCTGCGCGCCCACCAGAGCCACGGGTACGTCGAGCACCTGTCCACCTACGACGAGGACATCCACGCCGCGCTCGCCGTCATCCGCGCGGAGCACGGGCCGGAGCAGGACCTCGTCCTCATGGGCCACTCCACGGGCGGGCTCACGGCGGCCCTGTGGGCGCACCGGCACCCCGGCGCCCTGCGGGCGCTCGTCCTCAACGCGCCGTGGCTCGAGCTCCAGGGCTCCTCGCTCATGCGCACCGTCTCCCAGCCCGTCGTCGACCGCGTCGCCCGCTACCAGCCCAAGGCGGCCCTGCCCGTCGTCGACCCGGGGTTCTACTCCCGCGCGCTGGTGGGGATGGCCGAGGACGACGACGACACCGACGCCGACCCGACCGACCCCTTCGTCACCGGCTGGGGGCTGGAGCCCGCGTGGCGGACCTCGCCGTCCGCGCCGGTGCGCGCCGGGTGGCTCTCCGCCGTCATGGCCGGCCACGCGCAGGTGGCCGACGGACTGAGCATCATGGCCCCGGTCCTCGTCCTGTCCTCGGACAAGACGGTGGTCGGCACCCGCTGGGCACCCGCGATGCGCAAGGCGGACGTCGTCCTCGACGTCGACCGGATGGGGCGGCGGGCGCTGCAGCTGGGGCCCGTCGTCACGGTGGTGCGCATCGCCGACGCCATCCACGACGTCACGCTCTCCGCGGCGCCCGCGCGGGCGCAGGTCTACCGCGAGCTCAGGCGGTGGACGCGCGCCTACGTCGCGCGCGACGCCTGAGCCCGCCCGCAGGCTCGGCCGGCGCCGGGCGTGCCGCCAGCTCGTCGCGCGCCTCGCCCAGGCTGGGGCCGCCCTCGCCGAAGCGCCAGGCCTGCCAGCCGTCCACCGGCCCCTCGCCGGTGCTCCCGGCGACGGCGGCGGCAGCCTCGTCGGGAGCGAGGAACGTCCGTCCGCCGACCGTGAGGGTGCCGTCGGGCAGGAGCGTCGCCGTGTGCCTACGGCCCGGCCCGCGCGCCCACACGAGCTCGGTGGGCCCGTCGAGCGCGGCCGCGATGGCCGAGAGCGCCGGGGCCGGCATGCCGTTCGAGGCGGCGGGCGCCACGAGGGCGGGCTCGTCCGTGAGCGCCCGCGGCGCCAGCACGGCATCGTCGGTGAGCCCGGGCTCGTCCCACTCCTGCGCGGCGTAGGGGACGGAGAGCTCGGGGCGACGCGCCGCGCGCCCCGGCAGGACCTGCGGGTACCCGACGAAGGGCTCACCCAGCTGCGTGACGTCGAGGAAACGCCGCCCGTTGGACATCTGCCGCACCGAGAGCTCGTGGACGACCACCCCCGAGGCGGTGAGGGTCTCCAGGGCCGGGCGGACGTCGTCGTCGACCGCACCGGCGACGACGATGAGGCGCGGCCCCGGGGTCGGGCGCGGCGGCATGGTCTCGCGGAACGCGGTCCAGTCCAGGCGAAAGGCGTCGACCCCGCGGGGGTAGGACTCGGCCAGGGCGACCCACCTCCGGTCACCGGCCCGGCCCGCGCGGCTCAGCGCGGCGACGAGGGCGCCGGCGTCGAGCCGTTCCACGACCTCCACCGTGACGACCTGGCCGGTGGCGTCCATCGCGGTGAGGCGGGGGCTGGCGTCCTCGTCGTGCCAGCTCACGGGGAACAGGGGGCGCTGGACGACCTCGAGGACCTGCTCGCGGACGGACTGGAGAACCTCTGGCTCGACGGGCTCGTGCACCGGACGCCCGAACTGGGCCGGGACGAGGCGACCCTCGTCGAACTCGAACAGGGGCATGGCGACGTCGACCTGGCTACCTTCACGCGGGGGCGGGGGCTCGCGCCATCATCGCACGACGGGGTGCCCGTTCTGAGTCACATGTCACCAAAACGCGGCGGCGCGCTCAGCGGTCACCGGCCAGCAGCTGGGCGAGGTGGACGCCGTGCCGTCCGGCGAGCTGCTCGGCCTGCGTGCGGCACGAGAACCCGTCGGCGAGGTAGACCGTGTCCGGGTCGGCCTCGCGCAGCGCCGGGAGCAGGGACTGCTCCGCCACCTGCACCGACACGTCGTAGTGACCCTTCTCCATGCCGAAGTTCCCGGCCAGGCCGCAGCAGTCGCTCAGCTGCCGCACGCGCGCGCCCGCCGTCGCGAGGATGGCGGCGTCGGCCTCCCACCCCATGACGGAGCGGTGGTGGCAGTGCGGCTGCGCGACGACCTCGACCCCCTCGAGCGACGGCGGCTGCCACCGCTCGCCGGGGCCGACCGGCTCGGGCGCCGTGAGGAGCTCGGCGAGGGTGTACGTCCCGGCCGCGAGCATCGCGGCGCGGGGGTCGTCGGGGAACAGGTCGGGGAGGTCCGAGCGCAGCACCGCGGTGCACGACGGCTCCACCCCGACGACGGGGATGCCGTTCGCGGCGTACGGGGCGAGGACCGACATCGTCTTCTCCAGCCGCCGGCGGGCGCCGTCGAGCTGGCCCGTGGTGATCCAGGTGAGCCCGCAGCAGGCCTGCTCGTCGGGGACGACGACGGTGTACCCCGCCTCGTTCAGGACCCCCACCATCGCGCGCGCACCGTCGCCGTCGAGCGTCTCGGAGAACGAGTCGGCCCAGAGCACGACGTAGCGCGGGCCGTCGCCCTCCGCCCCGTCGCGCTGCTCGTCGCCCCGGTGCTCGAGCAGCGGCGCGGGACGGGGCGGGTTCTCCCCCTCCGGCGCTTCGGTGTGACCGCTCGGGGAGGGCGTCGAGGTGTCAGGCGCGCAGGCGCACGTGCCCGGCGTTTCTGCATGATCACCAGAAGAGGGGGGTGATGCGGGGGCGGTCGGGACCGAGCGGACGACGTCGTCCGGGCGCGTGCGGGCCCACGCCGAGAACCGCTGCTCGGCGAAGCGGACCATCTGCCGGCGCGGGTCCATCCCGCCGGCCCGCAGCACCACAGCGGCGACCGGCCGCACCCGGAGCACAGCGTTGACCAGGCGCGCGAGCGCGGGCACGGACGTCACCAGGCCGCTCCACCGGGGCAGCCAGCCGAGGACGTAGTGCGTCACCGGGCGCACCCGGTGCCGGTAGGCCCGGTGGAGCACCTCGGACTTGTACCGGGCCATGTCCACGCCCGCGGGGCAGTCGCTCGAGCAGGCCTTGCACGCCAGGCACAGGTCGAGGGAGGCGTGCACCTCCGGGGAGCGGAAGTCGTGGACGAGGGAGCCGTTGGCGAGCTCCTGCAGCACGCGCGCGCGTCCCCGGGTGACGTCCTTCTCGTCGGCCGTGGCCCGGTAGGACGGGCACATGAACCCACCGGAGCTCGACGTGTCGGCGCGGCACTTGCCCACCCCGACGCACCGGTGGACCGCGCGGGTGAGGTCCCCGCCGTCCTCGGCGAAGGAGAACCCGCTGGAGATGGCGAGCAGCGGCCGGGCGGCCGGGCGGCGCAGGTCGGCGTCGAGGGGCCGGGGGCGCACGAGGACGCCGGGGTTGAGCAGGTCGTCCGGGTCGAAGAGCGCCTTGACCTGGCCGAAGAGGTCGAGGACCTGCGGCGGGTACATCTCCCCGAGCAGCTCGCTGCGCGCCCGGCCGTCGCCGTGCTCACCGGAGAGGGAGCCGCCGTAGGACGCCACGAGCCGCGCCGACTCGGTGAGGAACTGCCGGCTGGGCCCGATACCCGCGGGCGTCTCCAGGGGCAGGTCGAGGCGCACGTGGATGCACCCGTCGCCGAAGTGCCCGTACAGCAGCCCGTCGACGCCGAAGGAGGCCATGAGCGCCTCGAAGTCGCGCAGGTAGGCGCCGAGCCGCTCCGGCGGGACGGCGGCGTCCTCCCAGCCGGGCCAGGCCTGCGCGCCCGACGGGGTCCGCCCGCCCAGGCCCGCGCCGTCGGCCCGGATCCGCCACAGGGCGCTCGCCTGCGCCCCGGCGGGGACCACCCGCGCGGCGTCGGTGCCGGCGTCCCGGGCCAGCGCCCGGGCCCGGGCCAGGGCGTCGTCGGCGTCGAGGCCGCCGACCTCGACGAGCAGCCAGCCGGCGCCCGGCGGGAGCTCGGGCACCGACGCGGGGCCGTGGTGGCGGCGGACGACGTCGACCAGGCGCGCGTCGAT
Source organism: Georgenia faecalis (assembly GCF_003710105.1). Lineage (GTDB taxonomy): Bacteria > Actinomycetota > Actinomycetes > Actinomycetales > Actinomycetaceae > Georgenia_A > Georgenia_A faecalis. Next base: position 3,039,617 of record NZ_CP033325.1, read on the forward strand.
CCCCTCGATGGCCAGGGGCTCGTGCGCGAGCAGCGCGGGCACGGCGTCGGCGGCGCTGGCCATGTCGGGGTAGCCCAGTGCCACGAGCACCGGCGCGCTGGGCACCGGGACGAGCCGGACGGTGGCCCCGAGCGTGGTCGTGAGGGTCCCCTCGGTGCCGACCAGCGCCTTGGCGAGGTCCGCGCCGTGCTCGGGCAGCAGGTGCTCGAGGCTGTAGCCGGAGACCTGCCGGCCGAAGCGGCCGAGCTCCGTGCGGATGAGGGCGAGGTTGGACCGGACGAGGTCGCCCAGCCCCGGGACGACGTCGAGCGCCCCCTCCCCCGCGCGGGCAGTGAAGGACCGGCCCCGCCCGTCGACGACGTCGAGGGCGAGGACGTTGTCGGCGGTGCGCCCGTACGCCACCGCGTGCGGGCCGCAGGCGTTGTTGCCGATCATCCCGCCGAAGGTGGCGCGGTTCTGGGTGGACGGGTCCGGCCCGAAGCGCAGGCCGTGCGGCGCGGCGGCGCGCTGCAGGTCGGACATGATGACGCCGGGCTCCACCCGGGCCGTCGCCGACTCGGGGTCGAGCTCGAGGATCCGGTTGACGTGGCGGGAGAAGTCGAGGACCACACCGGGGCCGATCGAGTTGCCGGCCACCGACGTCCCGCCGCCGCGGGAGGTCACCGGCGCGCCGAGGCTGCGGGCCACGTCCAGGGCCGCGCGGGCGTCGTCGACGTCGCGGGGCACGACGACGACGTCGGGCACCACCCGGTAGTTCGACGCGTCCGTGGAGTACTCCCCGCGACGGCGCGCGTCGTCGGAGACCTCCCCGTCCACCGCCCGGCGCAGGGCGGCGACGAGCTCGGCGGCGTCGGTGTGCTCGGCTCGGCGGGGCTGGGTGAGGCTCACCCCACCATGCTGCCACCGCCGCCGCGCCGCCGCCGATGACGTCCGGCCGGCGGCCCCCGACGCACCCCTCGGCGGCCCCAGGCGCGCGCCCCGGGCGGCCACCTCACGCGCAGCCCGGGCCGCGGGTCAGCGGGTGGCGTCCTCCCCCGCCATGACGGCGGCCCGTCCCGCCTCCAGCCGCGCGACCGGCACCCGGAAGGGCGAGCACGAGACGTAGTCGAGCCCGGCGACGTGGAAGAAGTGGATCGACTCGGGGTCGCCGCCGTGCTCACCGCACACCCCCATGTGCAGCGTCGGCTTGGTCGCCCGGCCGCCCGCGACCCCGGCCCGGACCAGGGCGCCCACGCCGTCGGCGTCGATCGTCTCGAACGGGGAGATCGTGAGGACGCCGTTGGCGAGGTAGTCGGTGAAGAACGCGCCCTCGACGTCGTCCCGGGAGAAGCCCCACGTCGTCTGGGTGAGGTCGTTGGTGCCGAAGGAGAAGAAGTCCGCCTCCTCGGCGATGCGGTGCGCGGTGAGCGCGGCGCGCGGCAGCTCGATCATGCAGCCGACGGGCAGGCCTCCGGCGCCCACCTCGGCGAGGATCCCGGTGGCCTCCTCGCGGACGATCTGCAGCTCCCGGACGGATCCCACGAGGGGCACCATGATCTCCGGGCGCGGGTCGCCGCCGGCCCGGCGGCGCTCGAGCGTCGCCTCGGCGATCGCCCGGATCTGCAGGGCGAACAGCCCCGGGACCTTGAGCCCGAGGCGCACCCCGCGCAGGCCGAGCATGGGGTTCGCCTCGTGCATGCGGCGCACCGCGGCGAGCAGCGCCACCTCGCGCTCGTCCACCTCGCCGCGCTCCCGGGCCAGGGCCACGCGCACCGCGAGGTCGGTGAGGTCGGGGAGGAACTCGTGCAGCGGCGGGTCGATGAGGCGGATCGTCGTCGGGAGCCCGTCCATCTGCTCGAGGATGTCGATGAAGTCCCCCCGCTGGAGCGGGAGGAGGGCGTCGAGCGCGGCGTCCCGCTCGGTGTCCCCCTCGGCGAGGACGACCCGCTCGATGAGCTCCCGGCGCTCGCCGAGGAACATGTGCTCGGTGCGGCACAGGCCGATGCCCTCGGCGCCGCGCGAGCGGGCGCGGCGGGCGTCGTCGGCGGTGTCCGCGTTGGCCCGCACGCCGAGGCGTCGGACGCCGTCGGCGTGGGTGAGGATGCGGTGGACCGCCTGGACCAGCTCGGCGGTCGCCTCGTCCGGGCAGGCGGCGAGGCCGGCGTCGAGCCCGTCGGCGATGTAGGTCATCACCGGGGAGTCGACGACGGGGACGTCCCCGAGGTAGACCTCCCCGTTCGTCCCGTCGAGGGCGATGACGTCGCCGGCGACGAGGGTGCGCTCGCCCACCCGCACCTCCTGCTTGGCGACGTCGACGTCGAGCGCCTCGGCCCCGACGACGGCGCACGTGCCCATGCCCCGGGCGACCACGGCGGCGTGGGAGGTCTTGCCGCCGCGGGAGGTGAGGATCCCCGCGGCGACCATCATCCCGGCGAGGTCGTCGGGGCTGGTCTCGCGCCGGACGAGGACGACGTCCGCGCCGGCGTCCGTGCGCTCGATCGCCTGGGCGTTGTCGAAGACGATCTCCCCGACGGCGGCGCCGGGCGAGGCCGCCATCGCCCGGGTGAGCAGGGTCTTGTCGGCCGCGGCGTCGAACTGGGGGAAGAGGAGCTTGGTCAGCTGCTCGCCGGTCACCCGCGAGATCGCCTCGTCCATGGTGATGAGGTGCTCGTCGACGAGCTGGGTGGCGACCCGGAAGGCGGCCGCGGCGGTGCGCTTGCCCACCCGCGTCTGCAGGAGCCACAGCTTCCCGCGCTCGATGGTGAACTCGATGTCGCACAGGTCGCGGTAGTGGGTCTCCAGGCGGCGCATCGCCTGGCGCAGCTCGGCGTAGGAGTCGGGGTCGATCTGCTCGAGGTCCGCGAGGGGGACGGTGTTGCGGATGCCGGCGACGACGTCCTCGCCCTGGGCGTTGGTGAGGTAGTCCCCGTAGACGCCGGAGTGCCCGGTGGAGGGGTCGCGGGTGAAGCACACCCCGGTGCCCGAGGTCTCCCCCAGGTTGCCGAAGACCATCGTCACGATGTTGACCGCGGTGCCCAGGTCGTTGGGGATCCGCTCCCGGCGGCGGTACAGCGCCGCGCGCTCGGTGTTCCAGGACCCGAACACGGCCTCGATGGCGAGGTCGAGCTGCTCACGGGGGTGCTGCGGGAAGTCCCGGCCGGCCTCGGCGCGGACGATCTGCTTGAAGGTCTCGACGAGGCCGCGCAGGTCCTCGGCCCCGAGCTCGACGTCATCCCGCACCCCGCGCTCGGCCTTGAGGTCGTCGAGCGCGGCGGCGAAGAGGTCGCCGTCGACGTCGAGCACCGTCTTGCCGAACATCTGGATGAGGCGGCGGTAGGAGTCCCAGGCGAACCGCTCGTCCCCCGAGAACTGGGCCAGGCCCTGCACGGAGGCGTCGTTGAGGCCCACGTTGAGGACCGTCTCCATCATCCCGGGCATGGAGAACTTGGCGCCCGAACGGACGGAGACGAGGAGCGGCTCGTAGAAGTCGCCGAGCCGGCGGCCGAAGGTGTCCTCGATCTCCCGCAGCGCCAGCGTCACCTCCACGCGCAGGTCCGCCGGCACCTGGCCGGTGGCCATGTACGCGCGGCACGCCTCGGTGGTGATGGTGAAGCCCGGTGGCACCGGCAGGCCGAGCCGCGTCATCTCGGCAAGGTTGGCGCCCTTCCCGCCGAGCAGGTCCTTCTGGTCCTTGTCGCCCTCGCTGAAGCGGTACACGTACTTCGGCATCGTGGCCTCCCGCGTTTCGCCGGCTCACCCTTGAGTCCGTCCTCAGCGTAGCGAGGGCGGCGCCGGAGGGCAGGGGATGGGCGTGGGCGGCACCCACCCGCGGGGCCCGGGCACCTTTTGCGCCCTCGTCGGGCGGGGCTCACACTCGGCGTGAGGTGGTACCCCGACGAGTGAGGACCGGCGATGAGCCGCACCGCGAACTCCTCAGCCCCCACGGACGAGCCGGAGCTCGTGCTCTCCCAGGGGACGATCTACGTGATCTTCAGCGCCCTGCTGGCGGCGATGTTCCTGTCCGCCCTCGACCAGTCGGTGGTGAGCACGGCTCTGCCGACCATCGTCGGCGACCTCCGGGCGGCCCAGCACGAGGGCTGGATCATCACCGCCTACCTCCTCGCGATCGCGGTCGTCATGCCGATCTACGGCAAGCTGGGCGACCTGCGCGGACGGCGGCGCCCCTTCCTCGTCGCCATCGCGATCTTCGTGGCCGGCTCGGCCGGGTCCGCGCTCGCGACGTCGTTCGTCGACCTCGTGGTGTGGCGCTCGCTCCAGGGGCTAGGGGCCGGCGGCCTGGTGATCCTCAGCCAGGCGATCATCGCCGACATCGTCTCGGCCCGGGACCGTGGCAAGTACATGGGTCCCATGGGCGCGGTCTTCGGCGTCGCCACCGTCGCGGGGCCCCTGCTCGGCGGCTGGTTCACCGACGGCCCCGGCTGGCGGTGGTGCTTCTGGCTCAACGTGCCGATCGGCCTCGTAGCGTTCGCCGTCGCGTACTTCCGGCTCCGGCTGCCGTCCCGCCGGCCGAGCACCCGCTTCGACCTCGCCGGCGCGGCCCTCATGGCCGTCACCACCGCGGGGATCGTGCTCCTCACCAGCTGGAGCTCGATCTCGAGCGACGGGCGGTACGACTGGAGCAGCCCCGTGCTCATCGGCCTGCTGGCGCTCACGGTCGCGGCGCTGGCGGCGTTCCTCGTCGTCGAGACGAGGGTGGCCGACCCGCTCATCCCGCTCCGCCTGTTCCGGAGCCGCACGTTCTCCGTGTCGGTCTCGATCGCCCTCGTGCTCGGCATGACGATGTTCGCGGCGCTGTCGTTCCTGCCGACCTTCCTGCAGATGGCCCGCGGCTACGACGCCACCGAGGCCGGGCTCCTCATGCTGCCGATGACGGTCGGGTTGATGATCACCGCCCTCGGCTCCGGCATCCTCATCTCCTCCACCGGCCGGTACAAGATCTTCCCGATCCTCGGCATGGGGATCGCGACGATCGGGCTGGCCCTGCTCACCCGGCTGACCGCGGACCTCTCGATGGTCACCTTCGGCGCCATGATCTTCGTCCTCGGGTTCGGCCTGGGCTTCGTCATGCAGACCATCGTCATCGCGGTGCAGAACGCGGTGCCCCCGGAGATGGTCGGTGTCGCGACGTCCACCAACAACTTCCTCCGCGAGATCGGCGCCGCGGTCGGGACCAGCGTGTTCTCCACCGTGTTCACGACGAACCTCACCACCCGCCTGGCCGCCGCGGTGCGGGAGGCGCCCGCCGCCGACATCCCGCAAGGTTTCGGCGCGGACGCCCTGACGCCGGACGTCGTCGACCGGCTGCCCGCCGCGCTGCGCGAGCTCGTCGTCAACGCCTACACCGACGCCCTCGCCCCCGCGTTCTGGTACCTGGTGCCGCTCGGCGTCCTCGGCTTCGCGATCGCCTTCCTCATGAAGGAGGTCAGGCTCTCGGACCAGGCCGGCCTCGTGGCCCGCGGCGCGGCGGTCGGGAGGTGAGGGCCGCGGATCAGCGGAACCGGCGCCCCTCGTCCCGGCGGTACGTGGCGACGCAGGCGAGCGCGAAGAGCGCCGTCCACCCCAGCAGCACGGGCAGGGCGCCCGCGTAGCCCGCCTCACCGGTCGTCGCCTGGACCACGAGGTCGCGCGCCGCCCGGCTGGGCAGCGCCATGGAGAGGCTGTCGAGCCACCCCGGGAAGAGGAACGGCGGCATGAACAGCCCGCCGGCGAACGCCAGCGGGAAGAGCGTCACCTGGACGACGGCGATCGCCGCCTTGGCGCTGCACGCGTACCCGATCGTCATGCCGAGGAGGGCGAACGGCACCGCGGTGAGCACGAGGACGCCGACGCCGGCGGCAAGGTCGGCGAGGCCCGGCCGGGCCGCGGTGAGGAGCGCCCCGACGACGACCACCGGCGCCAGGCCGAGGAGTGCGAACGCGCTCCCGTTGAGCAGCCGCCCGGCGATCCGCGGACCGGGGCCGGCGGGCAGGGTCCGCACGTACGGGTCGAACGGCAGCGCGCGGTCCTCGGCCACGCCCGAGCCGAAGGTGAACAGGCAGGTCGACATGACGGAGAAGAGGGCGAGCTGGGCGACGGCGGTGGTCGCCCCGAGCGGGTCCTGGGCGACCTCGGCGTTGGGCACGACGAAGAACACCAGGGCCAACGCCGGGAAGACCATGTTGCCGATGACCGCGACGGGGATGCGGACGGTCTCGAGGAACTGCGACCGGCCGTGGAGCAGGGTGAGGCGGGCGAACCCCGGACGGGGCGCGGGCGTGAGGGTGGTGCTCATCGGTTCTCCTCGGTCCTGGGCGGCCCGGCGGCCACCATCTGCTCGAAGGCCTCCTCCAGGGACGCGCCGCGCACCTCGAGGTCGCGGAAGGCGACGCCGGAGCGGACGAGGTCCCGCACGAAGGCGTCGGCGTCCGCGGTGTACAGCTCGCGGCGCTCCCCCACCCGCTCCGCCCGGACGATCCCGGGCAGGTGGTCGACGGCGTCGTCGGGCGTGGTGACGACGACCCGGTGGAGCGCGACCCGGTCGAGGACCGCGTCGAGGGAGTCGTCGGCGAGCACGTGGCCGCCGTCGATGACGACGACCCGCTCGGCGAGGGCCTGCACCTCCTCGAGGTAGTGGCTGGTGAGCAGGACCGTCCCGCCGTCGGCGTGGTACTCGCGGATCGCCGACCACAGCTCCTGGCGCGCGCCGACGTCCAGGCCGGTCGTCGGCTCGTCGAGGAGGACGAGGTGGGGCCGCCCGACGAACGCGAGCGCCACGGCGAGCCGGCGCTGCTGCCCGCCCGAGAGGCCGCCGGTCTGCTTGCGCGCGAGCGCGCTCAGCCCGAACCGGTCGAGCAGCTCGCCGGTGGGGACGGCGTCGGGGTAGTGGCCGGCGACGAAGTCGACGACCTCCCCGACCCGCAGCGTCGGCGGGAGGCCGGTGCCCTGCGGGGTGGTCCCGAGCCGGAGCCGGCTGCCCGGGCCCCGCGGGTCGGCGCCGAAGAGCCGGACGGTGCCGGACGTCGGCCGGCGCAGCCCGCTGACGAGGTTGAGCAGGGTGGACTTGCCGGCGCCGTTGGGCCCGAGGAGGCCGACGAGCTCCCCGGCGCGGACGGTGAGGTCCGCCCCGGCGAGCGCGACGACGTCACCGAACGTGCGCCGCAGGGCACGGGCCTCGATGACGGTGGGGGTGGTTCCTCCGGCGGGCGCGGCGGGAGCGGTGGCGGGGCGCGGGCGGGCCGCGCGACGCGCGGTCAGGGGCGGGCTCATGTCGGGGTACCTCCCAGGAGGGCGGACAGGGACTCGGTGTAGGTCTCGAAGGCGCGCCGCCCGCGGGGGGTGAGGGCGACGTAGGTGGCGGGGGTGCGCCCGACGAAGGTCTTCGTCTGGGTGACGTACTCCGCCTCCTCGAGCTTGCGCAGGTGCGTGGAGAGGTTGCCGGCGGAGAAGTCGAGGATCGAGCGGAGGCGGGGAAAGGAGATCTCGTCGCCCGCGGGCAGGCCAGCGAGGGTCGCCATGATCCGCAGGCGGGCCTGCGCGTGGATGACCGGGTCGAGGTCGCCGTCCGCCATCACGCCTCCCTGGTCCGCGCGCGGCCGGGCGTGCCGTCCCGGACGGCACGGACGTGCTCGACGACGGCGGCCACGAGGAAGCCGCCCCCGCCGGCGAGGGCCATGACGAGGTAGAGGTAGGGCGTCCCGACCACCGTGGCGGCGGTGACGACGACGCCGATCCACAGGCCGAGGAGGAACATCCGGCGGTCGTCCCAGACGGCACCGCCGGCCATGTACAGCGCGGCGACGATGAGGCAGGAGATGCCGTTGGAGGCGATGGTGATGATCGCGCCACCGCCCTCGACGTCCACCGCCCAGCTCGCGATCCGGCCGATCAGGGCGAAGCCGACGACGAAGCACACGACCCACGCGGTGCCGTACATGGCCCCCACCCGCGAGCTCTCACCGCGCAGCCCCGCGCTGCGGCGCGACGTGTGGACCGCCGTGACGACGATGGCCGAGGCGAGGAGAGCGGCGAAGGCCGCCCCCGCCCAGGGCGCCGGTGCGTGGCTCTCGTCCGAGGAGAGGTACATGGCGAGGTAGCCGAGCAGCCAGGCCACCCCCCAGACGCCGAAGATCAGCCGCCCGTCGGGGGTGGTGTCGCGGGCGACGACGGTGCGCTGCGCGGCGATGATGCGCAGGCTCTCGGCGGCGTCCAGCGACGCCTCGGGCGGGCCGTCGCCGGGTTCGTCCTGTGGGTCGGGGAAGCGTGCCATGGGGAGTCCTCACGAAGTGGTTTGCGATACAAACTAGTTCGTGAAGCATGGCACAACGGTCGCGGCCGGGCAAGGGGCCTCCCGCCGAGGTGGCGGCCGCGCGCGAGGAAGCGTCGTCCCGGCCGGGCCCTCCACCCGGTCGGGACGACGCTGGTCTATCGGCTCAGAACGCGAGCTCGTGGTCGGCGAGCGCGAGGACGGTCCACTGGCCGCCGTCGTCGCTCGTGAGGGTGTACGCCGGCAGGAGAAGGCTCGCGCCGCCTTCGGTGGTGTGGTGGACGACGCCGAGCTCGGCGCCGGTGATCGTCACCGTGGTGACCCGCCACGGGACCACCGCCCCCGGAGCGGGCGGGGCCTCGGGGGGATCGCCCCAGGTCCAGCCCGGCATCGGCGCCGGCTCCGCCATGATCCCGATCCCCGAGCTCGCGGCGCCGAACCGGGGGTCGGTGAGCCGCTCGACGGCCTGCGCGGGGCTGACGACGTCGTACTCCCCCAGGGCGACGGTGGGCGCGGCCGGGCCGTAGAAGCCGAGCACGGTCCCGCCGTCGGTGACGTCGGCGTTCCAGGTGAGGCCCGTGCGCGACCCGCCGAGCACCTGGCGCGCCACGACGGAGACCACGGCCGGGCCTGCCCAGCTCTCCTGGGTCTCGTACTCGACCGCGCCGTCGTCGAGGCCCAGCTCGGTGAGGACCGCACGCAGGGTGCCGACGGCATCCTCCGCCGCGGCCGGGTCCACCGGCCCGGGGTCGACCGGCTCCACGGGCATCGATTCCGGCACCGGGGCGATGCCAGGACCGGCGGGCGTGACCGTCGACGAGTGGTCGGGGGCCGCCGGCTCCGCCTCGCCCGCATCCCCGGCCTCCGAGCGGGCCTGCGGCTCGGCGGCCGCCGAGGTGGCGGCGTCCGCCTCGACGGGCGGGTAGCCCGCGGGGTCGGAGAAGCCGACGGTCAGCGTGCCGTCGGCGCTGAGCGTGACGCTGGCCGCGCTGCCGTCGACAGGCCCGACGCGCCACATGCCGTCCTCCGAGACCGGCTCCCCCTCCAGACCCAGCACCCCGGCGACGCGGGCCACCGTCTCGGCGTCGAACCCCTGCGTGGCGTCGAACGCCCACGCCGGTGCGCTCCCCGGGGCGTCGGGGAGCCCCCGTGCGGTGAACACCGTGCGACCGCCGTACCCGGGAGCGATGGCGATGTCGGCCGTCCCGGACAGCGCCTCCGTCCGGGCGCCCCCGTCCTCCTGCGCGGCGATGGCGGGGACTTCGGCCGCGCCGCCCCTCATCCCCTCGGACGTCGTGCCGTCCGCCTCGATCGCGGGCGTCGTCGTGCGTCCCAGGCCGAAGCCCACTCCCCCGACGACGAGCGCGCTGGCGGCGACCGCGGCCACCGCGGCCCACGGCTGGCGGCGACGGCGCCGCGGTGCCAGCTCGTCGACGCCCTCAGGCACCGCGCCGGGTCCGTCGGCGTCACCGTGGCGGAGCGCGGCCGTGCGGCGGGCCAGGCGGTCCGCGTCGGGCTGGGCGCCCGCGCCGGGGTCGGCCGCTCGCAACCGGGCGACGGCGTCCTCCTCGGGGTTCCTGCCAGCCATGACGACCTCCTTGGTCGGCGCGCCGGCACGGCGCGCGTCTACCCCCTGTGTGTGCCGGGGCAGCCCGTTCTTGCGGTGCGGGAGCGAGTGGTCCCGCCTAGACCGCGGCCCAGGCGGAGGCCAGCCGCGAGCGCGCCCGGGAGAGCGCGGCGTCGGCGCCGCCACGGGAGATCCCGAGGACGGCCGCGAGGTCGTCCCCGCCGAGCCCCTCCCAGGCGTGCAGGACGAGGATGTGACGGTCGCGGTCGCTCAGGGTGGCGAGGGCCCGGCGGAGCTCGTCGTCCGCGACGGCGGCGAGGGACGGGTCGGCGTGGTCCGCCACCTCCGGCAGGTCCTCGACCGGGACCGCCCGGTGCTTGCGCCGGTGGTTGGCCAGGACGAACCCGGCGGTCCGGTACAGCCAGGGCAGCTCGGCGCCCTCGGGGACGTCGTCGCGCCGTCGCCACGCCGTCGCGAGCACGTCGGCGGCGAGGTCCTCGGCGTCGTCGGCCGGGCCACGCCGGACGAAGTACCGGTACACGGCCGTGGCATGAGCCCCGTAGAGGTCGTCGAACCATGCCTCGTCGCGCACGCCGTCTCCTCTGCCCCGGGCGGAGACCGTCCTCCGCATCGTGCCTGTGTGTCCGGCACCACCGATCTTGCACCCCGGACGCGGCGAGCACGTACCGGCGCCAAGGGCGCGGCCGTGGTTGTGCCTCGATCCGCACGATGAGCAGCGGCCACCGCCCTCCACAGTCCAGCCACTCCTGTCGCCGAACGGCGTCACGGGACGGCACACTCCTTCCATGGCCCGGCCGACCGCCGAGCCCACCCCCCGCACAGACGAAGGATCCGCCATGTCCGAGCCCACCGTCGAGGGCGTCCTGCACGCTCGCTTCCGGCCCACGAGCTTCCGCGAGGGGTACGACCAGGGCGACGTCGACTCGCTCCTCGACGAGGTCGTCCAGCTCCTCAAGGCGCACGAGGGCGGCATGCCCGCGGACGCCGCTGCCGCCGCCGCCGCCCTCTGCGAGAACGCCCGCTTCCAGCCCACCAAGTTCCGCGAGGGGTACGACCAGGACGAGGTGGACGACTTCCTCGCGTCGCTGGTCCGCGGCTTCCGCGAGATCGCCGCCGCCGGTCCCGCGACGGCGGCCGCCGGGCAGTACCCGCCGCCGGCCCCGGGCCAGGCCGTCCCGGGCGCGGCCCCGATCACCGTCGCCGGAGCCCCGAGCACGGCCGCTGCCCCAGGCGCGACGGGCCCGACGAGCACCACGACCACCACGCCCGGTCTCATCGAGAGCACCCGCCCCTCGGCCCTCACCCACGCCCTCGTGGCCGTCGCGGTCCTCGCCGTCGTCGGGATCCTCGCCGTCCTGCTCTGACCGGGACGTCCGGTCCCGGACAGCGAAAGGCCCCGCTGGTTCGCACCCGCGGGGCCTTCGCTCGATGTGGTGGCGCCTCTACTTGAAGGCGTCCTTGACGTTCTCGCCCGCCTGCTTGAGGTTGGCTCCGGCCTTGTCCTTGTGGCCCTCGGCCTGGAGGTCCCGGTTCTCGGTGGCCTCTCCGGCGGTTGCCTTGGCCTTGCCCTTCGCCTCCTGGGCGGCGTTGCTGATCTTGTCTCCCAGACCCATGTCGATCTCCTTCGGTCGTCGACGTGCCCCTGACGGGCTATCGATCATTACAGTAGGGGCGCCCATCACGCACCGCACCTGGGGAGGACGTCGCCGGTGAGACCGTACGTGCTGCTCGCCTCGCGGAGCGAGGACGCCGCCGCCGACGAGGAGTACGCCTCGATCCTGCGCCTCGCGGGCCTGGGCGAGGACGACCTCGTGCGGGTACGGATGGAGAGCGGTGCGTTCACCCCCCTGGCGCTCGAGGACTTCTCCGGCGTCATCCTCGGTGGCAGCCCCTTCACCGCGTCGCTGCCGCCGGCGCACAAGAGCGACATGCAGCTGCGGGTCGAGGCGGAGCTCACCGGCCTCCTCGCGGACGTCCTCGCCGGCGACGTGCCCTTCCTCGGTCTCTGCTACGGGGTCGGGTGCCTCGGCCGCCACGCGGGCGGGGTCGTGGACGGCACCTACGCCGAGGAGACCGGGGCGACGACGATCGAGCTCACCGACGCCGGACGGGCCGACCCGCTCCTCGCGGGCCTGCCCGAGACGTTCACCGCGTACGTCGGGCACAAGGAGGCGTGCACCGTGCTGCCCGCCGGAGCCGTCGCCCTCGCGACCTCGGCGCCGTGCCCCGTCCAGATGTTCCGCCTCGGCGAGCGCCAGTACGTCACCCAGTTCCATCCCGAGATGGACGAGGCGGCGATCGTCACCCGGATCCGGACGTACCAGCACTCGGGCTACTTCCCCGCGGACCAGGTCGAGGCCGTGCTCGCGCGGGTCGCCGGCGTGGACGTCAGCCACTCCCACCGGATCCTGCCCGCGTTCGTCGAACGGTTCGCCCGGGACTGACCGGTCCGGACTGACCGGTCGGCTCGACTTCCGTCTCCACCTCGCGCTCCCGAGATGCTCAGCGTGCTGAGCACTGTCACCATCGCGGCATGGCCACTCGCACGCCGTCCCCCGCCGCCCGCTCCGCCGCGCCCGCGACCCGGGCCGACGTCGTCCGCCAGGTCGGCGTCCTCGTCAGCGCCGTGCTCGCCATCGGCGGGGCGTTCCTCGGTTCCGGCGCCTTCATCGGCACCCCCATCGCCGACGCCGCCGGCGGCGTGCTCTCGGCCGACGCCACCCCGCTCGCGCCGGCGAGCCCGGCGTTCTCCATCTGGTCGGTCATCTACACCGGGCTGGCCGCGTACGCGGTCTGGCAGGTCCTCCCCGGCCAGCGCACCGACCCGCGGCAGCGGGCCACGGGCTGGTGGATCGCCCTGTCGATGATCCTCAACGCCGCCTGGGTGCTCGCGGTCCAGGGCGACCTCCTCGGCCTCACCGTGGTCGTCATCGTCGCGCTGCTCGCGGTGCTCTGCCTCATCGTCGTCCGGCTGACGCGCAGCCGTCCGCGGAACCTCGTCGACGCCGTCGTCGTCGACGGGACCATCGGGCTCTACCTCGGCTGGGTGAGCGTGGCGACGGCGGCCAACACGGCGGCCGTGCTTGCGAGCGCCGGCGTGGACCTGCCGTCGGACCCCACCGGCGTCGCCGTGATCGCCGCGGTCGCCGTTGTCGGCGCGGCGCTCGCGTGGTGGAGTCGGGGCCGGCTCGCCATCGCCGCCGCCCAGGTATGGGGGCTGAGCTGGATCGCCGTCGGGCGGCTCACCGGCGAACCGCCGTCGACGCCGGTCGGGATCGCCGCCATCGCCGCCGCGGCCGTCATCGCCGTCGTCGCGGTGGTCGCACGGCTGCGGCGCCGCGACGCCCGCCGCTGAGCCGCCGACCCCGTGCCGAGCTCGCTCAATCGAAGCCGAGTTCGCTAATCCAAGCCGACTTCGCTAGTCAGAATTAGCGAACTCGAGCCCGAACTATCGAACTCGGCCCGGCGCACCGCGCCCGGACGCGGGAGGGCCCGGCAGCCGCTCGGCTGCCGGGCCCTCCCGTCGTTCCTACCTCGCTCAGCCCTCGGGCTGCAGCTGGCCGCCACCCCCGCCGCCGCCACCCGACGGCGCGGTCGGCATCTGCCGCTGCTCGACCGTGGTCGAGCCGCCGACCGCGACCGGCTCGGGCGCGAGGATGTCGCCCTCGTCGACGCCGTGGAAGGTGAACTCCCCGAGCAGACCCTCACCCTTGGCGTCGACCTCGACCGTCTGGCCGGGCCGGATCTCGCCGTAGAGGATCTTCTCCGAGAGCTGGTCCTCGATCTCGCGCTGGATCGCGCGGCGCAGCGGCCGGGCGCCGAGGACCGGGTCGTACCCGCGCTCGGCGAGCAGGGACTTGGCCGCGTCGGTGAGCCGGATCGCCATCCCCTGGTCGCGCATGCGGGTGTCGAGCCGCGCGATCATGAGGTCGACGATCTGGACGATCTCGTCCTGCGAGAGCTGCGGGAAGACGATGACGTCGTCCACGCGGTTGAGGAACTCGGGCCGGAAGTGCTGCTTGAGCTCCTCGTTGACCTTGGTCTTCATCCGCTCGTAGCTCGTGGACAGGTCGCCACCCGCCTGGAAGCCGGTCATGACGCCCTTGGCGATGTCCCGCGTGCCGAGGTTCGTCGTCATGATGATGACGGTGTTCTTGAAGTCCACCGTGCGGCCCTGGGCGTCGGTGAGACGGCCGTCCTCGAGGATCTGCAGGAGCGAGTTGAAGATGTCCGCGTGGGCCTTCTCCACCTCGTCGAACAGCACGACGGAGAACGGACGACGGCGCACCTTCTCGGTGAGCTGGCCGCCCTCCTCGTAGCCGACGTACCCGGGGGGCGAGCCGAAGAGCCGCGAGACCGTGTGCTTCTCGGAGAACTCGCTCATGTCGAGCTGGATGAGCGCGTCCTCGTCCCCGAAGAGGAACTCGGCGAGCGCCTTGGCCAGCTCGGTCTTCCCGACGCCGGTGGGGCCGGCGAAGATGAAGGAGCCACCGGGACGCTTGGGGTCCTTGAGGCCCGCGCGGGTGCGGCGGATCGCCTGGGAGAGCGCCTTGATGGCGATCTCCTGACCGACGATGCGCTTGTGCAGCTCGTCCTCCATGTGGAGGAGCTTGGAGGACTCCTCCTCGGTGAGCTTGAAGACCGGGATGCCGGTCGACATCGCCAGCACCTCGGCGATGAGGTCCTCGTCCACCTCGGAGACGGTGTCGAGGTCGCCCGCCTTCCAGGCCTTCTCGCGGTCGGTGCGACGGGTGGCCAGGCGCTTCTCGTCGTCGCGCAGGCGCGCGGCGCGCTCGAAGTCCTGGTCGTCGATCGCCGACTCCTTGTCGCGGCGGACCTCGGCGATGCGCTCGTCGAGCTCGCGCAGCTCCGGCGGCGCCGTCATGCGACGGATGCGCAGGCGCGCGCCCGCCTCGTCGATGAGGTCGATCGCCTTGTCCGGGAGGAACCGGTCGTTGACGTAGCGGTCGGCGAGGGTGGCCGCGGCGACGAGGGCGGCGTCGTTGATGGAGACCCGGTGGTGGGCCTCGTACCGGTCGCGCAGCCCCTTGAGGATCTCGATGGTGTGCGCCAACGAGGGCTCGTTCACCTGGATCGGCTGGAAGCGGCGCTCGAGCGCAGCGTCCTTCTCGATGTGCTTGCGGTACTCCTCGAGCGTGGTGGCGCCGATGGTCTGGAGCTCGCCGCGGGCCAGCATGGGCTTGAGGATGCTGGCCGCGTCGATGGCGCCCTCGGCGGCACCCGCCCCGACGAGCGTGTGGATCTCGTCGATGAACAGGATGATGTCGCCGCGGGTGCGGATCTCCTTGAGGACCTTCTTCAGGCGCTCCTCGAAGTCACCGCGGTAGCGGGAGCCGGCAACCAGCGAGCCGAGGTCGAGGGTGTAGAGCTGCTTGTCGCGCAGCGTCTCGGGGACGTCCCCGCGGACGATGTTCTGCGCCAGCCCCTCGACGACGGCGGTCTTGCCGACGCCGGGCTCGCCGATGAGGACGGGGTTGTTCTTCGTGCGGCGGGAGAGCACCTGCATCACGCGCTCGATCTCCTGCTCGCGCCCGATGACCGGGTCGAGCTTGCCCTCGCGCGCAGCCTGGGTGAGGTTGCGCCCGAACTGGTCGAGCACGGCCGAGCCCGAGGGCTGGCCCTCCGCCGGGCCGCCGGCCGCGACGGGCTCCTTGCCCTGGTAGCCGGAGAGGAGCTGGATGACCTGCTGGCGCACGCGGTTGAGGTCGGCGCCCAGCTTGCCGAGCACCTGGGCGGCGACTCCCTCACCCTCGCGGATGAGGCCGAGCAGGATGTGCTCGGTCCCGATGTAGTTGTGGCCGAGCTGGAGCGCCTCGCGCAGGGACAGCTCGAGCACCTTCTTGGCGCGGGGGGTGAAGGGGATGTGCCCGCTCGGGGCCTGCTGACCCTCACCGATGATCTCGGTGACCTGCTGGCGGACAGCTTCCAGGGAGATGCCGAGGGACTCCAGGGCCTTGGCGGCCACGCCCTCGCCCTCGTGGATCAGGCCGAGCAGGATGTGCTCGGTCCCGATGTAGTTGTGGTTGAGCATCCTCGCCTCTTCCTGGGCGAGGACGACCACGCGTCGGGCACGGTCTGTGAATCTCTCGAACATGTGGGCTCCTCAGCAGGCGGCGCGGCCGGGGTCTCCCGGCCTGGCAGCGTTCATCGATGCTAACGGCGTACGGCCCGCCAGACGTCCTGTGTTCGCCAGGGGCGTGACCCCGCCCGCGCGGGCGCGGTGACCTCGGAAAGGTGCTGCACGCCCCGCTAGGCGGCCAGGGCGGTCTCGAAGGCGCGGTGCACGCCGGGCGAGAAGAGCACGAAGCGCACGGCGTCGATCGCCTCGGCATCCCCGAACCCCCGCACCGCCGCGACGGCGATGCGGGCCACGTCCGCGGCGTCCCACCCGTACGCCCCGGCGCTGATGGCCGGGAACGCGACCGTGCGCGCGCCGACGGCGACGGCGACGCCGAGCGCGTGGGTGAAGCAGGCGGCGAGCAGGGCGGGGTCGCGCTCCCCGCGGTGCGCATTCGGCCCCACGGTGTGGATGACCCAGTCGGCGGGCAGGTCGTAACCCGCGGTCGGCACGGCCTCGCCCACGGGAAGCCCGTCGGGGAGCTCGGTGCGACGCAGGTCCATGCACTCGGCGAGCAGGCCCGGGCCGGCGGCCCGGTGGATGGCGCCGTCGACCCCGCCGCCACCGAGCAGCGAGGAGTTGGCGGCGTTGACGATGGCGTCCACCCGTTCGCGGGTGATGTCCCCGAGGACCGCGTCGATCTTCATGCCTCGATCATGCCCGCGGCCCGCCGGGCCACAACCCGGCGGGCCCGCCGGGTCCCGGCGCGAGGGCCCGCAGGGGCACGAGCCCGCGCGGGTCAGTCGACGTCGAGGACGATCGTCACCGGGCCGTCGTTGGTGAGCTCGACCTGCATGTCCGCCCCGAAGCGCCCGGTCTCCACGCGTACCCCGCGCTCGCGCAGGGAGCCGACGACGACGTCGACGAGCGGCTCGGCGACGTCGCCGGGCGCCGCCGCGCTCCACGACGGGCGCCGGCCCTTGCGGACGTCGGCGTAGAGGGTGAACTGCGAGACGACGAGCACGGGCGCACCGGAGCCGAGCACCGAGGCGTCCCCGCGCAGGAGACGCATCTCGGCGACCTTGCGGGCCAGCCGGTCGGCGTGCTCACGGGTGTCGGTGTGGGTCACGCCCACGAGGGCGACCAGACCGGGCTCCGCGAAGCCCCCCACGTCCTCGCCGTCGACCCGGACCACGGCGGAGGTCACGCGCTGGAGGACGGCCCTCACCAGCCGCCCCGGTTGGGCGGACGGCGCCGGTAGCCGCTCACGGCGGGCTTGACGTCGGCGAGGTAGATCGCCGCCGGCACGATGAAGAAGAACTGGAGGAACCCGCCGAAGATCCCGACGCCGAGGGGCGGCGGGATGGCGATGAAGCCGAGCGCCGCCCCGGCGCCCAGCAGGAGGAGCCAGAAGTTCTTGGTCCGCTTGCCCGCCGAGACGAACGCCGGCGCGGGCTGTCGCGCCGCGTGGACGAGCGCCCACAGCTCGACCCCGAAGGCGACGAGCGCGAGGCCGAGGAACAGGTAGACCTGCACGAATCCGATGAGCACGCCCCGAGCCTAACGACCTGGACCGTCCGGGTCGTCGGCGGAGCGGGCCGGATCGCCGGCGGCACCGTCGCCGGTGTCACCATCGTCCGTGTCACCGTCGCCGGTGTCACCGTCGTCCGTGTCACCGCCCAGCGTCCCGGCCGCGTCCGGGTAGGGCAGCCCGGTCCCCTGGAGGAGGTCGACGGCGAGCGGACGCAGGAGGATGACGACGCCCTGCATCCGCCACCCCTCCTGCTGGAACCGCTCGGGGGCGAGGAGCGGGCCGACGCGGGCGAGCTCGGCGCGGGCGGCGTCCGCCGGTCCACCGCTCGACAGCGCCGCGCCGAGCAGCGCCGCCCCGCGCGACAGCCCGTGCACCGCCTCGGCGATCTCGGCGTCGCGGCCGCCCTCCTCCACCGCGCTGAGGGCCCGCCGGGCGGCCACCCGCGCGTTGCGCATCGCGCGGTCGACGACGACGCTCGCCCGTTCCAGGCGCGCGAGCTCGGGCAGGAACCGCCGGGCGGCGGGCGAGAGCCGGGCCGCCTGCCGGGCGTTGTGGACGGAGGACTCCCACTGGTCGAGGATCCCCTGCGTCCCCCGGCCCTGGACGAGGGCGTCGCGCACGAGCTCGGCGTCGCCGGCGCCGATGCCCTCGGCGAGGGTGCGCAGCATGACGGACAGCTCCGTGAGGCAGGAGCGGGCGAGCATCCGGGTGCGCCGGCGCGCGTCCCGCGGCGTGGCGAGGGCGACCACCAGGGCGCAGGCCCCGCCCACCAGCGCGTCCACCCACCGTCCCGCGGGTCCCCCGGTCACCGCCACGGGCAGCGCGACGATGACGATCCCCTGGACGCCGGCCTGGACGGTGAGGAGCTGCCCCCGGTCGACGAACCGCGCGGTGAGCCCGGCGATGACGACGACGAGGAAGATTTGGACGACGCCCGTGCCGATGAAGTGGGCGATGAGCTCGCCGAGGGCGACGCCGAGGCTCACGCCGATGGCGAGCTCCCCCACGCGCCGCACCTGCCGGTCGGCGCTGAAGCCGAGGCACACCCACGCCGAGACCGGCGCGAAGAACGGGTACTGGTGGCCGAGGACGTAGTAGGCCAGCGCCCACGCCACGGCGGCGGCGAGCGCGGCCGTGACGACGGGGGTGACGGCGCCGCTGACCCGGCGCACGCCCTGGCGGGCCCGGAGCCGGAGGAGGACGAGCCAGCGGCGCAGGTCCGTCCGCTCCCCGAGCGCCGCCCAGCTCATCACCGCGGCAGGTGGCGGCGCAGCTCCTGACCGGGCCGCTCGGCCGGGCGGGCCACCGCCTCGCCACCGGCGGGGACGATGACCTCCTGGGCCGCGGCGGTGCCGTCGACGTCGAGCGGCGCGTCGACCGGGAGCGACCGCTTGACGAGGGCGAGGGCGAGGGGGCCGAGGTCGGCGTGGCGCACGACGCTCGTCACCACCCCCACGGCGCGCCCGGCGTGGTGCACCGCGGCGCCTGGCTCGGGCACGAGGTGGTCGGAGCCGTCGAGGTGGAGCAGGACCAGCCGGCGCGGCGGGCGGCCGAGGTTGACCACCCGGGCGACCGTCTCCTGGCCGCGGTAGCACCCCTTGGCGAGGTGGACACCGGTGCGCAGCCAGTCGAGCTCGTGCGGGATGGACCGTTCGTCCACCTCGCGGGCGAGCCGCGGGCGCCAGGCCTCCACGCGCAGGGCCTCCCATGCCCACGTGCCGGCGAGCCGCAGCCCGGGCGCGGCGTCGACGGCGGCCACGAGCGCGGGCCGGTCCACCACGGTGAAGGCGCGGGCGACGGCGTGGCCCGGGTGCTCGTCGTCGGGCGGGCCGTAGCGCGTGCTGCCGGCACCGGTCCGGGGCCACGGGTCGCGCCAGGTGAGGCGGTACCCCGGCCCGTCCGCGAGCGTCTCCCACCCGGACCCGCAGGTGCCGAGGACGGCGACCTCGGCGGAGACGTCCCGGACCTCGACGCGGAGCATGAACCGCATGGACTCGAGGAACGCGGTGAGGGCGCCGGCGCGCCCCGCGTCGGTGATGAGCCACGCGCGCTCGCCGTCGTCCTGGACGCCGGCGGCGTGCTCGATCCGGCCCTGGGGGTCGAGGAGGAGCAGGTCGCGTGGCTCGCCGGGGGCGAGGTCGAGGAGAAGCTGGGTGCTCAGGGTGTTGAGCCAGGTGATCCGGTCCGGGCCGGAGACGGTGACGACGTCGAGGTGGGAGAGGTCGACGACGCCGGCGCCGCGCTCGAGGGCGCGCTGCTCGTGGACCGGGTCGCCGTAGTGCAGGGCGACCCCGGCGTCCGGCCCGCCGCCCTCGACGGCACCGGGGCGGGCGAGGAGCGGGCTGCGGTAGCCGCTCACGGCGCTTCCTGCCGGCTCAGCCGGCCGGAGGCGTACGGCTGGAGCTCGTGCCCGAACGCGGCGAGGTCCTCCGCCCACATGAGCTCACCGTGGACGAGGCCGTACATCCGGCTGGCCGCGGAGACCTCGGCCGCCGTGGCGGTGCGCACGACGGCGTCCGTCGCCAGCTCGATGCGGGGGCCGCGGACCGTCCCGAGGTAGACGCTGAGGTGGCCGGAGGGGTCCGCGACGAGCACCTCGAGCTCGGTGGGGGTGGTCCCGTCGGCCGCGTCCTCCGCGCCGGTCCCCCGCTTGGGGACGGGGCGCCAGTACGCCGACTCCGAGGACCACACGTGCGCCTTGGCGAGCAGGTCGGCGCCCTCGCTCCCGGGCATCTCCTGGGGCACGGACTCCGAGTGCTCGACGTCGACCATCCACAGGGTGCTCGTACACCGCAGGTACGGGCCGCCGTCGTGGTCGAAGCTCATCTCCTGGACGAACGGCTGCTCGGGCACGTTGGGGTAGGCGAGCACGCCGTACCCGCGCCACGAGCCGACGAGCCAGGCGAGCGGGTAGAGCTCGGGGGCGAGGCCCTCGGGGATCCGGAACGTCACGGGGTCACCGCCGGGCGTACGGGGTTGAGGGCATGGCCCGATGCTAACGCTCGCGCCCCGTGGCGCGCCCGCCCCACGGACGGGGCCCGCGAGCGAGGACCGGCGACGGGGTCAGAGCGCGAGCAGCCGGGCGAGGATGTACACCGGCGTCCCGGCCACGAGGAGCGGGAGGACTGCCGCGGCCAGGGCGGGCAGCAGCCGGCCCGAGGACGGGAAGCGGTCGAAGAGCACGTGCGTGGCCGAGGTGAGGATGCCGGCGGCGAGGCCCGCTGCCAGGCCGACGACGACGCCGACGTCGTCGATCAGGTACCCGGTCACGAGGCCCGTGACGCCGGCAAGCAGGGTGGCCGCCGTGGCGCTGAGGGTGTCGGAGACCGGCAGGGCGGTGCAGGCAGCGGCCACCGCGAGGGCGGCCGCCGCGGTGACGACGAGCGCGGGGGCGAGCGGCGATCCGGCGAGGGCGAGCCAGCCGGTGGACGAGGCGACGACGACGCCACCGGCCACCACCCCGGAGATCGACTCGACGAGGCGGGGGCGCCCGTCCCGGCGGAGCATCTCGTGGACGAAGGCGGCGATGACGGAGAGCGCGACGACGACGGCGACGTCGCCCATCGTGCCCGTGAGCTCGACGGTGGCGATCGCGGCGACGGCGATGGCGGCGATGACGACGCCCGCCCCGCGCGGGGCGGGCAGCCCGGTCAGGCGGGGCCAGCCGGCCGCGAAGACGAGGGCCAGCGGGGTGACGAGGACGAGGAGCGCCTCACCGGCGAACGCCCCGGCCAGGGCGAGGAGGGCGGACAGGACGGCGGTGACCACGCCGCGCGTGGAGCTCCCCATCATCGGGCACGACGGCGGGCGCGGGGGCTGGGCACCCGAGGATTGTCCCAGACCCGGCGGACCCGCGTGGGACCGGCCGCTGGGGGTCCCGAGGGGCCGCGGCACCCCGTCCCGGTCGGTGCTCGGGGGACGTCGGTGTCCAAGGCGCGTCACGTCGCGCAGAACGCGCCGCACTGCCCACTAGGGTGTGACCGTCCCAACGGGAGGTGCCATGGCAGGACTGCTCGTGCTGACGTCGGAGCAGCACGGTGCCGCCGCTGTCCTGCCTTCGCTCGCCCTTCTCGATCACCACGCCCGCCTGGCGCCGATGACGGCGTCGGCGCTCGTGGACCTGCCGGAGGTCGACGTCCTCGTGGTCGACGGCCGCCGCGACCTCGCAGGGGCGCGGTCGCTGTGCCGCCTGGCGGTGACCACCGCCGTCGGCGTCCCGATCCTCCTCGTCCTCACCGAGGGCGGTCTCACGGCGGTGTCGGTGTCCTGGGGCGCGGACGACGTCGTCCTCGACACCGCCGGTCCGGCCGAGCTCGCGGCGCGGCTGCGGCTGCTCGGCGACCGCACCGACGCCACCGGCGAGCCGGCGGAGACGGCGCTCGTCGAGATCGGTGAGCTCGTCATCGACGCCGGCGGGTACACCGCGCGGGTGCGCGGCCGCATCCTCGACCTCACCTACAAGGAGTTCGAGCTCCTCAAGTACCTCGCCCAGCACCCGAGTCGCGTCTTCACCCGCGCACAGCTGCTCCAGGAGGTGTGGGGGTACGACTACTACGGGGGCACCCGGACGGTCGACGTCCACGTCCGGCGGCTGCGGGCCAAGCTCGGCGTGGAGCACGACCACCTCATCGGCACGGTGCGCAACGTGGGCTACCGGTTCGACCCCCCGAGCCGGCACTCCGCCCACTGACCATCCCCGGCGGCCCACCCACCGCAGAGCGATCAGCCCATCGCGCTCCGCGGCCCGTCGGCGTACAGTGGGAGCGCGACGTCGGGTCTGGAAGCCCCGGGCTCCAACACAAGCCGCTACGAGCGGCCTTCGCGCCGACTGGCGCTTTTCGGCCCGGCGTCGCCCCTACTTCCCCTCCGCGAGGACGCGCCGGCAGGGGCTGCGGACCGGCTCCCGATCCGCCGGGGCCCGGACCGCGCGAGTGTCATGTGTCCACGCCCGGCACCCCCGACGGCGAGCGGTCGCCGGTGGCGATAAGGTTCGCCGCATGATCACCTCTACGCGGTCCTCCCGCCTCACGCGCGCCCGCCGCGCCACCCTCGTCCTCGCGCCCTTCGCGCTCGTCCTCGCGGGCTGCTCCGGCAGCAGCGTCCTCGAGCTCGAGGTGGGTGACTGCCTCCGCAGCCCCGACCTCGAGGCGGAGGAGGTCAGCACCGTGGAGACGCTCGAGTGCAGCGAGCCGCACGACGCCGAGGTCTACGCCGAGCTGACGTTCGACGGCGACGAGTACCCGGGCACCAGCACCGTCCAGGCGGACAGCGAGGAGTTCTGCCTCGCCGAGTTCGAGCCCTACGTCGGCATCGCGTACGAGGAGTCGGAGATCTACATGACGACGATGTACCCGACGGAGGAGAGCTGGGACCAGGCGGACGACCGCACCGCCCTGTGCATCCTGCTCCCCCAGGAGGACGTCACCGAGTCCCTCGAGGGCGCGGCGTACTGACCCCGCACCTCCCGCGAACGCGACACGCGGCCGGCACCCCTGGGTGCCGGCCGCGTGTCGCTGTGCGGGGTGCTCAGCCGAAGCGGCCGGAGATGTAGTCCTCCGTCGCCTTCTCCTTGGGCATGGAGAACATCCGCTCGGTCGCATCCATCTCGATGAGCTTGCCCGGCTTGCCGGTGCCGGCGATGTTGAAGAACCCCGTGGTGTCCGAGACCCGGGCCGCCTGCTGCATGTTGTGGGTGACGATGACGATCGTGTAGTCCTGCTTGAGCTCGGTGATGAGGTCCTCGATCGCCAGCGTGGAGATCGGGTCGAGCGCGGAGCACGGCTCGTCCATGAGGAGGACCTGCGGCTCGACGGCGATCGCGCGGGCGATGCACAGGCGCTGCTGCTGACCGCCGGAGATCGACGAGCCCGGCCGGTCGAGCCGGTCCTTGACCTCGTTCCACAGGTTCGCCCCGCGCAGGGCGCGCTCGACGAGGTCGGCCGCGTCGCCCTTGCTCATCCGCCGGTTGTTGAGCTTGACGCCCGCGAGGACGTTGTCGGCGATGGACATCGTGGGGAACGGGTTGGCCCGCTGGAAGACCATGCCCACCTGACGGCGCACCTCCACGGGGTCGACGTCCGGGCCGTAGAGGTCCTGGCCGTCCATGTAGGCGTGGCCCTCGACCCGCGCGCCGGGGATGACCTCGTGCATGCGGTTGAGCGTGCGCAGGAACGTGGACTTGCCGCAGCCGGACGGCCCGATGAGCGCCGTCACGGACCGCGGCTCGATGACCATGTCGACGCCTTCCACGGCGAGGAAGTCGCCGTAGTAGACGTTGAAGTTCTTGACGTCGATGCGCTTAGACATGCGTGATCCTTCGTGGGCGGACGAGCGGTCCGAGGGCGCGGGTGGCGTTCATCAGCGCATGCCCTTCGGGGAGAAGACCCTGCTCACCAGGCGCGCCACCAGGTTGAGCAGCATGACGATGATGATGAGCGTGAGGGCGCCGGCCCAGGCGCGGTCGGCGCTCGCGCCGCCCTGGGCGTACTGACGGTAGACGTAGACGGGCAGGGTCGCGATGCGCCCGTCGAAGGCGTCGTAGTTGGTGTTGTTGGTGATGCCCACGGTGATGAGCAGGGGTGCCGTCTCGCCGATGACCCGGGCGATGGCGATCATCACGCCGGTGGTGATGCCGGCGACCGCCGTGCGCAGGACGACCTTGACGATGGTCAGCCACTTGGGGACGCCGAGGGCGTAGGCCGCCTCACGCAGCTCGTTGGGCACGAGCCGGAGCATCTCCTCGACCGAGCGGACGACGACGGGCGTCATGAGCACGGCGAGGGCCACGCCACCGATGACCGCCGACTTGTAGGCCGGGCCGAACACCGTGAGGAAGATCGAGAAGGCGAAGAGGCCGGCGACGATCGAGGGGATGCCGGTCATGACGTCGACGAGCACGGTGATGGCGCGGGCGAGCTTCCCGCGGCCGTACTCCACGAGGTAGATGGCGGTGAGGATGCCCAGCGGGATCGAGATGACGCTGGCGATGCCGGTGACGTAGAGCGTGCCGATGATCGCGTGGTAGGCGCCGCCCTCGGCCATCTGCCCGAAGATCCCCACCATGTCGGAGGTGAGGAAGTCCCAGCCGAACCGCCGGCCGCCGTCGGCCACCACCGTCCACACGAGCGAGACGAGCGGGACCATGGCGACGAGGAACGCCCCCGTGACGAGCGTCGTCGCCAGCCGGTCCGTGGCCCAGCGACGCCCCTCCACCTGCCAGGAGACGGCGGTCACGGCGACCACGTAGACGAGGGCGCCGATGAAGACCACACCGGCGATCGTGGGCTCGGCGGTGAGGGCGAGGAAGCCCGCCGCGAGCACCAGGGAGGCGGCGAGGACGGCCCACGGCGCCCACGTCGGCAGGCGGCGGGACCGGATACCGAGATCCGTCGTCGTGGCCATCAGTTGGCTCCGGAGAACTCGGCGCGGCGGGCGATGATCCACCGGGCGAGGAGGTTCACCCCGAAGGTGAGGATGAACAGGATGAGACCGGTGGCGATGAGGACGTCGACGCCGGTACCGCTCGCCTCGGGGAACTGGCTGGCGATGTTCGCCGCGATCGTCTGGTGCTGCCCCGGCTGGAGGAGGAAGAGGTTGATGGCGTGCCCGGGCGACAGGACCATGAGCACGGCCATCGTCTCGCCGAGGGCGCGGCCCATCCCCAGCATGGACGCGCTGATGATGCCGGAGCGGCCGAACGGCAGGACCGCCTGGCGGACCATCTCCCAGCGGGTGGCGCCGAGGGCGAGGGACGCCTCCTCGTGGAGGCGGGGCGTCTGCAGGAACACCTCGCGGATGGTCGCCGTGATGATCGGCAGGACCATCACAGCGAGCACGAGGCCGGCCGTGAGCATGTTGCGGGCCGGGGCCTGGTAGTCCGTGAAGAGCGGGATCCACCCGACGTTGCGCGCCAGCCACTCGAAGAGCGGGTGGAGGAGCGGCTGCAGCCACTGGATGCCCCACAGCCCGAAGATCACCGAGGGGATGGCGGCGAGCAGGTCGACGAGGTAACCCAGCCCCTGGGCGAGCCGGCGCGGGGCGTAGTGGGAGATGAACAGGGCGATGCCCACGCTCAGCGGGACGGCGACGACGAGGGCGATGGCCGAGGAGAGCACCGTGCCGAAGAGCAGGGGCCAGACGTACTCCCACAGGGTGTCGCCCTGCATGAAGCCGACGTCGGCGAGCTGCTCGCGGGAGGCGACCAGCGCGGGCCACGCCCGGGCGAGCAGGAACAGCGCGACCGCGGCGAGGATGCCGAGGATGAGAAGTCCGGCGCCGGTCGAGATCCCGGCGAACACCCGGTTGCCGAGCCGCCCGGGCGTCCGGGCGGGCCGGACGGTCGAATGAGCTCCGCTCGGGGCGGCAGGTGGGGCCGCTGCGGCCACAGGTCCTCCGTGCGACATCGGTTGCTGGTGATGGCGGGCGCGGGCGGGTCGTCCCCCTCGGGCTGAGAGGCCGACCCGCCCGCAAGGTTAACCCGTCAGCCGGCCGCGGCGATCTGGCCGAGGGCGGCCGTGACCCGCTCGCGCAGGTCGGCGGAGATCGGGGCGGAGCCGGCGACGTCGGGCGAGGACGCCCGCTCCTGGCCCTCCTCGCTGGCCACGTAGGTGAGGTAGCCGGCGACGGCGGCCGCCTCCTCCTCGGTCTCGTAGCGCGAGCAGGCGATGGAGTAGGAGACGAGGACGATGGGGTACGTCCCGGCCTCCTCCGTGTCACGGGCCAGCTCGATGGTGAGCTGCAGGTCCGTGGCGCCGTCGGCGGGCGGCGAGACGTCCACCACAGCGGCCGCGGCCTCCGGGGAGAACGGCACGAACTCGTCGCCGACGCCGACGGCGACCGTCCCGAGCCCGCCGGCGCGGGAGGCGTCGACGTAGCCGATGGTGCCCTCGGCGCCGGAGACGACGTCGATCATGCCGGAGGTCTGGGCGCCGGACTGGGTCCCGCTCAGCGGCCAGGTCTCGACGGCGCCGTGCGGCCACGCGTCGGGGGCCGCGGCGGCAAGGTACTCGGTGAAGTTCTCCGTCGTGCCGGAGTCGTCGGATCGGTTGACGGGGATGATGCCGAGGTCCGGCAGGGCGACGCCCGGGTTGGTCTCCGCGATGGCCGGGTCGTCCCAGGAGGTGATGTCGCCCGCGAAGATCCCGGCGAGCGTCTCCGGCGTGAGGTTGAGGTGCTCGGTGTCGACCGAGGGCAGGTGGTACACGACGGCGATGGGGCTGATGTACAGCGGCAGCTCGATCGCCTCCCCGCCGTAGCAACGCTCGGTGGCGAGCTCGAGCTCGTCGGCGTCGAGGGGGGCGTCGGAGCCCGCGAACTGGACCGTGCCGTTGAGGAACTGCTCGCGCCCCGTGCCGGACCCGGTCGGGTCGTAGGTGACGGTGACGCCGGGGTTGAGCTCGGTGAAACCGGCGATCCAGCCCTGGACGGCGGCCTCCTGCGAGCTCGCGCCCGACCCGGCGAGGGTGCCCGAGAGCTCCGCGGCGCCGTCGTCAGTGGTCCCTGCGGCGTCGGCGGCGTCCCCGGACCCGCACGCCGCGAGGGTCAGCGCCAGGGCGCTCATCGCGGCGGCTCCCGCCGTGCGGCGGCTACGTGCATGCATCACGTTCGTCCCATCCCTGTGTCGGAAGAGCCGGCTGGGGGCCGGCCGTTCCCGACGGTAGGGAACCGAGGTGACGCCGAGGCGGGCGCACGGTGAACGCAGGGTGAACGAGTGGTCTCGGCGGCGCAGGAGGGGTGGGGAGGAGGCGGGCTACCTGCCCGGGACGGGCGGGCGGTGCTTCTCCAGGGCGACGACGGCAGCCCCGCGCCCCGGCCGGCGCGCGACGTGGACCACGAGCACCTCGCCGGTGCGCAGCCACGGGTCCGACTCCGGGACCATCTCCATGATCCGGTAGGGCGTGCGCTTGGCGATCTCGTCCATGACGGTGGGCAGGACCGGCCGGTGCGTGCAGATCGCCACCGGCGCGGCACGTTCGGCGACCTCGCGGTCGACGATCGCCCGCACGCCCTTGGGCTTTTTCGCGTGGGCGTCCTCGGTGAGGGCGGGGTCGAGGCCGACGTCGATGCCGGCCGCCTGTGCGTAGGGCACGACCGTGCTCACGCACCGCTCCCACGGGCTCGAGATCACCTGCTCGACCCCGAAGGCGGCGAGCAGGGGCACGAGCGCGCGGGCGCGGGCCTCGCCTACGCCGGTGAGCGGGCGGGTGAGCTCCCCGCCCTTCCAGGCGGACCGCTTGCGGGCGCGCGCGTGCCGCACGACGACGATGGTCCGCGTCCGCAGCCGCTCGTCCTGGTGGAGGTCGAGCAGCACGCCGAGCGGGTCCCGGTCGCGGTCGTGCGTGAGGAGGGTGCGCGCCTCCTTGGCGTCCACCCAGCGCGCCGCGTCGATCTCCCGGGGGTCCGCCGGCTGCACGGCCGGCCGCGCCGCGAGCGCCGGTGCACCGTCCTCGACCACGGTCGCCGTCCAGTAGTGCGACTCCTTGACGCGCCCGTCGGCGAGCCGGTAGCGCACCGAGGGCAGCGGCTGCCCGAGGGCGACGGCGACCCCCGTCTCCTCGGCGACCTCCCGGACCGCGCACGCCGCGAGCGTCTCGCCCGGGTCGAGCTTGCCCTTGGGCCAGGACCAGTCGTCGTAGCGGGGACGGTGGACGAGGAGCACCTGGAGGCGTCGCTCGTGCACACGCCAGACGAGGGCACCGGCAGCCTGGACCGCCGGGGGCGTCGCGCGGCTCACCGCACGCGCCGCCGGGCGCGGGCCATGAGGATCTGCTGGAGGTCGTCGAGCGGGCGACCGTCGTCGTCGACGGCGTGGCGGACCCATCCTCCGTCCGGACCGAGGTGCCAGCTCGACGTCGTCGGGGCCATGGACAGGTCGAGGAGAGCGATGAGCGCCTCGACCTGCTCCGGCTCGGCGATGCGGACGAGGACCTCGACGCGGCGGTCGAGGTTGCGGTGCATGAGGTCGGCACTGCCGATGAGGACCTCCGCCTCGCCCCCGCCGTCGGCGAAGGCGAAGACGCGCGCGTGCTCGAGGAACCGCCCGAGGATCGAGCGCACCCGGATGTTCTCGCTGAGCCCGGGGACGCCCGGGCGAACGGCGCAGATGCCACGGACGACGAGGTCGACCTGCACCCCCGCCTGGCTCGCGCGGTAGAGCGCGTCGATGATCGACTCGTCGACGATGGAGTTGACCTTGAGCTTCACCCACGCGGGCTTGCCCTCGCGGTGGTTGGCCACCTCGCGCTCGATCCGCTCGACCAGGCCGGTCCGGATGGAGCGGGGCGCGACGAGGAGGCGGCGGAACCGCGAGCGCGGCGCGTACCCGGAGAGCTGGTTGAACAGGCGCGTGAGGTCCTGGCCCACCTCGGGGTCGCAGGTGAGGAGCCCGAGGTCCTCGTAGCCGCGCGCCGTCTTGGGGTTGTAGTTGCCGGTGCCGATGTGGCAGTAGCGCCGCAGCCCGTCGACCTCCTGGCGCACGACGAGCGAGAGCTTGCAGTGGGTCTTGAGCCCGACCATGCCGTAGACGACGTGCACCCCGGCCTGCTCGAGCTTGCGGGCCCACGAGATGTTCGCCTGCTCGTCGAACCGCGCCTTGATCTCGACGATCGCCAGCACCTGCTTGCCGGCCTCGGCGGCGTCGATGAGGGAGTCGACGATCGGGGAGTCACCGGAGGTGCGGTACAGCGTCTGCTTGATGGCGAGCACCTGCGGGTCCGCCGCCGCCTGGGCGAGGAACTGCTGGACCGACGTCGAGAACGAGTCGTAGGGGTGGTGGAGGAGGACGTCGCGCTGGCGGATGGCGGCGAAGAAGTCCGTCGGGGTGGCGCTCTCCACCTCGGCGAGCGCCCGCGGGGTCACGGGGACGAACTTGGGGTACTTGAGCGCGGGGCGGTCGAGGTCGTGGATGTCGTTGAGGCCGGTGAGGTCGAGCGGCGCGGGCAGCTCGTAGACCTCCAGGTCGGCGACCGCGAGCTCGCGCACGAGGAGCCGGCGCACGTGCGGGCTGACCCCCTCGGCGAGCTCGAGGCGCACGGGCGGGCCGAAGCGGCGGCGGACGAGCTCCTTCTCGAGGGCCTTGAGAAGATTCTCGGCGTCGTCCTCCTCGACCTCGACGTCCTCGTTGCGGGTGACGCGGAAGCTGTGGTGCTCGACGATCTCCATCCCGGGGAAGAGGGTGTCGAGGTGCTCGGCGATGACGTCCTCGATGGGGACGAAGGACGTGCGGTCGGCGTCGTCGGGGGTGTCCCTGGGCCGGTGCGGGCGCCCGGAGGCGTCGACGGCGATGAACCGGGGCAGCAGCGGCGGCACCTTGACGCGGGCGAAGTGGTTCTTGCCCGTCGTGGGGTTGCGCACGACCACGGCGAGGTTGAGCGAGAGACCGGAGATGTACGGGAAGGGGTGCGCCGGGTCCACGGCGAGCGGCGTGAGCACGGGGAAGATCTGCTTGCGGAAGAACTTGCGCAGGCGCTCCTGCTCGCTCTCGGAGAGCTCGTCCCAGCGCATGAGGTGGATGCCCTCGGCCGCGAGCGCCGGCTTGATCTCCTCGGCGAAGGTGCGGGCGTGCTCCTCGTGGAGCTCGTGGGCGCGCTCGCTGATGGCCTCGAGGACCTGGCGCGGGGAGAGCCCGGAGGCGGCGGTGACGGCGAGACCGGTGGCGATGCGCCGCTTGAGACCGGCGACGCGGACCATGAAGAACTCGTCGAGGTTGGAGGCGAAGATCGCCAGGAACCACGCCCGCTCGAGGAGCGGCTGGGAGGGGTCCTGGGCCTGCTCGAGGACGCGCTGGTTGAAGGCCAGCCAGCTGAGCTCACGGTCGGCGAAGCGGCCCTCGGGCAGCTCGGGGAGGAGGCCGTCCTCGGGGGCGTCGCTCGGGTCGGCCTGCTCGATGAGCTCCGTCGCGCTCACGCTCACTCCCTCGGTTCGGAGCTCGCGCTCGTCGACGGTCGCGGTCGCCGTGCGCGACCCGCCGTCCTCGTTCTCGGTCCCGGCAGAGGTGCCGGATCCGTCCCCCGCGAACCGTCCGTCGGCCCCGCGGGGGTGCTGTGCCTCGAAGTCCGCCCTCGTCATGGCCCCATCGTGGCATCTCGGGCGCCGTGCCCCCACCGGTACTGCACGTCCACGCCCGCCCGCCGGAACCCGGCGCGCTCGTACGTCCGGCGCGCGACGGCGTTGTCCCCCTCGACGTAGAGGGTCGCGCGGCGCAGCCCGCGGTGGGTCATCGCGTCGAGGGCGACGGCGGTGAGCCACCGGCCGAGCCCGCGCCCCTGGGCGGCGGGGTCGACGCCGACGGCGTAGATCTCGCCCTCGTCCTCGCCGGGCACGACCTTGACCCACATGGAGGCGAGCAGGCGGGCAGGGTCACCGGACTCGTGCGCGAGCCAGAGCATCGCGGGGTCGAACCACGGCTCCTCCTCGCGGGCGCGGACGTCGTCGACGGTGAGCCGGCCCTGCTCCGGGTGGTCGGCGAAGGCGCGGGCGTTGAGCGCCACCCAGGCCGCCTCGTCCTCGCCGGGCACGAAGGTCCGCAGCCCGACGCCGTCCGGCGCGGCCCGCTCCGCCCGCTCCCCCGGGCCGGGGTCCAGGGGGGCGTCCGGCGCGGGGAGGTCGAGGGCCATGAACCACAGCTCGCGGGTGACCTCCAGGCCCGCGGCGCGGGCGAGGGCGCGCGCGCCGGGCAGGTCCCCGTGGGCCCAGACGGCGGGGCCCGCGGAGTCGCCGGCGGCGTCCGCGGCGTCCTCCGTGCCGACGGCGGGCCCGCCGTTCGCCGTCGGGCGCAGCGCCTCGAGCAGCCGCCGCCCGACGCCGCGGCGCCGGTGGTCCGGGTGCACCACGAGCTCGGCGCTGCCGCCGTCGTCGACCTGCGCGTACCCGAGCACCTCCGGCCCGTGGGCCACCCACAGGTGGCGCACGCCCGGGGAACGGTGGCGGAGGGCCAGGAGGCCCTGCTCGGAGACCGGGGCGACGCCGTCGCGCCGGGTGGCCTCCGCGAGGAGGGCGAGGACGGCAGCCGGCGTCGCGCCGGTGAGCGGACCCTCGGTCACCGCGTACGCGTCGGTGGCCACGTCAGTCGAGCTCTCCGGCGCGGGCCAGGTCGGCCGCCGCCTCGAGCTCCTCGGCGGTCGCCAGCAGGGCGCCCGCGCGTCGGGTCACCTGGCGGGCGAGGTCGTCGTCGGAGTCGGCGATCCAGTCGGCGTCGAGCGCGGCGCCCGTGGCGACGACCCGGAAGAACGACGCCGCCCGGTCGAGCGCGACGTCGAGGTCGCCCTCGTACACACCGGCGAGGACGGCGTCGGCGGTGCCGCGGACCTCGTCGGGCCCGGGCGGGTCGGCGACGCCGGCGATCACCCCGGCGACCTCCGCGCGCTGCATCCCCAGGCGGAAGCGCTCGGCGATGGTGCGCGGGTCGCGGCGGACCCACTCGCGCAGGAGGTAGAGCCGCCACAGCGCCCCGGGCAGCGTGCGCGCCGGGCTCTGCGCCCACAGGGCGGCGACGACGTCGAGGCCCTCGGCGTCGACGAGCGCGATGAGCCGGTCGACGAGGGCGCGGTCCTCCGCACCGTCCCGGCCTCGGCGCAGGAGCACGGCGGCGGTGGTGTGGGCCGCCTCCGATCGGAGCGCCGGGTCGACGTCGCCGACGATGCGGTCCGCGGTCTGGGCGTCCAGCATCGCCGGGCGTCGTGGCCGTCGCTCCATGTGCCTCCTCCTCGTTCGCGGTTCCGGGCGTCTCACGCCCGGCGCGCCCCCATTTCACCCGATACGGCCCGAGATTTCGACCCCCAGGCCCCGCTCGACGCGCGACGGGGCGCGCTGGGGCCCCGGCGCGGGGGCACCACGGGGCCGGTACCGGGCCACGCTCGGACCCTGCGCCCGGCGCGCTCGAGCCCCGAACGGGGCGCGGCGTAGCCCGCCTCAGTGGGTCAGGACGGCTCGTCCTCGGTGCGGAAGCCGACGACCTTGTGGCTGCCGTCGCAGTAGGGCTTGATCCCGGACGCCCCGCACCGGCACAGCGCCACGGTCGCCCGGCGGCGCGGCGCCGGCTCGCCGGAGGCGAGGAGGATCTCCACGTCGCCGCGCACGAGCAGCGGGCCGTCCGGGCAGGCCGTGATGCTCGCCCATCCACCGGTCACCGGCGGGGTCCACGACGCCGCCTCCTCCGCGGTCCCGTCCCCCGGGGCGCGGTCGGCGCCGTCCGACGGCACGGGAAGGGCGGCGGGCACGTCGGCCACCTCGCAGGGCTCGCAGTGGGTCATGCCCGCAGTCAACCGTCCCCTCCGCCGGATCGCGCGCCGAGGACGCCGGCGCGGCCCGACACGGCCCGACGCGGCCCGGCGCGGCCCCGGCGCGTGGGCGGAGGCACACGTGACGGAGGACGCGCGCGGCCCGGGTGCCGCGGCCAAGTCCGGCTGGCACGATATTGATCAACGGGCGACGCCGCCCGGTCCCCCGCCGCAGGGCGGGGTGAGACGAGAGAGACCGGAGAACACGTGCGACGACCGACCCCGCGCGGGCCCCTGAGCGAGGCACTGCTGGCGGCGCTCATCCAGGACCCTGGGCCCGTGCCCGAGGTGGCGCAGCAGGCCGCGCAGGCCGTGGCCCGCACGGAGGACGTCCTCGCCGACGACGACGTCCAGCTCGCGCTCACGGTGCTCTACGAGCTGCACTACCGGGGCGTCGACGGCGTCGACGAGCGGTGGGAGTGGCAGCCGGACCTGCTCGCGGTGCGCGCCACGCTCGAGGAGGAGTTCGAGGCCGCGCTGCGCGCGCTCGTCCCCGTGCCCGACGTCGCCGCCCGCACCGCCCCGGAGGTGGCCCAGGCGCTCTTCGACCTCACCGCGGCCGACGACGGCCCCAGCGTCTCCGGCTACGTCGCCAAGCGCGCCACGGACGACCAGGTCCACGAGTTCGTCGCGCTCCGCTCGATCTACCAGCTCAAGGAGGCGGACCCGCACAGCTGGGCCCTGCCGCGCCTGAGCGGGCGGCCGAAGTCGGCGCTCATCGAGATCCAGACCGACGAGTACGGCGGCGGACGTCCCGGTCACATCCACTCCGAGCTCTTCGCCGGGATGATGCGCGCCCTCGACCTCGACGACGCCTACGGCGCCTACCTCGACCACGTCCCCGCCTCGACGCTCGCCTCGGTCAACGCCATGAGCCTGTTCGGGCTGCACCGCCGCCTGCGGGGCGCCATCACCGGGCACCTGGCCGCATACGAGATGACCTCCTCCATCCCCTGCCGCAAGTACGGCAACGGGTTCCGGCGGCTGGGCTACGGCCCGGAGGCGACGGCGTACTGGGACGAGCACGTCGAGGCCGACGCCGTCCACGAGCAGATCGCCGGGCGCGACCTCGCCGGCGCGCTGGCCGAGCTCGAGCCGCAGGTCCGCGACGACGTCCTGTGGGGCGCCGCCGCATACCTCGCCGTCGACGGCCTCGCCGGCGCGGAGATGCTCGCGGCGTGGGAGCGCGGGGAGAGCGCGCTGCGCCGGCCGCTCGTCGGCGCGCCGGCGTAAGCCCGGGCAGACCGACCTCGGCCGCCCCTCCCCCTGTGGCAGCCGAGGGTCTACGGTGGCGCCACTGCCCGGGACCCCGTGGAAGGAACGCTCATGACCGAGACCCAGCGCACCCCCGCCGGGGACGCCAACCTCCCCGTCGACTCCGCGCGCAAGGCGATGAGCGTGCGGCGCGTGTTCGGCGAGGCGTACCAGGCCGACGGCGCCACGATCATCCCGGTCGCCAAGGTCATGGGCTTCAGCGGCATGGGGTTCGGTGGTGGGGCGCTCGGCACCCCGTCGACGGAGCCGGCCAGCGAGCCCGCCGGCGGCGAGGGGTCCGGCGGGGGCGGCGGGTTCGCCGTGCGCACGCGCCCGCTGGGCGTCTACGTCGTCCGCGGCGACCGGGTGCGGTGGCAGCCGTCCATCGACGTCAACCGCGCCATCATCGGTGGGCAGGCGGTCGGGGCGATCGCCGTCGTCTCCTTGAGCTGGGCCCTTCGCCGCCGTCGGCGCTGACGGCGCCCCACCGGAGCCCAGCCCCTCGGTCCAGCGCCCTCGATCGAGCCAGATCGATCCTGGTGCTTCAGTCCAGCTGCCCCGCGCGGGCGAGCCCCGCCGCGTGCTCGAGCTCCTCCGCCGTGGCGAGCAGCGCGCCCGGGCGCCGGGTGACGTGGCCGGCGAGGCCGTCGTCGTGCGTGAGCCACACCGGCTCCGCCTCCGCCCCGGCCGCGAGGATCCGCAGGAGGTCGGCGGTGCGGTCGAGGAAGCCGTCGAACTCTCCCGCGAGCGCCCCGGAGAACAGCCCGTCGGCCGCCGCCTCGACGTCGGCCGGGGCCGGCGGGGGCGCGTCGGCGTCGGTGGCCGGGACCTGCCCCAGGCCCGCGCGGTACCGCTCGGCGACCGTCTCGGGGTCGCGGCGGATCCACTCCCTCAGGAGGTAGACGCGCCAGAGGGCGCCGGGCAGCGTGTTGGCGGGGCTGCGGGACCACAGCTCAGCCACCGCGTCGAGCCCCTCGTCCTCGACGAGGGCGGCCAGCCGCTGCGCGGTCGCGACGTCGTCCGGGTCGTCCCCGGCACCGAACACGGTGATCCGTGCCGTCGCGTGAGCCACCTCGGAGGTGAGCGCCGGGTCGCTGTCACCCTCGATGCTGTCCGCCTCCTGGGGGTCGAGCATCGCCGGCCGTCGGGGGTGTGCACGCTCGTCCATGTGAGAACCGTCCTCCCGCTGCTCGGTGCCTTCGTCGCTCCCTGGCGATTGTGTCCCCGATGGGCGGGGGACGCAGCCTCACGGAGGGCCGTCCGCCGGGCGTCAGTCCTGGTCGCGCAGGGCGAAGGAGACGCCCTCGTCCGTCTCGTCGGCGTCGAGCGTGTGGGTGGCAAGGATGTGGCAGCACGGGCCCGCGACGAAGACGCGGGCGCCGTCGTCCTCGATGACCGCGTCCCCGGCCTCGGGCTGGGGGGCCAGCGAGAGCTCGACCTGGCGCGCCTGGTCGGCGAGGGCGATGCGGACGCCACCGGTCGCGGGCAGGCCCGCCTGATGGGTGATCCCTGAGATCGCGGTCTTGGCGTTCTCGGTCAGGGTGAGCATGCGTTCTTCCTTCGTGGTCGCCCGCAGTTCCCGCGGGCCTGCCGTGTGCTGGACCTACCGTGGACCCCCCGAGCGCCGGGACGCAAACCGGCGCGCGCCGGTCAGGGAGCGGGCGGCCCCCCGGCGGGCAGGGACAGGCCGAAGCGGGTGACGCCGTCGGCGCGGTCGTACCAGGCGTCACCGCCCAGGGCGCGGGCCAGCCGCCGCACGATGTACAGGCCCATGCCCGTCCCACGGAGGTTGCTGCCCCGGAGGAACATCTCGTCGAAGAGGCGGTCGGCGATCGCCTCGGGCACACCGGGCCCCGCGTCCTCCACGACGACGTCGACCGTGGTGGTGCCGCGTGAGGCGCGGACGGTCACGGGGCCCTCGCCGTACCGCGAGGCGTTGACGAGGTAGTTGACGACCACCTGCCCGAGCTGGCCGACGTCGGTGGTCACCTCGAGGTCCGCCGGGCAGTCGACGACAACGTCAAGATCGGGGAAGGAGCTCGCCCGTTCCGCCACCACCGCCTCGAGCACGGGGCGCAGGGCGAGCGTCGTGGCCCGCACGCTCGCCCGTCCCGCGTCGAGGCGGGCGGCGAGGAGGAGCTCGTCGAGCATGGCGCGCATGTGGGCGGCGCTGGAGCCCACGGACGCGACGAGCTCCGCCCGCTCCTGCTCCTCGAGCTCGGCCCAGTGGTCCCCGAGCAGCGTCATCGTGCCCGAGACGACGGTGAGGGGGCTGCGCAGCTCGTGCGCGGCGATGGCGAGCAGGTCGGCCCGTTCCTGGGCGGCGACCTCCAGGCGCTGGTTGGCTCGCGAGAGCGCAGCGTTGGCCTGCGCGAGCTCCCGGGCCGTGCGCTCGAGGTCCTGGGACGCCTGGCGGTGCGCGGTCACGTCTCGGGTGACCTTGGCGAAGCCCACCAGCTCGCCGCGCACGTCGCGCAGCGCCGTGATGGTGACATTGGCCCAGAACAGGGTGCCGTCCTTGCGGACCCGCCAGCCCTCCTCCTGGTAGCGACCGTCGCGGGTGGCTGCCTTCAGCTCGTCCTCGGGGTGCGCGGAGTCGCGAGCGTCCCGGGTGTAGAAGATGCGGAAGTGCTGGCCCAGGATGTCGGTGGACCGGTACCCCTTGAGGCGCTCGGCCCCGCGGTTCCAGCTGGCGACGCGCCCCTCGCGGTCGAGCATGAAGATCGCGTAGTCCGCGACGCTCTCGACGAGGAGCCGGAAGCGCTCCTCACTCTCCAGCAGGGCCCGCTCGGTCGAGCGCTGGGCGCTGACGTCCTGGCTCTGCAGCAGGAGGTACAGCGGGCGCTGCGCGGAGTCCCGGACGGCAGCGAGCGTCGAGGTGACGATCCGCTCGGACCCGGCCAGGCGGTGCTCCACCTGCGTCACTCCCTCCTGGACGGCGGTGGCGACGGCGAAGGTGAGCAGGTCCCGGTCCGCCGCGGGGACGAGGTCGACGAGCGCGACGCCGACGACCTCGACGGCGTCCGCGTCGAGCAGCGACGCGAGCGCCGCGTTCGCCCGAACCAGCTGGCCGGTGAGGGTGAGCGTGCCGATGCCGATGGCCGCCTGGTCGAAGACGGCCCGGAACCGCTCGACGTGCTCGGTGAGGATCCACTCGTCGGCGCCGTCCGGGGACGGTACGGACGCGGCCGGCCCGAGCCCGTGGTCACGCTGCGGGAGGGCGACGTGTGCCGCCGCGGGGCGCGCGGTGAAGTCCGCGCTCGCCGGCGGGGCGGCGTCGACGGGCGGGGCGTCGTCAACGGCCGCGGCGGCGACGGGCGGCGCCGGTGGGGCGCCGTCGGCCGTGGCCGCGGGCGAGGGCGGCCGGCTGGCGATGTCGAGGAGCGTCACGACGAGCGCGTCGATGGTGGCGCCCTTCTCCACGAACGCCGTCGCCCCGAGCGCGAGGGCGCGGGCCCGCAGCCCGTCCTCGGAGAACCCCGAGAACAGCACCACGCGGGTCTGCGGCGAGGACGCCCGGATCGGGACGATGGCGTCGAGGCCGCCGAGCCCTGGCATCGAGACGTCGAGGAGGATGAGGTCGGGGCGCAGCTCCTCCGCGATGCGCACGGCGTCGTCGCCGGTCCCCCCTTCGGCCACGACAGCGAACGCCTGGGTGAGGCGCAGCCGCGCCCGCACGAGGGCGCGGACCTCGGGGGCGTCATCGACGATGGCGATCCGGTGCACAGTCACTGTCACAGTCCGGCACCGTAGCGCGCTCTCACGCGGGTACCTGCGGCCCTCACCGCGGCTACGGCCGCGCCGAGGACGACGCCGCCATGTCGGGGGCGACGCGGGCCCAGACCACCTTGCCGCCGCCGTCGGCGGGCAGGACCCCCCAGCCGTGGGCGAGCAGGGAGATGAGGGTGAGCCCGTGCCACGGGTCGTTCCGGCCGCGGAAGACGGGGTCCGGCGTGCCCGGACCGCCGTCGGCGACCTCGATGCGCAGGGCGTCCTCGGTGAGGGCCAGGCGCACCGTGAAGGGGGTGCCGGCGTGCGCGACGGCGTTGCTGGCGAGCTCCCCGACGACGAGCTCCGCGTCGTAGAGGTTGCCCCGGTAGCCCCACCGCTCCGCGTGGTAGGCGAGGAAGGTCCGGGCCGCGGCGATGCTCGACGGCTCCGGGGGCAGGTCGAGGACGGCGACGTGACGCTCGGCGCCGCCGAGGTCCTCGAGGAGGTCGACGAGCGCTGCGACGTCCCGCCCCTTGGGGACGTACCCCTCGACCCAGCCGCGCAGCGCGTCGCCGCGGGCTCCGCCCAGGCCGGTGAAGACCGCGACCTTCGCGCCCGGAGCGACCTCCCGCAGGAGGGTGAGGACCTCCTGGCCCTGCAGGCGCGGCAGGCCCAGGTCGAGGACGACGACGTCCGGCTGACACTCGCGCGCGAGCGCGACCGCCCGCTCGCCGTCGCCCGCCTCACCGACCACCTCGAAGCCGCCGCGCAGGCGCAGCGTGGTGGCGACGAGCCGGCGGAGCTCGGGGACGTCGTCGACGAGGAGGACGCGGACGGTCATGGCCATTGATCGTAGTCCGGCATTCTGGACTGGGGACCGGGCCCGGCCCGCGGCGCCGCGGCGCTCACCAATGGGGGACATCCCAGCGCCATAGGCACAGCGATCTCACCCACAGGCCCGGCCACGGCGGCGCCGACATCGGCTGCGGCCCACCGCTGCCGGTTCCGCGTAGCCTGTCCCTCGGCGACGCGGCGTCGACCGGCTCCCGAGGGCCGGCCCTCCGACGCGGTGCGCACGCCGGGCCTCTAGCTCAATCGGCAGAGCAGCGGACTTTTAATCCGCGGGTTGTGGGTTCGATCCCCACGGGGCCCACGTCGTTGTGCGGGACCCACCGCCGGCGCAACCGAGGTTCGATGTGGCAGACGACTCAGCCCGAGACCCGACGCGCCCGCGTCACGCCGCGGGGAGCACCCGCTGCAGCGCGGCCTCGTCACCCTCGACCGTGAGCCCCGCCTCGAGGGCACGAGCCAGGGGGACCGCGCCCTGGATCAGCCCGACGAGGAGAGGCCCGGGACCGTCGACCCGGGCGGCGAGGGCGGCGTCGGCTGCGCACGGACGGACCTGGACGAACCCGCGTACCGCCGTGACGTCGAAGCCGTCGTGGAGGTCGCCGAAGCGGAGGACGACGTCGTCGTCGTCGGGGCGGTTGTCCCGCAGCAGGTACCGGGCGGGCAGGCTCAGCCAGTGCATCTGGAAGGCGGCGTCGCGCGGCGCGGCCGGCACGGTCGGCGCCCCCCACTTCATCAGCTCGCGCACGACCCCCTCCAGGCTGCGCCCCCGGTCGGTCAGCCGGTAGGCGCCACCGGCCGCCGCCGACGAGGACGGCACCTGCTCGAGCACGCCCTGCTCCTGGAGCGCCCGGAGCCGCTGCGCGAGGAGGTTGGGGGCCACCCCGGGCAGGCCCCGTTGCAGCTCGGTGAAGCGGGCCTCGCCGCGGGTGAGGAGCTCCCGGACGATGAGCAGGGTCCACCGGTCACCGACGACGTCGAGGGCGCGAGCCACCGCGCACAGCTGGCCGTACGACTTCATGGGTCACTCCTCTTGACAACCGGGACCGCCTGCTAGAGATTTTATAGTGCGCCATCGCTCGTTCCCACCTCGCTCGTCCCACACGATGGAGGCCCGTCATGTCGCACCTCTCGCCCTCCGCGCCGCCCGTGCTGGAGCGTTACTACGAGATCTTGACCGGCGGCGCGGACGCCTACGGGCGGGGCGAGGAGCTTCGCTCCCTGCTGTCCGAGCGCCTCGAGTTCAGCGGCGCGCTCGCCGGTCGTCACACCGATGCCACCGACGGGTTCCTCCACGGGGTCGCCGGTTTCATCGGCGCCGTGCAGAGCATCGACGTCGTCGACGAGGTCCACGACGGCGACAGCTCGGCCGTGCTCTACGACGCCGTCCTCCCCGGCGGGACGGTCCGCTTCGCGGAGTTCTTCACCTTCGACGACGGCCGCATCGACCGCCTCTTCCTGCACTACGACGGCCCGGACTACCTCGCCAAGGGCGGCCGCTGACCGACCCCGCCGGTCCCCCACGTCCCCGGAGGCAGCGATGACCGACGACGACCTCGCCGCTCGGGTCCGGGCCGCCCTGCCCGGCGACGGGGTGGTGCGGGAGGTCCCGATGTTCGGCGGGCTGGCGTTCATGCTCGACAAGCGCATGGTGGTCTCGGTCGGCCGCGACGGCACCCTGGCGGTCCGCGTCGACCCCGGCCGGTCCGCGGAGCTCCTGTCGATCCCGGACGCCCGGCCGGCGGTCATGGGCGCCGACCGCCCCATGGGGCCGGGGTGGATCACGGTCGCCGCGGACGGCCTGCGCACCGACGGACAGCTGGGCGACTGGCTTGCCGTCGCGCTCGAGCACCACGGCCGGGCTGGGCCGCCGCGGTAGAGCCCCCGCTCTCCCCCGCCGGTAGGCAGGGACGGGGGTCCGCACCCGGGAGGGGAGGTTCGTCCCCCGGGCGGCCCTGTTCTCGAGCGTGATGGATGCGACCCGGACTCATCGGGGCTTTCCGCGCCGATCTCACCGACACTGGAGGTCCACCACACCCCAGGAGGAGCCTCATGCCTACACCCCCGCTGCCCGACGACGTGATCACCATGCTCGAGCGACCGAACCCCGCCGTCATGGCCACGGTCCGCAAGGACGGTTCCCCCGTCACGGCCGCGACCTGGTACCTGTGGGAGGACGGCCGCGTCCTGCTCAACCTCGACGAGACGCGGGTCCGCCTGCAGCACATCCGACGGGACCCGCGGGTCTCGCTCACCGTGCTCGCCGGGGATGACTGGCACAGCCACATCACCCTCGTCGGACGCATCACGGAGCTGCGCCCGGACGCGGACCGCTCCGACATCGACCGCATCTCCCAGCACTACACCGGGAACGCCTACCCCGACCGTGTCGGCGCACGGTGGAGCGCCTGGATGGAGATCGACCGCTGGTACGGCTGGGGCGCGCTCAAGCACTGAGCTCACCCCCACGGCACGCCCCCGGGGAACCCTCGGGGGCGTGCCGACCCCGCTCAGCCCGCCGACGACGGCACGGTGGCCTTGACGTCGTCGTAGCCCGCGGGGGCGGGAGCGGCGGTGGGCGCGTAGATGAGCCGGACGACGCCGGAGGGGAAGACCTCGGAGCGCAGCAGCTCCAGCGGGTAGCGCGCGTCCCCCTCGTCGAACAGGCGCTTGCCGCGGCGCGCGGCGACCGGGTGGACGAGCAGGCGCAGCTCGTCGAGCAGCCCGGCGTCGAGGAGCTGTCGCACGACGGAGATCGAGCCGGGTACGAGGATGCGCCGGGTGCCCGGGTCCGCCTTGAGCGCGGTGACGGCCTCGACGAGGTCGCCCTCGAGGCGCTGGGCGTTGCGCCAGCCGAGCTCCCCGGTGCCGCGGGAGACGACGACCTTGCGGGTGTCACCCAGCCGCCGGGCGAAGGGGGCATCCTCCTCGCCCGCGTCCTCGCGATCGGGCCAGGCGCCGACGAAGCTGTCCCACGTCGCGCGTCCGAGGAGGAGGACGTCGGCCTCCTGGTAGTCCTCGTCGACGGCGTTCGCCATGTGCTCGTCGTAGTACGGGAAGTGCCACTCCGGGTCCACCTCGGTGACGCCGTCGAGCGAGATGAACAGGGTGGAGACGATCGTGGCCATGCTCGGTCCTCCGTGCTGGTGGGGGTGTCGTTCGGGTAGACCCCCGGCGCCAGGAGAACTCATCGGCCCGTACCCATGCCGTGGCCGCGGCGGGAGACCGAGCGGGCCACCCGGCCCCGCGTCGGGCGGCGGTGAACGAGAGACGTCCCCCCGGGTCCGGCGTGAGCCGGTCCCGAGGGGACGCGTCAGGGGTGGATCAGGCGGCGCTGGGGCGGCGCCCGCCGGAACGACGGCGCCCGCCGCCGCCACCGGCGGAGTGCGCGGCAGCGGAGTGACTGCGGCCCGCCGAGGAGGAGGTACCGCCGCTGGAGGTGCCACCGGAGCTGCGGCGGGGCTGGCCCGGACGGCCGTCCTGCCCGCCCTGGCCGCGGCCCCCGGCGCCGCGGGAGCGCCCGGACCCGCCGGAACGACCACCGGCACCACCGCCGGAGCGCCCGCTGCCCGCAGGGGAGGCCGGCGGCATGGCCGGCGGCATGACGACGGCGGCCACCTGGCCGGTGAGCTTGGCGATGACCTCGTCGCCGGGGCGGACCCGGATGGGCTTGACGTTGATCTTGGCCTGGCGGGTCAGCGTGCGGACGTCACCGGTCTCCTCGGGGAGCATGAGGGTGACGACGTCGCCGCCGGAGCCGGCGCGGGCGGTACGGCCCGAGCGGTGCAGGTACGCCTTGTGCTCGGCCGGCGGGTCGACGTGCACGACGAGCTCGATGTCGTCGACGTGGATGCCGCGGGCGGCGATGTCGGTGGCCACGAGGACGCGCACGGAGCCGGAGGAGAACGCCGCGAGGTTCCGCTCACGCGCGGGCTGGGTGAGGTTGCCGTGCAGGTCGACGGCGGGGACCCCGCCGGCGGTGAGCTGCTTGGCGAGCTTCTTGGCCTGGTGCTTCGTGCGGGTGAAGAGCACCCGACGACCCGTGCCCGAGGCGAGCTCGTGGATGACGAGCTTCTTGTCCTCGGCGCCGCTGAGGGCGAGGACGTGGTGGGTCATCGCGGAGACGGGCGACTCGGCGCTGTCCACCGAGTGACGCAGGGGGTC
Organism: Georgenia faecalis; assembly: GCF_003710105.1. Taxonomy (GTDB): domain Bacteria; phylum Actinomycetota; class Actinomycetes; order Actinomycetales; family Actinomycetaceae; genus Georgenia_A; species Georgenia_A faecalis. The sequence continues at coordinate 3,082,313 of NZ_CP033325.1, forward strand.
CGTGAGGTAGCGCTTGACGAGGATGTCGACGCCGTTGTCCAGCGTGGCGGAGAAGAGCATCCGCTGGCCGCGGGCCGGGGTCTTGTCCATGATCCGCTTGACGCCCGGGAGGAAGCCGAGGTCGGCCATGTGGTCGGCCTCGTCGAGCACGGTGATCTCGACGGCGTCGAGGGTGAGGAGCTTCTGGTTGAGCAGGTCCTCGAGGCGGCCGGGGCAGGCGATGAGGATGTCGATGCCGCCGCGCAGCGCCGTCACCTGACGGGACTGCGTGACGCCACCGAAGATCGTCGTCGTCGTCATGTTCATCGCCTTGGCGATGGGCTCGACCGTCGCGTTGATCTGGTTGGCGAGCTCACGCGTCGGCGCGAGGATGAGGCCGCGCGGACGGCTCGGCGTGCGGCGGGTGCCGGACGCGGCGAGGCGCGTGACCATGGGCAGGGCGAACGCGAGGGTCTTGCCGGACCCGGTGCGGCCACGTCCGAGGACGTCGCGGCCCTTGAGCGTGTCCGGCAGCGTCGCCGACTGGATGGGGAACGGGGTGGTGAGACCGCACTTGTCGAGGTGCGTGAGCACGGGCGCGGGCAGGGCAAAGGACGCGAAGGAGGTCAAGGGGGCCTTTCGGGCTCTGAGGGGTCGGAGTTCGCCGCATAAGGACGGCAGCGGTTGATCAGCTGCGCGGAACTCGACGACGCTGGGCCGATGGCGGCCACACCCCCACTATGCCCTACAAACGTCGATCTGGGGGTGTGACGTTCATCTGGGCCCCCTCTCGAGGCCACGCCCGCCCCCGGTTGCCTCGACGGGCCCGGGGTCGCACTGTGGTGCGCATGTCGCCCGCCCCCTCCCCCGACCCCCGCGCCGAGAGCCCTTCCAGCGCCTCCTCCGGCGCCCCGTCCGGGCGTCCCGCGCCGGCGCCCACGGCCGTCGACGTCGTCGTCGTCGGCGGCGGCGCGGCCGGGCTCGCCGCCGCCCTCGTCCTCGGCCGGGCACGCCGGCGTGTGGTCGTCGTCGACGCCGGGCGAACCCGCAACGCGTGCTCGCCGAGCGTGCACGGCTACCTCACCCAGGACGGCACCACGCCCGCCGAGCTGGTCGCGGCCGGGCGCCGCGAGGTCCGCGGCTACGGCGTGGAGATCGTCGAGGACGAGGTCCGCGAGATCGCCCGCGCCGACGGCGGGCCGGGGCCCGAGCCCGCCCCCCTCGTCGTCACGACGGTGGGCGGCCACGCGTTCCGCGCCCGCCGCGTCGTCCTCGCGACGGGCATCGTCGACGAGCTGCCCGTCATCCCCGGCCTCGCCGAGCGCTGGGGACTCGACGTCCTCCACTGCCCGTACTGCCACGGCTACGAGGTCCGCGACCGTGCCCTCGGCGTGATCGCACGCGACCCGGAGGGCGCGTTCCACCAGGCCGTCCTGCTCCGCCAGCTCAGCGACGACGTCGCCCTCTTCCTCGACGAGGTCGACGAGGCGGAGATCGGCGAGCACGAGAGCGAGCTGCTGCGCGCCCGCGACGTCAGCGTCGTCGCGGGCAAGGTCGTCGAGCTGCGGCTGGACGACGACGGCGTGAGCGCCGTGGTCCTCGCCGACGGGCGTGCGGTGCCCCGGTCGGCGGTCTTCGTGGCGCCGCGGTTCACGGTGAACGACGCCATGATCGGCGGCCTGGGTGTCGAACGCGTGGAGACGGGGATGGGGACGGCGCTCGCCGTCGACGACCAGGGGCGCACCGACGTCCCGGGGCTGTGGGCTGCCGGCAACGTCACGGACCTCTCGGCGCAGGTGCTCGGCGCGGCGGACTCCGGCGCCCGCGCCGGCATCGGGATCAACGGCGAGCTGTGCCTCGAGGACGCCGAGCGGGCGTGGGCGCACGCGCACGCGCTGGCGCCCACCGCCTGAGCCGGGCCCGGCCCGGCTCGGCCCGGCCCGGCCCGGCTCGGCCCGGCCCGGATGCACGAAGGGCCGCCCCGATGCCGGGACGGCCCTTGGTGCTACGCGGTGATCAGCGTCGGGTGGATCGGTTCTTGTTCGTGATCCCCAGGTAGATGCTGATGAAGAGGATCGAGGCGACGATCGAGAAGATCCAGCGGATCCAGTCGATGCCGTTCGTGTCCTCCACGCCGAACAGGCCGGCGAGCCACTGGCCGACGAGCGCGCCGAGGACGCCCAGGATGATCGTCCAGATGATGCCGAGGTTCTGGTCGCCCTTCATGAACAGGCGGGCGAGGGCGCCGATGACGGCTCCGAAGATGATGATGCCGATGAGTTCACCCATGGGTGTACCTCCTTCTCAGGGCGCCGCAGGTCCGGCGCCGTCTATGCGGGAAGCGTGGCACGGGCTTGGACAGCCCGCACCTTAGAACGATCACCACGCCGGCAGCGCGATCACCGTAACGAGAGGTCGACGGCGAGCCCGAGGTGGTCGGAGACCGCCAGTTGGCTGGTCCGAGGGGGGCCGACCGCCTGGACGCCCGGGCCGGCGAGCACGTGGTCGATCTCACGGCGCGGCCGGTGCGCGGGAAAGGTCGGCGCCACCGCCAGGGCGCGCATCCCGCTGGCGCGTTCGGCGTCCTCGCCCGCCAGGTTGAGGTCCCCGAGCAGCACGTGCCGGCCGGGCAGCACGCGCAGGGCCGCCGCGCTCTCGGCGAGCTGACGCCGAGCCGTCGGGACGTCGACGGACAGGTGGGTGCACCCGATCGCGAGCGGGCCGTCATCGGTGCGGACGACGGCGGCCAGGCACACGCGCCAGGGGTCCACGCGTGCGTACCGCCCCAGCACGCTCCACCCGTCGCCGTGGCGCTCCAGCACCCGCGGCGGGCCCGGTCGCAGGGGCCGGACGTGCCACGAGAGCACGGGCAGACGGCTGAGGAGGGCGACGCCGTACCCGGGGCGGTCGCCGTCGCCGGGGCGCGGACGACGCCGCAGCCCGCGGGCGCTGCCGACGAACCCGGGCGCGAAGCGCACCCACGGGGTGCCGAGGGCGTCCGCGACCACGCGCGCCTGGTCCGCCCTCCCGCTGCGCGCCTGGCCGCGGTCGACCTCCTGGAGCGCGACGACGTCAGCGTCCAGCCCGACGACGGCCTCCGCGAGGGAGGCGGCGTCGGGCGGACCCGATCCGTCGGCGGGGAGCCCGTGCTGGAGGTTCAGCGTGAGCACCCGGACCGTCACCGGCCTAGCGCTCCTCGAAGGTGAGGGAGATGGAGTTCATGCAGTAGCGGTCACCGGTCGGGGTCTGAGGCGCGTCGTCGAAGACGTGGCCGAGGTGGGAGTCGCACCGCGCGCACCGCACCTCGGTGCGGACCATCCCGAGCGCGCGGTCCTCGAGGAGCCGCACGGCCTGGGAGTCCTGCGGGGCGAAGAAGCTCGGCCACCCGCAGTGCGCGTCGAACTTCGTCGTCGAGCGGAAGAGCTCGGCGCCGCAGGCCCGGCAGCGGTAGATGCCCTCGCGGTCCTCGTGGAGCAGCTCGCCCGTGCCGGGGCGCTCGGTGCCGGCCTGACGCAGCACCTGGTACTCCTCCGGCGAGAGCTCCGCCCGCCACTCCCCGTCGGTCTTCACCACCGCGGGGATGTCGGGGGTGGTGGGGGTGCCAGTGGTCTCGTTCGCAGTCATCCCCCCATGGTGCGCCCTGGAGGCGGGAGCCGTCATCCGCGCGGGTCCTGCTGCCGCAGCACGACGGTGCGCTGCTCGTCGCCCTCGCCGGCGGGGGCGGGAGCGGCGGGGGCGTCCTCGGCGCGGTGGGCGCGCTCGGCGGTCTCCTCGCGCTCGGCGATGACGTCCTCGCCCGGGCCGCGGAACATCTTGGCCCGCTCCATGCCCTCGATCGTGCCCGTGTAGAACCGGGAGTCACGCTCGATGCTCGCGAGGTTGGCCCGCTCGCGCACCGGGGTGCGTCGCGGTCGCGCGCCGGTGGCCGAGCCCGGCGCGGCGGGTGGGATCACTGGGGCGGGCACCGGCGCCGGCACGGCGACCGTCACGGGCGCGGGGTCCAGCGCCGGCCCGGCCGCAGCCTCGGCGCCGGCCTCACCGGGCTCGGGTGCGGGCTCGCCGCCGCCCTCGCCCGGCTCCCCCCAGGCGCTCTCGTCGTCGACGACGGGGGGCGCCCAGTCCTCGTCGGCGGGCTCGGTCTGGAACCGGGTCCGCGGGAGGGCGTACGGCGCCTCCCGCTGCAGCCAGTCGACGAGACCCTCGCGGACGAAGCAGCGCAGGTCGAACAGGGCACCGGCGTCGGGCGCGCTGAGGAGCACCCGGACGCGCACCACGCCGCCGACGGCCTCCGTCACCTGCAGGCTGCCCACCCGCTGGTCCCACAGGTCGGTGTGCGCGAGCAGCTGGGCGAGCTCGGCCCGCATCGCCGCCACGGGCACGCGCCAGTCGAGATCCATCTCCACGGTGCCGAGCAGCTCGGCCGCCCGCCGCGTCCAGTTCTGGAAGGGCGTCGTCGTGAAATAGGTCGAGGGCAGGATCATCCGTCGGTCGTCCCACAGGTGGACGACGACGTAGGTGAGGGTGATCTCCTCGATCCGGCCGTTCTCCCCCTCGACGATGACGACGTCCTCGACGCGGATGGCGTCGGTGAAGGCGAGCTGCATCCCGGCGAAGACGTTCGCCAGGGCGCTCTGGGCGGCGAGGCCGGCGACGATGGATGCCAGGCCCGCCGAGGCGAGGACGCTGGCGCCGAACGCGCGGGCGCCGGGGAACGTCATGAGGATCGCCGCGAGCGCGACCACCCAGATCAGCGCCACGCTGAGCCGGCGGAGCATCTGGACCTGGGTGTGCACCCGGCGGGCGCGGCCGTTGTCCGCGGAGTCGAGGCGGTACCGGTCGAAGGCCGCGTCCTCGGCGACCCGGACGACGGACATGAGGAGCCACGCGGTGGCGAGGATGACGGCGATGACGAGGCCGTGGATGACGAGGTCGCGCCACCACGGCGCCTCCTCCCCCGCGGTCACCGGGGTGGCGATGACGACGCCGGCCCACGCCCCGATGAGCACGAGGAGGAAGCGGAACGGCCGCCGGCAGCGGTGCGTCACGTGCGCGATGACCGGGTGCCGGCGGGCGACCCGGACCACGAGCACCCCGACCAACCGGGCGAGGAGGTACGCGGCGACGACGCCGATGGCCACACCGATGAGGGGCGCGAGGACCGACCCCACGGCGCGGCCGGCCTCGTCGATGGTCGTTCCGATCGGCTGCTCCATGACTTCCAGCCTACGAGGACGGCGGAAGCAGCCTCTTCCCCAGGAAGTGCGTGATGAAGGGGTTGTCCTCGAACGGCTCGATGCCGGCGTAGCCGGAGGAGAGGTACAGCTCGACCGCCTCGACGAGGTCCTCGTTGACGCCGAGGATCACGCGGCGCGCCCCCAGGGCCCGGGCGCGGTTCTCCAGGGACCGCAGGAGGAACCTGCCCAGTCCCTGGCCGCGGGCGTCGGGCCGGAGCCACATCCGCTTGATCTCCACCACGCCCGGCTCCACCACCCGGACCGCGCCGAACCCGACGACCTGCCGGGTCCCCACGTCGCTGAGCAGCATGAAGTCGCCGTCGGGCGGGGTGACCTCACGGGGGTCGACGGCGGTCGCGAGCGCGGGGTCGAACCCCGTGGGCAGCCGCTGGTCGAGCTCGGCCACGTAGGCCGCCATGGCGCGCGCCGCGGCGTCGCTGCCCGCCTGACCCTCGAGGATGCGCACGGCACCCGCACCCCGCCGGGACGTCGCCGGCGTGTCCACCTCGTTCATCCGCCCATGGTGGCCTATCCCCCGGGCTATGTCCGCCCCTATTTCCGCCAGGCCCACTCCACCCCTAGGCTGCGCGGGCATGGAGCCCCAGCTCGACAGTGCCGGCCGCCCGCGCCCCCGGCTGTGCGTCCTCGCCCCCACGCCGCTGCTCATGGTGGAGGTCGAGCCGTCGCAGGACGGGTCGGACGCGCCCCCGGTGGGAGCCGACATCCACCTGCATCCGGGCGGCCAGGGGTTGTGGGTCGCGCGGATGGCCGTCTCCCTCGGGGCGCAGGTCACCGTGTGCGGGCCGTTCGGCGGCGAGGTGGGCGGCGTCCTGGCGACGATGATGGCCGCGGAGAGCCTCACCGTGCGGGCGGTCACCTACGGGGCGGGCAACGGCGCCTACGTCCACGACCGGCGCGGGGGCGACCGGGAGACCGTCGCGCACATGGCACCGCCGTCGCTGAGCCGCCACGAGCTCGACGACCTGTACGGCACGGTCCTCGTCGAGGCGCTGGAGTCCGACGTCCTCGTCGTCACCGGCGCCGAGCCCGAACGGGTGGTCCCGGCGAGCTTCTTCTCCCGGATCGTGCGGGACGTGCGCAGCGTGGGGAAACCGGTCGTCGCGGATCTTTCCGGCGCTGCGGCACGCGCGGCGGCCCGGGAGAGGCCTACCGTTCTCAAGATGAGCCACGAGGAGGTGTGCGCCGCCGGCCTGGCGGCCGACGACTCCCTCGGCGCCCTCCGCCAGGCGGCCGAGGCGCTCGGCGCGGACGGCGTGGAGGCCATGGTGCTCTCCCGGGCCGGTGCGCCCGCCCTGCTGGTCGAGGGCGGGGTCTCGCGCCTCGTCGTCGGGCCCGTCGTGACGCCGCTGGACCACCGGGGCGCCGGCGACTCGATGACCGCGGGGATCGCCGTCGGGCTGGGCCGCGGGATGGCCGTGCAGGACGCGGTCCGGCTGGGGGCCGCCGCGGGCGCCCTCAACGTCACCAGGCGCGGGCTGGGGACGGGGCGACGCGAGCAGATCGAACGGTTCGCGGGCCGCATCGAGGTCCAGGAGATCGACTGACGTGCGGGTCCTCATCACCAACGACGACGGGATCGACTCCCCGGGGCTGAGCGTGCTCGCCCGCGTGGCGCACGCCGCGGGGTGTGAGGTGACCGTCGCCGCCCCGCACCGGCAGTACTCCGGCGCGAGCGCCGCGCTCACGTCCCAGGAGGTCGACGGCCGGCTCGTGCTCGTCGAGCGGCGCCCGCCCGGGCTGCCCGACGACGTCCGGGCGTTCGGTGTCAAGGCGGCCCCCGCACTCATCGCCTTCGTCGCCTCCTACGGGGCGTTCGGCCCACGCCCGGACCTCGTCATGTCCGGGGTCAACCTCGGGGCGAACACCGGCCGCGCCACCCTGCACTCGGGGACGGTGGGGGCGGCGCTGTCTGCCTCGACCCAGGGCATCCCGGCGATGGCCGTGTCCATCGCGTCGGCCCAGCCCCAGCACTGGCGCACCGCCGAGCTCGTCACGGCCCATGCCTTCGAGTGGCTGCGCGCCCGCCCGGCCGACGACGAGCGCGTCCTCAACATCAACGTCCCCGACATCCCGCCCGAGCAGCTCCGCGGGCTGCGCCCCGCCCGGCTGGCCCGCTTCGGCGCCGTGCAGGCCCGGGTGCGGGAGAAGGGCAAGAACTACGTCATGCTCACCTACGCCGGGCTGGACGAGGCGGACGACCCCGGGTCCGACCACGACCTGCTCACCCAGGGATGGGCGACGGCCACGCTTCTCACCGCCCCCTACGACGACCCGCAGGGCACCGAGCTGCCGAGCTTCGTCCACGCCGGGGACCGCGGCGAGGTGAGCGTCGACATCAGCGCCGGAACGGTGATGAGCTCCGGTGACGACGCCCCGGCCGGGGAGATCGTCGCCGAGGAGGTCGGGTCCGACCCGCTGTGACCGCTGGCCGCCGACTCGCGCTACGTGCCCGGGCCGACCCGAACGGCGAGGGCCGGGCGCCCTCCACGCCCGGCCCACCCCGCCGACCTCAGTCGAGGTCGTCGAGGTCGTCGCCGGCCGGCTCCGCGGCGGTGCGGCGTCGCTTGCGGGCCGATATCACCGCGCCCACCAGGGCGCCGCCGGCCCCCCCGACGAGTGCACCGGTCAGCGCCGAGCGGAGCACGCCCTCGTGCTCGGGACCGGTGAGGTCCACCTCCGGCACGGGGACGAGCCCGTGGCCGACGAGCAGGGTGTAGAGCATGGCGCCGCAGGTGAGCACGAGACCGCCGAAGATGCTCGCGGCGACGCCCGCCCGCGTCTTCCGGCTGGCGCGCGAGCCCATGTCGGCGACGTCGACCCCGCGGCGGGAGGCGTACCAGATGCTGGCCACGCTGGGCACCCACATGAGCGCGAGCAGGACCACGGGCACGAGGAGCTGGCCGAGGACCGCCGCGACCACGGCACCGGCGAGGCCGAGGTAGATGGCGAGGGTCTGACCGAAGGCGGTGTCCTCCATGAAGACCGCCCGCTCCCGCTCGTCCCCGTAGGTGGGGCTGTCGAGGTCCATCATCCGCGCGACGGCGCGGTCGAGCGCGCCCGGGGTCTTCTTCGTCATGGTCGTGCTCCCTCGGTTGTCGTCTCGGTGGTGGCGTCGTCGTCGGCCTCGATGAAGAGCTCCTCCACCGTGGCCTCGAGGGCCCGCGCGATCCGCAGGGCGAGGTAGACGGACGGCGCGTAGTCGCCCTGCTCGACGGCGATGATCGTCTGCCGGCTCACGCCCGCGGCGTCGGCCAGCTCGGCCTGGGTGATGCGGCGCTCGCGCCGGCGGCGGCGGATGGGGCTCCGCGGCCCGGCGGCGTCGGTCGCTTGTCGTGGGGTCATGCAAGAGATGTTAGGGATCATTGACATCTGATGTCAAGCACTCTCTACATTTCATGTCAGGCCCCCTTGACATCCTCGGCGGCCGTTCCCTCTCACTCGTGCAGGCGGTACTCCGCGCCGGCGTGGCCCACCGGCTCGAGCTGGACCGTGGAGTGGGTGACGTCGAAGTGCCCGCGCAGGCAGTCCTGGAGGGCATCGAGCACCTCGCAGAACCGCGTCCGCTCGAGCACGTCGTCCTCGACGACGACGTGGGCGCTGACGACGGGCACGCCCGAGGTGATCGTCCAGGCGTGGAGGTCGTGGACGGCGACGACGCCCGGCACCTGCGCCATGTGCTCGCGGACGCTCGCGAGCGCCATCCCCTCCGGCGCCGCCTCGAGGAGCACGCGACCGACGTCGCGCAGCAGGCTGCCCGCGCGCGGGAGGATGAGGACGCCGATGGCGATGGAGGCGACGGCGTCGGCCCGCTGCCACCCGGTGAGGGCGATGACGACGCCGGCGACGAGCACGGCGACCGACCCGAGGAGGTCGCCGAGCACCTCGAGGTAGGCACCCCGGACGTTGAGGCTCTCCCGCTGCCCGGCGTGGAGCAGCCGCAGGCACACGAGGTTGGCGACGAGGCCGACGGCGGCGACCGCCATCATGAGCGGGGCGGAGACGTCGTCGGGGTCCGCCCCGAGGCGCTGGATGCCCTCGATGAGGACGAGCACGCCGATGACGGCGAGGACGACACCGTTGACGAGGGCGGCGAGGATCTCCGCGCGCTGCCACCCGAACGTCCAGTGTCCCCGGGACGGGCGCGCGGCGAGCCACGTGGCGCCGAGCGCGAGGGCGAGCGCGGCGGCGTCGGAGAGCATGTGGCCGGCGTCGGCGAGGAGGGCGAGCGAACCGGACAGGACGCCGCCCACCACCTCGACGACCATGACGGTCGCCGTGACGGCGAGGGCCGCGACCAGCCGGGGCCGGTGCACGGCGCCGGCGGTGTGGTGGTGGCCGCCCGGCGCGCTCATGACCGGCCCGGCGCGCTCATGACCAGCCGAGCTCGTGGAGCCGGTCGTCGTCGATGCCGAAGTGGTGGGCGATCTCGTGGACGACGGTGACGGCAACCTCCTCGGCGACCTCCTCGGCGTCCTCGCACATCCGCAGCGTGGGGCCGCGGAAGATGGTGATCCGGTCGGGCAGGGAGCCGGCCGCCCACCAGGAGTCGCGCTCGGTGAGCGGGGTCCCCTCGTACAGCCCGAGCAGGTCCGGGTCCTCGGCGTCGGCGGGGGGCTCGTCCTCGACGAGGACGACGACGTTGTCCATCTGCGCCGTGAGCTCGGGAGGGACGAGGTCGAGGCCGTCGCTGACGGCCTCCTCGAACTCCTCGCGGGTCATCTCCACCATGGCGTCATCCTCCCCCAGCCGCGCCCGATCCCCCACCCCCTGGCACATCCGGCCCGCCGGGCCCGGTCCGCGGGCGTGTGGCGGGGGTCACCATCCACCGTTTTGCTCCTGGCTCCGACTTCCCCGTATGCTGACCGAGGTCTTGGGGCGCTCCGGCGTCACGGGCGTCCAACGCAAGAACGGGCCCCCATCGTCTAGCGGCCTAGGACCCCGCCCTTTCACGGCGGTAGCACGGGTTCGAATCCCGTTGGGGGTACGATCAGCACGACCAGCAAGAAGCCTCACCACGAGGCCCCGTAGCGCAGTTGGTTAGCGCGCCGCCCTGTCACGGCGGAGGTCGCGGGTTCAAGTCCCGTCGGGGTCGCGACAAGAGAAGGCCCGGTCATCAGACCGGGCCTTCTGTCACAAGGCTCTGTAGCTCAGTTGGTAGAGCGTTCGACTGAAAATCGAAAGGTCGCCGGATCGACGCCGGCCGGAGCCACACATGTGCGAAGCCCCACCGGGTGACCGGTGGGGCTTCGCTCGTTCTCCGGCGTTTCTGCACGATCACGACAGGGTGGGTCAAGCGGCGGCCGGAGAAGCGCGGCCCCGGCGTTGCTCAGCCGAAGACCCGCGCCTCCGCCTCGGCCCAGCGCGCCCTGCTCCCCGAGGGCGCGTAGTGCTCCAGCGCCGTCGACGCGGCCACCACCTGGCGCAGGCTCGCCAGGGGGCCGTCGAGCGCTCCGAGCGTGCGCGCCTGGACGAGCAGGTTGCCCAGTGCCGCGCCCTCGACCGGGCCGGCGACCACCGGCAGGCCGGTGGCGTCCGCGGTGAGCTGGCACAGCAGCCGGTTGCGCACCCCGCCCCCGACGAGGTGGATCACGCCCACCTCGTGCCCGGCGAGCTGCGCCGCCTGCCGCACGGCCCGGCGGTAGGCCAGGGCGAGGGAGTCGAGGACGCACCGGGTAAGGGCCGCCGGCCCCCGCGGCACCGGCTGGCCGGTGCGCGCCGCGAGCGCCGCGACCCGCCCGGGCATGTCCCCCGGGGGCAGGAGCGACGGGTCGTCGACGTCGACGACGCACGCCAGGGCCGGCTCCCCGGCCGCCGCGGCGATGAGCGCGGCGAGGTCGACGTCGTGCCCCGCCTCCTCCCACCGGCGCACGCTCTCCTGGAGCACCCAGAGCCCCATGACGTTGCGCAGGTAGCGCACGGTGCCGTCGAGGCCGAGCTCGTTGGTGAAGTTCGCGGCCCGGCTCGCCTCGGTGAGGACCGGGGCGTCGAGCTCGAGCCCGACGAGCGACCACGTGCCGCAGGAGATGTAGGCGAAGTCGTCGGTCGAGGCGGGCACCGCGACGACGGCGGAGGCGGTGTCGTGGGAGCCGACGGCGACCAGCCGGGCGCCGGCCCCGTCCGTCCCCTCCCGCACGGCGCCGACGACGGCGCCCGGCTCGACGACGTCGGGCAGGAGGCCGGCCACCCCCACCCCGAAGCCGGTCTCGAGCGCGGCGGCGACCTCCGGGCTCCAGCGCCGGGTGGCGACGTCGAGCAGGCCGGTCGTCGAGGCGTTGGTGACCTCGGCGACCTCCGCGCCGGTGAGCCAGTACCCGAGGAGGTCGGGGACGAGCAGCAGCCGGCGCGCCGCCGCGAGCTGGCCGGAGCCGGCCGCGGCGGCGAGCTGGAAGACGGTGTTGAAGGGCTGGACTTGCAGGCCCGTGCGGGCGTACAGGTCGGCGGCCGGGACGTGGGCGAACACCCGGGCCGGGGCGCCGGCGGTCCGCCCGTCGCGGTAGTGGACGGGGTTGCCGAGGAGCGCGCCGTCGGCGTCGAGCAGCCCGTAGTCCACCGCCCAGGAGTCGATCCCCACGGACGCGAGCGGACCGTGCTCCCGGGCGGCGGCGCGCAGGCCGGTGAGGACGCCGGCGTACAGCCCCAGGACGTCCCAGTGCAGCGTCACCGCACCCCGCCCGCGCACGGCGACCGGCCCGTTGGGGAAGCGGGCCGCCTCGTGGGTGAGGAGGCGCCCGCCCTCGAGCCGGCCGACGATGACCCGGCCGCTGGACGCGCCGAGGTCGACGGCGGCGAAGGGGCCGCTCATCGCAGGAACGCGGCGGCCACCCCGGAGTCGACCGGGACGTGCAGACCGGTGGTCTGCGGCAGGTCGGGGCCGGTGAGGGCGAAGACGGCGGCGGCGACGTGCTCGGGGAGGACCTCGCGCTTGAGGAGGGTCCGCCCGGCGTAGTACTGCCCCAGCTCGGACTCCGGGACGCCGTACACGGCCGCGCGCTGGGCGCCCCACCCCCCGGCGAAGATCCCCGAGCCGCGCACCACGCCGTCGGGGTTGATGCCGTTGACCCGGATGCCGTGCTCGCCGAGCTCGGCGGCCAGCAGGCGCACCTGGTGCGCCTGGTCCGCCTTCGTCGCGGAGTAGGCGACGTTGTTGGGCCCGGCGAAGACGGCGTTCTTCGAGGCGATGTAGACGATGTCCCCGCCCATCCGCTGGGCGATCATCGCGCGGGCGGCCTCGCGCGCCACGAGGAACGACCCGCGGGCCATGACGTCGTGCTGGAGGTCCCAGTCCGCCACCGACGTCTCCAGCAGCGGCTTGGAGATCGACAGCCCGGCGTTGTTGACGACGAGGTCGACGCCGCCGAAGGCCAGGGCCGCGGCGTCGACGAGGGCGGCGATCTCCTCCTCGCTGGTGACGTCCGCCCGGACGGCGACGGCGACGTCGGGGCCCCCGAGGCCCTCGGCGACGGCCTGCGCCCCCTCGAGGTTGACGTCGGCGACGACGACGCACGCCCCCTCCGCCGCGAGCCGCTCGGCGATCGCCTTGCCGATGCCCGAACCCGCCCCGGTGACGAGGGCGACGCGGGTGGCGAGCGCCTTGGGTCGCGGCATCCGGGCGAGCTTGGCCTCCTCCAGCGCCCAGTACTCGATCCGGAACTTCTCGCTCTCCTCGATGGGGGCGTAGGTCGAGAGGGCCTCGGCGCCCCGCATGACGTTGACGGCGTTGACGTAGAACTCCCCCGCCACCCGCGCCGTCTGCTTGTTCTTGCCGAAGGAGAACATCCCCACCCCCGGCACGAGGACGATGGCGGGGTCGGCGCCGCGCATGGGGGGCGTGGCCGGTCCGGCGTGGCGCTCGTAGTACGCGCGGTAGTCGGCGCGGTAGGCCTCGTGGAGCTCCCGCAGCCGCGCCTCGACCTCGTTGAGGGTGGCGTCGGCCGGCAGGTCGAGCACGAGGGGCTTGACCTTGGTGCGCAGGAAGTGGTCGGGGCACGACGTCCCGAGCGCGGCCAGCGGCGCGAGCTTCTCCCGGGCGAGGAAGTCCAGGACGACGTCGGAGTCGGTGAAGTGGCCGACCTGGGGGGCGTCGGTGGAGGCGAGCCCCCGGATCAGCGGCGCCAGGCGCGCGGCCCGCGCGCGCCGCTCCGGCTCCTCGAGCGCCTCGTGGCCGGGCCGGACCGGCCCGAAGGGGTGCTCGCCCTGCGCCGCGAGCCGCTCGGTGCGCTCGGCGATGAACCGCTCGGCCGTCCGGATGATCTCCAGGGAGCGGGCCTCGCACTCGGCGCTGGTGGCCCCCCACGCGGTGATGCCGTGCCCGCCCAGGACGCAGCCGATGGCGTCGGGGTGCGCGCGCGCGATCTCGGCGATGTCGAGGCCGAGCTGGAACCCGGGGCGCCGCCACGGCACCCACACCACCCGGTCCCCGAAGCACTCGGCGGTGAGGGCCTCACCGTCGGCCGCCGTCGCCAGCGCGATCCCCGAGTCCGGGTGCAGGTGGTCGACGTGCTCGGCGTCGACGAGGGCGTGCATGGCCGTGTCGATGCTCGGGGCCGCCCCGCCCTTGCCGTGCAGGCAGTAGTCGAACGCCGCGACCATCTCGTCCTCGCGCTCGACGCCGGGGTAGACGCCCACGAGCGCCCGCACGCGGTCCAGGCGCAGGACCGCGAGTCCCGCCGCGGTCAACGTGCCGAGGTCCCCGCCGGAGCCCTTGACCCAGCAGAGCTCGACGTCCTGCCCGGTCACCGGGTCGAGGTCGGTGCCCTTGGCGGAGGTGTTGCCCCCGGCGTAGTTGGTGTTGCGCGGGTCCGCGCCGAGCCGGTTGGAGCGGGCGACGAGGTCGGCGACGTCGGGGTGTGCCATCGATGGTGCCTTTCGGTGGGGCTCGGGTCGGGCGGTGTCGGGCCGGCGGTCAGGCGCCCCAGCCGGCCTGGGCGCCCCCGACCCGTTCGGCGACGATGCGCTCGGCGTAGTCGGAGGCGGCGTAGGCGGCCATGGGGTCGGCGGGCAGGCCCTGCTCCTCGCGGAACTGCGCGAGGAGGGGGCGGACGTCGGTGTTGTAGGCGTCCATGAGGGCGGCGTTGGCGGCGAGGACGTCCCCGGCCAGCTGGGCGGCCCGCAACACCTCCCGGTCGACGAGCAGCGCCTTGGCGGTGGCCTCCTGGATGTTCATCACGGAGCGGATCTGCCCGGGGATCTTCGGCTCGACGTTGTGGTTCTGGTCGAGCATGAAGTTCACCCCGGAGTCCGGGGCGTGCGCCCCGGCCGCGACGATCTCGTTCATGATCCGGAAGAGCTGGAACGGGTCGGCGGCGCCCACCATGAGGTCGTCGTCGGCGTAGAAGCGGGAGTTGAAGTCGAACGCGCCCAGGCGCCCCACCCGGAGCAGCTGCGCGACGATGAACTCGATGTTCGTCCCGGGCGCGTGGTGGCCGGTGTCGAGGACCACCATGGCCTGCTCGCCGAGCGCCGTGACGTGGAGCAGGGCCGTGCCCCAGTCCGGGACGTCCATGGCGTAGGTGGCGGGCTCGAAGAACTTGTACTCGAGGAGGATCCGCTGGCCGGGGTCGAGTGCGGCGTAGATCTCGGCGAGCCCCTCGGTGAGCCGGTCCTGCCGGGCACGCAGGTCGTCCTGGCCCGGGTAGTTGAGCCCGTCGGCGAGCCAAATCTTCAGGTCTCGCGAGCCGGTCTCGCGCATGATCTCGATGCAGCGCAGGTGCGCCTCGACCGCCTTGCGGCGCACCGCCGCCTGCGGGTGGCACAGGGAGCCGAGCATGTAGTCGTCGTCCTGAAAGACGTTCGAGTTGATCGCCCCGATCGCCACGCCGAGGTCCGCGGCGTGGCGGCGCAGGTCGGCGTAGTCGTCCACCAGGTCCCAGGGGATGTGCAGCGACACCCGCGGCGCCACCCCGGTGTAGCGGTGCACCTGCGCGGCGTCGGCGATCTTCTCGTACGGGTCGCGGGGGACGCCCGGCTGGGCGAACACCTTGAACCGGGTGCCCGAGTTCCCGAACGCCCACGAGGGCAGCTCGATGGTGAACGTCCGCAGGGAGGCGAGCGTCTCCACGCTCGGTGCGGTCACCGTCATGTCAGGCCAGCTTTCTGTCGTTGGTCCTCGAGCTGGAAGATCGGCTCGAGGGGGACGAACTGCTCGTCGGGTCGCCGCTGGGCGTCGTCGAAGAAGTCGGCCATCTCCGCCTGCCAACGGGCGTTGACCGCGGTGGCGGCCATCGCCCGTTGGGCGGCGGTGAGGTCCTCGGCCTCGACGTAGGCGACGAGCAGCCCGTCCGGTGCGAGGAACAGGGAGTAGTTGCGCCACCCCGACTCGTGCAGGGCCTGGAGCATCTCGGGCCACACCGCGGCGTGGCGGGCCCGGTACTCCTCGCTGCGCTCAGGCCGGACGCGAGCGAGCAGGCAGTAGCGCGTCACGGGTCAGAAGTCGAAGTCGTCGATGTTCTCGGCGTTGAACCGGGTGGGCGGGCCGAGGACGATGACGCCGTCGGCGCCGACCGTGTACTCACCGAGCTCGCCGGCGGTGAAGGTGTCCCCCTCGGCGCCGGTGATCATGTCCGAGGCGAGGGCGGCACCGGCGTAGGCGGCGAGCTCACCGAGCGCGCTCGGGTCCCACAGCGCGAACTCGGTGACCGTGCCGTCCTCGACGAACTCCCGCATCTGGTTCGGGGTGCCGAGGCCGGTGAGCGCCACCTCGCCCTGGTAGTCCGAGCTCTGCAGGTAACGGGCCGCGGCGGCGATGCCCACCGTCGTGGGCGAGATGATCGCCTCGAGCTCGGGGTGGGCCTGGAGCAGGCCCTGGGTCTCGGCGAAGGACTTCTCGTCCTCGTCGTCGCCGTAGACCGTGGCGACGAGCTCGATGCCGGCGTAGTCGGGGTTGCTCTCCAGCTCGGACTCGATGACGTCGATCCACGCGTTCTGGTTCGTCGCGTTCGCCGTCGCGGAGAGGATGGCGACCTGCCCGTCCCCGTCGATCTGCTCGGCCGCCATCTCGATGAGGGCGCGGCCGACCTCCTCGCCCTCCACCTGGCTGACGAAGAGGTCGCGGCACTCGGGGTCGACGTCGGAGTCGAAGGTGACGATGGCGGTGCCGGCGTCACTGGCCTGGGACAGCGCCGAGCACAGCGCGTTGGGGTCGTTGGCCGACAGGAGGATGGCGTCGACCGCCTGCTGCGAGAGGGTGTTGATGTAGCTCACCTGGGAGGACGCGGACGCGTCGGAGGGGCCGGTGTACTCGTACTCGCCGGCGAGCTCGGTGACGGCGCTCTCGGCGCCCTCGCTCGAGGCCTCGAAGTAGGGGTTGTTGACGGACTTGGGCAGCATGGAGATCGCCAGCCCCTCGGCGAACTCGGTGCCACCGCCGCCGGCAGCGGCGCTGGTCTCCTCGGCGCCCGTCTCTTCGGCGGGGGCCTCGGAGGTGGCGTCGTCCTGGGTGGTGCCGCTGCAGGCGCTCAGCGTGAGGGCCAGCCCGGCGGTGAGGGCGAAGTAGCGGGTGCGTCGGTGCATCCGGGACATGTCAGTTCCTTTCGTTCGCCGCGGGCGCGGCGGGCTGGTGGGGGGCGGGGTCGGGCACGGGGTCGGCGGGTCGGCGGGGGCTGCGCATCCGGCGGATCCGGACGAGGACGTTGGGCAGGAGGACGGAGACGATGAGGAGCAGGCCGGTGACGACGGTGAGCGCCTCGGTGGAGACGCTGCCCAGCCGCAGGGCGTTCTGCAGGGACATGAGGAGCACGACGCCGGCGAGCACGCCGGGCAGGGAGCCCTTGCCGCCGAAGATGGAGACCCCGCCCAGGAGGACGGCGGCGACCACGGTGAGCTCGATCCCGAAGGCGTTGTCGCCGCGGGCGCTGGAGTAGCGCAGCGTCCAGAAGGCGCCTACGAGGCCGGCCATCGCCCCGGAGGCGACGAAGAGGAGGAACCGGGTCCGCCCGACGTTGATCCCCGAGTACGCCGCGGTGGTGACGTTGGCGCCGATGGCGTAGATCGACCGGCCCACCGGCGTCGCGTGGAGGACGACGGCGAAGACCACGGCGAGCAGGAGCAGGCCCGGCAGCACGTTGGGCATCCAGCCGGTGGCGCCGACGGTCCAGCCGGTGAACGAGCGCGGGAAGGTGGCCACCGCCCCCTCGCCCAGCAGGACGTAGGCCAGGCCGCGGTACAGGGCCAGGGTGCCGATGGTGACCGCGAGCGCGGGCAGGCCGAGGACGGCGACGAAGAACCCGTTGACGGCGCCGAGCACGGCCCCGAGGACGACGGCGAGCACGAGGATCGTCTCCAGCGGCATGCCCGCCTCCCACATGACGCCGATGGCGCTGGAGGTGAGTCCGACCATGCTCGCCACCGACAGGTCGATGTCGCCGGTGATGACGATGAGGGTCATCGGGAGGGCGAGCAGGAAGATCGGCGCGAGGTCGAGGACGAGGAAGCCGAAGTTGCGGGCGGTGCCGAAGTGCTCGACGCCGAGGGAGGCGGCGACGAGGAAGGCGAGCGTGACGGCGATGATCGCCGTGTCCCAGGTGAGCGCGCCCCGGCGGGTGCGGGGCCGGGCCGGCGCCAGCGGCGCGGTGTCCGCGACGCGGGTGGACGTGTCAGCCGACATGGTGGGCCTTTCGCAGGGAGATCGCGACCCGCAGGGCGACGAGCCGGTCGAGCGCGATCGCGCCGATGATGAGCGCGCCGACGATGGCCCGCTGCCAGAACTGGTCGATGCCGAGCGTGGGCAGCGCGTTGCTGATGACGGTGAGCAGCAGCGCGCCGAGCGCGGCGCCGAGCACGGTGCCGCTGCCGCCGAAGATCGCCACCCCGCCGACGACGACGGCGGCGACGATGTCGAGCTCGAGGCCGGTCCCGGCCGAGGCGTCGACCGTGCCGTACCGGGCGGCGTAGAGGATCCCGCCCAGGCCGGCGAGCGCCCCCGCGGTGACGTAGGCGGTCATGAGCCGGCGGGTGGCGGGGATGCCCGCCAGGCGCGCGGCCTCCGGGCTCGACCCGATCGCGTAGAGGTCGCGGCCCGCCCGGTAGCGGGAGAGGTAGAGGCCGACGACGACGGCGACGGCCAGGGCGATGAGGGCGAGGTAGGGGACGCCGAGGACCCGGCCGCTGCCGAAGTCGAGGAAGGCCCGCGGCATGTCGCTGGCGTTGATCCGGGAACCGCCGGCCCAGAAGTAGACGATCCCGCGGAAGATGTAGAGGGTGCCGAGCGTGGCCACCAGGGGCGGGACCCCGCCGAGGGTGACGAGGGCGCCGTTGACGGCGCCGCACGCGGCTCCCATGGCGATGCCGGCGACGACGGCGACCGGCATGGCGACGCCGTACTCGCTGAGCAGGGTCGCCGTGCCGAAGGCGGACAGGCCGAGGACGGCGCCCACGGACAGGTCGATCCCTTTGGTGAGGACCACCATGGTCATCCCGGCGGCGAGCAGCACGGTGATCGAGGCGGCGAGCAGGAGGTCGCGCAGGCTCTGGGTGGACAGGAAGCGCGGGTTCATCGCCGTCGTGACGGCGACGAGGATGGCGAGGCCGAGGACGAGCCCGAAGATGCGCGCGCCGAGCAGCGCGCGGAACCGGCGGGCCCACACGGCGCCCTCGGCCCGCGCGGCGGTGGTCGTCGGTGCTGTCGTCGTCGTCATGCCGCCGCCCTCGTCGCCGCGACCATGACCGACTCCTCGTTCGCCTCGGCGCGCGGGATCTCCGCGACGATGCGGCCCTCGCGCATGACGAGGACCCGGTCGGCCATGCCGAGCACCTCGGGCAGCTCGGAGGA
The DNA here is from genome assembly GCF_003710105.1 of Georgenia faecalis. Lineage (GTDB taxonomy): Bacteria > Actinomycetota > Actinomycetes > Actinomycetales > Actinomycetaceae > Georgenia_A > Georgenia_A faecalis. The sequence goes on from NZ_CP033325.1 coordinate 3,101,312, forward strand.
GACCATGACCACGGCCACGCCCTCCGCCGCGAGGCTGGACATGAGGCGGTGGACCTCGGCCTTGGTGCCGACGTCGATGCCCCGGGTGGGCTCGTCGACGATGAGCACCTTGGGCCGGGTGGACAGCCACTTGCCCAGCACGACCTTCTGCTGGTTGCCGCCCGAGAGCGTGGCCACCGGGTCGGAGAGCCGGCCGAAGCGGGTCTGCAGGCGCTCGGCCCAGGTGAGCGCGGAGCGGCGCTCGGCGGCACCGGTGAGCAGCCCGAGGACCGCCAGGTCGCGCGAGCGGGGCAGGGTGATGTTGCGCTGGATCGACAGGTCGAGGATGAGGCCCTGCTGGCGCCGGTCCTCGGGCACGAGCGCGACGCCGGCGCGGATCGCCGACCTCGGCCGCCCCGGGCGCAGCGCGCGCCCGCCCACCCGCACGGTGCCGCCGTCGACGGGGTCGACGCCGAAGATGCTCTGGACCACCTCGGAGCGGCCGGAGCCCACGAGGCCGGCGAGCGCGACGATCTCCCCGGCGCGGACCTGGAAGGTGATGCCGTCGAAGACGCCCGCCCGGCTGAGGCCGTCGACCTCGAGGACCACCTCGCCGGGCTCGACGTCCTGCTTGGGGAAGAGCTCGGAGAGGTCGCGGCCCACCATCCGGCGGACCAGCTCGGGCACGGTGACCTCGCTCATGAGGTCGGTGGACACGTGCGCGCCGTCGCGCATGACGGTGACCCGCTGGCACAGCGCCTCGACCTCGTCGAAGCGGTGGGAGATGAAGAGGATGGCCGCGCCGTCGTCGCGCAGCGCCCGGGCGACGGCGAACAGCCGCTCGACCTCGACGCCGGAGAGCGCCGCCGTCGGCTCGTCCATGACGAGCACCCGCGCACCCGTGGACAGGGCCTTGGCGATCTCGACGAGCTGCTGGTCGGCGATCGACAGGCCGCGCGCGGGCTGGTCGGGGTCCAGCGGCACGGCGAGGCGGTCGAAGAGCTCGGCGGCGGCGCGGTTCATCGCGCGGCGGTCGATGGCCTTGCCGCGGCCCAGCGGCTGGCGTCCCACGTAGATGTTCTCCGCGACGGTGAGGTCGGGGAAGAGGGTGGGCTCCTGGTAGATGACGGCGATGCCCGCCGCCATGGCGTCCGAGGTGGAGCGCAGCGCCGTGGAGGCGCCGTCCACCCGTACCTCCCCGGCGTCCGGGTGGTGCACGCCGGCGAGGACCTTGATGAGCGTCGACTTGCCGGCGCCGTTCTCGCCGACGAGGGCGTGGGCCTCACCGGCGTGGAGCTCGAGCCGGGCGCCGCGCAGGGCCCGGACTGCACCGAAGCTCTTGTCGATGTCGACGAGCTCGACGACCGGCCGGCCCGCTGCCGGCGGCGTCGTCGGGTCGGGAGGGTGCTGGGACATCGGTGTCCTTACTGAATCGGTTCAACAACGAGTGTGACCTTACGCACACGGGTGTGGAGCGTCAATGCCTCCGGGCGTAACGGTCGGGTCACGGGTCAGCGGCGGCCGGGGTGGCCGCCGGCGCCCCGGCCGGACCTTGCCGTCACCGGCACGCCCGGGCGGCGTGCGCGGCGCCCACCGCCGCGTCGCCGGAGGCCGTCCTGGCGGTCACCTCGCCCGCCGGCACGGCGCCGAGCCGGGTGCTGAACGCGACCGCGGCCGCCCGCTCCGGGGCCACCGTGAGCGTCCGCGTCCCGTAGTCGCCGGCGACGACGACCTCGACGGGCTCGTCGCTGACGTTCCCCACCCGCACCGTCTGGACGACCTTCCCGGCGACGCAGCGGGTGTCGGCCTCGACGGTGAGCACCGGGTCGTCGACGACGTCGAACGTCGTCACCCCGGACCCGACCTCGAAGAGGGCGCGGCCGTCCTCGACCCCGAGCGGGCGGACGCCGGGCCGGTCGACCGGCGCGTACGTCTCGTCGCCGGTGACCGGGATGGCGACGCGCGCGGTGACGTTGACGGGGACGTCGACGGTGAGCCGCATCCCGCGCTCGTGCCGCTCCCAGTCCACCCCGACCGGGCCCCGCTGCGTGGGCACCGTGCCCGCGGCGTGCTCGAGCGCGGAGTCCGGCGGGACGATGTCGACGACGGCCGCGCCGGGCGCCGCGGTGCGCACGCCCAGCAGCGTCTGCTGGACGTCGACCAGCGCCTGCGCGCCCCAACCGTGCGAGGCGCTGTTGGCCGAGCCGGACAGCTCCCACGACTCCCACGTGAAGGTCCCGCCCTGGGCGAGGATGTTCGCCCAGCCGTAGTCCTGCGCGTCGGTGAGGCGCTCGAGCACGGCGTCGTCGTCGCCGGCGTCGCTGAGGGCCTGGAGGAGCCAGTGGGCCGTCATCGGCCCCTGCCGCATCCCCATCCCGGCGAGGTGCGCAGCGAGCGCCGGGTAGTCCTCCTCGGGCGCCACCCCGTGCGCGATGGCGTAGGAGGTCGAGTGCTGGCCGGCGTGCGTGCTCGGGGTGCCGTCGGCGTACAGGCCGTCGATGTACACCCCGTCCGCGCGGCGCAGACGCTCGTTCATCGTCGCGGCAAGGGCGTCGCCGGCGGCGCCGTAGCTCGTCGCGTCCTCGGCCTCGCCGAGCGCCTGCGCCATGCGGGCGACGTCGCGCAGCACGTCGACGCCCTGGGCGTTGATCGTCGTGCGCGCCGCGGCCGCCATGTCGTAGCCGAACCGGCCGTGCTCCGGCCAGTCGACGATGCCGTACTGGTAGGAGCCGCTCCCGCCGGTGAGCCGCGTGACGAGCCCGGCGGTCGGCCCCTCGGCGGGGATGTGCCGCAGGACGTAGTCCGCCGTCTGGCGCATGTACGGGTAGGCGCGCGCGAGCAGCGCCCGGTCCCCGGTCTCGGAGTAGTAGCGCCACACGCCGTCGACGAACATGAGGGCGTAGTCGGGGATGTCCCGCTTGCCGTCCCCGTTGGGGTAGACGGCGTTGTAGCGGCCGAGGTCCTCCCCGCTGTTCCAGAACCGGTCCGCGGAGTTGAGGAACTCGGCGATCGCCTGCTGGGTGTGGGCCCGCTCCCCGAAGACGCCCATCGTCGCGTAGGAGATGGCGACGAAGTCGCCGAGGAACTGCCCCTTCTCGCGCGTCGGGGTGTCGACGAACGCCTCCTGCACCGAGTAGCGCGCCGAGCGGACCATGAGGTCCCAGACCTCGTCGAGGGTCTCGTCCGAGCTCGCGAACGTCGCGTGCTCCCGCTCGGGCAGCTCGGTGTGGACGACGACGGCGGAGACGTCCTCGAGCGCGATGTCCTCGCCCACGCCGGGGAGCTCGAGGTAGCGGAAGCCGAGGTGGGTGAAGGCGCGGAACTCCTGCGGCCCGTCCACCTGCGTGTACGGGAACGTCATCGTCGTGCCCTGGGTGGCGACGCCGGACGTGCTCACCCGGCCGTCCTCGGCGAGCTCGTAGCTGGCGCGCATGGTGACGACCCGCCCGGCGACCCCCTCGTCGAAACGCACGACGGGCCGCGCCGGGATGACGACGCCGAAGTCCGCGACGACGGTGCCGTCGTCGGCGACGAGCAGCTCGACGGCCGGCACCTCGGTCTCCTCCATCCGCGTGAGCTGGCCGGTGAGCGCCGTGAAGGGGGCGGTCGGGTGCGTGCCCAGGACCACCGCGTCGCCCCAGGCGGAGTCGTCGAAGCCGGTGCTCTGCCAGCCCTCGATGACCCGGGTGGCGTCGAGGTGCTCGATGAGCTCGCCCTCGCCGTTGCGGCGGCCCGCCTGGAGGTAGGGCCCCTCGGTGACCTTCCACGTCCCGTCGCTGACGATGACCTGCTCGGACCCGTCCGCGTACTCGACCTCGATCCGCACGAGGAGCCCCGGCTGGACCGCCGGGCGGCCCTGGCCCGAGCCGTACCAGTGGAGCACGGCCCCGACCGCGACCCGCCCCCTGCCGTCGAGGAGCTCGGTGACGTCGGTCGTCTGGTAGTAGTGCTCCCCGGGGTAGGCGAAGGACTGGCCGCGGTCGGCCCGCTCGCCGTCGATCCACAGCTCGTAGGTGTGGCTGCCCGCCACGTAGGCGCGGGCGCGCACGACGTCGGCGGAGGCGAGCTCCACGTCGGTCCGGGCGAGCGTCCACTCGTCGAGCTGGCGGGTGGTGGTGACGTTCTCCCACGCTGCGAGGGTGCCGGAGAAGTCGTCCGCGAGGAGGACGGCGCCGTCGGGGGCGGTGACGCGGACGTCGTCGAACTGGCCGACCTCGTTCGAGGCCTCCCGGAAGCCGACGGTCCCCGCGGCGAACCGCGTGTCCGTGCGCTCGTCGACGAGCGTGCCGTCGACGAAGGTGCGGATGAGCGGGCCCGCGAGCTCGATCCGCAGGCGGTAGTCCTGCCCGTTGACGACCGTCAGCGGGACGGTGGCGAGGCGGGTGAACGCGCCGTCGACGAGGACGTGCGGGCTGAGCCCGGTCCCCGCACTCAGCTGCCACATGTACCCGTTGCGCCGGTCCGGGCTGCGGAAGACGACGCCCGCACCCCGGGTGGTCGGGCGCACGGTCACCTCGTAGGTGTAGTCGGCCCAGTCCCTGCCGGTGCCGGCGAGCGTGACGTCACCGCCGGTGACGCGAACCCGGCCGTCGGCGAGGGCCATGGGGCCGGGCCCGCCGGGCGCGCGCTGGATCCACTGGGCCGGCGCCCACGCCTCGTCGGGCAGACCGGTGTCGAAGGCTCCGGTGGCCGGCGGGGACACCTGGTCCGTCCGGTCCCACGTGCGCACCGACCACTCGAACGACGTGCCGGGCGCGAGGTCGGGGCCGTCGTAGCCGACGAACGCCTGCTCGGACGACGCGACCTTGCCGCTGTCCCACACCACGGCCTCGGTCCCCGCCTCGCGCACCTCGAGCCGGTAGGCGGTCTGGACCTCGTCGAGGTCCTCGTCCTGCGGCAGCCAGGCGAAGAAGGGGTCCCCCTCGACGCCGCGCGGGTGCTCGCGGCTGTTGACGGTCAGCCCCGTGGGGGCGTCGGGCGCGTGCCCGGCGTCGGCGGCCGCACCGGGGACGACGCTCGCGCCGAGCACGAGGGCTCCCACGGCCGCCACGCCGAGCCGGCGGGTCATCGTGGTCATCTCACTCCTGGGGCTGGTCCTGGGCCGGTGCGAGCCGGCGTATCCCGCACGAGTGGCCGGTGTAGTCGGCCCTCACCTCGGTCGCCGTGTCGCCGGTGCCCGTCGTCACGGTGACCTCGCCGTCCGGCACGGAGCTGAGCCGGGTGCTGAAGGCGACGGTCACCGTCCGGTCCGCGGCGAGGGTGAGCGTCCGCGTGCCGTAGGCGCCGGAGACGACGGCCTCGACCGGCTCGGTGCTCGTCACCCGCACCGTCTGCACGGCCTTCCCGGCGACGCACCGGGTGCCGGTGTCCACCGTGACCGCGGGCTCCTCGACGGGCTCCTGGCCCGTGGCGACCCGCACGTGGTTGACGCACGCCCGCTCGCCGGCGAAGTCGAAGCGCTCCCAGCCGCCGTCCCGGCACGCGTCCTCGGTGCCGAGGACGACCACCTCGAGCGGCTGGGCGCCCGGCCAGGCCGCGCGCGGGCGGTCCTGGTTCTCCCCCAGGCTCTCCCAGCGCAGGAGGTAGCGCAGGTCCTCGTCGGCGTCGGGCACGAGGTCGCGCGCGTGGAACGAGCCGGCCGCGCCGGAGTCGTCGTTGAGGTTGACCTGCATGTCGGTGCCGCCCTCGCCCGGGACCGGGTGGACGTAGTCCGAGCGCAGCTCGCTGACGGCCGCGGGCTCCGTGGCCGGCGTCGCGATCTCCTCGATCGGCTCGAGCGTCTCCCCGTCGAGGATGAAGGTGCGCGCCTCGCCGCGGCAGGTGACGTCGAGGCGGAGGTTGCCGTCCGGGAGCACCTCCGGCGCCCAGTAGATCTCGACCTGGAAGACGAGGGTGCCGGGCTGGGAGAAGTCCCAGGCCCCGGTCCAGTCGCTCACCTGGACGTTCTCCCAGCCCGCGGCGGAGTCGTCGGGCCGGGCCACGTAGACCTGGGTGTTCCCCTCCTCGTCGTACTTGTGGTACGCCACCACCGGCGCGCCGTCGGCGTCGAAACCGACCTGGGCGTTGTTGTTGATCATGCCGCCCTCGGGCGGGACCGGGTCGACGACGTCGCTCGTGGCGAAGGTGATCGGGAGCGTGAGCGGCTCCCCGGTGCTCGTCTCCCAGGACTCCAGGTCGGCGCTGCGCGCGTAGGAGACGGTGTGCGTGGACGAGGCGATCGGGGTGTTCCGCCAGACCCAGACCATGTGGTAGTTCCCGTCGGGACCGAGCCGGGGCTTGGCCGCGTACGCGTTCCGCTGACCCTCGCCGGAGAGGAGCGGGCTGTCGATGAGCCCGCCCCACCCGCCCGTCGCGGCGTCGTAGGAGTTGTAGAGGTCGATCCCGTTGCCGCTGCCGCCGTCGCGGTAGCGGAAGACGAGCGTCTCGTCCTCGAGCTCGAGGAAGACGGGGTAGGTGACGCGGCGCTCTCGGGCGGCGTCGACCATCGTCGTGACCCGCTCGAGCGTCGTCACGTCCCCGGGGGTCGTCGTGCGCCAGTAGAGCAGCGGGACGTTGTGCATGTTCCCCGCCACGTGGAGGTTGCCGCTGGGGTCCGTGGCGAGCGTGACGTAGTTGTGGCTGTCCCACCCCGTCTGCGAGCCCACCCGCTGGTGCGTCCAGGAGTCGCTGCCGAGCGTGCGGTGGGCGACCGTGAGCTGGCGGTCGGCGTCGTAGTAGCCGACGTACTGGTCCTCGCCGTCGGTGAGGAGCGCCTGACCGACGTAGTGCCCGGCCCACGTCGGGCCGACCTCGACGGTGTCGAGCACCGCCTCGGGCTCCTGCGTGGCCGGCACGCTTCCGTCGTCGACGGTGCCGCACACGAGCGGCCCGGGCGCGGGCGCCACCTGAGCCGCCGCCGGGGTGAGGAACGACGCCCCGAGCAGGAGGGGCACGGCGAGGGCCGAGACGGCGGGCAAGCGCTTCCATCGAGTCATCGGAGCATCCCTCTCGCTACGGTGCGGGGTCGCCTCCCGCGCTCGCCCGGTCGGGGCACTCCGACACGGCGCAGGACTGTGACGCACGTTACTTCTCCGCGCCCGGGCCGCCAATGGGACAAAGGTCGAGCGCGGTGGCCGGACGGGGAGCGACGAGGCGACCCTCACCCGGGTGAGCGACAATCGCGTCATGGGACGACACGCCAGCCCGACCGCACCGACCACCGCCACCGAGGCGCTCTCCCCCGCCGGCCCCCGCCCGGACGGACCCGCCCTCGAGCCCATCGCGACGGCACGGGAGCTCGTCAAGGTCTACGGCGCCGGCGAGACCGCGGTCCGGGCGCTCGACGGCGTCGACGTCGACTTCGGCCGCGCGCAGCTCACCGCGATCATGGGCCCGTCGGGCTCGGGCAAGTCGACGCTCATGCACTGCATGGCGGGGCTCGACACCCCCACCTCGGGCAGCGTCGTCGTCGACGGGGTCGAGATCTCCCGGATGAGCCAGCGCCAGCTCACCAAGCTGCGCCGCACCCGGATCGGCTTCGTCTTCCAGTCCTACAACCTCGTGCCCACCCTCACCGCCGAGGAGAACATCCGCCTCCCCCTCGACATCGCCCGCGCCCCCGTCGACCAGGAGCGCTTCGACACCGTCGTGCGCGCCGTCGGGCTCGAGGACCGCCTGCACCACCGACCCACCGAGCTCTCCGGCGGCCAGCAGCAGCGCGTCGCCGCGGCCCGCGCCCTCATCGCCCGGCCCGCCGTGGTCTTCGCTGACGAGCCCACCGGCAACCTCGACTCGCGCTCGGCCGCCGAGGTGCTCGGCTTCCTGCGCAGCAGCGTCGAGGACCTCGGCCAGTCCGTCGTCATGGTGACCCACGAGCCGACCGCGGCGGCGTACGCCCACCGGGTGCTCTTCCTCGCCGACGGCCGCCTCGAGGGCGAGCTGCTCGACCCCGACGCGAGCACGATCCTCGAGGCGCTGGGGGAGCTCACCGACGCCCGTGAGTCGAGGCGCACCGCCTGATGGTCCGCGTCACGCTGCGCGAGATCCGCGCCCACCTCGTCCGCTTCGCGCTGTCCGTCCTCGCCGTGCTGCTCGGCGTCGCGTTCGTCACGGGAACCTTCTCCCTGCGCGCCATGCTCGCCGACACCTTCGGCTCCATCGTCGAGTCCTCCTCCCAGGGTGACGTCTACGTCCGGGGGGCCGAGAGCGCGCAGGACGGCGAGGAGCCGTCCGCCGGGCCGTTCGGCCCCGCCCGCGGGTCCGTGCCGGTCGCCCTCGCCGAGGAGGTCGCCGACGTCGACGGCGTCACGGCAGCGCTCCCCGACTTCTTCGGCAGCGTCGTCCTCGTCGGCGCCGACGGCCAGGCCGTGGTCAACGGGCAGGCGCCCAGCTTCGGCGGAGCCGTCGTGGAGGACGACCCGGCCGCCGAGCTCGTCGCCGGCCGCGTCCCCACCGCCGGCGACGAGGTGGCGCTGGAGACGACGGCGCTGGAGACCTCCGGCCTCGCCATCGGCGACACCACGACCGTCGTCATCGGCGCCGACGACGTGCGGGAGGTGACCGTCGTCGGCGAGGTGAACTACGGCAACCCGATGGTGGGCACCACCCTCGTCCTCGTCGACCCCGCCACCGCCGAGGAGGCCTTCGCCCCCGACGGCGCCGTGCCCTCCATCGCCGTCTACACCGACGACGACGCCACCGCCGCCGACATCGACGCGCTCGTCGAGCGGGTGCGGGAGTCCGTGGGCTCGCCCGACGTCGAGGTGCTCACCGGCGAGGAGGTCCGGGACGAGGCCAACGAGGCGGTCCAGCAGGTCATCGGCTTCCTCGGGACGTTCCTCCTCGTCTTCGCCTTCATCTCCCTCTTCGTCGGCGCCTTCATCATCGCCAACACCTTCGCCATGTCGGTGCGCCAGCGGCAGCGCGAGTTCGCGCTCCTGCGCGCCGTCGGCGCCTCCCCGCTGCAGGTGATGGCGAGCGTCATCGCCCAGGCTGCGGTCGTCGGTCTGGTGGGCTCCGCGGCGGGCGTCGGCGCCGGGATCGGGCTCGTCGCCGTCCTGCGCACGATCCTCGAGCGGATGGGGATGGCCCTGTCCGGGCAGGTCGCCGTCACGGGCCGCGAGCTCGCGATCGCCATGGCGGTCGGCACCGTCGTCTCGATGCTCGCGGCGGCCGTGCCGGCCCGGCGCGCCGCCACCACCCCGCCCGTGGAGGCGATGCGCGACGACGTCGTCGTCACCGAACGCTCGCTGCGGACCCGCGCCGTCGTCGGTGCCGTCCTCCTCGCCGGCGGCGCCCTCGCCGTCTACCGCGCCACGAGCGGGGCGACCGAGGCCCCCGGCACCTGGCTGGGGGTGGGGACCGGGGCCGTGCTCGTCGGTGCCCTCGCCGTGGCACCCGTCATCGGGCGGACCGTCCTCGGCGTCCTCGCCGCGCCCGCCGTCGCCGCGCTCCGCCCGATGGGGCGCCTGGCCCGCGGCAACGTCACCCGCAACCCGCGACGCACGGCGAACACCGCCGGCGCGCTGATGATCGGCATGGCGCTGGTGAGCGCCTGCGCGGTGCTCGCCGCCTCGGCGACCGCCTCGACCTCCTCGATCGTCGCCACCGAGGCCCGCGCCGACCTCACCGTGCAGTCGGCGACGTTCACCGTCCCGCCGCAGGCCGCCGCCGCGCTCACCGACCTCGAGCTCGCCGGCCGGGCCGACGCCACGGTCTCCGGCCGGGCCGACGTCGGCACGTCCGACGAGGACGCGGAGAGCATGCGGATCCTCGGCCTGCCCGCCAGCGCCTTCGGCGAGACCATCGACATCCGGGTCGTCGACGGCTCCCTCGACGGACTCGCCGACGGCGAGGTGGCGGTCCAGCGCACCACCGCCGACGAGGAGGGGTGGGAGGTCGGCACCGACCTCGTCATCGCCACGGACCAGGGCGAGGTGGCCGCGCGGGTGGGGGCCGTCGTCGAGTCCCAGCTCCTCAACGCGCCGGTGATCATGGACCGGGCGCTCTTCGACGCGGTCGTCCCAGCAGCAGGGGCCACCGTGCTGAGCGTCTTCGTGGACGCGGCCGACGGCGTCCCCCAGGCCGACCTGCGGGAGGCGGTGGAGACGGCGCTCGAGCCCTACGTCGTCCTCACCGCGCAGGACGCGGAGGAGCTGACGAGCTCGCTCGCCGACCAGGTGGACCAGGCCATGGTCATCCTCTACGCCCTGCTCGGGCTCTCCGTGATCATCGCGGTGCTCGGCATCGTCAACACCCTCGCGCTCGCCGTCATCGAGCGGACGCGGGAGATCGGCCTCATGCGGGCGGTCGGGCTGGGCCGGCTCCAGCTCGCGGTGACCATCACCATCGAGTCCGTGCTCACGGCGGTCTTCGGCACGCTGCTCGGCGTGCTCATCGGCGTCGCGCTCGCCTCCGCCCTGCCGAGCGTCTACGCCGACCAGGGCCTCAGCGAGCTCGCGGTCCCGTGGTCGATGCTCGCGGCGATCGTCGTGCTCTCCGGGGTCGTCGGCGTCCTCGCGGCGCTGTGGCCGGCGGTCCGCGCCACGCGGCTGCCGGTCCTCCAGGCGGTGGCCACCGACTGACGGCGTGGGCCGGGATGCCCCGGCCCACGCCGGCTCGGCCGGTGACTCAGCCGCCCACCGCGCGGCGGCGGGCGGCCAGCGCCGCGACGCCGCCGAGGAGGGCGACCAGCCCGAGCCCCAGGGCGCCGAGCCCGGCGCCCGTGCTCGGCAGCCCGGATCCCCCGGGCGTCCCGGGTGTCCCGGGTGACCCGGGCCCGCCCGGCGTGGTGGGCGCGCCCGGGGCCGTCGGCCCGTCGGTCAGCGTCGGCGTCGGCGTCGGCGTCGGCGGAGCCGTGGGCCCGTCGGTCGGCGTCGGCGTCGGCGTCGGCTCGCCGGGGGAGTCGGCGAGGAGGTCGAGGCCCACGAGGAGCGGGTCGTGGTCGCTCGAGCGGTACGGGCTCTCGTCGTAGAGGTCGGTGACGTTGTAGTTGTACCGGCTGTACTCGAGCCCGAGCGCCTCGTAGGCGTTGATGTTCCAGATGTCGGCGCCGGTCACGTGGTCGAGCGCCGGGTCGTGGACGAGCACGTGGTCGAGCGAGCCGACGAGGCCGTCGAAGGAGTACGTGCTCTCGTCGGTGAGCGCCTGGCCCACGTTGGTGTACCCCGCCTCCGCGAGGGCCATCATCGGGTCCTCCATCGAGTAGGCGTTGAAGTCACCGAGCAGCAGGACGAGGTCGGTGGCGCGCTCGGCCATGAGGCCGTCGGCGAAGGCGGCGAGCGCCTGCGCCTGCTCGACGCGGTCGGCGTTCCACGAGCCCTGGCCGTCGCCCTGGTCGACGTTGCCGCCCGTGGCGCCCGATGGCGACCCCTTCGACTTGAAGTGGTTGGCGATGGCGATGAAGGTGTCCGCCCCCTCGACCGGCTCGCCGTCGTCGCCGACGAGCGCGAACTCCTGGGCGAGCGGCTCGCGGGCGTTGGCGAACGCCTCGTCCCCGATGAGGATCTCGGACTCCCCCACCGGCACCACGGTGGAGGGCCGGTAGATGAAGGCGTTGCGGATGGCGTCCTCGTCGGCCGGGACGGCCTCCGGGGAGGCGACGTACGCCCACGTGCCCGCGCCCGCGTCGGCGTTGAGGGCGTCGACGAGGCCCGCGAGCGCGACGTCGCGGTCCCCGTCCGCGGTGAAGCTCCCCGAGTTCTCGATCTCCAGGAGCCCGACGACGTCGGCGTCGAGCGCGAGGATCGCCGCGACGATCTTGGCGGTCTGCCGGGCGAGGTTCTCCTCGTCGTACGCCCCGCGCACGTCGCAGAAGTCCGCGGTGGTGGGGTTGCCCTCGCGGTCGGGGAAGAACTCGCACCCGGCCTCGTCCACGCCGAGGCTGGTGAAGTAGTTGAGGACGTTGAAGCTCGCCACCTGGACGTCGCCGCCGACGGCCTGAGGCGCCGCGGTGCGGGTGCTCTCGAACGTCGCGGGCGCGGCGCCGTTGTCCCCGGTCACCTGGGTGGTCGGCTGGAGGTTCCACTGGAAGCGGTAGTCGAGGACGACCGGGTCGGTGAAGGTCACCGCCGCGCCCACCCGGACGGGGGCGGTGAGGCTGAGGTAGGGCACCGACGTCTCGTGGGTGTCCTGGTCGAAGTTCGTGTAGTCCCAGCTCGACCCGTCGTCGAGGGTGACGGCGCGGGCCGCGTTGTCCGCGGCGACGGCGTCGGCCGCCTCGCTGCCGGGGCGGGCAACGTCGGTGGGCTGGCGCAGCGGCTCGTCGCCGACGGCGAGGCCGACGCTGCCGAAGCGGTTCGTCTCGTACGTGTCGGTCACCGTGTAGGCGCCCTGGGGGGCGAGGAGCATCCCCTCGAAGGCCTCCCGCCCGGCCTCCGTGGCGGGGACAGCGACCGCGGCGGGCACGACCGGCGCCGCCGGGGTGTCGAGCGCGGACCACTCGGCGTCGGTGATCTCGGTGAGCCCGTTAAACTCCTCCACCACGCCGGTCACCTCGAGGTGGTCGCCCACCTCGGCGGCGTCCGCAAGGTCCGGGCCGTAGACGAAGACGCCGTGCGAGGCGTCGTGCCCGGTGAGGTCGCCGCCGGTGCCGGGGGTCTGGAGGTAGACGCCGTTGAACCCGCCCTCGGGGTAGGCGGCGGTGACGACGCCGGTGGTGCGCACGGCCTCCCCCGCGTAGGGCGAGGCCGGACCGGTGCCCTGGACCTCGGCGATGCTGACGTCGACCGGCTCCCCGGGGGGCTCCGGTGCCTCGTTGAGCGCCCCGAAGGAGTGCGGGGCCGGGCCGGTCCACACGCCGTCGACCCGCTGGAGCGACTCGTCGGCCGAGGCCGTCCCGCCCTCGCTCACCCCGATGTCCGTGCTGGCCAGGCCGTCGGCGGGCCCGCCGACGCCCGTCATCGGGCCCTCGTAGGAGAGGAACTCCACCACCGTGCCGGCGGCGTCGACGAGCGCGATGCCGTCCGGGGCGCCGTTCTGCAGGCCGTCCCTGGGGTAGGTCTGGACGAGGACGCCGGAGGCGCCGACCGTCCCGGTGAGCGTCGTGGTGCCGTACACCGTGCCGCCGTTGCCGTTGTAGAGGACGATCCGCCAGCCGGTGAGGTCGGTGCCCGCCGGGGCCTGGACCTCGACGGCCTCGCCGGCGTCGTCGCCCGCGTTGTCGTAGTGGATCTCGCTGAGGAAGACCGGCCCCGCCGAGAGGCGCAGAGGCAGGCCGACGGCGCTCGCCGGGGCGGTGGCGGCGAAGGGGGCGAGGAGCAGGGCGCCCGCGGCCGCGGCCGCGGCCCTCCTCGTCGCGCCGGCGGGGGTGGTGCTCACGGGCATCTCCTGTCGTCACGTGCGTGGGGCCCGGTGCGTCCTCGCACACGGCGACCGCCGGGCAGGGTGATGGTGGCCTAGCGCACGGTCGGCGTCAACGGTTCGGGCCGGCCGCCCCCGAACCGCACCGAACCGCGCCGTGGCGCGCCGTGGCGCGCCGCCCCGTCGGCGCACCCGGGGCGGCGCGGGGCGGCGCGGTGAACGTGCACCGGACGCGGCGGACCGCGATCATGGGCGTAGGGCGTCACTGCCCGGCGCGCACGGCGCGCCCCTGTGCACTCGAGGAGAGGGACCGCGGTGGACCAGTACGAGACACCCACGGGTGCCACGGCCATGCCCGTGACGCCAGGCAAGCCAGGGACGTCGGTCGGCGAGATCGTCGCCCGGCTCTCCGACCAGTTCAGGCGCCTCGTGCGCGACGAGCTCCAGCTCGCCCAGGCGGAGGTCAGCGCCAAGGGCAAGCAGCTCGGCGTGGGCGCGGGCATCCTCGCCGGTGCGGCGCTCTTCGCCTTCTTCGGCCTGGCGCTGCTCATCACGGCCGCCGTGCTGGGCCTCGCCGAGGCGGTGCCCGCCTGGCTCTCCGCGATCATCGTCGCGGTGGTCCTCTTCATCATCGCCGCCGTCGCCGCGCTCATCGGCAAGAAGCGCCTCCAGGCCGGCGCCCCGCCCACCCCGGAGGCGGCCAAGCGGAACGTCAAGCAGGACATCGACGCGGTCAAGAAGGGATTCCAGTCGTGAGCGAGGACGCCAGCAAGCGCAGCCCCGAGCAGATCGAGGCGGACCTCGCGCGCACCCGCGCCGAGCTCTCGAGCACGGTCAACGAGCTCACCGAGATGCTCGACCCCCGGCGTCAGGTCGAGGAGGCCAAGGTGAACCTGCGCGCGGCCGCCGACCGCGCGACGGAGAACGCCAAGGCCAAGGCGAAGGAGAAGGTCGACGGCGTGGCCGTCAAGGCGCGCGAGTTTGCCGACGACGTCCGCAGCGGCGACCCGAAGTCGGTGGGCTACCTCGGCGCCGGCGTCGCCGTCGTCGCCAGCATCATCACGCTGATGGCCCGCCGGGGCCGCTGACCCGCTCGCCGGCCGGCGGCGAGGGCGCTGTCGAGCGCGCTCCGCCGGCGGCGAGGCATGGGCTAGGAGGCGGTGCGGTCGGCCACCTCGTGGCCGTGGAGGAGCTCCTCGACCTCGCTGCGCCGGTAGCGGCGGTGACCGCCGAGGGTCCGCACCGCCGAGAGCTTGCCGGCGTTCGCCCACCGGGTCACGGTCTTGGGGTCCACCCGGAACCGGGCCGCGACCTCACCTGGCGTCAGGAGCGTGTCCTCGGCGTACTTGTCGTTCATGTCTCACCCCAGTCCCGGTGGTGTGCACCACCGTCATGCCTCGCGGGTGCGGCCGCCTACCCGCGCATCGAACTCCCAGGTTATGCGGCACACAACGGGCGAAATGTGGACGATAGTCCCAGACCGGCGCCCCCACGGGTGGGGCAGCGATCTTCCGGTCCGACGCGCGGTCACAAATGGCTGCGAGGGCCGTCGACCATGTACCGTGACCACACGACACACAGTGACCATATGCACGGGGCCGCACCGGTGACGGTGCCCGCCCCGCTTCTACGTTGGAGGGGGTCGACGCCATGGGGCGCGGCCGTCAAAAGGCCAAGCAGACGAAGGTCGCTCGCCGGCTGAAGTACTACAGCCCGGAGACCGACTACCGAGCGCTCGAACGAGAGCTCACGTCCAGCGAGCGTGACGCACAGCGGAACGCAGAGTTCGACATCCCCTCAGTCGAGGATGACGCCGGCGACGACTGGGGGCCTGAGCTCACGGCTCGGTGACCTCTCGTTCGTCCTGCCCCGGGGAGATCGTTTCCCCGGGGCCGACGTTCGTCGGCGCGCGGGCGGCTTCGGCCGCGCCCGTCGCGCCGTCGCGCCGTCGCGCCCGAGGCTCCCGTCGTTCCCTCGCGCGGCGTGCCGGGACGACGGCGCCCGGCGCCGCCCGTGCCTCGCCCCCGGCTCGGTGCCGCGGGCGCGGGACCGGCGTCCTCAGGCCGTCCGGTACTTCCCGTGCATGCGGACGCCGCCGCCGCGCACGCCCTTCGTCCCGCTGACGACGTCGTCCTGGGTGCCCGACGCCGCGCGCACGGCGCCGAGGGGCCATGCCGGGATGCCCGCCGCGGCGCAGCGGCGCACGGCCGCGTCCACGCCGTCGGCGGCGACGACGGCCACCATGCCCACGCCGAGGTTGAGGGTGCGCTCGAGGTCGGCCCACGGGACGGCGCCGAGCCGGCGCACGAGGTCGAACACCGGGGGCAGCGTCCACGTCGAACGGTCGACGTCGGCCACCAGGCCCACGGGGAGGACGCGGGCGAGGTTGGCAGCCAGCCCGCCGCCGGTGACGTGGCTGAGGGCGTGGAGGTCGACGTCGTCGGCCCCGGCGAGGTCGAGGCAGGCCGGGGTGTACAGCCGGGTGGGCTCGAGGAGCTCCTCCCCCACGGTGCGGCCGAGCTCGGGGACGTCGCGCTCGAGGCCCCAGCCGGCGACCTCGAGGACCCGCCGGACCAGGGAGTACCCGTTGGAGTGCAGCCCGGAGGACGCCAGGGCGAGCAGGACGTCCCCGTCCCGCACCCGCTCGGGGCCGAGGACGTCATCGGCGTCGACGACGCCGGTGGCGGCACCCGCGACGTCGTAGTCGTCCGGGCCCAGCAGGCCCGGGTGCTCCGCGGTCTCCCCGCCGACGAGGGCGGTGCCGGTGGCGGCGCACGCCTGGGCGATGCCGCGGACGATGGCGGCGATCCGCTCCGGGACGAGCCGCCCGCAGGCGATGTAGTCGGTCATGAAGAGCGGGCGCGCCCCGACGACGACGATGTCGTCGACGACCATGCCGACGAGGTCCTGGCCGATGGTGTCGTGGACGTCCATCGCCTGGGCGATGGCCACCTTGGTGCCCACCCCGTCGGTGGAGGTGGCCAGCAGCGGGCGGCGCATCCCCTGGAGGGCGGACGCGTCGTACATCCCCGCGAAACCGCCCACCGTGCCGACGACGGCGGGCCCGTGGGTGGCCCTGACAGCGCCCTTCATGAGCTCGACGGCGAGGTCGCCGGCCTCGGTGTCGACGCCGGCCGCGGCGTAGGTGATGCCCCCGCTCATGCGGGCACCGTCGCCGTGGGCCCGGGGGCCAGCAGGTCGGTCGGCTCGCAGCCGGACGCCGTCGTCCCCGGTTCGATCGGGACGGGGTAGACGCCCGTGAAGCACGCCGTGCACAGCCGCTCGGTGCGGATCGTCGTCGCCGTGATCATCCCCTCCAGGGAGATGTAGCCGAGGGAGTCCGCGCCGAGGGCGTCCCGGATCTCGTGGGTCAGCAGGCCGTTGGCGATGAGCTCGGCGCGGGTGGCGAAGTCGATGCCGTAGAAGCACGGCCACTTCACCGGCGGGGAGGAGATTCGCACGTGGACCTCCGCCGCGCCGGCCTCCCGGAGCATCCGCACGAGCGCGCGCTGGGTGTTGCCCCGGACGATGGAGTCGTCGACGACGATGAGGCGCTTGCCGGCGATGACCTCGCGCAGCGGGTTGAGCTTGAGGCGGATGCCGAGCTGGCGGATGGTGTCCGTGGGCTGGATGAAGGTCCGGCCCACGTAGCTGTTCTTCACCAGGCCCTGGGCGAACGGGATCCCCGACTCCTGCGCGTAGCCGATCGCCGCCGGCGTCCCGGACTCGGGCGTCGGGATGACGAGGTCCGCCTCGACGGGGTGCTCGCGGGCGAGCGTGCGGCCCATCTCGGTGCGCGCGGCGTTGACGGAGCGGCCGGCGATGTTGGTGTCGGGGCGGGCGAGGTAGACGTACTCGAAGATGCAGCCCTTGGGGTCGGGCGCGGCGAACCGGCGCGAGCGCAGCCCCTCGGTGTCGATGATGAGCAGCTCACCGGGCTCGACCTCGCGGATGAAGGTGGCGCCGACGATGTCGAGCGCGGCGGTCTCCGACGCCACCGCCCACCCGCGGTCGAGGCGGCCGAGGACGAGGGGGCGGATGCCGTGGGCGTCGCGCGCGGCGTAGAGGGTGTGCTCGTCCATGAACGCCAGGGAGAAGGCCCCCTCGAGCATGGGGAGGACCTGCATGGCCGTCCGCTCGAGCGACTGCTCGCCCTCCTCGCCGGTCATCCCGGCGAGCAGCGCGGTGATGACGGCGGTGTCGGTCGACGAGCCCCGGCCGAGCTCGCCCCGCAGGTCCGTGCCGTACTTCTCGCGCACCAGCGTCATGAGCGAGGCGGTGTTGGTGAGGTTGCCGTTGTGCCCGACGGCGACCGTCCCCGACGCCGTGGGGCCGAGCGTGGGCTGCGCGTTCTCCCACGAGCTGGCGCCCGTCGTGGAGTAGCGCACGTGCCCGATCGCGATGTGGCCCGTGAGCGAGGACAGGGCGCGGTCGTCGAAGACCTGGGAGACGAGGCCCATGTCCTTGTAGACGAGGATCTGCTCGCCG
Organism: Georgenia faecalis; assembly: GCF_003710105.1. Classification (GTDB taxonomy): domain Bacteria; phylum Actinomycetota; class Actinomycetes; order Actinomycetales; family Actinomycetaceae; genus Georgenia_A; species Georgenia_A faecalis. The sequence goes on from NZ_CP033325.1 coordinate 3,119,057, forward strand.
TTGCTGGCGGCGATGCCCGCCGACTCCTGGCCGCGGTGCTGGAGGGCGTAGATCCCGAAGTAGGTGAGCCGCGCGACGTCCTCGCCCGGCGCCCAGACGCCGAAGACCCCGCACTCGTCCTGGGGGCCCTTCTCGCCGGGCAGAAGGTCGTGGGTCAGACGTCCGTCTCCGCGTGCCACGCCCGTCATGCTCCCACACCTGCCCCCGGGCGCTCGTCGGTGTTCAGGATGGTCCGCAGGGTGGACACCCGGGCGGACACCCAGCGCCGGTGGGAAGCGCGCTCAGGACCCCGCGAGGACGAAGCGCACGCGGTGCTCGACGGCGTCGACCGCCTCCAGCCGGACGCGCACCGGCTCGCCCAGCGGCAGGTCCGCGCCGGTCACCTCGCCGCGCACGGCCGGCTCCCCCACGACGACGGTGCCCCGGCCTGCCTCGTCGAGGTCGACGACCACGCCTTCGAACGTCTCCCCCTCGCGTCCGGCGAGCACCAGCGCCTCGACGACGTTGACCGCGGCGTTCTCGAACCGGCTCGCGCGCTGGGTGGTGCGCGCCATCGTCCGGGGCAGGCTCGGCAGCGCGGTCCGCACCCAGTCCGGGACCTCCTGCCCCGCTCGCGCGGCCAGGCAGACCTCCAGCCCGTACCGGTCGACGAGGCGGCGAAGCGGCGCGGTGACGTGCGCGTACTCCGCGGCGATGGCGGCGTGGCGCGACCCCGCCGGTGCCGGGCCGTCTCCGCTGCCCGGCCGGCCGTTGCCGGCGTCGGGCCGGCCGTTGCCGGCGCCGGGGTCGACGCCGAACGCGAGGTACCCGGCCCCGCGGAACAGCGACGTGGCGGCGGTGAGGAAGGCGGCGTGCGCCGGGACGCCGGAGTCCAGGCCGCGGACCAGGTCCGGGTAGGAGGCCGCGGCGGGCCAGTCGATCCCCAGCGCCCGGGCGGTGCGGCGCAACCGGGCGAGGTCGCGGGGGTCGGCCTCCTCCAGCGTGCGGAGCACCCCGATGCCGCACTCGCGCATGATGCCGGCCGCCGCGATGCCGGTGAGCAGGGAGATCTGGGCGTTCCACCCCTCGACGGGCAGCGTGGCGCGCAGCTCCAGCGCGTAGCCGCCGTCGGCGGGGACCACCTCCTGCTCCGGCAGGTCGAGCGACACGCCCCCGCGGGCGTGCTCCTGCGCCTGGCGGGCGGTGCCCACCTCGCGGAGCAGGTCGGGCAGGTGGGCGGGGACCTCGGGGTCGTGCCCGCCGTCGACGACGGCCTGCACCTGGGCGTAGGTGAGCTGGGCGCGGCTGCGCACGAGGCCGCGGCGCACGTCGGCCTCCCGCAGCGTGCCGTCGTCGTCGAGCACGAGGCGCCACACGCACGCGGGCCGGATCTCGCCCGGCAGGAGGCTGGCGGCGCCGGCGCTCAGCGCCGGCGGGTGGAGCGGGATCGACCCGGTGGGCCCGTAGACGGTGACCCCGCGCTCCTGGACGGCGGCGTCGAGCGCGCCGCCCGGCGTGACGAACGCGGCGACGTCGGCGATGGCGTAGGAGAGGACGTACCCGCCCGGGCGGCGCTCGATGGCCACGGCCTGGTCGAGGTCGCGGGAGCCCGGCGGGTCGATGGTGACGAGCTCGAGGTCGGTGCGGTCCTCCGCGGCACCGGGCCCGGCCGCGGCCGCGCGCTCCGCCTCGGCGAGCGCGGCGGCCGGGAAGTCGACGGGGATCTCCAGCTCGGCGCGGACGCGGTCGAGCGCGGCCTGGACCTGCTGTTCGGCGGCTGCCGGGACGACGACGGAGGGGCTGAGCACATCCCGAGACTAGGGGTGCGGGCCGCGGCGCGCCGCTCATCACCCGACCCCGCGCGCGCCGCGGGGACGGCGCGGGGGTCAGCGGGCGCCGCGGTCGCGGACCGAGCGGCGGTCCGCTCGGACGGCGAGGAGCGCCCCGACGAGGGCCCCCAGGCTGCCCAGGCCCACCAGGAGGAGGAGGAAGATCGTGCCGCGGCCGAGCTCGGAGTCGCCGAGGAAGGCGACGCCGAACGCAACGAGCGCGCCGAGGAGGACGCCGACCCCGGCGAACCGGCCGTACCGCGGCGCGCGGCGCAGGGTCGCCGGGTCGACGACGGCGGTGCGGACCGCGGGCGGCGCGGGCGCCGGCTCCTCGCCGGCGACCGCGGGCTCCTCGCCGACGGGCGCGGCGGGCGCGACCTCCTCGGGCGCGGCGGGTACCGGGTCCGGGCGCTGATCGTCGGCGTTGGTGCTCACCGGGCCGACGATACCTCGCCCCCCACCCCGCCCCCGGAGCGGGGGTGGGGTCCTCAGCGGGTGACGAGCGGGAGGACCCCGGACAGGTCCGCGCGGCCCCCGGAGGCGTTCACCCGGCCGGCGGCGACGGCGTCCGCGAACGCCAGCCGGCCGGTGGCCAGCGCGAGCCACGTCTCCTCGTCGGTCTCCACGACGTTGGGGGGCGTGCCACGGGTGTGCCGCGGGCCGGCGATCGCCTGGACGGCGCCGGCCGGCGGGACGCGGACCTCGACCGAGCGGCCTGGGGAGGAGACGGCGAGCTCCTCGAGGGTGAAGCGCACGGCGGTGCGGACGACCGCGGTGGGCACCTCGCCGCCGCGCATCCACTCGCGCACCGCCGCCATGCCGTCGATCGGGTCCACCCGCCTGCGTGCCATGCCGCCCACGGTAACCAGCCGGGCCGCCTGGCCCCACCCGGCCCCCGCCGCGACCCGGTACCCGTGTCCCGGTACGACGACGCCGGAGGCACCGCCCCTCGGCGGCCCCTCCGGCGTCGTTCGTCCCTGGTGCTACTGCAGGCGCAGGTCCCGGCGACGGACCACGGCGACCAGCAGGCCACCGATGAGCGCCATGAGGAGCGCCGCGTAGAGCGGCCCCTGCGGCTCGGCGCCGGTGTTGGGCAGCGCCCCGCCGTCGCCGGGCGTCGTGGGCGCGGGCGCCGGGGTGGTCGGGGCCGGCGTCGGCGTCGTCGGCTCCTCGGTGGGTGCCGGGGTGGGCTCGGGGCCCACGACCACGTCGACCCACACGTAGTAGCCGTTGACCTCGTCGTACACCTGGAGCTGCATGGTCTCCGGCGCGGTCAGCCCCTCCATCTCGGGGACCGTCACGCGCACCTGCGCGCGGCCGCCCTCGTCGGTGCCGTCCACCGGGGTGGCGTCCAGCGGCGTGGTGCCGAGGTCGGCCTCGCCCAGCTGCAGCGTCAGCTCGGTGGGCACGGGCTCGGTGGTGCTGAACGCGAGCGAGGAGAGGTCGATGGCGATCTCGTCCCCGGGCGTGTAGACCGCCTGCGGGTCGGAGACCCAGTGGACGCCGATCGCCCGCTGGACGTAGTCCGGCGTGACGACCTCGTTCGCGGCGAAGTAGTCGACGAACGCCTGGAGGTCGATCCGCCCGGAGTCGGCGACGTTCTCGCCCTCGGTGAAGGTGGTGAAGTTGTCCCCGCCGGAGGCGAGGAAGGAGTTCGTCGTCACCGTGTAGGTCGCCTCGTCCTCGAGGGGTGCCCCCTCGAGGAAGGCGTGGGTGATGCGCTCCCCCGCCGCGGCCTGCGGGTCGTAGAGGTAGGTGAAGCCCGCGGACAGGCCCAGCTTGAGGAACGGGCGGGACGCCCCCTCCGGCTGCCACTGCTCCTCGAGGATGCCGATGATCTCCGCGCCGGTGAGCTCGAGGGTGACGAGCGTGTTGGCGAACGGCTGGACCGTCGCGGCCTCCTGGTAGGTGACGGCGCCGTCGACGTTGGTGTCGCTGCCGTCGGCCCCGGCGTAGCCGAGGTCGGTGCGCAGCCCGCCGGGGTTCATGATGGCGAGGTCGGCGCCCAGGTCCGCGGTGGCCCACAGCTGCACGTCCGCGATGAGGTTGCCGAGCGTCGACTCCCCGCCGCGGTTCTCCGCCCGCTCGCCCTCGGCGTCCGGGGTGTTGCGGGCCCGGTTGAGGTCCGCCGAGATCTCGCCGAGCACCTCGGAGCCGAGCACCTCGGCCTCCGCCTCGGCGGCGGCGACGATGGCCGCGACGTCCTCGTCCGGGGTGATCGCGGCCAGCTCCTCGGGGGTGAAGTCCCCGGTCAGCGGCAGGGCGTCCGTGGCGACGGCGGTGACGGCGCCCGCCTCGGGGTCGTAGGTGAAGGAGACCTGGGCGAGCAGGTCGCCGAAGGACCCGGCCTGGACGACCGGGAGGTCGGCGCCGTCGCGCTCGATGACGTGCTGGTACGTCTGGTGGGTGTGGCCCGAGAAGATCGCGTCCACGTCCGCGGAGGCGTTCGTGACGAGCTGGCCGAAGGCGGAGGCGCCGGTGGCGGAGTCGACGCCGGTGCCGGCCGCGCCGTCGTGGGCGAGGACGACGACGATGTCCGCCTCGCCGTTGGAGTCGTCCCCGTCGGAGAGGTCCTCGGCGACGGCGTTGGCCGCCTCGCTCATGTCGCCGAACACAAGGCCCTCGATGCCGGCCGGGGTGACGAGGCTCGGGGTGGTGGGCGTGACGACGCCGACGAACCCGACGGTGACGCCGCTGGGCGTGGGGACGACGGTGTAGTCCTCGTAGTCGCTCGAGCCGGTGACGTTGGCCGCGAGGTACGGGAAGAGCGCGTCATCCTCGCTGATCCGGGTGTTGAGCGCCTCCTGGCCCTGGTCGAACTCGTGGTTGCCGATCGCCGACGCGGCGAGGCCCATCGCCTTGAGCGCGTCCAGCGTGGGCTGGTCGTTGGCCACCATCGAGGTGAACGTCGACGCGCCGATGTTGTCGCCGGCGGAGACGAACACGGTGTCCTCGTTCGCCGCCCGCGCCTGGTTGAGGGCACCGGCGAGGCGGGCCGCGCCGGCCTGGTCGACGGCGATCGTGTCGTCGTCGTTCTCGCTGGCGTCGTAGGAGATCCGGCCGTGGAAGTCGTTGATGCCGAGGACGTCGACCGTCACGGTGCCGTCGTCGTTGACGACCGCCGTGGCGGGCAGGGCGCTCAGGCCGAGGGTGGCGATGCCGGCGGCGCCGAGCGTCGCGACCGAGCGGCGCAACCGTGCGCCGGCCGGGGAAGTGCTTCGGTACATGGATGTCCTCTGACGTCGGGGTGCGAGGGTGTGGCTCTGATCACCCTAGCGAGGTCCGTGGGCCCGCGGAAGCGGCCGGGGACCTTTCTCTCCCGCGCCCTCGCGTCGCCACCGGCACCGCCGCCTGCTAGGACTCTGGGGTGACCGACCGTTCGCCCGCGCGCGACTCCCGCTGGCCTGCCTTCGCCGTCTGCCTCGGCGCGGGCTTCATGACCCTCCTCGACGTCTCCATCGTCAACGTCGCCCTGCCCTCGATCGAGGCCTCCCTCGACGCCAGCCCGAGCGACCTGCAGTGGATCGTCGCCGGGTACACCCTCGCCTTCGGGCTCGTCCTCGTCCCCGCCGGGCGGCTCGGGGACACGCTCGGGCGCCGGCGGATGTTCCTCATCGGCCTCACGGCGTTCGTCCTCGCCTCCGCCGCGTGCGGCCTCGTCACCTCGGCCCCCGCGCTCGCCGTCGTCCGGCTCGTCCAGGGGGCGGCCGCCGGGGTGCTCAACCCCCAGGTGGTCGGGCTCATCCAGCAGCTCTTCCGCGGGCCCGAGCGGGGCCGGGCCTTCGGCATGTTCGGCGCGGTCGTGGGGATCTCGACGGCGATCGGGCCGCTCCTCGGCGGGGCGCTGCTCGCCGTCGCCGGGGAGGCGGAGGGCTGGCGGGCGGTGTTCCTCGTCAACGTCCCGGTGGGCGCCGTCCTCATCCCGCTGGCGGCCCGGCTGCTGCCCCGCGACACCCGGCACGGCGGGCGCACCCCGCTCGACGTCGTCGGCCTGGCCCTGCTCGGCGTAACCGTCCTGGGCATCATGCTCCCGTTCGTCCTCGCCACCGAGGGGGGCGGCCTGGACCAGGCGCCCTGGCAGCTGCTCGCCGTCGCCGCCGTCGCGCTCGTGGCGTTCGTGGCCTGGGAGCGGGCGTTCGAGCGTCGCGGCCGGGACCCGATCCTCTCCTCGGCGCTCGTGCGCACCCCGTCCTTCACCCTCGGCGCGACGATCGGCGGGCTGTACTTCGCCGGGTTCACGAGCATCTTCCTGCTCGTCACCCTCTACCTCCAGCAGGGGCTGGGCCTGAGCCCGCTGGCGGCCGGGCTGGTCCAGACCCCGTTCGCCCTCCTGGGCGGCGCGACCGCGATGATCGGCGGCCGGCTCGTCACCCGGTACGGCCGGCGCCTCGTCGTCATCGGCATCCTCACGACGATCGCCGGGGTGGCGGCCACGGACGTGGCGGTCCTCCACGTCGACGGCGCGGCCGCCCCGTGGGTGGTGGCCGCGTGCCTTGCCATCGCCGGGGCGGGCAACGGGTTCGTCATCTCGCCCAACTCGACGCTGGCGCTGGAGGACGTCCGCGTCGCCCAGGGCGGCACCGCCGGTGCGACGATCCAGACCCTCCAGCGCGTAGGGACGTCGGTGGGCGTCGCGGCGACCACCGCGGTCTTCTTCACCACGCTCGCCGGGGCCGGGGCGGACGCGGCGGGCTACGGCGAGGCCCTCGCCGTCGGCCTGCGGGTGACGCTGGGGATCATCGCCGTCGCGCTCGTCGTCGCCGTCCTCGACAGCCTGCGCCGCCGCGAACGCCCGCCCGTCACGCTCCCTCGGTAGGGCGTCAGGCGCGGGCAGCGGCCACCGCGGCGGCGACCAGGCCGGCGTCGGTGACCTCGTAGGTGGCCGGGCCCCCGCCCGGGCCCGCCGGGCCGGCGTCCGCGACGGAGGTGCGCGCGGAGAGGTGGATCGAGCCGACGCCCGCGGCGAGCAGGGCGGGGATGTCCTCGATGCGGACCCCACCGCCGGCCATGACCTCCACGCGGCCGGCCGACCGCTCCACCATCGCGGCGAGGGTGCCGGTGCCGTCGACGGCGCGCGGGGCGCCGCCCGAGGTGAGCACGCGCGCCACCCCGAGGTCGGCGAGCTCGGCGACGACGGACGCCGGGTCGTCGAGGACGTCGACGCACCGGTGGACGGTCACCTCCCGCCCCTCGGCGGCACGCACCAGGGCCCGGATCGCGTGCCGGTCGAGGGTCCGGTCGGCCCGGAGCGCGCCGATGACGACGCCCGCCACCCCGACGTCGACGAGCGCCTCGATGTCCCGGACCATGACCGAGACCTCAGACGCGGTGTAGACGAACCCGCCCGCGCGGGGGCGGACGAGGGCGTGCACACCGATGCCCGTCCCGACGGCGGCCTCGGCGAGCGCGATGCTCGGGGTGAGGCCGCCGACGAGCAGGGCGGTGCACAGCTCCACGCGGTCGGCGCCGCCCTCGGCCGCGACGGCGGCGCCGTGCGCGTCCTGGACGGCGATCTCGACCGCGGGCATCAGATGACGCCGAGGGCGAGCATCGCGTCGGCCACCTTGGTGAAGCCGGCGATGTTCGCGCCGAGGACGTAGTCCCCGGGGCGGCCGTACTCGTCCGCCGTGCCGGCGCACCGGTCGTGGATGCCGCTCATGATCTCGGCGAGGCGCTCCTCGGTGTAGGCGAAGTCCCACGCGTCCCGGCTGGCGTTCTGCTGCATCTCCAGCGCGGACGTCGCCACCCCGCCGGCGTTCGCGGCCTTGCCGGGCCCGAAGAGCACGCCCGACTCCTGGAGCAGGCGCACCGCCTCCGGCGTCGTCGGCATGTTGGCCCCCTCGGCGACGGCGCGGACACCGTGGCTGAGCAGCGAGCGGGCGTCGTCGACGGTGAGCTCGTTCTGCGTCGCGCAGGGCAGCGCGATGTCGCACGGGATGTCCCAGATGGAGCCGTCCTCCACCAGGCGCGAGCCCGGGCGGCGCGCGACGTAGTCCTTGGCGCGGCCGCGCTCGTCGAGCTTGACCGCCTTGAGCAGGTCGAGGTCCACCCCGGCCTCGTCGACGACGTAGCCGGAGGAGTCCGAGAACGCCACGACGCGCGCGCCGAGCTGCTGGGCCTTCTCGACGGCGAAGATGGCGACGTTGCCCGATCCCGAGATGACGACGCGCTGGCCGTCGAAGGACTCGTTGCGGGTGCCGAGCATGCGCTCGGTGAACATGACGGTGCCGTAGCCGGTGGCCTCGGTGCGGACGAGCGAACCGCCCCAGGTGACGCCCTTGCCGGTGAGGACGCCGGACTCGTAGCGGTTGGTGATCCGCTTGTACTGGCCGAACAGGTAGCCGATCTCGCGGCCGCCGACGCCGATGTCTCCCGCGGGGACGTCGGTGTACTCGCCCAGGTGGCGGTAGAGCTCGGTCATGAACGCCTGGCAGAAGCGCATGACCTCGCCGTCGCTGCGCCCGCGCGGGTCGAAGTCCGACCCGCCCTTCGCGCCGCCGATGGGCATGCCGGAGAGCGAGTTCTTGAAGATCTGCTCGAACCCGAGGAACTTGACGATGCCGAGGTAGACGGAGGGGTGGAAGCGCAGGCCGCCCTTGTACGGCCCGAGGGCGGAGTTGAACTCCACCCGGAAGCCGCGGTTGATCTGCACGCGGCCGGCGTCGTCGACCCACGGCACACGGAAGATGATCTGCCGCTCGGGCTCGCAGATGCGCTCGAGGACGGCGGCGTCGACGTACTGGGGGTGCTTGGTGAGCACCGGGCCGAGGGACTCGAAGACCTCACGCACGGCCTGGTGGAACTCGGACTCGCCGGGGTTGCGGCGCAGGACCTGGTCGTAGACCTGCTCGAGCTGGGTCTCCACGGGTGACTCCTTCATACGGTGGTGTGACACGGGGTGGTGCGCGGCCAACGCCTCGCACCTCACCCGAAGTGGTCGGGCAGGGTGGCGGCCGCCGCGGCGGCGAGCTCGGTCAGCGGCACGCTGAAGGCGCCGGCGACGTCGAGGACGGGACCCTCGGTAGGCGCGTCGTCCGTCACGCCGAGGCGCACGTGCGGGAACTGGCGCGCGGTGCACAGGTCGAGGAGGCGGACCTCCTCGCTGCGCGGGACGGCGACGACGGCCCGGGCGCCGGACTCGGCGAACAGCGCGGTGGCGAGGTCGATCCCGTCGCGCTCGCACAGCGCGGCGAGGTCGATCCGGGCCCCGACGCCGAAGCGCGAGCAGGCCTCGACGAGCGTCATGGCCAGGCCCCCGGCGGAGACGTCGTGCGCGGCCTCGGCGACGTCGTCGCGGGCAGCGTGGACGAGGATCTCGCCCAGCCGGCGCTCGGCCGCGAGGTCGACGACCGGCGGGTGCCCGCCGAGGTGGCCGTGGACGACGTCGGCCCACAGCGAGCCGGAGAGCTCGGTGCGGGTCGCCCCGAGCAGGTAGATCGCCAGCCCGGGCCGGATCCAGCCCGACGGCGTGGCGCGGGCGACGTCGTCGAGCACGCCGAGGACGCCGACGACGGGCGTGGGGTTGATCGAGGAGTCGATCCGGCCGGGCTCCCCGGTGCCGTTGTAGAGCGAGACGTTGCCGCCGGTGACGGGGATGCCGAGCTCGGCGCAGCCGTCGGCGAGGCCGGTGATGGCCTCGACGAGCTGCCACATGGCGTCCGGGTCCTCCGGCGAGCCGAAGTTGAGGCAGTCGGTGACGGCCAGCGGCCGGGCCCCGACGCAGGAGACGTTGCGGTACGCCTCGGCGAGGCCGTGCTGGGCGCCGGCGTACGGGTCGAGCTTGGTGAACCGGCCGTTGGCGTCCGTGCTCAGGGCGACGCCCAGGCCGCTGGCCTCGTCGACGCGGATGACGCCCGCGTCGTCGGGCTGGGCGAGGGCCGTGTTGCCGCGCACGTAGCGGTCGTACTGCTCGGTGACCCACGCCTTGCTCGCCGCGTTGGGCGAGGCGACGAGCGCGAGCAGCTGCGCGCGCAGCTCCTCGGGGGTGCCGGGGCGGGGCAGCGCCTCGGCGGCGTCCGCCACCAGGGCGTCCTGCCACGGCGGGCGGGCGTACGGGCGGTGGTAGGTGGGGCCCTCGTGGGCGACGGTGCGCGGGTCGACGTCGACGATCCGCTCGCCGTGGTGGTCAATGACGAGCCGACCGGTGCCGGTGACCTCGCCGATGACGGCGGCCTCGACGTCCCACTTGCCGGTGATGGCGAGGAACTCCTCGAGGCGGTCGGGCGCGACGACGGCCATCATCCGCTCCTGCGACTCGGACATGAGGATCTCGCCGGCGTTGAGCTCCTCACGCAGGAGCACCCGCTCGAGCTGGACGTACATGCCGCCGTCGCCGTTGGAGGCGAGCTCGGAGGTCGCGCAGGAGATCCCGGCCGCACCGAGGTCCTGGATGCCCTCGACGACGCCCGCCGCGTAGAGCTCGAGGCAGCACTCGATGAGGAGCTTCTCCATGAAGGGGTCGCCCACCTGGACGCTGGGGCGCTTGGTGGGCACACCGCCGTCGAAGGTCTCGCTGGCGAGGATGGACGCGCCGCCGATGCCGTCCCCACCGGTGCGGGCGCCGAAGAGGACCACCTTGTTGCCCACGCCCGAGGCGTTGGCCAGGTGGATGTCCTCGTGCCGCAGCACGCCCACGCACAGGGCGTTGACGAGCGGGTTGCCCTGGTAGGAGGGGTCGAACTCGACCTCGCCGCCGATGTTGGGCAGGCCCAGGCAGTTGCCGTAGCCCGCCACGCCCGCGACGACGCCGTGGACCACGCGGGCGGTGTCGGGGTGGTCGATGCGCCCGAAGCGGAGCTGGTCCATGACGGCGACGGGCCGCGCGCCCATGGAGATGATGTCGCGGACGATGCCGCCGACGCCGGTGGCCGCCCCCTGGTAGGGCTCGACGTAGCTGGGGTGGTTGTGCGACTCGACCTTGAAGGTCACCGCCCAGCCGTCCCCGATGTCGACGACGCCGGCGTTCTCGCCGATGCCGACGAGGAGGTGCTCGCGCATGGCGGGGGTGGTCTTCTCGCCGAACTGGCGCAGGTGCACCTTGGACGACTTGTACGAGCAGTGCTCGGACCACATCACCGAGTACATGGCCAGCTCCGCCGCGGTGGGCCGGCGGCCGAGGATGTCGACGATCCGCACGTACTCGTCGTCGGAGAGGCCGAGCTCGCGGTACGGGAGCGTCACCTCCGGCGTGGTCGCGGCGTGCGCGACGGTGTCGAGGTGGGCGAGCGCATCGGACATGGGGCCCCCGGGGATACGGACGTGGTCGGGGCTCCAGGTTACCGGCGTGCGGGCGCGGGGCGCCCTGGGGGTCCAGCGCCGGGCCCCGACCGCTCAGCGCATGAGCAAGAGCGCCGCCCCGGCGGCGTAGAGCAGGACGACCACGGGCACCGCGGTGAGGAGCACGGTCCGTCTCCTCGCGCGGTGGGGGTCGACGCCCCGCGCGGGCCGGGGGTGGCGCACGTACCAGGTGGCGACGGCGGCGATGACGGCGAGACCGAGGACGAACGGCACGACGAACATGGCTCAGCTCCGGGGGTCTGGGGTGGGAGCGGTCACGCTCGCGGAGCAGACCCTAGCGCCGTACCGGCACCCGGGGCCGCCGGCGGAACGGCCCCGCGCGGCGCGCCTAGGCTGAGTCCCGAGGCAAAGGAAGCTGAGGAGGCTGAGGAGGCTGAAGATGGCGACCGGGTGGGACGACGGCGGCGACCGGGCGGTGGCCCAGGGCCCGGACGGCGCGGCATGAGCGCCACCGTCGTCCTCGCGCGCCACGGCCGCACGCCGTGGCACGAACCGGTGCGGTACGCCGGCAGCAGCGACATCCCCCTCGACGAGGTCGGCGAGGCGCAGGCCGACCGCCTGGCGCGCTGGGCCGCGGCGGCGGGGGTCACGGCGCTCGCCAGCTCGGACCTGCTCCGTGCCCGCCGGACCGCCGCCGCCGTGCACGCCCTCACCGGGCTCGAGCCGGTGGTGGACGCGCGCCTGCGCGAGCTCGACTTCGGCGCGGCCGAGGGGCTCACCCGCGCCGAGGCCCGCGCGCGGTTCGCCGACCACGCGCCCGCCTACGAGGCAGACCCCGCCGCGTCCCCCTGGCCGGGCGGGGAGCTGCCGGCCGTGGGCGCCGAGCGGGCGACCGCGGCCGTCCGCAACCTCGCTGCGGACCGTCCCGGGGGCCTCGTGCTCGCCGTGGCGCACTCGACCATCATCCGGCTCGTCGTGTGCCAGACCCTCGGTGTGCCGCTGCGCGACTACCGGCGAGCGCTCCCGCGGCTGGAGCCGACGGCCCTCACGACGCTGCTCGTCCGGGACGACGGCTCCACGGGCCTGCTCGGCTTCAACGTCTCCCCCGGCGTCGCGCCCACCTCCTGAGCCCGGGCGGCTGGACCACGCGGACGATCCCGGCCGCCCGCCCACCCCAGGCGGCACGAGACGTTCGGCGAGGCCCTCTGCGGGGCAGACGCGGCGATCGGCTGGCACAGTTGCGCCATGGACGGGGGCGGGGGGCCTCGGAGCCGGGAGATCACCGAGCCGGTCGACCTCTGCCTGCCGTCGGGGCAGCTCAACCCGGCGGCCGTGGGCTGGACCCGCACACCCCTGCACCGCGCCAACCTCCTGCCCGGCAACGCCCGCGGGCGCGCCGCCACGTGGTCCCGGACGAAGAAGTGGGAGTACGTCGGCATCATCACCGACCGCCACGTCGTCACGGTGACGGCGTCCTCGCTCAACTACGCCGGCATCCACCGGGTGTGGGTGCTCGACCGGACCACCGGGGAGGAGATCGACACCTCCCTCACCGTCCCGTTCGCCAAGGACACGCACCTGCCCGCCGTCTTCGGCGCCGGGGCCGTGCGGGTCGCCGGTCCGCGCCTGGCCATCGCCGTCGACCCGGCGCCCACGACGAACAGCCCCGACGCCCTGCGGGTCCGCGCCCAGACCCCCCGCGTGCGCCTGGACGTCACGGTGGCCCCGCCCCTGGGGAGCGAGCTCCTCGGCGTCGTGGTCCCGTGGAGCGAGCGGCAGTTCCAGTACGCCGTGAAGTCCGTCGGGGTGCCCGCCTCCGGCACCCTCACCGTCGACGGCGCGGAGCATCCCGTCGAGGGCTGGGCCAGCCTGGACCACGGCCGGGGCCGCTGGCCGTACGCCATCACGTGGAACTGGGGCGCGGGCTCCGGCACGGTGGACGGCGTCGTCACCGGGCTGCAGCTGGGCGGGAAGTGGACCGAGGGGACGGGCACCTCGGACAACGGCCTGTTCCTCGACGGTCGCCTCCACCGCATCGACGAGGACCTCGCGTGGACCTACGACGCGCTCGACGCCTCCGCCGCCCCGTGGCGCGTGAGCGGCGAGCGCGTCGAGGTGGAGCTGCACCCCTTCCACGAGCGCACCGAGGCCACCAACCTCGGCGTCGTGTCCATGCGCGTCACCCAGGCCTTCGGCCACTGGACGGGCTGGGTCGACGACGACCACGGCGAGCGCCGTCGGGTCGACGGGCTCGTCGGCTGGGCGCAGCAGGCCGTCAACCGGTGGTGACGGCGCCCCCGGCGCGGCGCGCGTTCGCGTGGAGCACCTTGGCACTCACCGGCTCCTCGCCGCTGGCCCGCCGACGGCGGACATGGGCGCGGGCCTCCTCCTGCCGCTGCGTCTCGCCGTCACCGGCGATGGGCACCCGCAGGTGCTCGGGCCGGTAGCCGAAGGCGTCGACGAGGGCGACGGCGTGCGGTCGCAGGCGCGGCAGGAGGCGGTTGACGTAGCTCGTCACGGCGCGGGCCCGCTGGGCGGAGATCCGCCCGTTGACGAGGTACCACGCGAGGTTGCGCTCGATCGTCGTCAGGGCGTAGAGGTCGCGCAGCGTGGTGAGGACCTCGCGGGTGCCCTCGTCCCGCACGCGCGCGAGTGCGGCGGTGAAGGCCTCCCACTGGAGCAGGTCGGCGTGCGCCGCGGCCGCCTCGATGAGCTCGTGCTGGTGGGCGTTGAACTCGGCCGCCGCCTCGGCGGGCGAGGCGTTGCGCACGGCCCGCAGCGCGCCGGCGATCTCCGCCACCATCGTCTCGACCCGGTCCTCGAGGAGCTCGCGCTGGGCGGCGGTGCTGCGCAGGTGCCCGGCCGAGCGGGCCATGGAGCCCGAGTCCCGCACCGACTGCGCGGCGCGGCGCAGCGGCGTGCGGTGCAGCGTCATGTCGGCGGCGCGGGAGGCGACGTACCGCGCCGCCCCGGCGATGTCGATCTTCGCCATCCCCTGGCCGTAGTCGGTGAGCAGGCGCTTGCCGACGAGCTGGAGGAGGACCGTGTTGTCGCCCTCGAAGGTGGCGTAGACGTCGAAGTCCGCGCGCAGGCCGACGAGCCGGTTCTCGGCCATGTACCCGGCGCCGCCGCACGCCTCGCGGGCCTCCTGCAGCGCCTCGAGCGCCAGCCACGTCGAGGCGGGCTTCATCGCCGCCGCGAGCGTCTCGAGGTCCTGGCGCGAGTCGTCGTCGTCGTGGGCGCCGGAGAAGATGTCGTCGAAGCGCTCGAGGAGCTCCTCGTGCGCGAAGGTGGCCGCATACGTCCGGGCCAGCAGCGGGAACAGGCGGCGCTGGTGCTGCTGGTAGTCGAGGAGGGTCACCTCGCCCTCGTCGCCGGCGCCGGTGAACTGGCGGCGCTGGACGCCGTAGCGGACGGCGACGGCGAGGGCCACCTTGCTCGCGTTGACCGCGGCCCCGGCGAGGGAGACCCGCCCCTGGACGAGCGTGGCGAGCATGGTGAAGAACCGGCGCCCGGGGCTCTCGATCGGCGAGTGGTACGTCCCGTCGGCGGCGACGTCGCCGTACCGGTTGAGGAGGTTCTCGCGGGGCACCCGGACCTGGTCGAACCACAGCCGGCCGTTGTCGACGCCGTTGAGCCCGCCCTTGGCGCCGTCGTCCGCACTCCCGACGCCGGCGCACAGCCGCCAGGTCCCGTCCTCGGCCTCCTCCCGGATCGGGACGTAGAGCGCGTGAACCCCGTGGTTGACGCCCTGCGTGACGAGCTGGGCGAAGACGACGGCGGCGCGCCCGTGGGCCGCGGCGTTGCCGATGTACTCCTTGCGGGCCGCGGTCACCGGCGTGTGGACGACGAACTCCTCCGTCGCGGGGTCGTACGTGGCGGTGGTCCCGATGGAGGCGACGTCGGAGCCGTGGCCGATCTCCGTCATGGCGAAGCAGCCGGGCACGTCGAGCTGCATGATCCCCGGCAGCAGCCGCTGGTGGTGCTCGGCGGTGCCGAGCTGGAGGACGGCCGAGCCGAACAGCCCCCACTGCACGCCGACCTTGATCTGCAGCGACGGGTCGAGGAGGAACAGCTCCTCGAACCCGGCGAGGTTGCCGCCCGGGTCCCCCGCGCCGCCGAGCTCGGCGGGGAAGCCCCGGAGCACGTCGCCGCGCTCGACGAGGAGGTGGAGCTGGCGCAGGACCCGCTCGCGGTGCTCGGTGCGGCTGAGGTCCTCCACGTGCTGGAGGTCGGGGTCGAGCGCGAGGTCGCGGGCGCGGCGGCGCTGATCGCCCCAGCGACCGTCGAGGAGCCGGCCCAGCGCGGTGACGTCCACGCGCGCGCCGGCCCGGGGCGCACTCTCGGGCGACGCGGCCGACGGCGTGCGCCCGGCGCGCGGGATCGAGGTCGGGGTGGCGGTCGCGGTGCGGGCGTCGGGGGTGGCGGTCATGGGGTCTCCGGTCGCGTCGTTGCGGGGGTGGGCGTACGTCGGGGGACGCCGGCGGCGCCCTCCCAGAGCCAGGCGGTGAGGTGCTCCGCGAGCCGGGCGCGGTCCATCGCGGCGATCGTCCCGCCCGTGCCGCCGTCGTCGGCCTCGGCCCGCCACCGCTCCGCGGCGCCCCGGACCAGGCCGACCATGCCGGCCGACCACAGCGCCGCGAGCGCCCGGCTCTCGGCGTCGCGCCCGGTGGAGGTCGCCTCCCCGGGCGCGCGCAGGCGGAGCACGGGCAGGAGGGCCTCGGCGACGACCTGCTCGATGTCGGCGACGAAGCCCCGCAGCGCGCCGGCCGTGCCGGCGTCGGCATGGGTGACGAAGGCGTAGACGTGCGGGGAGGCCTCGACCATCTCGAGGTAGGCCTCGACCATCGCGGCCAGCCGGTCCCGCGGCTCCCGCGCCGAGCGCCCGGCCTCCTCCAGCGCGGTGCGCAGCCATGCGAGGACGGCGTGCCCGACGGCCTCCTGCAGGCCGGTCTTGTCGGTGAAGTAGCGGTAGAGGATCGACTTGGACGTGCCGATCTCGGCGGCGAGCTCGTCCATCGAGAGGTCCGGACCGCGCCGGTGCACGGCGCGGCGGGCGGCGCGCACGAGCTCGGCCCGCCGGGACACGCGGTGCGAGTCCCAGCGGGTGGCGCGCCCGTCGGACGCGTTTCGGCTTGTGATCGGCATCACGGGACTGACAGTATCAACTACCGTGAGTACCGCAATGCTGCCCGGGACCTCCGTCCCCGGTGGCGTTCGCCCCGCGAACAACCGGAGGACGACGACGTGACCCCGACCCCCGCCCCGCGACGCGCTGCCGTCATCGGAGCCAACCGCATCCCCTTCGCCAAGGCGGGCGGCGCCTACGCCGCAGCCTCGAACCAGGACATGCTCACCGCCGCGCTCGAGGGGCTCGTCGCCCGCTTCGGCCTCGCCGGCGAGCGGCTCGACGAGGTCGCCGCAGGGGCCGTGCTCAAGCACCCGCGCGACTTCAACCTCACCCGCGAGGTGGTCCTCGGCTCCTCGCTCGACCCGCACACGCCCGCCTACGACGTGCAGCGCGCCTGCGCCACGGGCCTCGAGGCGATCGTCGGCGTGGCCAACAAGATCGCCCTGCACCAGGCCGAGGTCGGGATCGGGGGCGGGGTCGACTCCGCGTCGGACGCCCCCATCGTCGTCTCCGACCGGCTGCGCGCCGCGCTGCTGCGGGCCTCCCGCGCCCGCTCCGCTGCCGAGCGCGTCAAGGCGTTCGCGGGCGTCCGTCCGCGGGACCTGGCCCCGGTGGCCCCGGGGGTGGCCGAGCCCCGCACGGGGCTGAGCATGGGCGAGCACCAGGCGCTGACGACGGCCCGCTGGGGCATCACCCGCGAGGACCAGGACGCCCTGGCGCTCGCCTCGCACCAGCGCCTGGCGGCCGCCTACGACCGCGGGTTCTTCGACGACCTCCTCACCCCCTACCGCCGCCTCGACCGGGACCAGGCCCTGCGCGCGGACACCTCCCTCGACAAGCTCGCCTCGCTCACGCCGGTCTTCGGCAAGGACGGCTCGTCCCCGACGATGACGGCGGGGAACTCCACCCCGCTGTCCGACGGCGCCTCGGCCGTCCTGCTCGCCTCGAGCGAGTGGGCGCAGGGCCGGGGCCTGCCGGTGCTCGCCACCGTGGTCGACGCCCAGAGCGCCGCCGTCGACTTCACCCGGGGCGACGAGGGCCTCCTCATGGGCGGGTGCTACGCCGTCGCCCGGCTCCTCGACCGCCAGGGGCTGACCCTCGACGACTTCGACGTCGTGGAGATCCACGAGGCGTTCGCCTCCACCGTCCTCGCCACCATGGCCGCCTGGGCGGACCCCGCCTTCTGCCGCGAGCGCCTCGGCCTCCCCGGGGCGCTGGGCGAGATCGACCGCGACCGGCTCAACGTCACCGGCTCCTCGCTCGCGGCCGGGCACCCGTTCGCCGCGACCGGCGGCCGCATCGTCGGCACGCTCGCCAAGCTCCTCGCCGAGCGGCGGGCCGAGACGGGCCGACCGGCCCGCGGCCTCATCTCCATCTGCGCCGCCGGCGGTCAGGCCGGCGCGATGATCCTGGAGGCAGCGTGAACGACACCTACCTCGACGCCGTGAGCACGGACGTCGGCAAGAAGGTCGCCAAGAAGCTCGGCCTGCCCCAGCCCGTCCGGCTGCGGCGCACCGACACGGCGTCACCGGACGCTCCGCTCGTCACCGGCCCGGTCCTCGTCCTCCAGGACGCGTGGTCCCGGGCGAGCGCCGACGCGGTCGCGGAGCGGCTGCTCGGCTGGGACCTCGACGTCCGGCGGGACCCGCACCTCGCCGAGCACCAGCGGTGGGGCGCCGTGATCGTCGTCCTCACCGAGCTCGAGGCGCCCGGCCAGCTCGGCGGTCCCGCCCTCGACCTCGGCGAGATGCTGCGGCGCCTCGCCCCGTCCGGGCGGGTCATCACCCTCTCGCGGGCCGCCACCGGCGGCGACGCGCCGGCCCAGGCGGCCGCCCGCCAGGCGGTGGACGGGTTCCTGCGCTCCGTGGCCAAGGAGCTGCGCGCCGGCGCCACCGGCAACGGCCTGGTCCTCGCCGAGGGGCTGCCGGTCGAGGCCACCTCCGTCATCGGGGCGCTGCGCTTCCTGCTCTCGGCCCGCTCCGCGTTCGTCTCCGGGCAGCTGCTGCGCGTGTCGACGCCCGGCGGGCAGGCGCCGGCGGACTGGACCCGCCCGCTCGCCGGGCAGGTCGCCGTCGTCACCGGCGCCGCCCGCGGCATCGGCGCCGAGACCGCCCGGGTCCTCGCCCGGGACGGCGCGCAGGTCATCGGCGTCGACGTCCCCGGCGCCGGGGACTCGCTGAGCACGGTGATGAACGGCGTGCGCGGCAGCGCGCTCCAGCTCGACATCACCGCCGAGGACGCCGGCGCCCGGATCCTCGAGCACGCCCGGTCGCGGTAC
The DNA here is from genome assembly GCF_003710105.1 of Georgenia faecalis. Lineage (GTDB taxonomy): Bacteria > Actinomycetota > Actinomycetes > Actinomycetales > Actinomycetaceae > Georgenia_A > Georgenia_A faecalis. The sequence goes on from NZ_CP033325.1 coordinate 3,137,511, forward strand.
GGCACCCTCGACGTCGTCGTCCACAACGCGGGCATCCTGCGGGACAAGCTCCTCGTCAACATGACCGCGGACCGCTGGAACGACCTGCTCGCCGTCAACCTCCTCGCGCCGCTGCGGATGAACGAGACCTTCGCCGCCCCGGGTGCCCTGGGCCCCGCACCCCGCATCCTCGCGCTCGCGTCGACGTCAGGCATCGCGGGCAACCGCGGGCAGACCAACTACGCCGCCGCCAAGGCCGGGATCATCGGCATGGTCCAGGCGCTCGCGCCGCGCCTGGCGGAGCTGGGCGGGACCGCGAACGCGGTGGCGCCGGGGTTCATCGAGACGGACATGACGGCGCGGATCCCCCCGGTGGCGCGGCAGATCGCCCGGCGTGCGAACTCCCTCAACCAGGGCGGGCACCCGGTCGACGTCGCCGAGGCGCTGGCGTTCCTCGCCTCCCCGCAGGCGGGCGGCATCAACGGCCAGACGCTGCGCGTCTGCGGCCAGAACCTCGTGGGGCAGTGATGGGCGGCGGCGCGGGCACGGAGGAGACGCTCGCCGAGATGCCACGCCTCGGGGCGCTGTACTCCCGGGCACTCGGCCGGTACGCCTCGCTCGTCCTCGCCCGGCCGCCGCGGACCTCGGGGGCGTGGGCAGGGACCTACCGCGTCGACGGCGTCCGCGCCGACCCGGAGCAGCTCGCCGCCTACCAGCGGCTGCTCGGCGAGCCCGGCACCGACGTCCTGCCCGCGGGGTACGTCCACGTGCTGGCGTTCCCGCTCGCCATGGCGGTCATGGTCCGGCCCGACTTCCCGCTCCCGGTGCTCGGGCTCGTCCACGTGGGCAACCGCGTCGTCGTCCACCGCCCGGTGCGCCTCGACGAGGTGCTCACGGTCCGGGCGCACGCAGAGGGCCTGCGCGGCCACCGGGCGGGGACCCAGGTCGACCTCGTGGTCGAGGTCTCGGCCGGCACCGAGGTGGTGTGGCACGGGACGTCGACGTACCTCGCGAAGGGCCGCACCGTGCCCGGGGCGGATCCCGCCCCCTCGCCCCAGGCGGCCCCGGAGGACCGTGCCCCCGGCACGGGCGGACCTGGCACCGGCGCGCACGTCACCACCGGCGTGTGGCGCCTGGGTCCCGACGTCGGCCGGGACTACGCCGAGGTCTCGGGCGACCGGAACCCCATCCACGTCTCCCGGGTCGGCGCACGGCTCTTCGGCTTCCCCCGGCCGATCGCGCACGGCATGTACACGGCCGCGCGGGCCCTGGCGGCGGTCGGCGCCGCCCGCGGGGACGCCTTCGTGTGGGAGGTCGCCTTCGCCAAGCCGGTCCTGCTGCCGGGCACCGTCACGCTCTCGGTCGACCGTGACGGTGACGCCTACCACTACCGGGGCGCGAACCGCTCCGGCAAGGTCCATTTCACCGGGACCGTGACGCCCCGCGGGCGCGCAGGATAACCGCCCCGCGTCGCCCGGCGCGCCGTCGGGCGACGCCCGGGGACCCTCACCGGCCAATGTTGTCCACAGTTGCTGTACACAGGGTTGTGCACATACACACAGGGGCGCCATTCCCCCTGTGCACGAGCGGTGGACAACCCCGGGCGGCGCCGGCGCCGCCGAGACGCGGCGCACGTTCAGCGGCGCGGGCGGAACCAGGACGCGCGCCGGGCGCCCAGCGCCCGGTGCCGGCCGCGCGCGGCGGCCGGGGCCGCGCCGGCGGTGGCCGGGTCGGGTGCGGCGGTGGCCGGGTCAGGTGCGGCGGCGGCCGGGTCAGGTGCGGCGGCGGCCGGGTCGGGTGCGGCGGCACCGGTCGACGCGTCGTCGGCCGGGCTGGCCGGGGCGTCACCGGCGTCGGGCCGTCCGCCGTCGCCGGCGTCGGCCACGTCCGGCGCCGTGTCCGCACCGGGGGTGCCGTCCGGGGCGTCGGGACGCTTGACGGCGGAGATCTCGAACTCCATGGTGACGCGCTCGGAGACGAGCACCCCGCCGGTGTCGAGCGGCACCTGCCACTCCAGACCCCATGCGCGGCGGTCGACGCGTCGGGTCCCCTCGAAGCCGACCCGGAGCTCGCCGTCCGCGCCCCGCTCGACGCCCACCCGCTCGATGGGGATGGCGACCTCGTGGGTGATGCCGCGGATGGTGAGGTCGCCGACGACCATGTACATCCGCTCCTCGGCCTCCTGGATCGTCGTGCTCGTGAAGACGATGTCCGGGTAGCGCTCGACGTCGAAGAAGTCGGCGCTGCGCAGGTGGGCGTCGCGCTGGGGGTGGCGGGTGTCCACGCTCGCGGCCCTGAGCCGCACGGTGACGAACGACTTCGCCGGACCGTCGGGGTCGACGTGCATCCGGCCCTCGACGTCGTTGAAGGCGCCCCGCACCCGCGTCACCATGGCGTGCCGCGCGGAGAACCCGAACCGCGAGTGCGCGGGGTCGAACACCCACTCCCCGGCGAGCTCCCCGTCCAACGCCCCCATGGTGTCCCCTCGCCGGCTCCTGCGCAGTGGAAGCGATGCTACGGAACGCCACCCGTCCCCGGGAGCGTTATCGCCGCCGGTCCGGGCCGCGGGAGAACGGACTCAGGCGGCGACGAGCGCGCCGAGCACCGACGTGAAGAGCGCGAGGCCGTCCGTGCCCGTGCGCGGCCCGCGGGGGCCGTCCGGGCCGAACCCGGCCTCGACCGCGTGCTCGGGGTGGGGCATGAGCCCGACGACGTTGCCCCGCTCGTTGGTGATGCCGGCGATGCCGCGGGCCGAGCCGTTGGGGTCCGCGCCGAGGTACCGGAACACCACCCGGCCCTCCGCCTCGAGCGCGTCGAGCGTCGCGGCGTCCGCGACGTAGCCGCCCTCGCCGTTCTTCAGCGGGATCGTCACGGTCGCCCCCGCGGTGAGGTCGCGCGTCCACGCCGTGGTGGCGTTCTCGACCCGCAGGCGCTGGTCCCGGCACACGAAGCGCTGGCGCTCGTTCCGGATGAGGGCACCCGGCAGCAGGTGCGCCTCGCACAGCACCTGGAACCCGTTGCAGATGCCGAGGACCGGCAGGCCCTCGCGCGCGGCGCGGACCACCTCGGTCATCACCGGGGCGAACCGGGCGATGGCCCCGCAGCGCAGGTAGTCCCCGTAGGAGAAGCCCCCGGGCAGGACGACGGCGTCCACGCCCGCGAGGTCGGCGTCCCCGTGCCACAGGGTGACGGGCTCGGCCCCCGCGAGGCGGACGGCGCGGCGCGCGTCGCCGTCGTCGAGGGACCCCGGGAAGGTGACGACGCCGATCCGGGCGCCGGCGGACGAGGCGGTCACGCGTCGACCTCCTCGATCGTCGCGACGCGCACGACGTCCTCGATGACGGGGTTCGACAGGAGCGTCCGCGCGGCCTCGCGGGCGGCGTCGAGGTGCTCGGCCGTGACGGCGCCGTCCACCTCGAGCTCGAAGCGCTTGCCCTGCCGGACGCCGGTGAAGGTGGCGAACCCGAGCCGGGGCAGCGCCCCGGCGACGGCCTTGCCCTGCGGGTCGAGGATCTCGGGCTTGGGCATGACCTCGACGACGATTCGTCCCATGGGTGCGCTCCTGGCGGTCGGCGGCCCGCCCATGCTAGCGGCCCGGCCGGGCCGTCCCCGCGGCGTTCCACGCGTCGGGCAGGGGCGCGCCGGTGAGGCGCGTGTAGGCCTCGGCGTACCGCTCGCGCGTGCGCTCCACGACGTCGGCGGGCAGCTCGGGCGGCGGGGCGTCGCCGTGGCGGTCCCAGCCGGACGCCGGCGAGGTGAGCCAGTCGCGCACGTACTGCTTGTCGAAGCTCGGCTGCGCGCGGCCCGGCTCCCAGTGCTCGGCCGGCCAGAACCGCGAGGAGTCGGGCGTGAGCACCTCGTCGCCGAGGACCACGTCGGGTCCGCCGGGGAGGGCGCCGAACTCGAGCTTGGTGTCCGCCAGGACGATGCCGCGCTCGGCGGCGAGGCCCGCGGCGCGCGCGTAGACGGCGAGGGTGAGGTCGCGCAGCTCGTCCGCGCGGGCCGCGCCGATCTGCGCGGCGACCACCTCGAGGCTGACGTTCTCGTCGTGCTCGCCCACCTCCGCCTTCGTGGCCGGGGTGAAGATCGGCTCCGGCAGGCGGGAGCCGTCGTCGAGGCCGGGCGGCAGCGGCACGCCGCAGACGGACCCGCCGGCGCGGTACTCGGTGAGCCCGGAGCCGGTGAGGTAGCCGCGGGCCACGCACTCCACCGGGTACATCTCGAGCCGCCGGCACACCATGGCGCGCCCGGTCACGGCGTCGGGCACGTCGAGGGAGAGGACGTGGTGGGGGACGAGGTCGGCGAGCTGGTCGAACCACCACAGGCTCAGCGCCGTGAGGATGACGCCCTTGCCGGGGATCGGCGTGGGCAGCACGTGGTCGTAGGCGCTGATCCGGTCGGAGGCGACGACGAGGACGGTGCCGCGGTCCCCGGAGGTGGGCACGTACAGGTCGCGTACCTTGCCGGAGTAGACGTGCGACCAGCCGTCGAGGACGGGGGCGGCCATCACAGGCCCGCCGCGATGTCGGTGCGGTGCTGGCCGCCCGGGAGGTCGATCGCGTCGACCCCCTCGTACGCGGCGGCGCGGGCCGCGGCGAGGTCCGGCCCGACGCCCACCACCGACAGCACCCGGCCGCCCGCGCTGACGAGCTCCCCCGCCGGGCCGCGGGCCGTGCCCGCGTGCAGCACGTGGACGCCGGGCCGCGCGTCGGCGGCGTCGACGCCCGTGATGACGTCCCCGCGGCGCGGGTCGTCGGGGTAGCCCGCCGCGGCGAGGACGACCGTCACCGCCGCGTCCGCGGACCACCGGGGGGCGGGCGCGGTGCCGAGGGTGCCGGTGGCGGCGGCGTGGAGCAGCTCGGCCAGGGGCGAGGCGAGGCGGGCGAGGACCACCTGGGTCTCGGGGTCGCCGAAGCGGGCGTTGAACTCGATGACGCGCAGGCCGCGGCTGGTGAGCGCGAGCCCGCAGTAGAGGACGCCGACGAAGGGGGCACCCCGGTGGGCCATCTCCCGGACCACCGGGCGGGCGACCCGCTCGAGGACCTCCTCGACCAGGCCCTCCGGCGCCCACGGGAGCGGGGAGTACGCGCCCATGCCGCCGGTGTTGGGGCCGTCGTCGCCGTCGCGCAGGCGCTTGAAGTCCTGGGCGGGCGCGAGGGGCACCGCCTCGGTGCCGTCGCACAGGCAGAACAGGGACACCTCGGGGCCGTCGAGGTACTCCTCGACGACGACGGTTCCCGCTCCCCCGCGCGTGAGGCAGGCCTCGGCGTGGGCGAGGGCCTGGTCCCGGTCGTCCGTGACGACGACCCCCTTGCCGGCGGCGAGCCCGTCGTCCTTGACGACGTAGGGCGCCCCGAACGCGTCGAGCGCGGCGGCGACCTCCGCGGCGCTCGTGCACACCCGGGCGAGGGCCGTGGGGACCTCGGCGGCGGCCATGACCTCCTTGGCGAAGGCCTTGGACCCCTCGAGGTGCGCGGCGGCGGCGTCCGGCCCGAAGCAGGCGATGCCCGCGGCCCGGACGGCGTCCGCGACGCCCGCGACGAGCGGCGCCTCGGGTCCGACGACGACGAGGTCGGAGCCCAGCTCCCGCGCGAGGGCGACCACCGCGTCCGGGTCGAGCGGGTCCACCTCGCGGTTGCGCGCCAGCTCGGCGGTACCGGGGTTTCCGGGGGCGACGACGAGGTCCGTCGTCGCGGGGTCACGGTCCAGGGCGCGGGCCAGGGCGTGCTCGCGCGCGCCGGAGCCGATCACGAGGATCCTCACGGTCCGCGAGCCTACTGCGCGCGGCCCCGTGCCCGGACCGCGTGCCCGCCGCGGCAGCTATTCACCGGACAAATACAGACGGGTGCCGATGAAAGCGCGCAGGAGCGCAGCGCCGGACCCACCGTCCCGATAGTGTGCGGCGCATGAACCCCGCCCGGCCACGCGCCCCACGCCGTCTCACCGCCCTCGTCCTGCTCCCGTTGCTGCTCCTGCTCGGGGGGTGTTTCCGGATGGACCTCGGTATTCAGATCAATGCTGACGACACCGCTGACATCACCATGGAGGTCGGCGACCTCACCGGGATGATGACGGCGGACGACCTCGACTGCACCGACCTCGAGTCGGAGCTGGCGGACGCGCCCGAGGACGTCGAGTTCACCGTCGAGCAGACCGAGGAGGACGGCAACATCGGGTGCCGCCTCGTCGCGTCCGGCGCCCCGCTCGACGAGATGAGCGGCGAGGGCATGTCGATCACGCGCGAGGACGACCTCTTCGTCTTCTCCTTCGACGGCGACGACACCGCTGGCGACGTCGGCGAGATGCCCGCGGGCATGGAGCCCGAGATCTCCATCGCGGTGACGTTCCCCGGGCCTGTCGTCGACGACGGCGGTGGCGAGGTCGACGGCAACACCGTCACGTGGACCGGCATGGAGGCGCTGTCCGGTGGGGTCACCGCCTCCGGCGAGGCCGAGGGGAGCGGCGCGTCCGCGGCCGCCGGGTCGCCGGTCCTGTGGATCGTGCTGGCCGTCGTGCTCCTGCTCGTCATCGCCGCGGTGATCTTCTTCCTCACCCGCCGCAAGAAGAGCGCCGGCACCGAGGGCCCCGAGGGCTACACGCCCGGGGTCCCCGGCGCGTACGCCGCCGGCTACGCCAACCAGGGCTACCCGGCACCCGACGGGTCGGCCGGTGGCTACCCCGCTCCGGGCGGGTCCGCCGGAAGCTACCCCGCCCCGCAGGGCGGCGCCCCCCAGGGGTACGCCCCCCAGGGCTCCGCACCCCAGGGCTACCCCGCGCCGGCGCCGCAGCACACCGCCGACGAGCAGGCCGGCATGGACGCCCACCCCGCCCAGGGCGGCCCCGCGAGCCCTCCCCCGGCGAGCCAGTTCCCGCCGCCGCCGGTCCCGACGGCCGAGTTCCCGCCGCCGCCCGCCGCGGGCAGCCCGGTCCCGCCGCCGCCCGCCCCGGGCAGCCAGTTCCCGCCGCCGGCCGGTGGGAGCACCCTGGGTGAGGAGCCCCGCACCGACGGGCGCTGACGATGCACCACGGCCCCCCTCCGCAGCAGCGGAGGGGGGCCGTCGTCTGTGCAGGGAGCTCCTACATGTGCACGAGGATCTTCACCGAGTGCTCCTTGTCGTTGACGAGCGTGCGGTAGCCCTGCTCGACGATGTCGTCCGCCGCGATCCGGCCCGTGATGAGCGGCGCGACGTCCACCTTGCCCTCCTGGACCAGGCGGATGGCGTACTCGTGGTCGCCGGCGTAGCCGATGGCCCCGCGGACGTCGAGCTCCTTCATGAGGACCTGGGCGATGTTGATCTCCGGCGGCCCGGAGAACAGGGCCACCACCTGGAGGACACCACCGGGCTTGAGCACGTCGAGGAGCACGTTGAGGACGGCGGGCACGCCGGCGCACTCGTACGCCACGGCCGCCCCCTCCCCGCCGCTCAGCTCGGCGACCTTCGCCACGAGGTCCTCGCTGCCGGGGTCGACGACGTGGTCCGCGACGCTCGCGGCGCGCTCGCGGCGTGCCGCGCTCGGCTCGGAGACGACGACCGTGGCACCGGTGGCCTTGAGCACCGCCGCGGTGAGCAGGCCGATCGGTCCGGCCCCACCGACGACGGCGAGGTCACCGGTCGTGGCGCCGCTGAGCCGGACGGCGTGCACGGCGACGGCGAGCGGCTCGATGAGGGCGGCCTGGTCGAGGGGCATGTCACCGACGGGGTGCACGAAGCGGCGCTCGACGACGATGTGCTCCGACAGGCCCCCGCCCCGCCCGGAGATGCCGATGAAGCCCATCTTCACGCAGAGGTTGTAGCGGCCCTCCTGGCACGGCCCGCACTCGCCGCAGACCATGAGCGGCTCGACGACCACGTGGTCGCCCACCGCCAGGTCGTCGACGCCCTCGCCGAGCTCCTCGACGACGCCGGAGAACTCGTGGCCGAGGGTCACCGGGAGGGTCTCGCCGGAGATCGGGTGCGGCTGGTCGGTCGAGGGCGCGGGCGGCAGCGGCCCGTCGAGGTAGAGGTGGAGGTCCGAGCCGCAGATGCCCGTCCAGGCCGGCGCGATGCGCACCGTGCCGGGGACCAGCTCCTGCTCCGGGACGTCCTCGATCCGGAGGTCTTCCTTGCCGTAGTAGCGCACGGCCTTCATGGTGGTTCCCCTTCGACGTCGGTCCTTCGACCGTAGGCCGACGTCTGCGCCGCCGCTCGGTAGGTCACCGGACGGCGGCGCAGGCCACCACAGCTGTCGCTCAGTCGAGCAGCGAGTGCCGCACGATGGTCGCGTCCCGGTCCGGCCCGACGCCGATCGAGGAGATCCGCGTGCCGGACATCTCCTCGAGCGCGAGGACGTAGCGCTGGGCGTTCACGGGCAGGTCGGAGAACTCGCGGCAGCCGCTGATGTCCTCGTCCCACCCGTCGAGCTCGGCATAGACCGGGCGGGCGTGGTGGAAGGCGGTCTGGTCCACGGGCATCTCGTCCACCCGGCGGCCGTCGACGTCGTAGGCCACGCAGACCGGGATCTTCTCGATGCCGGTGAGGACGTCGAGCTTGGTGAGCACGAGGTCGGTGAGGGCGTTGATCCGCCCCGCGTAGCGCGCGACGACGGCGTCGTACCAGCCGCAGCGGCGCGGACGGCCGGTCGTCGTGCCGTACTCCCCGCCCACCGTGCGCAGCCGCTCGCCCCACTCGTCGTGGAGCTCCGTGGGGAAGGGGCCCTCCCCCACGCGCGTCGTGTACGCCTTGATGACGCCGACGACGCGGTCGATCCGGGTGGGCCCGATGCCGGAGCCGGTGCAGGCCCCGGCCGCCGTGGCGCTCGAGGAGGTGACGAAGGGGTAGGTGCCGTGGTCGACGTCGAGCATGGTCGCCTGGCCCGCCTCGAAGACGACGGTGCGGCCGGCGTCGAGGGCCTCGTTGAGCACCAGGGACACGTCGGCCACCATGGGCCGCAGCCGCTCGGCGTAGGAGAGCAGCTCGTCGGCCGTCTCGTCGACGCCCACCGCGCGGCGGTTGTAGACCTTGAGCAGCAGCTGGTTCTTCTGGACGAGAGCGCCCTCGACCTTCTGCCGCAGGATGTGCTCGTCGAAGAGGTCCTGCACCCGGATCCCCACGCGCGCCATCTTGTCCGCGTAGGTGGGCCCGATGCCGCGCCCGGTGGTGCCGATCTGGCGCTTGCCGAGGAACCGCTCGGAGACCTTGTCGAGCGTGCGGTTGTACGGCGGGATGAGGTGGGCGTTCGCCGAGACGAGCAGCCGCGAGACGTCGACGCCCCGCTCGGTCAGGGCGTCGAGCTCACGGAAGAGCACCTCGAGGTCGACCACCACACCGTTGCCGATGACGGGCGTGCACCCCGGGGAGAGGATCCCCGAGGGCAGGAGGTGCAGGGCGTACTTCTCGTCGCCGACGACGACGGTGTGCCCCGCGTTGTTCCCGCCGTTGAACTTGACGACGTAGTCGACCTCCGAGCCGAGCTGGTCGGTGGCCTTGCCCTTGCCCTCGTCGCCCCACTGGGCGCCGACGACGACGACGGCTGGCATGTCGCGTCCCTTCGCTGCGTACGGGGCCGGACGGCTCCCGCGCCAGGTTACCCGAGCAGCCGGCCGGCCTCGGGATCGGCGTCGCGGGCGAAGTCGGCGCAGCGCGTCGCCTCGGCGTCCTCGCCGATGGCGGCGGCCGCCTGCCCGAGGGTGAGCAGGGCGATGAGGAAGCCCTGGTTGGGCACGTGGGAGGCGGGGATCGGCCCCTGGCCACGCCAGCCGGCGCGACGCAGGTGGTCCAGGCCGCGGTGGTAGCCGGTGCGGGCGTAGGCGTACGCGGCGACGGGGTCGCCGGCGGCCAGCTCCCGCTGGGCGAGCAGCGCCCAGGGCAGGCTCACCGCGGGGTGGGCGGCGGCGGCCTCGCGGGGGTCCGTGCCCGCCTCGAGCTCCGCGCGGACGGCGGCGTCCTCCTCCGCGGGCAGGAGGGTGGGGGCGGGCTGGGGCAGGAGGTTCTCGGGCATGGCGACGATCCTCCCACCCGGTGACGCGCCGCACGATCACGGGCCGGTGCCGCCCCTCGGGCGGGACGGGAAGTGCACATCGGCACCGGCGGCGTTAGCCTCGATGCGGAGCCAGGAGGATATGAATGATCGAGATCGCGACGTCCCCGACGACGACCACCGTGTCGATCGCGGGTGACCTCGACCTCGCCGAGCGCGGTCAGTTCCCCGAGATCGCCGCACGCGTGAGCGGGTTGCGCCGCCAGCTGCTGGTGGTCGACATGTGCCGCGTGACCTTCATGGACTCCACCGGCGCGGCCTTCCTCATCTCGCTCGCCGACGCCTCCGCCAAGCGCGGCGGCGCGACCGTCCTGCGCGGCTGCGACGAGCGCGACCTGTTCGTCCTGGAGATCTGCGGGGCGCTCGACTCCTTCCGGGTCGACCCCGAGCACCGCTGCGAGCCCGCGACGCCCCCGTCCGGCTTCCGCCGCGTCACCGCCTGACGCACCGCCCGGCGACGCGTCACTCGCACGATGCCTCGCCGAGGCCGCCCTTGCCCCGGCCGCCGTCGCCCGTTCGGCGGGCGTGCCTGGCGAGCGAGCTAGGACGTGGGGCGTACCCGGCCTGAGTGCTGCGGCCGCAAGCGCGCCCACACGGCCTTGCCGCCCGGCGTCGGGCGCCAGCCCCAGTCCGCGAGGCGGTCGATGATGTGCAGGCCGAACCCGCCGACCCGGCCGCTGTGCCGCTCCCGGGTCACGGGCGGGGCGGGGTTGCCGTCCTCGACCTCGATGCGCAGGCCGTCCCCGGTGTCCTCCAGGCGGAGGTCGACGCGCCCCCAGCCGTGCATGACGGCGTTGGCGACGAGCTCGGAGACGACGAGCTCGGCGGCCGCGGTGTCCTCGATGCCCCAGGCCTGGCAGGCGCGCAGGAGCGCGTGCCGGGAGCGGGAGATGGTCTGCGGGTCCACCGGCATCTGCCAGCGCCGCTGGCGGGGGCTCACCCAGGACCTCGGCTCGTCCCCGACCGGGTCGGGGACCCGGACGATGACGACGGCGACGTCGTCCTCGGGTGCCTCGGCGAGGCGCAGGAGCAGCTCCTCGCCCACGCCCGCCGCGTCCGGGGTGTCGATGGCCGCGCACACCCGGGTGAGGGCCTCGACGCCGTCCCGCATGGTGCGGTTGCGGCGCTCGACGAGGCCGTCGGTGTAGAAGACGAGGACGTCCCCGGGCTCGGCGCGCTCGTGCGCGGTCTGCCGGGGGCGGTTGCCGAAGCCGATGAGCGCGCCGCCGGCGCCGTCGAGGCTGCGGACGTCGCCGCCGCGCACGAGGAGCGGGGGCAGGTGACCGGCTCGGCTGTACGCGATGTCCCACGCCCCGTCCCCCAGTGGGGTGAGGGCCGCGTACACCAGGGAGGCCGAGCGGGGGATCCGCATGCCGGCGATGAGCCGGTCCACGCGCTCGAGGACCGTCCCGGGGTCCCCGAACTCGGCGGAGTAGGCGCGCACCACGGACCGGAGCTGCCCCATCGACGCGGCGGCCTCGACGTCGTGGCCGACGACGTCGCCGATGACCAGGCCCACGGTCTGCCCGGCGCTCTGCAGCACGTCGTACCAGTCGCCGCCGACCTGGGCGTGCTCGGCGTTCGGGGAGTAGTACGTCCACACGTCCAGGCCGGAGATCTCCGCCTGCTCCGGCAGCATCGCCCGCTGCAGGGTCTCCGCGAGCCGGTGCTCCCGGTCGTAGAGGTAGGAGTTGTCCATCGCCATGCCCACGCGCCGCGCGACGAGCTCGAGCACCGTCGTCACGTCCCCGGCGAGGGCGTCGGGGTTGCGGTCGTCGTCGCGGGCCCCCTCGGCCCAGGGGTCGGCCTCGCGGTGCGTCACCGCGAGCAGGCCGAGCACGCGCTGGCGGCCGAGCACCGGCAGGACGGTGGCGATGACGTCGGCGCCGTCGTGAGCGGCCCGGACGAGGGCGATGAGCTCGGCGGTCACCGTCCCGGGCTCGGGGTCAACGGCGGTGTCGATGTCGATCGTGCGCATCCGCGAGTCGAGGAGCAGGTCACGAACCGGGTCCTCGACGTCCGGGCTCAGCTGGGCGATACGGCGCAGGTCGCGGGTCCGCTGCGGCTCGCCGCCGAGGTCGTCGACCTCGTGCAGCGTCGGCCCGTCGACGTAGAACGCCGCCCACCCGACGACCCGCCGCATGAGGAGCGCGGCGATGTCGCCGAGCGGGGCGTTCGAGGCGGTGTCGGCCAGGATGTCGGAGACCCGGGCGACGAGGCTCAGCCCGAGCCGCGCGCGCTGGTCGGCCCCCGCGCGGGCGAGCGCACCCGCCGTCGTCTCCACGTCCTCCGACATGTCGCGCGCGGTGAGGAGCCAGCGGACCCCGCCGTCACCGACGGGGCCGAGCGGGGTCATCGACACCTCGGCGGGGTAGAGGAACCCGTCGCGGCGCCGCACGGTGGTGTGCTGGGTGAACGGGCGCCGCTCGGCGAGCGCCCGGCGGGCGGGTGCGGCGGCGTCCAGGCCCATCCAGTCGCTGACCCGTCCCTGCGTGAGGTCGGCGCGGTCATACCCGCTCATCGCCAGGCCGGCCGGGTTCATCCACGCCACGGTCCACTGGTCGAGGGGCGCGTCCGCGTCCATGTCGACGACCGCCACGAGCCCGGGCATCGCCTCGAGCGCGGCGACGGCAAAGGATTCCGCGGGGTCGGCGAAGGTGGCTCCGTCACCCGCGTCCGGCGGAACGGTGGACCCGTCCGCGGACGCGCGAGGGTGCGCGGGGTTGACCATCTCCACCTCCGATCGTCTAGCGTTCCCTACGATGCCGTCTAAAGGCGCACGACGCACGTGCGCGCCAGACGGGGAGGAGCAACTGTGCGCGACCCCAACAGCACATCGGCGCCGGGAACCGGCGCCCCTACCGGCACCGAGTCGGGCTCGGTCCACCTCATGGTCGCCGCCGAGCGCACCCGGATGGTCCTGTCCGGTGAGATCGACGTCTCACTGAGCGCCGAGCTCGTCGAGGCCGTCACCGAGGCCGAGGAGGCCGGCCGGCCCGTGGAGATCGACGCCCGGCACGTCACCTTCATGGACTCCTCCGGTGTCGCCCTGCTCGCGCGACTGGCCCACCGCGCCCCGGGGCGCCTGGCGATCATCCAGCCGCCCGACGTCGTGCGGTTCCTGCTCGAGGTCACCCACATCGGTGAGGTCGTCGACGTCCTCGAGGAGGACCCCGGCTTCCCGGAGGACACCGGCGTCGACGCCGAGTAGCCACCTACGACGATGGCCCGGCCGCACCAGCGGCCGGGCCATCGCGCGTCTCAGGAGAGCTTGTTGCCCGCCGAGCGCAGCTGCTGGCAGGCCTCGACGATGCGCTGGGCCATGCCCGCCTCGGCGAGCTTGCCCCAGGCGCGGGGGTCGTAGGCCTTCTTGTTGCCGACCTCGCCGTCGATCTTGAGGACGCCGTCGTAGTTCGTGAACATGTGGCCGACGACGGGACGCGTGAACGCGTACTGGGTGTCGGTGTCGATGTTCATCTTGATGACGCCGTGGTCCACGGCGAGGGCGATCTCCTCGGCCGTCGAGCCGGACCCGCCGTGGAAGACGAGGTCGAACGGGGACTCCTTGCCGATCTGGGCGCCCACGGCCTGCTGGATCTCGCCGAGGATCTCCGGACGGAGCTTGACCGCACCCGGCTTGTAGACGCCGTGGACGTTGCCGAAGGTGAGCGCGGTGAGGTAGCGCCCCTTCTCCCCGGCGCCCAGCGCACGCACGGTGGCGAGGCCGTCCTCGACGGTCGTGTAGAGCTTCTCGTTGATCTCGGCGGCGACGCCGTCCTCCTCGCCACCCACGACACCGACCTCGATCTCGAGGATGGTGCGCGCGCGCTGCGAGAGCTCGAGGAGCTCCGCGGCGATCTGGAGGTTCTCCTCCAGCGGCACGGCGGAGCCGTCCCACATGTGCGACTGGAAGGTGGGCAGGCCGCCGTCGGCGACCTGCTGGGCCTCGATCTCGAGCAGCGGGCGCACCCAGGAGTCGAGGTTCGGCTTGGCGCAGTGGTCGGTGTGCAGGGCGACGGTGACGTTGTAGCCCTTGGCGACCTCGCGGGCGTAGGCGGCGAGGGCGAGGGAGCCGGCCACCCGGTCCTTGACCGTGGACCCCGACGCGTACTCGGCGCCGCCCACCGACACCTGGAGGATGCCGTCACTCTCAGCCTCGGCGAAGCCCTGGAGGGCGGCCGTGACGGTCTGCGAGGACGTGACGTTGATAGCCGGGTAGGCGAACTTGCCCGCCTTCGCCCGGTCGATCATCTCGGAGTAGACCTCGGGGGTTGCGATAGGCACGGATGGGCCTCCACTTCGGTGGTGTACAGGGGGTCGTGGTCGTCACCGATTGTGTCACGCCAGCCCGGTCGCGGCCTGGGACGTCCCGCCCAGCGGAGCCGTCCCGGCGTGCTGGAGGATCCACGCGTGCATCGCGACGGCCGCGGCGGCACCGACGTTGATGGACCGGGTCGAGCCGTACTGGGTGATGTGCAGGACCTCGGAGCACCCGGCGATCGCCTCGGGGCTCAGCCCGGCCGACTCCTGCCCGAAGAGCAGGACGCAGCGCTCGGGCAGCGCCCGGTGCTCGAGCGGGCGGGACCCGGGGACGTTGTCGATCCCGATGACGGGAATCCCCTCCGCGGCCGCCCAGGCGAGGAGCGCCGGGGCGTCCGGGTGGTGGTGCAGGTGCTGGTAGCGGTCGGTGACCATCGCCCCGCGCCGGTTCCACCGGCGCCGCCCGACGATGTGCACGCCGGCGACCGCGAAGGCGTTCGCCGTGCGCACCACCGAGCCGATGTTGAGGTCGTGGGCGAAGTTCTCGATCGCCACGTGCAGGGGGTGCCGCCGGGCGTCGATGTCGGCGACGATCGCCTCGATGCGCCAGTAGCGGTAGCGGTCGACGACGTTGCGGCGGTCCCCGGTGGCGAGGAGCTCGGGGTCGTAGCGCGGGTCGTCGGGCCACGCCTGCGGTCCGCCGGGCCACGGCCCGACGCCCACCTCCGACGCAGGCCGGAGCTCCCGCCGCTCCGCCTCCGGCCGCTCCGCCTCCGGCTCATGCCGCTCGGGGGCCGTCATGCCGGTGCGGTGCGGCCCGCCCCGCCGTCCTCGTCGGGCGCCGCGTAGGTCACCGCGGGCGCCAGCCGGACGACCGGGTCGCTCGCCTGGAAGTACTCCGCCGGGCCGAAGCCGAGGACCCGCGCGACGAGCGCGGCCGGGAAGGCGGTGACGCGCGTGTTGAGCTGGCGGACGTTCGCGTTGTAGAAGCGACGGCCCGCGGCGATACGGTCCTCGGTGTTCGTCAGCTCCGACTGGAGGGCGAGGAAGTCCTCGCGGGTACGCACCTCGGGGTGCGCCTCGGCGACGGCGAAGAGCCGCCCGAGCGCGGCGGTCAGGGCGTTCTCCTGCTCGGCCTGCCGCGCGGGTCCCACCCCCGGTGCCGCCGCCTCGGCGCGGGCGCGGTCGACGTCGGCCAGCACCTCGCGCTCGGGGCCGGTCACGGCCCCCACGGTCCGGACGAGGAGGGGGACGACGTCGTGGCGACGCTCGAGCTCGACGTCGACCTGGCGCCAGGCCTCCTCGACGAGGACGCGCATCCGCGCGAACCGGTGGTACGTCGTCGCCACCCAGGCGACGGCGCCGAGGACGAGCAGCCCGAGCACGACGAGCGTGATGGTCCAGGCGTCCACGGATACCCGCCTTCCGTCGTCAGGAGTCTCGCGGCTGCGATTGAACCACAGCGGGCCTCAGGCGAGCCCGAGGTCGGCGAGGCCCAGCGCGGCCAGGTACGGCACGCCGGCGGCCTCGATCCGCTCGCGGGCGCCGGTGTCCCGGTCGACGACGACGGCGACGCCGAGCACGTGGGCGCCCGCCTCGCGCAGGGCCTCGATGGCGGTGAGCGGGCTGCCGCCGGTGGTGGAGGTGTCCTCGAGGACGACCACCCGCCGGCCCGCGACGTCCGGGCCCTCGATGCGGCGCTGCATGCCGTGCGCCTTGGCCTCCTTGCGCACGACGAACGCGTCGACGTCGAGCCCGCGCGAGGCGGCGGCGTGGAGGATTGCGGCGGCGACCGGGTCCGCGCCCATGGTGAGGCCGCCGACGGCGTCCACCTCGCCGGCCCCGAGGCCGGCCTCCTCGAGGAGGTCGAGCATGACGTGCCCGACGAGCGGCGCGGCCTCGTGGTGGAGGGTGACGCGGCGCAGGTCGACGTAGTAGTCGGAGGTGAGGCCGCTGGAGAGGGTGACCGCGCCCCGGACGACGGCGAGCGTGCTGACGAGCTCGGCGAGGCGGCGGCGGTGGGAGTCGTTGCCGAAGTTCACGCGGGCAGGCTATCGGCTCCGGCGTCGGGAGCGGCCGGGGTGCCCGTGGCCAGCGACGGCCCCCGCCGCCGCGGCCCGGCCGCCGAGCGCACCACGGCCCGCGGGGCGAGGCGGAGGAACGCGGAGACGGCGCGGTAGCGCAGCGAGGGCGTGACGACGACGGCCCCGCGCCGCACCCCGGCGAGGGCGGCCTCGGCGACCCGGGCGGCGTCGATCCAGGCGAGCTCGGGCCAGGCGTCGGTGCGCATCTGGGCGCGGGAGTGGAACTCCGTGTGCACGAGGCCCGGGCACAGCACCGTCGCGGTGACGCCGGTCCCGGCGAGCTCGGCGGCCAGGGACTCGGTGAAGGTCCGCACCCAGGCCTTGTGGGCGGCGTAGGTGCCCATGGTGGTGAGGGCCGCGACGGAGGAGACGTTGAGCACGGCGCCGCGACCGCGCGCCACCATGGCGCCCGTGGCGGCGTGGCTGAGGACCATGACGGCGCGCACCATGACGTCCAGGGCGCCCTCCTCCCGGCCGATGTCGCCGCCGACGAAGCGCTGGCGCAGCGCGAAGCCCGCGTTGTTGACGAGGAGGTCGACCGGGCGCTCCGTGCTGCGCAGGCGCTCGGCCACGCGGTCGAGCGCCCGCCGGTCGGCAAGGTCCGCGGGCAGCACCTCGACCTCGATCGCCGCCGCGGCCCGGAGCTGGGCGGCGAGCGCCTCGAGCCGGTCGGCGTCGCGCGCGACGAGGACGAGGTGGTGGTGCCCGGCCGCGAGCGCCCAGGCGATCTCCAGCCCGATGCCCGACGTCGCACCGGTGACGAGCGCTGTTCCTCTGCGTGCCATGGCCCGAGGGTAGGCCGGGCGGGCGCGCGTCGGCACCCGGCCGAACACGCGGCGCGGAGGCGGGGCCGCGGCGAGGTAGCGTCGATGCCCATGCGCCTGGCGACCTGGAACGTGAACTCGATCCGTACGAGGGTGGACCGGGTGGTGGCGTTCCTCGAGCGCTCCGGCACCGACGTCCTCGCCATGCAGGAGACGAAGTGCCGGGACGACCAGTTCCCGCTCGCCGCCTTCACCGCCGCCGGCTACGAGGTGGCGCACCACGGGCTGAGCCAGTGGAACGGCGTCGCCGTCGCCTCCCGGGTGGGCCTGTCCGACGTCGAGGTCGGCTTCCCGGACATGCCCACGTGGGGCGACCCGCCGGCCGCGGAGGCGCGGGCGCTGGGGGTGAGCGTCGCCGGCGTGCGGGTGTGGAGCCTGTACGTCCCCAACGGCCGCGAGCTTACCGACCCGCACTACGTCTACAAGCTCGACTGGCTGGCGGCCCTGCGGACCGCCGCCGCCGAGCAGCTCGTGCGGGACCCGGGGGCGCAGGTGGCCCTCGTCGGCGACTGGAACATCGCCCCGCGGGACGAGGACGTGTGGGACATGACCGCCTTCGCGGGCTCGACGCACGTCTCGGGCCCCGAGCGCGCGGCCTTCGCCGCCCTGCTCGACGCGGGCTACACCGAGGTGACCCGCCCCTACACGCCGGGCGCGTACTCCTACTGGGACTACCAGCGCCTGCGGTTCCCCCGCAACGAGGGGATGCGGATCGACCTCGCCCTCGCCTCCCCCGCGCTGGCGGCGCGGGTGCGCGGGGCGCACATCGACCGGGACGAGCGCAAGGGCAAGGGCGCGAGCGACCACGTGCCCGTCGTCGTCGACCTCGACTGACCGCCGGCTCCGGCTCCGGCCGGCGGTGCGGGACGGCGGCCGGGCCGGCTCAGGCCGGCTCGTCCCCGTCCGTCCACGACGGCTCGGCGGGAACGGGGAAGGCGTGCCGCTCCCAGGTGCGCCACCACTGGTCGGCGCCCGCAGGCAGCAGCTCGGGCGGGATCTCGGCGAGCTGGTCCCGCAGCGCTCGCTTGCCCGCGGGGATCCCCGCGGCGGCCTCGACGTTCCTGTGCCCCGGCGCGAAGGCCTGCTCCTCCAGCTCCCACAGGCGGCGCCGCAGGCGGATGACGTCCGCGGTGCGGGCGACGACGTCGGGGCCGGCACCCGTGTGCACCTCCGCCGCGCGGACGTACCCGTAGTCCATGCTCAGCGCCACGAGCCCCGGGGTGACCGTGAGGCTGTCGTGGATGTCGAACTCCGGCTCGATGACGACGGCCCCCGCCCGCCGGGCCTGGGCCACCTCGTCACGCAGGACCTCGTGGGCCATGATCCCCGCCGTGCTGCGCAGGAGGATGCTGAGCATGTCCCGGTCGGCGAAGCTGTCCTCCCGGTCCACGCTGGGCTGCCCGGCGACGACGGCGTAGCAGGTGCCCACCCCGAGGTGCTCGAAGGCCGTCTCGACGGGGAGCGACTCGCGCACGCCGCCGTCGACGTAGTGCTCCCCGTCGAGCTCCACCGGCGGGAACACCATGGGGATCGAGCAGGAGGCGCGCACGGCGAGGTCGAGGGGCACGACGGCGCGGCCGGGGAGCGGGGCGTCGTCCCGCCCGACGAGCACGCCGGACTCCGTGACGTAGTGCAGCTCGCCGCTCTCCAGGCCGACGACGGCGACCCGCAGGGTGACGCCCGAGCGCGCCACCCGGGCCGGGTCGAAGACGGCAGGGTCGAGGACCCCCTCGACGACGGGCCCCGGGCGGAACATCGACCGCTCGGTCCGGGCGCCGGCGAGGATCTGCTCAAGGTCCGCCCCCGCGCGGCCCACCGCGCGCAGCGTCGCGAGGGCCTCGACGACGCTCGCGGCGCTCCAGGGGGCCGGGAGCGGCCGGCCCCCCGTGGTGGCGGCGACGTGGGCCCCCCGCGGATGACCGTCGGCGGCCGAGTGTCCGTTCGTGGCCGAGTGTCCGTTCGTGGCCGGGTGACCGTCGGTGGCCGGGTGACCGTTCGTGGCCGGGCGCGCCGCGTAGTCGGTGGGCGTCGCGGTCCCGGCGCCGTCGGGGGTCGCCGCGGTCCGGGCGCCGTCGCGGGCGGCGCTCGCGGGGCCAGGGGCGGCGCCGGGCCGGGTACGCGCGCCCGGCCGCGCCGGGGCGCCCGCCCGTAGGCTCGCGACCCGCGCGAACGAGCGCCCGAGGGCTCCCTGGCGCTGCTCCCGGCGGTCGAAGGCCCGGATCCACACCGGGCCCCGGTCCCGCAGGCGCGCGAACCACGGGAGCTCGGCGAACATGTCCGAGGTCTGCGTCATCGCGCGCCACAGCCGTTCGAGGTCGGCGAGGGAGCGTCGCTGGCCGGCCGGGTCGGCGGACTGTGCGAGCACCGAGGCGAGGACGGACCCGGCCGAGGTGCCCGTGATGACCGACGGCGTGATGCCGACGTGGTCGTAGAGGTAGCGCAGCGCGCCGATCTGGAAGCTCGCCCGCGCGCCACCGCCGCTGAGGACCAGCCCCACCGGCGCGGCTCCGTCGCCCTCAGGCGGGGTCGTGGCCATGGGTCGAGGGTAGGGCGCTCACCCGCGCTCGGCGAGGACGGCGTCGGACAGGCGCGGCCACACCCGAGCCGCCCACTCGCCGAAGGGCTCCGCCCCGAGGAACGCCGTGGCGATCCCGGCGCGCGGGTCCACCCACAGGAAACTGCCCGACTGCCCGAAGTGGCCGAACGTGGCGGGGTCGTTGCCCGCGCCCGTCCAGTGCGGGGCCTTGCCGTCCCGGATCTCGAAGCCCAGGCCCCAGTCGTTGGGGTCCTGGCGCCCGAACCCGGGCAGGACGCCGGTGAGGCCCGGGAACGCGACGGTGGTGGCGCGGGCGAACAGCTCGGGCTCGAGCAGCGTGGGGGCGAGGAGCTCGCGGCCGAGGCGCGCGAGGTCGGCGGCGCTGCCGCGGGCGCCGTGGGCCGGGGACCCCTCGAGGAGGACGGTGCTGAGGCCCAGCGGCATGAGCACGGACTCCTCGAGCCAGTCGCCGAAGTCGGTGCCGACGCCCTCGGCGACGTGGTCGGCGAGGATCTCGAACCCGCGGTTGCTGTACACCCGCCGCCGCCCGGGCGCCGCGACCGGGGCGTCGGAGTCCGGGCCGACGCCGGACGCGTGCGCGAGGAGGTGGGCGAGCGTGGCGCCCGGCGGGCCCACCGGGTCCTCGAGGGCCACGAGGTGGCGCTGGACCGCCACGAGCGCCGCCGCCGCCGTGAGCAGCTTCGTCACCGAGGCCCAGCGGAAGGACTCGTCGACCTCGCCGTGCGTGCGGATCGGGCCGCGGGCGTCGGTGACGACGACGGCGTGCGGGAAGGTGAGCTCGGCGGTGCTGGCGAAGGGGTCCACCCGCCCAGCCTGCCGCACGACGTCGGCGCGCCTCCACCCGGGTGCCCCGCTCCCCCGCCTCGTGATCATGCAGAACCGCCGCACCCGCCACGGGGGCGGGTGCGGCGGGCGTGCTGGGCACGTGCTGACAGGCGCATGGGCGGGCCCGGCCGCACCGCCGACGGTCCGGTCGGTGCGGCCGCGCCCGGCCTCAGAGGGCCGAGCGGGCGCTCGGGGTGGCGACGGCCTCGCTGCGCAGGACGAGCCCGGAGGCGGTCTCGTCGAGCGGGCGGTCCACCACCACGAGGTCGCCGTCGTGGATCTCCCCGGCGAGCAGCGACCGCGCGAGCTGGTCGCCGATCTCGCGCTGGACGAGCCGGCGCAGCGGCCGGGCGCCGTAGGCGGGGTCGTACCCCTCGAGCGCCAGCCACTCCCGGGCGGCGGGCGTGACCTCGAGCCGGAGCCGGCGGTCGGCCAGCCGCTGCGCGAGCCGGGCGATCTGCAGCTCGACGATGGAGGCGAGCTCCTCGAGGGTGAGGGCCTCGAAGATGACGACGTCGTCGAGCCGGTTGAGGAACTCCGGCTTGAACGACGCGCGCACCGCCTGCATGACGGCGTCACGCTTGGCCTCGTCGGACATCATCGGGTCCACGAGGAACTGGGACCCGAGGTTCGACGTGAGGACGAGGATGACGTTGCGGAAGTCCACCGTGCGGCCCTGGCCGTCGGTGAGCCGGCCGTCGTCGAGCACCTGCAGGAGGATGTCGAAGACCTCCGGGTGCGCCTTCTCGACCTCGTCGAGGAGGACGACGGAGTACGGCCGGCGGCGCACCGCCTCGGTGAGCTGGCCGCCCTCCTCATAGCCGACGTACCCCGGGGGCGCCCCGACGAGCCGCGCGACGGAGTGCTTCTCCGAGTACTCGCTCATGTCGATGCGGACGATGGCGCGTTCGTCGTCGAAGAGGAAGTCGGCGAGCGCCTTCGCCAGCTCGGTCTTGCCCACGCCCGTGGGGCCGAGGAAGAGGAACGAGCCGGTGGGGCGGTCGGGGTCGGAGACGCCGGCCCGGGCGCGACGGACGGCGTCGGAGACGGTCCGCACGGCCTGCTTCTGGCCGATGAGCCGCTCGCCGAGGACGTCCTCCATCCGCAGCAGCTTCTGCGTCTCCCCCTCGAGGAGGCGACCGGTGGGGATGCCGGTCCACGCGGCGACCACCTCGGCGACCTCGTCCGGGCCGACCCGGTCGGCGATCATCGGCGCCTCGGGGGCGTCGGCACCGGCCTCGGCCGACTCCGCGGCGGTCAGCTCACGCTCGACCGTGGGGATCTCGCCGTAGAGCAGGCGCGAGGCGGTCTCGAGGTCGCCCTCGCGCTGGGCGCGGTCGGCGTCCGTGCGCAGGGCGTCGAGGCGGGCCTTGAGGTCACCGACGCGGTTGTGGCCGGCCTTCTCGTTCTCCCACCGGGCGGTGAGCGCGGCGAGCTCCTCGCTGCGGTCGGCGAGGTCGGCACGCAGCCGCTCGAGGCGCTCCACGGATGCCGGGTCCTCCGCCTTGACCAGCGCCAGCTCCTCCATCTTGAGCCGGTCGACGGCGCGGCGGAGCTCGTCGATCTCGACGGGCGAGGAGTCGAGCTCCATGCGCAGCCGGGACGCAGCCTCGTCGATGAGGTCGATGGCCTTGTCCGGGAGCTGGCGCCCGGGGATGTAGCGGTGGGACAGGGTGGCCGCGGCGACCAGGGCGCTGTCGGAGATCGTCACCTTGTGGTGCGCCTCGTACCGGGGCGCGAGGCCGCGGAGGATGGCGATGGTGTCCGCCACGGACGGCTCACCGACGAAGACCTGCTGGAAGCGGCGCTCCAGCGCGGGGTCCTTCTCGATGTTCTCGCGGAACTCGTCGAGGGTGGTGGCGCCGACCAGGCGCAGCTCGCCGCGGGCGAGCATCGGCTTGAGCATGTTCCCGGCGTCCATGGACGAGTCGCCCCCGGCGCCCGCACCGACGACGGTGTGGAGCTCGTCGATGAAGGTGATGATCTGCCCGTCCGAGGACTTGATCTCCTCGAGGACCGCCTTGAGGCGCTCCTCGAACTCGCCGCGGTACTTCGCGCCGGCGACCATCGACGCGAGGTCGAGCG
Source organism: Georgenia faecalis (assembly GCF_003710105.1). Classification (GTDB taxonomy): domain Bacteria; phylum Actinomycetota; class Actinomycetes; order Actinomycetales; family Actinomycetaceae; genus Georgenia_A; species Georgenia_A faecalis. Next base: position 3,160,142 of record NZ_CP033325.1, read on the forward strand.
CGACGAGGCGCTTGTCGCGCAGCGAGTCGGGCACGTCGCCAGCGACGACCCGCTGGGCGAGCCCCTCGACGACGGCGGTCTTGCCGACGCCAGGCTCACCGATGAGCACGGGGTTGTTCTTCGTGCGGCGGGAGAGCACCTGGACGACGCGCCGGATCTCGGCGTCGCGGCCGATGACCGGGTCGAGCTTGCCCTCACGCGCGGCCGCGGTGAGGTCGGTGCCGTACTTCTCCAGCGCCTGGTAGGTGCCCTCCGGGTCCTGGGAGGTGACGCGCGCCGAGCCGCGGACCTTGGGCAGGGCCTCGAGCAGGGCCTCGCGGGTGGCTCCGGCGCCGCGGAGGATCTCGCCGGCCGGCGTCGTCCCCTGGGCGAGCGCGAGGAGCAGGTGCTCGGTGGAGATGTACTCGTCCCCGAGGGCGCGGGCCTCCTCACCCGCCTGGGTGATGACGGCCATCATCTGCCGCGACGTCTGGGGCTGGGCGACCGAGCTGCCGGAGGCGCCGGGGAGCGCCCCGATCGCGGACCGGGCGCGCTGAAGGACGATGGCGCGGTCGGCGCCGACCGCCTCGACCAGTCCCCCGGCCACGCCGCCGTCCTGGGTGAGCAGCGCGACGAGGAGGTGGACCGGCTCGAGTGCGGGGTTGCCGGCGGAGGAGGCCAGCCGCAGCGCGGCGGCGATCGCCTCCTGCGACTTGGTGGTGAGTTCGTTCATCAGGTTTCCTCCATGCGGTGATCAGACTCTGATCGGCACAACGTCCGCTGGAGTTGAGTCTATTCCGCTCAACCTCGATCCGCGAGCGGCCGACGGCCCCTCGGAGCGCCCCGAGAGGTCCCGTTCCGGCCGGGCCGCGGGGGCTTCGTCGGCACTGGGTCAGCCGCTCGACGCGCGCCATCCCGACGGGCACACTGGCGCGGGTGAGCACCCACAGCCTCGACGAGGCGAGCATGGTCTGGTCCCGCCCCGGCACACCGGGAGGGCACCTCGTCGTCCTCCTGCACGGGAAGTGGGGCGTGGCCGAGGACATGACCCGGATGTTCGACCGGCTCCCGCCGGAGGTGACGGCCGTGTCGCTGCGTGGGCCCCGCCCGCTCGGCGAGCGCTGGGCGTGGGTGGACGCGGACCCCGCCTCGGAGAACGCCGCCGGGTTGGACGCGGCGGCCGCCGGCGTCGGCGCGTGGCTCGACGCGCAGGTGGGCTGGTCCTCCGTCGGCGTCGTCGGCTACTCCCAGGGGGGCGGCGTCACGCTCCAGCTGCTGCGCGAGCGTCCCGACCGCCTCGCCTACGCCGCCGTCCTCGCCGGCTTCATCGGCTCGGCCGAGGATCCCCGGGACGCGGCCGTCGCCACCGTGCGGCCCGCCGTGCTCTACGCCCGCGGCGACCTCGACGACGTCATCCCGCCCGAGTGGGTCTCTGGGCTCGAGGAGTGGCTGCACCGGTGCGCCACCCCGACCATCCGCCGCTACCCCGGCGTCGGCCACGACCTCACGGACGAGATGTTCGACGACGTCGGCGCCTTCGTGGCCGAGCAGCTGCGGGCGGCGGAGCAGTAGGAGCGGGCGGCCGCCGGGGCGCGGCTGCGCAACCCGCGGGAACGAGCGAACTCGGCGCGAATCAGCGAACTGGGCGCGAATCAGCGAACTGGGCGCGAATCAGCGAACTCGACGCCCCGCCCCCTGCCGAGTTCGCCAGTCCGTGCCGAGTTCGATAGGCAGAACTAGCGAACTCGGCACCAAACGGCGAACTCAGCGGGAACTAGCGAACTCGACGGGCCGGCAGCCGAGCCGCTCGCGAACTCAGCGGGAACTAGCGAACTCGACGGGCGAGCAGGCCGCCCTAGGCCACCCCGGGCGCGAACGCCGGCCAGGGGTCGGCCGCCTCGAGCGCCGCGGCGAGGGCGAGCAGCAGCTCCTCGTCCCCGAGCCGGACGGCGCCGAGCTGGGCCCCGAACGGCAGCTCCACGCCGTCGACCTCGGCCCGGTGGAGGGGCACGGAGATCGCCGGCGCCCCGAGGATGTTCCACGCGCTGGTCCACGGCGTGAACGCCTTCTGCGCCTCGAAGTCCGCGGCGGGGTCGGCGTCGTCGCGCATGGAGCCGACCGGTGCGGGCGGCTGCGCGAGGGTGGGGGTGACGACGACGTCGAGCCCCGCCCAGGCGGCGGCCGCCCGCCGCGCCAGCATCTGCACGGCGACGAGGGCGTTCGCGTAGTCGACCCCGGAGTAGCTCCGGCCCTGCTCGCGCATCCACCGGGTGAGCGGGGTGAGGAGCCCGTCCGCCTCCGGCGGGATCGGCGCGGAGAGCGCCCCCACGGCCCACAACGGCCGGAACGCCTCCCACTCCTGCGGCGTGAACGGCACCGGCGCCACGTCGACCACGTGCCCCATCCCCTCGAGCAGGGTGGCGGCGCGCCGGGCCGCGGCCACCGCCTCGGGGTGGACGGGGGCGCCGGCGACGTTGACCGGGTCGAGCAGCACCCCGACGCGCAGCGCTCCGGGGTCCCGGTCGCACGCGTCGAGGAAGGTCGTGCGCGGCGGCCGCGGGGTGTAGTGGTCCCCGGGCCACGGGCGCGCGAGGACGTCGAGGAACGCGGCGGTGTCCCGCACGGTCCGGGTGAGGACGCCGTCGGCGGTGAGGGCGGAGCCGTCGACGCCGAGCGGCCCCTTCGACACGCGCCCCCGCGAGGGCTTGAGCCCGACGAGGCCGCAGGCGGCCGCCGGGATACGGATCGACCCGCCGCCGTCGTTCCCGTGGGCGACCGGCACGATCCCGGCGGCGACGGCGGCCGCCGATCCCCCGCTCGACCCGCCGGCGCCACGCGTGCGGTCCCAGGGCGTGCGGGCGGGCGGGGCGACGTCGGGCTCGGTGTAGGGCGGCAGCCCCAGCTCCGGTGTGGTGGTCTTGCCGACCATGAGGGTGCCCGCCTCGCGCAGGCGCACGGCGACGCCGTCGTCGGCGGGGGCGACGTACCCCGCGAACGCGGCGCTGCCCGCCTCGAACGGCAGGCCGGCGACCATGACGAGGTCCTTCACCGGGCACGGGACGCCGAGGAAGGGCGGGAGGTCCGCGTCACCCCGCTCGAGGGTCTCCTCGGCCGCGCGTGCCTGGGACCGGGCGTGGTCCTCGGCGAGGTGGACGAAGGCGCCGACGCCCGGACCGAGGCGCCGGGCGCGCTCGAGGGTGTGGTCGAGGACCTCGGTGGGCGAGACGTCCCGGCGGCGGACCGCGGCGGCGAGGTCGAGGGCGCTGAGGTGGTGCAGCTCGCTCATCGTCCGAGGCTAGTGGTCCCCCGCGCGACGGGTGCCGCCGCGAGACAGGCCCGTTCGGGTTGCCGCGCACGCCGGGGGCGCTCACGCTCGTTCGCACGCGGCACCACGGTGGTGCCGGCACGGAGGGGAGCAACGATGGGTATCGCAGACAAGGCCAAGGACGCGGTCGGCGGCGAGAAGGGCAGCGACGCCGCGCTCGACAAGGGCGCGAACCTCGCCGACGACAAGACGGGCGGCAAGCACGCCGACAAGATCGACAAGGGCCAGGACGCCCTCGACGGCAAGATCGGCAGCGAGTAGTCCCACCGCGGCGGCGGCCACCCGCGGGTGGCCGCCGTCGCGCGCCGGGCCCCGGGCGTGGCATGGCCGCCCGGAGCGGCAGCCATCCGGGCCGTGATGGGATGGGCGGGTGACTGACGACACGCGCCCCGACGCACCGGCCGACCCGCACGCCTGGCTCGAGGAGGTCGAGGGGACCGCGCCCCTGGACTGGGTCCGCGAGCGCAACGCGCACGCCACGGCCGTCCTGGAGGCCAGCCCCCGCTTCGCCGAGCTGCGCGCCGGCGTCCTCGAGGTCCTCGACTCCACCGACAAGATCCCCGCCGTCGTCCAGCGGGGCGACCACCTGTACAACTTCTGGACGGACGCCGAGCACGAGCGCGGGCTGTGGCGGCGTACCACGTGGGACTCCTACCGCACCGACGACCCGGAGTGGGAAGTCCTCCTCGACGTCGACGCCCTGGGGGCGCAGGAGGGCGTGAGCTGGGTCTGGCACGGCGCCCACGTGCTCCGCCCGGGCTACGACCGCGCGCTCGTGTCCCTGTCCCGCGGGGGCTCCGACGCGGACGTCACGCGGGAGTTCGACCTCACGACGAAGACCTTCGTCGCCGACGGGTTCACCCGCGATGAGTCCAAGGGCGGGATGGTCTGGGCGGACTCGAGCGGTGACGAGGTGTTCGTCTACACGGACTTCGGCGAGGGCTCGATGACGACCTCGGGCTACCCGCGGACCGTCCGGCGCTGGCGCCGTGGCACCCCGCTGGCGCAGGCGCCGGAGATCTTCGCCGGCAACACCACCGACCTCTCCATCGGCGCCGGGCACGACTTCACGCCCGGCTTCGAGCGCGACGTCGTCGTCCGGGCCTACGCCTTCTACGACTCCGAGACGTACCTGCTCGCGCCCGACGGCGGCCTGCGCCTGCTCGAGGTGCCCCGCTCCGCCGAGCCCGACCTGCACCGCGAGTGGCTCACCGTCGAGCTGCGCGAGGACTGGGAGGTGGCGGGGCGGACCTACCCCGGTGGCGCGCTGCTCGCCGCGCCGCTGGACGCCTTCCTCGCCGGCAGCCGCGACTTCACTGTCCTCTACCAGCCCACCGAGACGACGTCACTGGCGGGGGCCACGTGGACCCGCCACCACCTCGTCCTCAACATCCTTGACGACGTGACGAACCGGCTCGAGGTGCTCACCCCGCCGGAGGGCACCGGCGAGTGGCGTCGTCGGCCGCTCGCCCTGACGACGGGGGCGTCGGAATGGGAGGCTCCCGAGCTGGCGACCATTGCCGTCGGCGCGGTGGACGCCGACACCTCCGACGCCCTGTGGCTCATGGTCTCCGGCTTCCTCACCCCGACGACGCTCTCGCGCCTCGACCTCGACGACGACGGCGCGACCGTGGCGCTCGAGCCGCTGAAGTCGATGCCCGCGTACTTCGACGCGACGGGCCTGAGCGTCTCCCAGCACTTCGTCACCTCCGACGACGGCACCCGGGTCCCGTACTTCGAGGTGTCCCCGCCGCCGCTGGCCGGCGACGGCGCCGCCGCCCCGCGGCCGACCCTCCTGTCCGGCTACGGCGGCTTCGAGATCTCCCGCGTGCCCACGTACTCCGGGGCGATCGGGCGGGCGTGGCTCGCCCGCGGCGGCGTCTACGTCGTCGCCAACATCCGCGGCGGCGGGGAGTACGGGCCGCGCTGGCACCAGGCGGCGCTCAAGGAGAACCGGCACCGGGCGTACGAGGACTTCGCCGCGGTCGCCCGGGACCTCGTGGCCCGCGGCGTCACCGACGCGGCGCACCTGGGCGCGCAGGGCGGGTCCAACGGCGGGCTGCTCATGGGCAACATGCTCACCGGCTACCCCGAGCTCTTCGGCGCCATCGTGTGCCAGGTGCCGCTGCTGGACATGAAGCGCTACAGCCACCTGCTGGCCGGCGCGTCGTGGATGGCGGAGTACGGGGACCCGGACGACGAGGCCCAGTGGGAGTTCATCCGGACGTTCTCGCCGTACCACCGCCTCGAGGAGGGCGCGCAGTACCCGCCCGTGCTCTTCACGACGTCGACCCGCGACGACCGCGTCCACCCCGGCCACGCCCGGAAGATGGCGGCGGCGATGCTCGCCCGCGGTGACGACGTCACCTACTACGAGAACATCGAGGGCGGGCACGGCGGGGCGGCGACGAACGCGCAGGCCGCGACCATGGCGGCGCTGGCGTACGAGTTCCTCTGGCAGCGCCTCGGCGGCGCCTGACACCCAGGACTGGCGAACGCGGAAGGCCCGCGGAACCGGTGAGGTTCCGCGGGCCTTCACGCGTGGGTGGGCCGGGCGCTCCCGGCGGGGTCAGTACCCGCCGGTCCGGGCCCGCTTGTTCACCCGGATGAGCCAGACGATGCCGACGATGAGCACGATGAAGCCGAGGAAGCCGACGCCGAGCCCGATGAGGACGGAGAAGCCGACGTCGAGGATGCCCTCGGCGTCGACCGGCGGGGCGACGACGAGAGTGTCGGTTGCGCCCGAGGGCAGGTCGCAGTCGATGGTGTAGGCGCCGGCCTCCGTCGTCGTGAAGACGGCGCCCGGGAGGACGGGCTCGCCGTCGACGTCCGTGGTGCCGCCCTGGGAGGCGCGGACGGGGACGTCGGCGCCGGAGGGGTCGGTGACCGTGCACGTCAGCGACTGCGCGGCGTTCGCGTCCCCGACGTAGATGGCGCGCTCGGCGTCGGCGGGCAGGGTGACCGTGCCCCCGTTGGTGAGCTCGGCGCTGTCCTCGACGATGTCCGCGAGCGCGCCGGCACCGACGACGAGGCCGATGACGGGGCCGAGGATGAGCATGAGCACGCCGACGACGATGGTGATGATCGGACCGGTGCGCTTGGGCTTGGCGCCCTGGCCGGCGCCGTACGGCTGCCCGTAGCCGGGCTGGCCGTAGCTCGGCTGCTGGCCGTAGCCCGGCTGCTGCCCGTAGCCCTGGGGGCCCGGGCGCTGCTGCTGGCCGTACCCCTGGGCGCCCTGCTGGCCGTAGCCGCCCGCCGAGGAGGAGGGCGCGCGGTACGGGTCGCCGCCGCCCGGGGCCCCATAGCCCGGCTGCTGCTGGCCGTAGGCGGGCGGTCCGCCCGCGCTCGAGCCGGCCGGGCTCGACCCGCCCGGATCGGCGCGGCGCCCGTAGCGGGGCTCGTCAGGACCGCCCTCGCCGGGCCGCGAGCTGTCGTTCGTCGGCGTGCTCATCGTCGTCCCCGCTCCTCGTGACCGCGGCGACGCCCCGGGGCGCCGCTCGCCTGCACGTCCAGCATGCCAGGCGGTGGTCCCGCCCACCCGTCAGCGGGGCCTTCCTCAGCGCTCCGGCCGCCACACGACGAGCGCTCCGACCTCGCGCCGCTCGGGCCGACGCCCGCGGCGGAGCTCGCTCACCTCGCCGCCGGGTCCGGCGGCGAAGACGCGGTGCTCGGCCGCGACGCGGCGCTGGAGACGTTCGTTCTCCTGCCGTGCGGCGTCGAGATCACGCTGGAGGTCGAGGATCCGCTTGATCCCCGCGAGGTTGATCCCCTCCTCCTGCGACAGGCGCTGCACCTCGCGCAGGAGGTCGATGTCGTGGACGGAGTAACGCCGACCCCGGCCCCGGGTCCGCTTGGGCGAGACCAGCCCGAGGCGGTCGTACTGGCGCAGCGTCTGGGGGTGCATGCCGGCCAGCTCGGCCGCGACGGAGATGACGAAGACCGGAACGTCGTCAGGGCCCGCGGTCACCGTGCCGTCCTCCCTCAGCGCGCGGCCAGCGCGCGCAGCTCCGCCCGGGGGTCCTCGCCCGCGGTCGCCGCGGCGAAGGCCTCGACCGCCTCCCGGGCATCACCGGGGAGGTTCTTCGGGACGGCCACGGTCACCGTGACGAGCAGGTCGCCCGTCCCGGCCGGCGTGGTCACGCCCTTGCCCTTGACCCGCAGGGTCCGGCCCGACGGCGTCCCGGCCGGGACCTTGACCCGTACGGTGCCGCCGTCGAGCGTGGGCACCTCCACGGTCCCGCCGAGCGCCGCCTCGGCGAACGTCACGGGGACGGTGATCCGCAGGTTGCGGCCGTCGAGCTGGTACACCGGGTGCGGCTCCACCGAGACGGTGACGACCATGTCCCCCGGCTCGCCGCCGGCGGCACCGGGCTGGCCCTTGCCGCGCAGGCGGATCTTCTGGCCGTCGTGGACGCCGGCGGGGATCCGCACCGTCATGGTGCGCTCCCCCACGGTGAGCTGCATGGTCGCGCCCTCGACCGCCTGCCGGAACGGCAGGCTCGCGGAGGCGGCGATGTCGTCGCCCCGGACCGGACCACGGGATCGTCCGGTGAACCCTCCCCCGCCGAACATGTCGGAGAGGATGTCCTCGAACCCGGCGTTGGCGCCGGTGGAGTAGCGCGTCCGGGACGTGCGCGGCCCGCCGGCGCCGGCACCGAACATGCCGCCGAAGAGGTCCTCGAACCCGGCGGCCCCGCCGGAGCCACCCGCGGAGAAGCGTGCCCCGCCCCCGGCCATGGCGCGCACGGCGTCGTACTGCTTGCGCTCCTCGGGGTCGGAGAGCACGGCGTAGGCCTCGCCGACCTCCTTGAAGCGTCGCTCGGACTCGGCGTCGCCGGGGTTGTGATCGGGGTGGAGCTTGCGGGCGAGCTTGCGGTAGGCCTTCTTGATGGCTGTGGCGTCGGCGTCCTTGGGAACCCCGAGCGTCGCGTAGAAGTCCTTCTCGAACCAGTCCTGACCTGTCATCGCCCTTCACCTCCTCGATCGTGTCGTGACGCGGGGTGCCCGCGCCCGAGAGCGACGGTGCCCGGCCTGGGGCCGGGCACCGTCGACGTGTCCTACTGGGGGCCGGTGACGGCCACGCGCGCCGCGCGCAGCACCCGGTCCCCGACCCGGTACCCGGGCTGGAGCACCTGGGTCACCGTGGTGCTCGTCGCCTCGGCGTCCGGGGTGTGCATGAGCGCCTCGTGGACCGCCGGGTCGAACTCCTCGCCGGTGTCCCCGAACCGGACGACGCCGAACCGCTGCTCGAGCGTCGCCTCGAGCTTCTCGGCGATCGCCGCGAAGGGACCGGCGAGGTCGCCGTGCACCCGCGCGAGGTGGATGTCGTCGAGGACGCCCATGAGGGCCTCGGTCACCTCGGCCACGCCCGCCTGGCGCTGCTCGGACGCCGCCGCCTTGGCGCGGCGGACGTACGCGTTGTACTCCTGCTCGACGTTGTAGAGCGCAGCCGTGCGTCGGGCCAGCTGGTCCGAGAGCTCGGCGGCCTCCGCCTTGGCGGCGGCCAATGCCCCGGGGGCAGCACCGGCGCCGGTCGCGTCCGCCGTGGCGGCGTCGTCGGCCGTGGCGGCGTCGTCGGCCGTGGCGGCGTCGTCGGCCGTGGCGGCGTCGTCGGCCGTGGCGGCGTCGTCGGCCGTGGCGGCGTCGTCGGCCGTGCCCGTGGCGTCAGCCTCCGCGGCGGGGTTCTCCCCCGCCTCGGTGGCCGCGTCCGCCTGCGCCGGGTCCGGCTGGCGCACCTGCCCCGTGAGGGGGTCGATGCGCCGCTTGTCCCGGACCACCGGCTGGTCGGGCTGCTCGGGCGCCGAGTCCGCGGGCGTCACTTGGTGTCACCCTCGTCGACGATCTCGGCGTCGACGACGTCGTCGTCGGCGCCACCGGCCGGCGTCCCGTCGCTCGACCCGGCGTCGGGACCCTGGGCCCCGGCGGCCTGGTCGCTCGCGTACAGCGCCTGCCCGATCTTCTGCGAGGCGGTGACGAGCGCCTCCTGCTTGGCCTTGATGGCGTCGATGTCCTCGCCCTCGAGCGCGCTCTTGAGCTCGTCGACGGCGCCCTGGACCTCGGTGGAGACGTCCTGCGGGAGCTTCTCCGCGTTGTCCTTGAGGAGCTTCTCCGTGGAGTAGACCAGCTGCTCCGCGGTGTTGCGGGTCTCGGCCTCCTCGCGGCGCTTCTTGTCCTCGGCGGCGTGCGCCTCGGCCTCCTTGACCATCCGGTCGATCTCGTCCTTGGGCAGGGCCGAGCCGCCGGTGATGGTCATCGACTGCTCCTTGCCCGTGCCACGGTCCTTGGCGGAGACGTGGACGATGCCGTTCGCGTCGATGTCGAAGGTGACCTCGATCTGGGGCATGCCGCGGGGCGCCGGGGCGATGCCGGTGAGCTCGAAGGTGCCCAGCGGCTTGTTGTCCCGCGCGAACTCGCGCTCACCCTGGAAGACCTGGATGAGGACGCTCGGCTGGTTGTCCTCGGCGGTGGAGAACACCTCGGAGCGCTTGGTGGGGATGGCCGTGTTCCGCTCGATGAGCTTGGTCATCACCCCGCCCTTGGTCTCGATGCCGAGGGACAGGGGCGTGACGTCGATGAGCAGGACGTCCTTGCGATCGCCCTTGATGACGCCGGCCTGCAGGGCCGCGCCGACGGCGACGACCTCGTCCGGGTTGACGCCCTTGTTGGGCTCCTTGCCGCCGGTGAGCTCACGGACGACGTCGGTGACGGCGGGCATCCGGGTGGAGCCACCGACGAGCACGACGTGGTCGATGTCCTCGACCTTGATGCCCGCGTCGGCGATGACCGAGCGGAAGGGCGCCTTGGTGCGCTCGAGGAGGTCCGCGGTCATCTGCTGGAACTGCGCGCGGGTGAGCTTCTCGTCGAGGTGGATGGGGCCGTTCTCGCTCATCGAGAGGTACTGCAGGGAGATGTTGGTGCTCGTCGTGGAGGAGAGCTCCTTCTTCGCCTGCTCGGCGGCCTCCCGCAGACGCTGGAGAGCGATGCGGTCCTTGGACAGGTCCACGCCGTCCTTGTTCTTCACCTGCGAGACGAGCCAGTCGACGACCCGCTGGTCCCAGTCGTCGCCACCGAGGCGGTTGTCGCCGTTGGTGGCGCGCACCTGGATGGTGGAGAAGTCGTCGTCGTCCTTGCCGACCTCGAGGAGGGACACGTCGAAGGTGCCGCCACCGAGGTCGAAGACGAGGATGAGCTCGTCCTCCTTGCCGCGCTCGAGGCCGTAGGCCAGGGCGGCCGCGGTGGGCTCGTTGATGATGCGCAGGACGTTGAGGCCGGCGATCTGGCCGGCGTCCTTCGTCGCCTGGCGCTCGGCGTCGTTGAAGTACGCCGGCACGGTGATGACGGCGTCGGTGACGGGCTCGCCGAGGTACTGCTCGGCGTCGCGCTTGAGCTTGCCGAGGATGCGCGCGGAGATCTCCTGCGCCGAGTACTTCTTGTCGTCGATGGTCACCGTCCAGTCGGTGCCCATGTGGCGCTTGACCGAGGAGATGGTGCGGTCGACGTTGGTGACGGCCTGCCGCTTGGCGACCTCGCCGACGAGAACCTCTCCCGACTTGCTGAAGGCGACGACCGAGGGGGTCGTCCGTGCGCCCTCGGCGTTCGCGATGACCGTCGGCTCGCCGCCCTCGAGGACGGCGACGACGGAGTTCGTGGTTCCCAGGTCAATTCCGACCGCTCGTGCCATGTGTGATGCTCCTTCGTCTGACGAGCCGGTCAACTACCGGCCCGGGGTCTTGAGTCGTCCACACTCAAGTTTGTGCGCTGAGCCGCGTCTGTCAACTCGGCGGCGTCGAACTTGAGTCTGACAGGCTCAACCTCGGCAGGGGCCGGGGTATTCCCCGATCAGCGAGCGGACACGAGCGTCCGCCTACGGCCGCCGCAACCGTGCCGGCAGCGGCGTCCCGCGCACCCAGGCGCGCACGGTGGCGGTGAAGAGCTCGGGGTCCTCGACGTTCCAGCCGTGGCCGAGCCCCGGGGCGACCCGGCCCTCGGCGCGGGGCAGCAGCGCGGGGAGGGTGCGCACGGCGGCGGTGATGCCCCGGGACTCGCGCCCGCCGGCGAGGACCAGGGTGGGGACCGGCACGGCCGCGAGCGCGGCCGGCGCGCGGTACGCCGACACCTCGCGGTAGGCGCGGCGGTAGGCGTCGTCGGCCATGGCCAGCGCGTTCTCGACGTACGCCGCCTGCTGCGCGGGCGGCAGGCCGAGGGCCCGGGCCCGCGCCGCCAGCGGCCCGGGACCACGCCCGGCGGCGGCGAGCCGCACGTAGAGCGGCAGCAGCGCCCGCCCGGGCCACGGCGCGGCGGTCACCCCGCTGACGACGACGGTCTCGAGCACGGCGGCGTGCCGCTCGAGGAGGGCGAGGGCGACGTGCCCGCCGAGGGACAGCCCGACGACGTGCGCCCGGCCGCCCGCACCGCGCTCGCGGATCACCTCGGCGACGAGGTCCGCGGTGGCGGCGAGCGAGTCCCACGCGACGCCGGCGCTGCGGCCGTGCCCGGGCAGGTCGACGGCGAGGCAGTGCAGGTCACCGAGGGCGGCGACCTGGTGCCACCACATCCAGCTGCTCGCTCCCACCCCGTGCAGGAGCACGAGGCTCGGCGCGGCGGGCTGCCCGGACTCGGCGACGTGCAGCGGCATGGCGACCTCCCCCCGGTCAGTGCCAGCCCTACCCTCCCACCCATGACACTCACGCTGGGCATGGTCACGTGCGACACCACCGACGCCGAGGCGCTCGCGGCCTGGTGGGCGGAGCAGACCGGAGCCGAGGTCACCGAGACGAACGACGGCTGGTTCGCCGTCGTCCGCGGTGGCGGCCTGCCCGTCATGCTCGCGTTCCAGAAGGTCGAGGAGCCGACCGCGGGCAAGAACAAGCTCCACCTCGACCTCCACGCCGAGGACCTCGACGCCGAGGTGGACCGCCTCCTCGCGGCCGGGGCCACCCTGGTCGCCCGGCGCGGGGACGAGAGCTTCCGCTGGGTGACGCTCGCCGACCCGCAGGGCAACGAGTTCTGCGTCGCGGCGCACGGCGCCGCGGACGCCTGACGCCGGCGCCCTCGCAGGCGGGTCGCGGCGCCGTGACCCCATTGCAATCCACAGCCCCTGTCCGACGCGGAGAACGCGCTTACGCTGGAACCACTGCCGCTGCGCACCGATGTGGGTGGTCACGATGACGAGTCCTCTCAGCACCGACCAGATGACCGCGCCGGCGCTCGCCGAGGCGGTCTACCGCGACGGCCTCGCCCTCCTCCCGAACGCCTTCCCGCGGGAGTGGGCCGGCCGACTCGACGACGACCTCGCCCGCGAGTTCATCGCCGCCCTGCGCAGCCCCGGCGGGGTGGCGCCCCGAGGCTGGAACCGCTTCTACTTCGAGCCCTTCGCCGAGCGGGTACCGGCGTTCCTCGACGTCGTCACGCACCCGGTGATCGCCGCCCTCTCCGCGCACCTCTTCGGTCCCGACTGGCAGGTGGTCGAGCTCGGCTGCGACATCCCCCTCCCGGGGGCGATCAACCAGCCCTGGCACCGGGACTTCCCCATGCCCGAGATCACCCGCCGCGAGCGCCGGCTCACGTCGATCGCCGTGAACATCACCGCGCTCGACGTCGTCGACGCCCCCTTCCAGGCCGTCCCGGGCACCCAGCTCGACGACGGCGAGGACTTCGAGGACGCCATGTTCCCGCCGGGCGAGCGGGTGCCGGACCTCGAGGGCCGGATGCGCTCGTTCCACGCCCGGATGGGCAACCTGTCGGTGCGCTCGGGCCTCATCGTCCACCGCGGGTCCGCGATGGGCATCGGCTCACGCATGCGGCAGGTCGCCATCGTCGGCATCGTCGCCCCCGACGACCCGGCCGTCGTCGAGCGGCGCGCCGACCCGTACGACCCGCACCCGCCGCGGATCCGGATGTCGCAGGAGTACGCGGACTCCGTCCCGCCCCACGTCCTCGACCACATCAGCGTGGAGGTCGTCGCGCCGACGGCGGCCGCGCTGCCGCCCTACCGCACGGAGCACCTCTTCGAGGGGCTGCGCATGAGCGCGCTCCAGGCGTGAGCGCGGGCCGGACCACCAAACCGGCCGGATTCCTTGCACGATCCTCACATCACCACCACGGGTCGCGCGCGGTGCCGCTCCTAGGCTCGGTCCCATGACCGACCCCACGCCCGCCGCGCGGCCCGCGGTGCTCGTCGTCGAGGACGACCCGACGATCAACGACGGCCTCTCGCAGCGGCTGCGCGCCGAGGGGTTCGACGTCGTCCAGGCGTTCGACGGCCCCGGGGCGGTGACCGCGTTCGAGCGCGAGCGCCCCGACGTCGTCGTCCTCGACGTCATGCTGCCCGGGTTCGACGGCGTCGAGGTGTGCCGCCGGATCCAGGCGCTGCGCGCCGTCCCCGTGCTCATGCTCACCGCCCGGGTGGAGGAGACGGACGTGCTCGTCGGCCTCGCCGTCGGCGCCGACGACTACGTGACCAAGCCGTTCCGGGTCCGTGAGGTGGTGGCCCGCATCCGCGCGCTGCTGCGGCGCGTCGAGCGGGCCCGTGAGCTCGCCGCCGCGGCGCCGGCCCGCCTGGAGCTGGGCTCCCTCGCCCTCGACCGAGCGGCGCGCCGGGTCTGGGTCGACGGCGCGGAGGTGCACCTCGCGCCGCTGGAGTTCGACCTCCTCATGACCCTCGCCGCCCAGCCCGGCACGGTCCGCACCCGCGAGGAGCTCATGGGCGAGGTCTGGGGGTGGGCGGACGCGCGCGGGACCCGGACCCTGGACACCCACGTCCGTGCGCTGCGCGCCAAGATCGGGGCGTCGCGCGTGCGGACCGTGCACGGCGTCGGCTACGCCGTGGAGCCGGCGTGAGCGCCGCCCCGCCGCCGGCCCGGCCGCTGGACCGGGTCGGCTCGATCAAGCTGAAGATCGGGCTGCTCGTCGGCCTCAGCGTGCTCGCCACCGCGCTCGTCGTGCAGATCGGGGCGGGTGCAGGCGTGCCGGTGTGGCTCACCCTCCCCGTGACGGCGGCCGCGGCCCTGGGCGTCACGCAGTGGCTCGCCCAGGGCATGACGGCGCCCCTGCGGGAGATGACGGCGGCCGCCGCCCGGATGGCCACCGGGGACTACTCCCAGCGGGTCACCGCGACCTCCACCGACGAGGTGGGCCGGCTGGCGCGCGCCTTCACCACCATGGCCGTCGACCTCGCCACGGCCGACCAGCAGCGCCGGGCGCTCGTCGCCACCGTCTCGCACGAGCTGCGCACCCCGCTGGCCGCCCAGCGGGTGCTCCTGGAGAACCTCGTCGACGGCGTGGTCCGCCCCGACGACGCGGCCCTCGCCACGGCCCTGGCCCAGTCGGAGCGGCTCAGCGCGCTCGTCGGCGACCTGCTCGACATCGCCCGGGTCGACGGCGGCGCGGCCTCCCTCGACCTCGGCCCGGTCCCCGTGGCGGAGCTGCTCGACCAGGCCGTCGCCGAGGCCGCGATCGGTGCCCGCGCCGTGCGGTTCGACGTCGAGGTCCACCCCGCCGACCTCGTGGTCTCCGGCGACCGGGCCCGGCTCGCGCAGGTCGCCGCCAACCTGCTCGACAACGCCGCGCGCCACTCCCCGGCCGGCGGCACGGTGTGGGTGCGCGCCGCCGCCGGCGTCGACCGCTGGTCGCTCGAGGTCGCCGATGAGGGGCCCGGCATCCCCGCCGGGCTCGAGGAGCACGTCTTCACCCGGTTCGGCTCCGCCGAGGCCGACGGCGGGGGTGGGACCGGCCTCGGCCTGGCCATCGCGAGCTGGGTGTGCGAGATGCATGGCGGTTCCATCGCCGCGCTGCCCCCAGAGGGGACCCGGACCGGCGCGCGGATCCGCGCCGACCTGCCCCTCGATCCGGCCCCGGCCGCACCCGTGCCGCCGGCGGCAGCCGCGCCAGCGGCCGCGCCCACCGCGGCCACCTCGCCCGCGGCGACGTCACCCGCGCTCGCCCGCCCCGCCGCCTCCTCCGCCCTCTCCGCGCCCACCTCCCCCGCCGTCCCCACCTCCCCCAGCGCCACCGACTCCTTCCTCGGCGACGTGTGGCCGGAGTCCGGGCTGAGCACCGCCCCCACCCCCGTGCTGGCCTCCCTCGGCATCGGCGCCCTGGCCGCCGCGGTGCTGCCGAACCGCGAGCTGGGGCTCGGCGCCTTCGCCGTCCTGCTCCTCGCCGGCGCCCTCGTCCTCGCCATGTCACCGCGGCGCACCCAGCCCTGGACCGTCCTGTCCGCCGCGCTGAGCGTGGCCCTGGGCTCCTTCGTCGTCCTGCGGGACACCGGCTGGCTGGCGGTCCTCGCCCTCCTCGTCGTCGGCGCGCTCGTGACGACGGCCCTCACCGGCGCCCACCGGGTACTGGCGATGGTCGCCGGCGCGCTGGCCTGGGTCCTCTCGGCGGTGCGCGGCCTGCCCCTGCTCAGCCGGACGCTCACCGCCCTGAGCCGGCACCGCCGGCTGTGGCCGGTGCTGCGCACGGCCGCGCTCTCGCTCCTCGCGCTCGTGGTCTTCGGCGGCCTGTTCGCCTCCGGTGACCCGGTGTTCGGGTCCTGGGTGGCCCCGCTCGTCCCCGACCTCGCCTGGGACGACCTCATCCTGCGCGCGTTCGTCCTCGTCGCCGTCGGCGGCTCGGTCCTCGCCGCGTGCTACCTCGCCCTCAACCCGCCCCGGGTGGAGGCTCTGGGACCGGGGCGGCCCCGCCCGGTGCAGCGGACGTGGGAGTGGCTGGTACCCGTCGCCCTGGTGATCGCGGTGTTCGCCGGCTTCGTCGTCGCGCAGGCGTCGGCGATGTGGGGCGGGCACGACTACGTCCGGCGGGTCACCGGGATGACCTACTCCGAGTACGTCCACCAGGGGTTCGGGCAGCTCACCGTCGCGACGGCGCTGACGCTGGCGACCATTGCGCTCACGGTGCGCAAGGCGCCCCAGGCCCCCGGCCGCGAGCGCACCCTGCTGCGCGTCGCCCTCGGCATCCTCTGCGCCCTCACCCTGGTGGTCGTCGCGTCCGCCTTGTTCCGCATGTCGGTGTACCAGGAGGCGTTCGGCTTCACCGTGCTGCGTGTGCTCGTCGACGCCTTCGAGCTGTGGCTCGGCCTGGTGGTGGTCCTCGTCGTCGTCGCGGGCATCCGGTGGTCGGGCCGGTGGCTCCCGCGCGCGGCCCTGGTCTCCGGCGCGGCGTTCCTCCTCGTCATCGGCGCCGCCAACCCGGACGCGTGGGTCGCCGCCCAGAACATCGACCGGTTCGAGGAGACCGGCAAGATCGACACCGCCTACCTGTCCACCCTGAGCCCGGACGCGACGCCGACGATCCTCGCCGGCCTACCGCCCGACCTCGCGGCCTGCTCGCTGCGCCCGGTCGACCCGCCCCCGGACGTCCTGTCCTGGAACCTCGGCCGCGCCCGCGCCGCGGACGCCCTCGAGGACGTGCGGCTCGTCGGGACCCGGGCCGGCTGCCCCTAGAGGCCGCCGCCGAGGTGCCCCGCGAGGCGGGCGTGCCGCTGGGCGCTCGCCTCGTCCAGGCCGGTGATCGTCACCGTCGTCCCCTTGGCCGCGTACTTCGTCGTGATGGCGTCGAGCGTCGCCACCGTGGAGGCGTCCCAGACGTGGGCGCGGGAGAGGTCGATGACGACGTTCGCGGGGTCGCCGGTGTAGTCGAACTGGTAGACGAGGTCGTTGCTCGACGCCCAGAACAGCTCCCCCACGACGGCGTACACCCGGGTGCCCGGGTCCGGGTGGGCGACGTCGACCACCTCGGTCATGTGGGCGACGCGCCGGGCGAACATGAGCGCGGCGACGACGACCCCGCTGATGACGCCGTACGCGAGGTTGTGCGTGCCCACGGTGACGGCGACGGTGGTGAGCATGACGGCGGTCTCCGAGAGCGGCATCCGGCGCAGCGTGGCCGGGCGGACCGAGTGCCAGTCGAAGGTGCCGACGGAGACCATGATCATCACCGCGACGAGGGCGGCCATGGGAATCGTGGCGACGAGGTCGCCCAGCCCGACGACGAGCACGAGGAGGAACACCCCGGCGAGGAACGTGGAGATCCGGGTCCGCGCGCCCGACTCCTTCACGTTGATCATCGTCTGGCCGATCATCGCGCAGCCACCCATGCCCCCGAAGAAGCCGGTGACGACGTTCGCCACGCCCTGGCCCCACGCCTCGCGCGTCTTGTCGGAGCGGGTGTCGGTGACGTCGTCGACGAGCTTGGCGGTCATGAGGGACTCCATGAGGCCCACGAGCGCCATCGTCGCCGCGAACGGCGCGATGATCGCCAGGGTCTCCAGCGTCAGCGGCACGTCGGGCAGGAGCAGCGACGGCAGGGAGTCGGGCAGGTCGCCCTCGTCGCCGACGTCGGGGACGGCGAGCGCGAACACCACCGTGACGACGGTGAGCAGGACGATCGCCACGAGCGGCGCGGGCACCGCCGTCGTCAGGCGCGGCAGTCCTACGATGAGGGCGATGCCGGCGGCGACCATGGCGTAGACCGCCCAGGGGACGCCCGTGAGGTGGGGGAGCTGGGCGACGAAGACGAGGATCGCCAGGGCGTTGACGAAGCCCACCATGACGCTGCGCGGGATGAACCGCATGAGCCGGGCCACCCCGAGCAGGGCGAGGACCACCTGGATGAGGCCGCCGAGGATCACCGTGGCGATGAGGTAGTCGAGCCCGTGGTCGCGGACCACCGGCGCGACGACCAGGGCGACGGCGCCCGTCGCGGCGGAGATCATCGCGGGGCGGCCCCCGAGGAACGCGAGGGTCACCGCCATGGTGAAGGAGGCGAACAGCCCCACCCGCGGGTCGACGCCGGCGATGATGGAGAACGAGATCGCCTCGGGGATGAGGGCGAGGGCGACGACCAGCCCGGCGAGCACCTCGGTGCGCAGCCGCGCCGGCGAGCGCAGCGCGGCCCGGACGCTGTGGTCGGGGCGGAGGCTGTCGACCCGGACGCCGTCGGTCCGGACGCCGTGGTCGGGGCGCCGCCCGGGCGCGCGGTCCGGTGCGGCGGCAGGGGTGGAGGGCACGGCGATCTCCCGCGGTCTGGGGCGACGTACGCCCGTGGTCAGGGCGGCGCGTCGTCACACCGGCGCCGGCGACGGCGGACCGCCGCGAGCGCGGAGACTCTAGCCGACCCACGCGCCAGGGAACCCACCGCACCCACCGCACCTTGGACCCCCCGGCCCGGCGTGCCAGGATCACCACGAACATCCGACGACGATCGGCAACACCGTGAGCACCGCAGCGCCACCCCGCCCCGACGACGCGCCCGACGACGTCCCCGGTGACGTCCTGGTCGTCCGGGACCTCGTCCGCCGCTACGGCGACCTCACCGCCGTCGACGGCGTCTCCTTCTTCATCGCCCCCGGCGAGACGTACGGGCTGCTCGGGCCCAACGGGGCGGGCAAGACGACGACCATCTCCATGGTCGCGGGGCTGCTCGCCGCCGACTCGGGCACCGTCACCGTGGCGGGCCGGCGGATGGGGCCGGGCGAGGTGGGCGTCAAGGCGCACATCGGCCTCGTCCCCCAGGACCTCGCGATCTACCCCGAGCTCACTGCCCGGGAGAACCTCACGTTCTTCGGCAAGCTCGAGGGGCTGCGCGGCGCGGCGCTCACCCGCCGCGTCGACGAGGTCCTCGACCTCGTGGCGCTGTCCGACCGGGCACGCGACGCGACGAAGGAGTTCTCCGGCGGGATGAAGCGCCGCCTCAACATCGGCATCGGGCTCATCCACCAGCCCACCCTGCTCATCCTCGACGAGCCGACCGTGGGGGTGGACCCCCAGTCCCGCAACGCCATCCTCGAGTCGGTCGAGGCCCTCTCCGGGGAGGGGATGGCGGTCCTCTACACCACGCACTACATGGAGGAAGCCGAGCGCCTCTGTGACCGGATCGCCATCGTCGACTCCGGCCGCATCCAGGCCGAGGGCACGCGCGGCGAGCTCATCACCCTCACCGGCGGCGTCGACACCATCCGCCTCGGCGGGAGCGGGGACACCGCCCGGGCCGCCACCGCGCTGCGCGCGCTCGCCCCCGTGGTCGACGTCCACGCCGAACGGCGCGCGCTCACGCTCACCGTGCACGACGCCCCCACCGCCGTCGCGGTGGTCGTCACCACCGCGACGACGGCCGGCATGGCGCTCGACGACGTCGAGATCACCCGGCCGGACCTCGAGTCGGTGTTCCTCCACCTCACCGGCAAGGCGTTGCGGGACTGATGCGCCAGCTGTGGACGATGACGGTGTCCGACCTCCGCCAACGGCTCCGTGACCGGTCGGTGCTCCTCTACGGCCTCGTCGTGCCGCTCGCGCTCATGGTTGTCTTCGACCTCACCCTCGGGGACCAGGAGGTCGAGCTCGAGCCCCTGACCGTCGCGGTCGCGGCGCCCGAGGGCGACGTCCTCGCGGACGCCGTGGTCACCGTCCTCGGCGACCTCGGTGACCTCGACGTCACCGTCGAGGAGGTCTCGGCCGACGCGGCGTCGGCGCGCGTCGCCGACGGCGAGGCCGGCCTGGCGGTCATCGTGCCCGCCGGGTTCACCGACGCGGTGACGGCCGGTGAGGGACCCGTGGTCGAGGTCGTCGAGGGCGACGGCACCGGCCTCGAGGGCGACGTCGTGCTCTCGGTGCTCGACGCGGTCCTCGACCAGCTCGCCGCCGGCGCCCTCACCGCGGCCGCCGGCGCCGAGGCGGGCCTGCCGGCCGAGGTGGTGGCCTCCCTCGGCCAGGCGGCCCTCGCGTCGGCACCCGTCCTCACGCTGGAGGAAGGCGAGGCCGCCAACGAGCAGCTGAGCGCCAGCGGGGCCCTGGTGGCCGGGCAGGCGGGGCTGTTCCTCCTCTTCACCGTGGGCTTCGGCGTCCTCGGCCTCGTCGCCGAGCGGGAGACGGGCACGATGCCGCGGCTGCGCTCGATGCCCATGCGACCGGGCCTCATCGTCGCGGCCAAGGCCCTGGTGAGCTACCTCCTCGGGGTCGGCGCCACGGCGGTCCTCCTCACCGCGGGCTCGGTGCTCTTCGACGTCTCCTTCGGTTCCCCCGTGGCCGTCGCGGCGCTCGTCCTCGCCGCCGTCGCCGCGGCCACCTCGCTGATGTTCGTCATCGCCCGGGTGGCCCGCACCGCCGAGCAGGCCAACGCCGTCCAGTCGATCTTCGCGCTCGTCCTCGGCCTCACCGGCGGCGCGTTCTTCCCGCTCAGCGCCACCGGCCTGGCCGGGCAGCTCCTCGACGTCAACCCGGTCGCCGCCCTCACCCGCGGGCTCGGCATCACCTCCGGCGGCGGCGGTCTCGCGGACCTCGGCGTGCCGGTGCTGACGATGCTCGGTTTCGCCGTCGTCTGCGTGGTTCTCGCCCGGCTGGTCCCGGACCGGGGGGAGGCGCGATGAGGGCCCCGCTCACCATCGCGGGCGTCGAGCTGCGCCGCTTCCTGCGCGACCGCTCGAACATCTTCTTCGTCTTCCTCTTCCCGCTGCTCCTCGTCCTCATCCTCGGGGCGCAGTTCGGCGGGGACGGCACCCAGGGGCGGGTGGTCGTCGTCGGCGACGCGAGCTCGCTGCGCACCGAGCTGGTGGCCGCGCTCGAGGACGACGGCGTCACCGTCACCTCGGCGGGGGCCGACGAGGCCACCGAGCAGGTGGCCCGGGGCCGCGTGGACGCCGCGCTCGTCGTCCCGGCGTCCGCCGCGGCGGCGTTCGACGACGGCGCGGAGGTCACGCTCGAGGTGGTGCCCGCCGCCCAGCAGGGCGCCCGGTTGGCCGTCCAGCAGGTGCGCACGGCCGCCGCCGCCGTCGCCACCGGGCAGGGACAGGTCCGGGCCCTCACGCAGGCGGGCCTCGACGAGGCGGCCGCGCAGGACGCGCTCGCCGCCGCGTCGACGGAGATGGCCCCGCCGACCCTCGCCGTCGTCGACGTGGACGAGGTGGCACAGGAGTTCGCCGGGCTGGGCCAGTTCGACCTCGGCGCCGCCGGTCAGACCCTGCTGTTCGTCTTCCTCATCTCGGCCGCCGGCTCCGCCACCCTCATCCAGTCCCGCCGGCTCGGGGTCATGAACCGCGTCCTCGCCGCCCCGGTGTCCACCGGTCAGGCCCTCGCCGGCCAGGCGCTCGGCCGGTTCGTCATCGCCCTCTTCCAGGGGGCGTACATCATGCTCACCACCGCGCTGCTCTTCGACGTCGACTGGGGCAACATCGCTCTCTCGCTCCTCGTCCTCGCGGCGTTCGCCGCCGTGGCGGCGGGGGCCGCCATGGTCATCGGCGCGGTGATGGACAACGACGGCGCCGCGTCCGGCCTCGGCGTGGGCCTGGGTCTGGTCCTCGCGGCCCTCGGCGGCTGCATGGTGCCGCTGGAGGTCTTCCCCGACACCCTCCAGACCATCGCGCACGTCACCCCGCACGCATGGGCCTACGACGCCTTCGCCCTCATCCAGCGGCACGACGGCACGCTCGCCGAGATCGCCCCGCAGCTGGGCGTCCTCGCCGCGATGGCGCTCGCGCTGCTCGCCCTGGGCACCTGGGCGCTGCGCCGGTCGATGGCCCGCGCGCTCTAGCAGCCGCAGGGGCATGAGCGACGCCCGTGTGATTGGCTCACCGGACGACATGACGGGCGGAGGGAGACGAGGCGGTGAGCGAGCGGACGAAGCCGGCGTTCGCGCTGCGACTGGCGGCGGGAGCGTACCGGTTCCGGGAGAGCCTGTTCCTCCTGCCGACCCTCGTCGTGGCCGGCGGCCTGGCGCTCGCTGCGCTGACCACCCGCATCGACGACGCGATCGGGGACCGGCCGATCCCGCTCACGGTGAGCATGGACACCACCGCGGCGACGTGGCTCGTCAGCACCGTCGCCGGGGCCATGATCACGACGGCGGGCGTGGTCTTCTCCCTCACCGTGGTCAGTCTCCAGCTCGCCTCGAGCCAGTTCTCGCCGCGCGTCATGCGCTCGTTCATCCGCGACCGGTTGAGCCAGCTCGTCATCGGCCTGCTCGTCGCGACCTTCGTGTACTGCGTCCTCACCCTGCCCAGCCTGCGTGGTGAGGGGACCGGCCCGGCGCCGCGGGTGTCAGTGACGGTCGCGATCGTCCTCGCGGTGGTCACCGTCGTGGCGATCATCGCCCACCTCGACCACCT
The DNA here is from genome assembly GCF_003710105.1 of Georgenia faecalis. Classification (GTDB taxonomy): domain Bacteria; phylum Actinomycetota; class Actinomycetes; order Actinomycetales; family Actinomycetaceae; genus Georgenia_A; species Georgenia_A faecalis. The sequence continues at coordinate 3,182,542 of NZ_CP033325.1, forward strand.
CGCCCACCGCCTGCAGGTGGGGCACCTTGCCCGGGACATCGCCGCCGAGGGCCTCGCGGTCATCGGCCGGATACGCGCGGAGCCCCGCGGACTCACGCGGAGCGAGGCCGCGCTCACCCCGCCCGCCTCGGTGCTCCGGGTGCACACGGACACCGGGGGCTGGGTGAGCCAGGTGGACACCGCTCGTCTCCTTGCCGCCGTCCCGGCGGGGACCACGGTGCGCCTGGAGACCCGCGTCGGGGCCTACCTCCACCAGGGCGAGCCGCTCGTCACCGTGTGGCCGCCGCCCCTGGACGACGGGGCGGAGCGGGCGCTGGCCGCCGCCGTGGCCGTGAGCGACAGCCGGACGATGCAGCAGGACGTCGACTTCGCCCTGCGCCAGCTCGTCGACGTCGGGCTGCGGGCGTTGAGCGCGGCGATCAACGATCCCAGCACGGCCGTGGAGGTGACGTTGCGCGTCGGGGGGCTCATGCGTGAGCTGCTGGTCACCGACTTCGCTCGGGCCGTCACCGACGGGCGGGGCCGCGTGTTCGTGCGGCCCTGGGACCTCGACCACACGGAGTACATCGCCCACGCCTTCGACCAGCTCCGCCAGGCCGCCCCACCCCAGCCGCAGGTGGTCGCCGCGCTGCTGCGGGTGCTGCGCATGCTCATCGCGCACGTCGAGCAGGCGGGCCGGCCCGAGCACGTGCCGGCACTCCGGGCGCAGATCGACCTCCTGCTCGACGGCGTCGACGCCCAGTCCGGCCTGCACCCCCACGACGTGGCCCGGCTGCACGCCATGGCCGCCGACGCGACGGATCCCGCCGAGCACGGGCGGTAGGCCCCGCCCTCACCCTCGCGACGGTCGCCACGCCGGTGGTCATCGGGATCCTTTGCGCCGCCGTCATCATCTCGGCGGTGAGCCACGAGCGGCGTGGCGGGCGGTCGACCCTCGTCACGCGGCCGCTGGTGCGCCTCGGGGAGTGGTCGTACGCGTTCTACCTCCTCCACGCGACGCTCATCTACGCCGTGCGCGCCGCCGTCGGGAAGCTCGACCCCTCGTGGGGGAACCTTCTGTGGCACGTCCCGATACTCCTGACCTCGCTCCTCGCGGCAGCCGCCGGGCACCACCTCGTCGAGAAGCCGGTCGAGCGGCGGCTGCGCAGCGCGTGGGACCGTCGCCGCGCTGCCAGGGCGAGCACCGAGGTCACGGCGACGGCCACCCCCACGGCGTAAGGACCTCACGTGCGCGCAACCGGACGTCGGGGGCGCCCCCCGACCGTGCCACCATCGGGACCATGACGTCCTCCCTCGGAGCGCCCAGCCTCGGATCCGTGCCGGTCCTCGTCGGCGAGCTCACCCTGCTGCGTCCGTTCACCGTCGACGACGCCGACGCGATGGCCGAGATCCTGCGCGACCCCGAGGTCAACCGGCTGACCGGCTCGGTGCGCACGAGCGCCGAGGCAGAGGCGGCCGCGCCCGACCTCGACCGGCTGCGTGAGTGGTACGGCAGCCGGAGCGACCAGACGGACCGGCTCGACCTCGCCGTCGTCGACCGCGAGACCGGCACGCTCGTCGGCGAGGTCGTGCTCAACGACTGGGACCCGGACAACGCGTCCTGCAACTTCCGCATCCTCCTCGGCCCGGACGGCCGGGGCCGGGGGCTCGGGACCGAGGCGACGCGCCTGCTGCTCGACCACGCGTTCGCCGCGATCGGCCTCCACCGGGTCTCGCTCGGGGTCCTCGCCTTCAACCCGCGAGCGCAGCACGTCTACGCCCGGGCCGGCTTCGTCGTCGAGGGCGTCGAGCGCGAGGCGCACCTCTTCGACGGCGAGTGGGTGGACTCCGTCCTTATGGCCGTCCTCGACCACGAGTGGGCCGCGCGCCGGTAGCCCGACACCGGCGATGGCGCTCCGGGTGCCCGGGGGCGCCGCGGGGCGCGGAGCGGGCCGCCGCGCGCGAGCGGTCCGATGCGCGGACCGCGGCGTCCGGGCGCCGGTAGTCTCTCCCGGACGCGTACCCACCCCGGAAAGGACGCTCCTCGATGACGAGCCCGACGAGGGGCGCCGTCGCGCAGCTGCGCGGCACCGCAGGCGGGCGCCGGCTCTACACCGCCGCGGAGCGCGCCTGGACGAGCGCCCCGCTCAAGGTCGCCCGCCGCACGAGCCTGCGCGCGGGCACGGCGGCCCTCACCACCACGTACAGCCTGTACAAGGTCCACCCGGCGCTGTGGCGCGTCACCGCGACCCACTACCGCCCGTGGATGGGTGAGTTCGCCCGCCGGCACGCGTGGATGACCTGCCAGCTCGCCTCGTTGCACGTGCCGGCCTACCGGGACTTCCTCCGCCGCCACGGCTTCACGTTCCGCTGGTGGGACCTCGAGAACTACCCGCCGACTGACAAGGACAGCTACGTCACCCGGTACCCCGAGGAGCAGCGGTGCTGGAACGGTGACCTGCAGCTTCGCGGCACCCTCGTCGACGAGTCCTCCGGCTCCTCCGGGCAGCCGTTCAACTGGGTCCGCGGGCGGGAGGAGCTGGCGGACATCCACCGCAACGTCGCGGGCTTCACCTCGATCATGATGCGCGGGGAGGAGCGCCTCTTCGTCATCAACGCCTACTCGATGGGGGCCTGGGCCACCGGCACGAACACGGGCATCGCCATGGCCAAGATCGCCATGGTGAAGAACACCGGCCCGGACCTCGACAAGATCGTCGACACGATCACCCACTTCGGTCCCGGCTTCACCTACCTCGTCGCGGCGTACCCACCGTTCCTCAAGGACGTCCGCGACCGCCTCGACGCCGTGGGCCTGGACTGGTCCGCCTACCGGATGCACGGGCTCGTCGGCGGGGAAGGCATGACGGAGGCGCTGCGCGACTACTGCGAGCAGCGGTTCCTCACCGTCCGCTCCGGCTACGGCGCCTCCGACCTCACCATCGGCATCGCCGGCGAGACCGAGCTCACGGTGTTCCTGCGCCGGGCGCTCCTGGCGGACCACGACCTGCGCGAGGCGGTCCTCGGACCCGGCGAGGCGCGGACCCCGATGATCTTCCAGTACAACCCGCTCGAGACCTACCTCGAGACCGACGCGCACGGCGAGATCCTGTGCACCCTCACGTCGACCTCCGTCCTCTCGCCCAAGCTGCGCTACAACATCCACGACGAGGGCGCGCTGCTGGAGTGGCAGGACCTCGCCGCCATCATGAGGCGCTTCCCGCGGTGGCGGCACGCCGCCCGGGCGGCCTGGGCGGAGCAGGGCATGAAGCTGCCGCTCCTGCTGCTGTACGGCCGCGCGGACGCCACCATCTCCTTCATGGGCGCGCACATCTACCCGCAGGACGTGGAGAACGGCCTGTACGACTCCCCCGCCCGTGCCGCGCAGCTCGCCTCGTTCACCCTCACCCTCGAGGCGGTCGCGGGGGACGAGACGGTCCAGCAACCGGTCATCCACCTCGAGCTGCGCGCGGACATCGCCCTCACCGACGCCGACCGCGACGCACTCGCGCACGGCGCGCGGGAGGGCGTGGTCGGTTATCTCGCGCGCGTGAGCCGCGACTTCGCCCAGTCGCTGGAGGAGTCGGAGCGCAGCGGCGACATCGCCGTGCGGGTCCACGACTACTCCACCGGGCCGTTCGCCGAGGGCGGGTCCGCGCTCAAGCGGGTCTACCTGCGCGGTGAGCCCTCGTGATGCGCGTGCGGGGCGAGGAGCCGCGGCGCGAGGCCGCCGACGCGACGTCCGTGTTCGTGGGGGCGACCCGCTACACGAGCCCGCTCGCCTGGCTCCGCCTGGCGCCCCGGTGGTTCGCGATGGTCCGCCAGCTCAAGCGGATGCCGGGCTACGTGCACCACCAGGTCTACTACGAGCCGCCGTTCACCCTGGGCACTATCGGGTTCTTCGCCACGCGGGAGGACCTGCTGCGGTTCTCGCGTACCGGGGCGCACCGCGAGCTCATGGGGTGGGCGGTCGACGGGACCCGCAACGCCACCGGTGGCTACATCCGGCTGTACGGCTCGGACGGGGGGCGAGCGTGAGGACCGACGACTTCTCGCAGGCGCCCCCGATCGGTCAGGCGCAGGCCATGTTCGTCAGCGGCACCCGCCTGTCGTCGCCGCGGGCGTGGCTGCGGCACGCGCGCGCTCACGCTGCGCTCGCCGCCCGGATGAGGACCGCGCCGGGGTACCGGGGGCACCGGCGCTACTGGCAGCCGCCGGCCACCCTCGGCACGATCGGGTGGTTCGCCACCGAGGAGGACCTCTTGCGCTTCGCCCGGACCGGCGCCCACCGCGGACTGGCCGACTGGGCCGCGGGGCGCAGCGCCGCCACCGGCAGCTGGGTCCGCGTCTACGCGGCCGAGACGTCCGGCTACACCAACGGCGTCTGGCGGGCCGAGGGCGACGTCATGGCGCACATCGAACGGTTCACCCCCGTGGGCGGGGAGACGGTGGGTCCGCCGGTCCGGCGCGCGGCCCGCGGCCCGCGCGAGCCGTGAGCCGGTGGGGGCGATGACGCAGGAGGGCGCCGCGCAGGTGCGCGTCGAGCCGGTCCGCTCGCGTGCCGACCTGCGAGCCTTCCTCGACCTCCCGCTGCGGCTCCACCCACGCACCCACGCCGTGCCGCTGTTCCAGGACACCGTCAAGCGCTGGTGGCGCGGCGTCGGGCCGCACACCCCGCACGGCCCGGTCGAGCTCGTGCTGGCCCGGGACACCTCCGGGCGCGTCGTCGGGCGCAGCACCGTGCACAGCGACGAGCGCATGGACCGCAAGCTCGGCGAGCCCGTCCAGCTCCTCGGGGCGACGGAGTTCACCGGCGCCCACGTCCTGCGCGCGCTCACCGCACATGCCTCGCGGCGCGCCCGCGAGCAGGGGCGGGGCACCCTGCTCGGCCCGGTGTCCCTGCTGCCGAACCAGACAGGCGGCGTCATCACGTCCGGGCACGGTGAGCGCGGATTCGTCGACTCCCCGTGGAACCCGCCCTCCTACCCCGCCGCGTGGGAGGCCGCGGGGTTCGACCGCGTGTGGCCGGCAGCGACGTGGATCGTCGAGGACCTGCGCGGGCTCGATGCCGACGCCGTCTTCCCCCGCGGCGCGGGCGAGCGGGACGGGATCGAGGTGCACCGCGGGCACCGTCGGCGCTTCGGGGAACAGCTGCCGATCCTGCGCGGCATGCTCAACGCGAGCTTCGCCGAGCTTCCGTACTACACCCCCATCACGGCGGCGGAGCTCGCCGCGGCCACCGACGGGCTGGCGTGGCTGCTGGACGAGTCGCTCCTGCTGTGGGCGAGTGAGCGCGGGGAGCCCGTGGCGTTCGTGCTCGTCGTGCCGGACGTCAGCGGGTTCGTCATGTCGACCGGTGGACGGATGGCGCTGCTCGACCAGGTGCGCCTGCTCGCGACGCGCCGGGCCCTGCCCCGGGAGGCGGTGCTCATCATCAAGGGCACGGTGCCGCAGGCGCGTGGCCGGGGCCTCATGACACTGCTCTCGCACCGGCTGCTGGCGAACCTCGTCGCGGGCGGGTACGAGACGCTCCGGGTGACGTTCGTGGGTGAGGAGAACGCCGCCTCCGCGGCCCAGTTCGCCGCGATGGGTGGGCGCCCCCTGCACGATGTGTGCTTCTACCGCCGGCCGGCCGGATGACGTCCTCCGGCGGCGGGCGGGCGACACCCGCCCAGCAGGTGCTGGCCAGGTCCGCCGACTGGGGCCGGGCGCCCAGCGCCCACAACACCCAGCCGTGGCACCTCACCGAGTCCGGGCCGGACGCGCTCGCCCTGGGCTGGCACCCGGACCGGACGCTGCCGGCGGGAGACCCCAGCGGCCGGGACCTCCTCCTCTCGCTCGGCGCGGTGGCGCAGGCGGTGGAGATCACCGCCTGCGACCTGGGCCTGCGGGCGTCGACGCGGTGGCGGGTGGACAGGTCCTCCCGTCGCGCCGGCCTCATCAGCCTGGACCGGACCCCGCCGGTTTCGCCATCCCCGGGTGGCGCGCCCGCCGCGAGCGGGGTGGCCGCCTTCACCGTGGCCGAGCTCCGCGCGCGCCGCACGGCCAGGGGCCCCTACGCCCCGCCGGCCTCGTCGGCGGAGCAGATCGCCCGCATCGGAGGCTCAGCGGACCTGCCCGACGGGTCTGCGCTCGTCGCCCTGCCCGCTGACCTCGTCGCCCGGGCCCTGCCCGTGGCGGACCGGTGGACGTTCGACGGGCCGGCGACGGCCGAGCTGCGCGAGTGGCTGCGGCTGGGCCGTCACCGCAGGGACCGTGACGGCCTCACCGCCCAGGTCCTGGGCCTGCGGCCGTGGGAGGCCGCCGTCCTACGGCTCTCGCTCTCGCCCGCGCTCCTGCCCGTCCTGCGCGGGACGCGGGCGACCCGGTTGCTGGCGGCCTCCTCGACCGCCCGCCCGCTGGGCACGGTCGTGGCCCTCACCGCTGTGGCGGACCGGGGCGACGACCACCTCGCCGACCTCGGGCGTGCGCTGCTGCGGACCTGGCTCGCTGCCGGGCGCGAAGGGCTGTGGGTCCACCCCCTCAGCCAGCTCCTCGACTGCCCCGAGACCGCGCGGATGGTCGCGGCCGCCACGGCTGGCACCAACCGTCGCGTCGTGGCCGTCTTTCGGCTCGGGGTCCCACGCCACCCGCCGCCGGCCGCGCGCCGCCTCACCGACTGATCGGGGAACGGGCCCCACGCCCCCGCGCCGGCAGGCCTGTCGGGTCCCGCCTCGTCCTTCGTCACCGGCGCCGGACTCCGGCAGCACGGCCGGCAGGTCAGGGCGACGACGGGCATCATGCAGGAACGCCGATCGGCCCTACCGTTGGGCGCATGGTCCAGCATCGATACCTCGGCAACAGCGGTCTGAAGATCTCGGAGATCACCTACGGCAACTGGCTCACCCACGGCTCCCAGGTGGAGAACGAGGTGGCCACCCGCTGCGTGCACGCCGCGCTCGACGCGGGCATCACGACGTTCGACACCGCCGACACCTACGCCAACACCGTCGCGGAGACGGTCCTCGGCGAGGCGCTGGCGGGCGTGCCGCGCCACGAGCTCGAGATCTTCACCAAGGTCTACTTCCCCACCGGCAGCAAGGGCCCCAACGACACCGGCCTGTCCCGCAAGCACGTCATGGAGTCCATCGACGCGTCCCTACGCCGCCTGGGGACCGACTACGTCGACCTCTACCAGGCGCACCGCTACGACGTCGAGACGCCGCTGGAGGAGACGATGCAGGCGTTCGCCGACATCGTCCGCGCCGGCAAGGCCCTCTACATCGGCGTGTCCGAGTGGCCCGCCGACAAGCTCCGCGCCGGGCACGCCCTGGCCCGGGAGCTCGGCTTCGGCCTCATCTCCAACCAGCCCCAGTACTCGATGCTGTGGCGGGTCATCGAGCCCGAGGTGGTGCCCGCCTCGGTCGAGCTCGGGATCGGCCAGATCGTGTGGTCGCCGGTCGCCCAGGGCGTCCTCACCGGCAAGTACCTGCCCGGCCAGGCGCCCCCCGCCGGGTCGCGGGCGACGGACGAGAAGGGCGGCGCCTCGATGATCCGGCGCTTCCTCGGCGACGACGACCTGCTCACCCGCGTCCAGGAGCTGCGGCCGGTGGCCGAGGAGCTCGGGCTCACCATGGCCCAGCTCGCCATCGCGTGGGTGCTGCAGAACGACAACGTCTCGGCCGCCATCATCGGGGCGTCCCGGCCCGAGCAGGTGGCGGAGAACGTCCGGGCCTCGGGGGTGGAGATCCCCGAGGAGCTCATGGCCCGCATCGACACGGTGCTCGGCGACAAGGTCGTGCGCGACCCCTCGCTCACCACGGTGCCGGAGGCGCGCCTCGCCTGACGCGGTCCCTGGCGGACCGACCGGGCCGCCCGGTGTGGTCCTCGTTACAGTGAGGCGATGTCCGCCGTCGAGCTCGGAGTGCCCCGGGTGCGCGCACCGCGCGCGACCGGGCCCGCCGAGCCGCGCCGGGGCGGCGGCCACGCGCCGGCGCCCCGGCCGGACGACGCGCGCCTCGTCGACCGCTACGGCCGGGTGGCCCGCGACCTGCGCGTCTCGCTCACCGACCGGTGCAACCTGCGCTGCGAGTACTGCATGCCCCCCGAGGGGTTCGACTGGCTGCCCGCCCCCGACGTCCTCACCGACGCCGAGGTGGTCCGCCTCGTCACCGTCGCCGTGACGCGCCTCGGGGTCCGCGAGGTGCGCTTCACCGGCGGCGAGCCCCTCCTGCGCAAGGGCCTGGAGGAGATCGTCGCCGCGACGACGGCACTCCGGACGCCCGACGGCGCGGCGCCCGAGACGTCGCTGACGACGAACGGGCTGGGTCTGGACCGGCGCGTCGGGGCGCTCGCCGCCGCCGGGCTGCGCCGGGTCAACGTCTCGCTCGACTCGCTCGACCGGGCGACCTACGCGCAGCTGGCGCGGCGCGACCGGTTGCCCGACGTGCTCGCCGCCCTGGCGGCCGCCCACGCCGCCGGCCTCGCCCCGGTGAAGATCAACGCCGTCCTCATGCGGGGGCGCAACGACGCGGAGGCGCCGAACCTGCTCGAGTTCGCCCTGCGGCGCGGCTACGAGCTGCGCTTCATCGAGCAGATGCCGCTCGGGCCGCGGGAGAGCTGGACCCGCGGGGGGATGGTGACGGCCGAGGAGATCCTCGCCTCCCTGCGCACCCGGTTCGACCTGAGCGCCACCGACCCGGCAGCCCGGGGCGCCGCCCCCGCCCAGCGCTGGCGGGTGGCGGCGCACGGGGACCGCCCGGGCGGCACCGTCGGCGTCATCGCCTCGGTGACCCAGTCCTTCTGCGGCGCCTGCGACCGCACCCGGCTCACCGCCGACGGCCAGGTGCGCACCTGCCTGTTCTCCCGCACGGAGACGGACCTGCGCGCCATGGTCCGCTCCGGGGCCGACGACGCCGAGATCGCCGCCGCCTGGCGCACGGCGATGTGGGGCAAGCTGCCCGGTCACGGCATCGACGACCCCGGCTTCCTGCAGCCGCAGCGCCCGATGAGCGCGATCGGAGGATGAGATGACCGGCACCCCCACCTCGGCGACCACCACGGTCCACGTCCGCTACTTCGCCGCGGCCGAGGAGGCCGCCGGCACCGCGGCGGAGGTGCTCACCCTGCCCGCCGGCGCCACCGGGGCGGACCTCCGCGCCGCCATCAGCGCCGCGCGCGGGGCCGCGGTGGACCGCATCCTGGCGATCTCCAGCCTGCTCGTCGACGGCGTCGTCCTCGCCGACCCCGCCGCGCCGCTGGGCGAGCCCGCCCGCGTCGACGTGCTGCCGCCGTTCGCGGGGGGCTGAGATGTCCCTGCCCGCCCTCGTCGAGTCCGGCCCCCCGCTGCGCCGCGACCAGGTGGAGCGCTACTCGCGCCACCTCCTCCTCGACGCCCTGGGCGAGGTGGGCCAGCGCCGCCTGCTCGCCGCCCGGGTCCTCGTCGTCGGCGCCGGGGGCCTCGGCTCCCCCGCCCTGCTCTACCTCGCCGCGGCCGGCGTGGGCCGGCTGGGGATCGTCGACGACGACGACGTCGACGCCTCCAACCTCCAGCGCCAGGTGATCCACGGCGCGGCGGACGTCGGCCGGGCCAAGGTCGACTCCGCGGCCGACCGCCTCGCCGCCCTCAACCCCGACGTCGAGGTGGTCCGCCACCGTGTCCGGCTCGCGGCGGGCAACGCGGCCGCGATCGTCGCCGGTTACGACCTCGTCCTCGACGGCACCGATAACTTCGCCACCCGCTACCTCGTCGACGACACGTGCGCGGCCCTCGGCGTCCCGCTCGTGTGGGGCTCGATCCTGCGGTTCGACGCCCAGGTGTCGGTCTTCTGGTCCCGCCCCAGCGGGGGCGCCGCGCCGGTGACCCTGCGGGACCTCTTCCCGGCGCCGCCCCCGCCCGGGACGACGCCGTCGTGCGCCCAGGCCGGCGTGCTCGGTGCCCTGTGCGGCCAGGTGGGCGCCCTCATGGCCACCGAGGCGGTCAAGCTCCTCACCGGCACCGGCGAGCCGCTCCTCGGGCGGGTCGCCGTGCTCGACGCGCTCGCCGCCCGGTGGAGCGAGGTGCCCCTGCGCCCCGGCGGCCGGCGGCGCGAGCGGACCGACGAGGCGCCGGCCGAGCCCGCAGCCGTCCCCACCCTGTCCGCCACCGCGCTCGCCGCCCGCCTCGCCGCCCGCGAGCGCGGCGCGGACGCCGTCGTCCTCCTCGACGTGCGCGAGGCGGCCGAGCGCACCATCGCCGTCATCCCCGGTGCCGTCCACGTGCCGCTCGCCGCCGTCCTCGCCGACCCGGCGGGCGTGGCGCGCGAGCTCGACGCGGCGCCGGACAACGGCACCGCGGCCGACGTCGTCGTCCACTGCCGCAGCGGGGAACGGTCGACGCTGGCGGCCCGCGCGCTGGCGGCGGCCGGCGTCCCCGCGCTCAGCCTCTCCGGCGGCATCCTCGCCTGGGCCCGGGACGTCGACCTCAGCCTGCCGATCTACTGAGATGCCCCCCACGCGGCCGTGGACCATCCTGGGAGCCGCTCTCACCCCGCCACGTCAGGAGGTCACCGTGCGCAAGGTCAGCGGCGCGTCCGTCGCCGCGAGCGGGCAGTGGACGGAGCCTGACGGCGTCCGGGCGCCCGCCGGGTCGGTCCACGCCTGGGTGCCGGGCACCAACCAGACGGTCTGCGGGCTCGCCCTGAGCCGCGAGGCGCTCCTGCGCTTCCCGCACGTGCCGTGGGCCGAGGTCCAGCCCGCCACGGGGATCCACGCCGACGAGGTGAGCGACGTGTGCCCGCGGTGCGCCGCCGGCATGGGGGCGCGCCGGGGCGAGCGGCGCTGGTCCCGCACCAACCCGCGCCCGTGAGCGCCCCGCTCATCCCGGTCGAGGAGCACCTGGCCGGCGTCCTCGCCGCCGTGGCCCCGCTCGCGCCGGTGCGCCGGCCGCTGGCCGACGCCCACGGCTGCGTGCTGGCGCGCGACCTCCCCGCGCGCCTGGCGGTGCCGCCGTTCGACAACTCCGCCATGGACGGGTTCGCCGTCCGGGCCGCCGATGTCGGCGACGCCTCGCCGGACCGCCCCGTGCGCCTGCGCGTCGTCGCCGACCTGCCCGCGGGGACCGACGCGCGCCCGGGGGTGGGCCCGGGGACCGCGGCCCGCATCATGACCGGCGCCCCGCTGCCGCCGGGCGCCGACGCCGTCGTCCCGGTCGAGCAGACCGACCAGCCGGCGGGCCCCGGGGCCCCGCTGCCCGGCGTCGTCGCCGTCCTCGCCCCCGCCCCGCCGGGCCGGTACGTGCGCCGCCGCGGCGACGACATCGAGCCCGGCGACCCGGTCCTGCGGGCCGGCACCGCGCTCGCGGGCCGCCACCTGTCGGCTGCGGCGTCCACCGGCCACGGCGACCTCCTCGTCCACCCGCGGGTGCGCGTGGGAGTCCTCGCCACGGGCGCCGAGCTCGTGCCGCCGGGCGCGGCGCCGGGGCCGGGGCAGATCCCCGACTCCAACACCGCCCTGGTGCTCGGTCTGGTCCGGGAGGCGGGCGCGGTCCCCGTGCCGCTCGGCACGGTGGGCGACGAGCCGGCGGCCCTGCGCCGGGCGCTCGCCGAGGCGCTGCCCGCGGTGGACGTCGTCGTCACCACCGGCGGCGTGAGCGCCGGGGCGTACGACGTCGTCAAGGAGGTGCTCGCACCGCTAGGGGAGGTCGCCTTCACCGCGGTCGCCATGCAGCCGGGCAAGCCCCAGGGCTTCGGGGTCCTCGCCCGGCCCGACGGCGGCCCCGGGGTCCCGATCTTCTGCCTGCCCGGGAACCCCGTGTCCGTGTTCGTCAGCATGCACGTGCTCGTCCGGCCCGCCCTGGCCCGGCTGCGCGGCCTGGCCGCCGTCCCCGCCGCCCCGGTCCTCCCCGCCGTCGCCGCGGTCGGGTGGCGCAGCCCCGCCGGCCGGCGGCAGTACCTCCCGGCGGTCCTCGACCGGGAGCTCGCCGACCCGCCGGTCCTCGACCCGCCGGCCCTCGACCCGCCCGGGGCGGGCGCGCCGGTGCGCGTGCGGCCGGCGGCCGCGGGGGGCTCCGGCTCGCACCTCGTCGCCTCCCTCGCCCGGGCCGAGGCGCTCGCCGTCGTCGCGGCCGACGTCGAGGAGGTCGCTCCCGGGGACGCCGTGGGCGTCATGATGGTGGGCGTGAGCCAGCCCTTCACCCACCTCGACGCCGCCGGGCACGCCCGGATGGTCGACGTCACCGCGAAGACCCCGACCGTCCGGGAGGCCGTCGCCGCCGGTGAGGTCCGGTGCAGCGCCGCGGTGATGACCGCGCTGCGGGAGGGCACCGTCCCCAAGGGTGACGTCCTCGCCGTCGCCCGGGTCGCCGGGATCGCCGCGGCGAAGAAGACCCCCGACCTCCTGCCGCTCGCCCACGTCATCGGGGTGCACGGGGTGGTCGTCGACCTCGAGCTCGCGCAGGACCGGGTCCTCATCACCGCGACGGTCCGCACCGCCGACCGCACCGGCGTGGAGATGGAGGCGCTCACCGCGGTGAGCGTGGCGGCCCTCGCCGTCGTCGACATGGTCAAGGGCGTGGACCGCGCCGCCGAGATCACCCGGGTCCGCGTGGTCGCCAAGTCGGGCGGACGGTCCGGGGACTGGCGCCGGGACGCCCCGCCCGCGCCGTGACGCCCGGGGACCGGACGCCCGGGGACCGGGCGCCCGACGCCGGCCTGGGGCGCGAGCCGGCCGACGCGCTCAGGAGGTGACGACGCGCCGCAGCAGCGGCCGGGTGGCGAGCACGCCGAGCCGGGTGATGAGCGGGCCGGCCACGAGGCACGCCCCGATGACGGCGAGCGAGTCGGGCGCGGTGATGAGCGCGTAGCCGGTCAGCGGCAGGATGAGGACAGCGGCGACGAGCGCCGATCCCACCGTCGCCGCGACGAGCGGGACCATGACGGTGCGGGTGCGCGCCTCGTCGAGGGTCTGCCACGGCATGCCCAGCTTGTGGAGGCTGGCGGACAGCGGGGCGCGGTCGAGGATCTCGGCCGCGGAGTTGATGCCCGCCGAGCAGGCCACCATGAGGAAGGAGGCCACCACGGTGATGACGAGGCCGGTGCCGATGTCGACGGCGAGGAAGCGGTCCGGACCGGTCGACGAGCCGACCCCGCCGTCCGTCGCCGACACCCCGGTGCCGACGATGACGGCGACGAAGCTCGTCATCGCCACACTGCTCACCTGGCGCCACACGGCCTTGGGCGACTCGGCGATCCCCCGCGCCGCGATGAGCCGGGCGGGCGTGCGCGCCCGGCGGAGCTGCGCACGGGCGAGCCGGGTGACGGCCCAGGGGCCGATGAGGTTGAGGACCGCGAGACCGGAGGCGAGCACGACGAGGACCACGGCGACGATCGCGGCGAAGCTCGCGTACTGGCCGCTCATCGCGAGGACGCCCGCGCCGATGACGGCGACGCCGACGACGAGGCGACGGGTGCCGATCCGCGGCGCCTCCTGCCGGGTGCGCACCCCGAGCGGGGAGATCGTCACCCGCCGCAGCCCCACGGCGGCGCTGACCGCCGCGAGGGCGGTGACGCCGAGGAGCACCCCGACGACGGCGAGGGGCCCGAGCCAGTAGGCCGAGCCGATCGCCTCGCCCCGGAACGGGATCTGCTGGACCGCGGGGCCGAGGACGACGTAGCCGACGACGCCGCCGAGGGCCCCGGCGAGCGCCAGGCCGGCGGACTCGAGGACCGTCATGACGGCGACCGTGGCGGGGGTGGCGCCGACGAGGCGCAGGGTGGAGAGGCGGTCGTCGCGGCGCCGGGCCGACAGGCGCGCGGCCGAGCCGCCGAGGGTGATGAGCGGGACGAGCATGAGGGCGACGGCGACGACGGCGAGGACCTGGTAGAGCTCGCCGACCTCGTCGTCCCAGCGCCCGAACGACTGCGCGCCGGCGATGACGGTGAGCAGGAGCGTGGTGACGGCGCCGAAGGCGATGACGGGCAGGAGGAGCGTCGCGCGGTCCTCGGATCCGCGGCGGGCGAGCAGCCACGCGAGCCGGACGGGGACGAGGGCGGGCGAGCCGCTCGCAGCCGGCCGGACGGCACCCGGCGCGGCGGTCATCGGGGGCTCCTCGCCTGGTCGGCGACGATCCGGCCGTCGTGCAGGCGGATCGTCCGGCGGCACCGGGCGGCGACGTCGTCGTCGTGGGTGACGACGACGAGCGTGCGGCCGCTCCCGGTCACGGTGGAGAGCAGGACGTCCATGACCTCCGCGGAGGTCTGCGAGTCGAGGGCTCCGGTGGGCTCGTCGGCGAAGACCACGCGCGCGCCGGTCACCTGCGCGCGGGCGATGGCCACGCGCTGGGCCTGGCCGCCGGAGAGCTGGCCGATCCGGCGGTCCTCCATCCCGGCGAGGCCGAGGGTGGCGAGGGCCGCGGTGGCGGCGTGCTCGGCCGCCTGCCGCGGCACCCCGCCGAGCATGAGGGCGATGGCGACGTTCTCGCGCGCGGTGAGCTCGGGGATGAGCAGGCCCTCCTGGAAGACGAAGCCGAGGTGCTCGCGGCGCACGCGGGACCGGGCGGTCTCCCCGAGCGCGCTCACGGCGATCCACTCGGCGCCGGTCGCCAGGTGCACCTCGCCGCTGTCGGGCCGGATGATGCCCGCCAGGCAGTGGAGGAGCGTCGTCTTGCCGGAGCCGGACGCGCCCATGATGGCCACCGACTCGCCCGCCTCGATGGCGAGGTCGACGCCGGCGAGCGCCGTCGTCGGCCCGTAGGTCTTGGTGAGGCCGCGGGCGGTGAGCGCGGGGAACGAGGACGGCGCGGCGAAGGCCGTGGTCGCGGGCGGGAAGGCCGTCGGCGCCGGGCGCGGGGCGGGCTGCTGGGGCCATGCCTTCGGGGCCGGCTGCTGGGGCCATGCCTGCGGGGCCGGGGCCTGCGGGGATGGCGCCTGCGGGGCCGGGGCCGGCCACGGGGCCTGCCGGGTGGGCATCTGCGGGGCGCGGGGTGTGCGGGGGTGTTCGCTCATAGGACGAGCCTCGCCAACGGCCGCCCTGCCCGCGTCGGGCGGCGGGATGAACGTCGCCGCGTCGGGTCATCCCTCGGACGGAGGCTCGGGCAGGCCCCTGGTCGCAGGGCCTCGCCCCAGAGCCCTGCGGGTGACATCCCAGCGCTATGGGCACCGCAACGTCACCCAAATGGCGCTCGACCGCTGCGGCCCTCGGGGGCATCTCCGCATCTGCGGCTCTAGGCTCGGCTCCATGCCGCACTATCGGATCGCCAAGGCCGCGGAGCTGCTCGGCGTCAGTGACGACACCGTGCGCCGCTGGGTCGACGACGGCACGCTCAGCGTCACGACCGACGCGTCGGGCCGCAAGGTCGTCGACGGCGCCGCGCTCGCCGAGCACGCCCGGCGCAGCGCCGCGGCGGCGGCGGCCGACCCCTCGGGCGTGGGCCGGTCGGCACGCAACCGGCTCGTCGGGCTCGTCACCCGCGTCATCGCCGACGGCGTCATGGCGCAGGTGGAGATGCAGTGCGGCCCGCACCGCATCGTCTCGCTCATGAGCCGCGAGGCCGCGGAGGAGCTCGGCCTCGAGCCGGGCTCGCAAGCCGTGGCGGTGGTCAAGGCGACGACCGTCATCGTCGAGACGCCACCTCGATGAGCGGGGCGGTCGCACCGCGCCGACGCCGCGCACGCCGCGCGCGCCTGCTCGCCCCGCCCGTCGCGCTCCGCGCCGCGCTGCTCGTCACGCTGCTCGCCGCACTCCCCGCCGCCTGCGCCACCGGCCCCGGGCCGACCACCCCCTCGGGCGGGGACGGGCTCACCGTCTTCGCCGCCGCCTCCCTCCACGGTGTCTTCACCGAGCTCGCGCCGGCCTTCGAGGAGGAGCACGGCGTCGAGGTGGCCTTCTCCTTCGCGGGGTCGAGCGACCTCGTCGCCCAGGTGGACGCCGGCGCGCCGGCCGACGTCCTCGCCACGGCCGACCGCCGCACCATGGCCGACGCCGAGGAGCTCGGCCTGCTCTCCGCCGCGCCCGCCGCCTTCGCGAGCAACCACCTCGTCCTCGTGACACCGCCGGACGACCCGGGCGGCGTCACCGGCCTCGACGCCTCGCTCGAGCACGCGGCCCTCGTCGTCTGCGCGCCGCAGGTCCCGTGCGGTGCCGCCGCGGCGACGCTGGCCGAGCGCGTCGGCGTCACGCTCGCACCGGTCTCCGAGGAGCCGTCGGCCACCGCCGTGCTCGGCACGGTCACCTCGGGCCAGGCCGACGCCGGGCTCGTCTACGCCTCCGACGCGCGGGGCGCGGGCGCGGCGGTGCGGACGCTCGAGGTTCCCGGCGCGGACGAGGTGCGGACCACCTACTCCGCGGCCGTCGTCGCCGGGGCCGCGGATCCCGCCACCGCGGCCTCGTGGGTGCACTGGCTGAGGACCCCTCCCGCCCGCGAGGCGCTCGAGCGCGCCGGGTTCGGTGCGCCGTGAGGACCGCGCCCGGCCCGCGCCCCGGGCCCGGGCTGCCCGCCTGGGCCTACGCGACGGCCGGCGTCGCGGCCCTGTTCGTCGCCGTCCCCGTCGTCGGCCTGCTCACCCGCGTGCCGTGGACGCGGCTGCCGGCGCTCGTCACCTCCGAGCCGGCGCTCGCCGCGCTCGGGCTGAGCCTGCGCACGGCGAGCGCCTCCACCGCGCTGTGCGTCGTGCTCGGGGTGCCGCTCGCCCTCGTCCTCGCCCGGGCGGCGCTGCCCGGGCTGCGCCTGGTCCGCACCCTCGTCATGCTGCCGCTCGTCCTGCCGCCCGTGGTCGCCGGCCTGGCCCTGCTCACCACCCTCGGCCGGCGCGGCCTCCTCGGCGCCCAGCTCGAGGCGTGGGGCGTCACCGTCGCCTTCACCACCGCCGCCGTCGTGCTCGCCCAGACCTTCGTCTCGCTGCCGTTCCTCGTGCTCTCCCTCGAGGGCGCGCTGCGGACGGCCGGCGGGGGCTACGAGGACGTCGCCGCCACCCTCGGCGCACGCCCGACGACCGTGCTGCGCCGGGTGACGCTCCCGCTCATCGCCCCCGCCCTCGGGTCGGGCACCGCGCTGGCGTTCGCCCGCTCGCTCGGGGAGTTCGGCGCGACGCTGACGTTCGCGGGGTCGCTCGAGGGCGTCACCCGCACGCTCCCGCTGGAGATCTACCTGCGGCGGGAGACCGACCCGGATGTCGCGGTCGCCCTCTCGCTCGTCCTCCTCGTCGTGGCCGCCGTCATCGTCCTCGCCACCCGCCTGGGCCGCAGCGACGTCCGGGGGCGGGGATGACAGGCGAGGCCGTCCACGTGCGCGCCGCGCTCCCCGACCGCGGCGTGGACGTCGACCTCGTGGCCCCCGCGGGCCGGGTCCTCGCGGTGCTCGGGCCGAACGGGGCGGGCAAGTCGTCCGTGCTCGGCCTGGTCGCGGGCCTGCTGCGGCCGGACCCGGGGTCGGTGCGGATCGGCGACCGGGTGGTCGCCGACGCGCGGACCTGGGTGCGCCCGCCCGACCGGGGCGTCGCGCTCCTCGCGCAGCGCCCGCTCCTCTTCCCGCACCTGCGGGTGGTCGACAACGTCGCCTTCGGGCCCCGGAGCGCGGGCGCCGGGCAGCGTGCGGCCGCCCGGGTGGCCCACGACCGGCTCGTCGAGGCCGACGCCCTCGACCTCGCGGATCGGCGGCCCCACGAGCTCTCGGGCGGGCAGGCGCAGCGGGTCGCGCTCGCCCGCGCCCTCGCCCCGGACCCGCGGGTCGTCCTCCTCGACGAGCCGCTCGCCTCGCTCGACGTCGCGGCGGGGGCGGCGATGCGCCGGCTGCTGCGCCGCGTCGTGCGGGAGGCGGCCCGCACCGCCCTGCTCGTCACCCACGACCTCGTCGACGTCCTCGCGCTGGCGGACGCCGTCGTCGTGCTCGACGGCGGCCGCGTCGTCGAGCAGGGCGCCACCCTGGACGTCCTCACCCGCCCGCGCTCGCCGTTCACGGCGCAGCTCGCCGGCGTCAACCTCGTCCCCGGCACCCTCCGGGAGGGCGCCCTGCGGGCGTCCGGTGCCTCCGCCGTCGTCCTCCACGGCCTCGTCGACGACGCGTGCCGCCCAAGCGCGGCGGCGGTGGCGGCGTTCAGCCCCCGGGCCGTGGCCGTCCACCGCGACCCGCCCGGCGGCAGCCCGCGCAACGCCGTGCGCGTCCGGGTGGTCTCGCTCGAGCACACCGGCGAGCTCGTCCGGGTCCGGGGGCGGACGGCGGACGGCCGGGTCCTCGCCGCCGACATCACCCCGGCGTCCGTGGCGGCCGACGCGCTCGCGGTGGACGACGAGCGGGTGTTCGCCGTCAAGGCCGCCGAGGTGACGATCTACCCGGCCTGAGGTCCGCGCTCAGGCGATCGGCACCTTCGCGGCGTCGGGCGCCCCCGGTGCGGTCCGCACCGTGGCGCTGCGGGCGGGGAAGAGCGTGACGAACCGGCTCCCGTTGCCGGCCCGCCGGCGGGCGAGGACGACATCGAGGCGCTGCGCGACCCGCGAGATCACCATGTTGACGAGGATGTAGACGACGGTGATGACGAGGTACGTCTGGACGAGGTCCCCCGTGGTCGCCACGAGCACGCGGCCGCTCTGCATGAGCTCGCCGTAGCTGACGACGTACCCGAACGTCGTGTCCTTGACGACGATGACGGCCTGGGCGACGAGCGAGGGGATGATGACGCGCACCGCCTGGGGCAGGACGACGAGCCGGAAAGCCAGCGAGGGGGTCATGCCGATGCTCGCGGCGGCGTCGGACTGGCCGCGGGGGATCGCGAGGATGCCGGCGCGGATGACCTCGGCGATGATCGCCGCCGCGCACAGGCCGACGGGGATGACGAGCTTCCAGTAGACCTCGGGGTTGACGCCGTACTGCGGCAGCGCGCTCGTGAAGATGTAGATGACGAGGAGCACCGGGACGGCGCGGAAGACCTCGATGACCGCCGTCGACGGCCACCGCAGGAGCCGGGAGGCGGACAGGCGCCCGAGCGCAAGGACGAGGCCGAGGGGCAGGGCGATCGCCCCGGCGCCCAGGGCCGCCCACGCCGTGTGGCCGAGGGCGCGGACCATGTACCGCAGGGTCGCCGGGTCGTAGAGCCAGGCCCACTTCGACGGCGCCAGCTGGCCGCTGCGGTAGAACTGCCAGTACGCGAGGGCGAAGACGCCGAGGAGGAACAGCACGCTGAGCACGGTGATGATGCGGACCCGTCGCTGCGCGCGGGGCCCGACCGTGTCGAAGAGGACCTGCTCGGTCCTCATCGCCGCCGCCTCATGACCGCCGCCTCATCGCCGCACCCGCACGCGGGTCTCGACCCGGGCACCGATCGCCCCGGCGCCGAGCGCGATGGTGGCGTACATGGCCGCCGCGACGAGGAACGTCGTCAGGCCCAGCGCCTCGCGGTTGTTGATGTAGGAGACCTCGGCGGTGAGGTCCATGACCCCGACGATGCCGGCGAGCGAGGAGCTGAGGAGGATGCCGATGAACAGGGAGACGCCAGGCTGGACCATGTCGCGGATCGCCTGCGGCATGACGACGTACCGGACGATGCCGACGAACGAGAGCCCGACGGCGCGCGCCGCCTCCACCTGGTCCGCGCCGACGGCGTTGATGCCGGTGCGCAGCACCTCGCAGGCGAACGCGGCGCCCACCGCCGTCATCGCGATGATGACGGCGGGGATGTAGTCGATGTCCACCTGGATCTCGGGGAGCCCGTAGACGACGAGGATGAGCAGGCTGAACAGGGGCACGTTGCGGAAGACCTCGACGTACGCCGTCCCCGCCGCGCGCAGCGGCGCGATGGGGCTGATCCGGAACGTCGCGAGGACGACGCCGAGCACGAGGGAACCGACGAAGGCGAACGTCGTGAGCAGGAGCGTCGTGCGCAGGCCGGAGACGAAGTTGGGCAGGTAGTCGGTGAAGAGGGTCTCCACGCGCGGCCTCCTTCGGTGTCCGGGGCGCGGCGGGTGCGTTCGGCGGTGCCGGGGGTCAGCAGTGCGTCAGGAGATGGTCTCGCCGACCGTCGGGGGCGCGGGCGCCTCGTCGACGCCGGTCCGGTTGCCGATGGTCACCTGCCAGAGCTCTTCCCAGGTGCCGTCGTCGATGACCTGCTGGAGCCAGGTGTTGACGAACTCCACGGCGTCGGAGTCCGGCGGGAGTCCGATGCCGTAGTTGTCCGCGGGACCGAACGGCTCGCCGACGATCTTGACGTCCTCGCTGCCGACGACGGCGTTGAGGAGGAGCGTCTGGTCGATGACGTAGGCGTCGGCGCGGCCCTGCCGGACGGCGGCGAGCGCCTGCTCGTGATCGGGGAGCGCGAGGACCTCGGCCTCCGGCGCGAACTCCTCGATGACGGTGACGCCGGTGGAGGCCGCCTGGGTGGCGACCGTCGTGCCGGCGAGGTCCTCGACGCTGGCGATGTTCTCGTTGTCGGCGGCCACGAGGATCGCGGACTGGGAGCTGTAGTACGGCCCGGCGAAGGCGACGCGGGCGGCCCGCTCCGGGGTGATCGAGTAGGTCGCGAGGATCGTGTCGACGGAGTTGTTCTCGAGGAGGTCCTCGCGGGTGTCGACGGTGACCTGGCTCAGCTCGGTGCCGACCTCGCCCAGGATGTAGCGCGAGAGCAGCTGCGAGAGGCCGGCGTCGAAGCCGCGGGCGGTGCCGTCCGTCGGGTCGACGAGGGAGAACAGGGTGGACGTCTCGGTGCCGCCGACGGAGAGGACGCCGGCCTCGCGGACCGCACTGGCCCACTCGTTCGCCTCGACGACCGCGTCGTCCGCGACGGCGCCGTTGTCGACGATCTCCTGGTAGGCCTCGACGTCGAGGCCGGTGTCGGTGGCCGCCGCGGTTCCGGAGGCGCTCGTGCCGTCCTCCGCGGGCTCCTCCTCGGGGCTGCAGGCGGCCAGGGCGAGGGTCGCCGCGAGTGCCACCGCGACGAGGGACGAACGGGAAGCGAGTCGGGTCGTCATCGTCAGGCTCCTTGTGACCGGGGACACACACGCTAGCGCCGTTCGGCGCGGTCACGCGGATCGTTCACGATCCGGACGTCTCGCGTCGGGGCTGGCCCGGGCGTGCCCGCCGGGGTCCGCCCTCTGTCCGCCCTCGCCGTCGGCCCTCACCGAGGCCCTCTCCGCCCGCCCCTCGCCGGGCCCTCGCCGGGGGCCTCGCCGGGACCCTCGGCTCCCGGTCTACGCCGAGCCGACCCACTCGTGGCTGCCGTCGGCGAAGCGCTGCTTCTTCCACACCGGCAGGCGGCGCTTGACCTCCTCGACGAGCTCGCCCAGCGCGGCGAAGGCCTCGCCGCGGTGGGCGGAGGCGACCGCGGCGGCGAGGGCGACGTCACCGATGGTCAGCGGGCCGACGCGGTGGACGACGGCGAGCGCCTCCACCGGGAACCGGGCGGCGACGTCCGCCGCGACCTCGGCGACGACGTCGGCGGCGCCGGGGTGCGCGACGTACTCGATGCCCGTGACCGCGCGGCCTGCGTCGTGGTCACGGACCACGCCGGAGAACGTCACGACGGCGCCCGCGGCGGGGTCGTCGACGGCGGCGGCCAGCGAGGCGGCGTCGATCCGGGTGTCCCGGACGTCGGCGACGACCACGTGCCGCGCGGGTTCTCGCTCGACGAGGCGGGCGACGGCGGCCACCCGGTCGCGGAGAGCCGGCTCGCGCCCGGCGGCTGGGGGCAAATGGTCCCCGCCGTCGAGCTGGTCGAGGACGTGCCCGACCAACGGGAGCAGCACGTCGAGCCCCTCCTCCACGGCCGCCGCGGAGCCCGGCAGGTTGACGACGAGCGCGCGGGGCGGCCCTCCCGCGATGCCGGCGAGCCCACGGGACAGGACCGCCGTCGGCGTGGTGCGCGCCCCCTCGCGCCGGAGCGCCTCGGCGATGCCCGGCAGCTCGATCGCGAGGAGGGGCCGGGTGCCCTCAGGGGTCTGGTCGCGGGGGCCGATGCCGGTGCCACCGGTCGTGAGGACGAGCCGGGGGCCGGACGCGAGCGCGACCTCGAGCGCGGCGCGGACGGGCTCTGCGCCGTCGGGCACCACGTGCGGGCCGTCGACGTCGAACCCGGCCGCTCGGAGCCGCTCGACGGCCCGGGGACCGGAACGGTCCTCGCGCGTGCCGCCGGACACGCGGTCGGACACCGTGACGACGACGGCCCGGGGCGCGGGCGTCCCTGCGGGCGGGTGGTCCTGCATCGGTGCTCCTCGGGGTCGAACGGCCCTCGCATGATCGCCGAACTCGGGGCGCCCCACACCTTGCCGGCGCAGGCCCGCCGGCAAGGCACGTCCGGGCGAGCACCTCCCGCGCGGGCAACCTCGGCGGGGGCACAAGGTCCCAGCCGCGGCCGGCGGCGCCCGCCTACGGTCGAGCTACCGCACCGGTGACGGAGTGGTCCGCAGTACGAGGCAAAGGAGATCGCCGTGGAACACGTCGTCGTCATCGGGGGCACCGGCCTCCTCGGGTACCACACCACCCTCGAGCTGCTCGCGCGCGGGTACCGGGTGACCTCGGTGTCGCTCCCGCCGCTGCCCGCGGAGGACCTGTTCCCGGCGGAGGTCGAGCACGTCTTCGCCGACATCGCGGCCATGGCCGAGGCTGACCTGCTCGCGCTCCTCGTGGGCAAGCACGCGGTGATCTACGGCGCCGGCGCCGACGAGCGCACCACGCCCGATGCCCCGGCCGCGCGGTACTTCTACGAGGCGAACGTCCTACCGACGCAGCGCGTGGCCCGGATCGCCCGGGCTGCCGGCGTGCGCAAGTTCGTCCTCTTCGGCTCGTACACGGCGGAGTTCGGTGAGCAGTGGCCGGACCTCGGCTACCGCACGCGCAACGGCTACCCGCGCACGCGGCTCGCCCAGGAGGAGCTCGCCTGCCTCGAGGGCGAGGGTGCCATGGACGTCACGACGCTGCGCCTGCCCTACATCTTCGGCACCATGCCGGGCCGCATCCCCCTGTGGCAGATGTTCATCGACCTCGTGCGCAGCCGGCCCGACGTCGTCACCGTCCTCGGCGGATCGACGTCGTCCGTCACCACCCGCCAGGTCGCGCAGGCCGCGGTCGGCGCGATGGAGCGGGGCGAGCACGGCGGCCGCTACGCCATCAACGGCTACGACCTCAGCTACCTCGAGCTCCACCAGATGATCTGCCGCGAGATCGGCCGCGACCCCGCCGACGTGCGCGTCATCCCGTTCGCGGCCGTCGAGGACGCCTACGCCGGGATCGACGCCGCCACCGCGGCCGCGGGCAAGGAGCACGGCATTCACCTGGTCGACTCCGGCCGGTTCCAGGACCGGCCCGCGGTGACGCCACCGGCGGTGACCCAGGAGGTCCTCGGGTACGAGGACGACGACGTCCCCGCGGCCATCCTCGAGTCCTTGCGGTACTGCCTGGCGCACGAGCCGGTCGGCGCTCGGTAGGAGGGCGCACCGTCGGACGACGCTCGATAGGACGGCGCCCGGTAGGAGGGCGCGCGGTAGACGTCGAGGAGCCAGCGCGGGTGCCCGTGCCGGTGCCGTCCAGTGCCCCCGCCGCGCAAGCCGATGCCGTGTGTGCAAGCCGGTGCCGGTGCCGGTGCCGGTGCCGAACGTTCGGCACCGGGGCCACGAGCACCCCAGCCGCCCGCCTGACGACCGGCGCCGGCCCGGCAGCCGCCGCCCTCCTGGCACCTGCCGGCCACGCGACCAATCTCGCTAGAAGGGCGGCGGGTCATCGGCGGCCACGTCCACGCGAGCGGCGCCTGTGGCGAGAACTGAGCCTGCCCGGCACTCGGGTTCGCCCTCGCGCCGCGCCGAGCCGCCGTCGTCGTCGTGGTCCTCGGGCCGGCCCCAGGCGCGCGGCCCTGGGCGACGCGGCAGGAGGGAGACGGCACCGTCGGACGCGCGACGGTAGGCGTGCCCGCTCGGCGTGGTCCACTCGTACGCCCCGCCGCCGAGGTGCCGCACCCGGAACGCTCCGAGCGACTTCATCGCATGGTCGCGGTGGCACAGGGCAGCAAGGTTGTCGGCCGCCGTCGTGCCCTCCCGCGACCACGGCTGGGTGTGGTCGAGCTCGCAGGACCGCGCGTCGGTGGAGCATCCCGGCCGGACGCACGTGCGGTCACGCTCGCGGACGTACTCGGCCAGCTCGGCCGGGGGGTGGTACCGCCGACGGCCCACGTCGAGGACTGCCCCGGTGGCCGGATCCGTGACGAGGCGCTGCCAGGTTCCGCCCAGCATGAGCGCCCGGGCCACCTCGGGGCTCACCGGCCCATAGCCCTCGAGATCCGGCACCTCCCACCTCGCCCCGATCGATGGCAGTTCTGTGCCTGGGTCCGGGTTCCCGCCCGCCGCGGGCCAGCCTCGATCGGCGCTGGGCGGAGGAGCCGGCGGTGACGGTGGAGATGCCGGCAACAACGGTGTGGGCGTCGCCGACGGTGGCGGCGCGGTGGATGACGGTGATGGCGCGGTCGGCGAAGCAGACGGTGGCGGCGCGGTCGCCGACGGTGGCGGCGGGAGTGCGACCGACAGTGGCACAGTGACGCGCACCTGGGTGCGGCGACCGCCGATCTTCCCCAGCCGCATGCGCGGCAGACGGGTCATGCCCGAGGGTCGCGCTCCGGCGGGCACCGGGGATCCCGCGCGGCCGGTGCCGGCGCCGGCCGGGTACGCGCCGTCGTCGGGGTCCTCGGACACCCCCGCTGCGACGGACGTCGACGCCGCCGTTCCTGCCTCGGGCGGCCCGATGTAGCCCAGCTCGAGCGCACCGTGACCCATGAGCGCCAGGGCGTCCGCGCGCAGCTGGTCGAGCGTGCGCGGGTCACCGTCGGCCTTGGCCGCCCGGGCCGACGTCTCCACAGCCAGGTCCACGGCGATGGCGTCCTCGGCCGGGAGCACCGCGTAGATCGAGGCCATCCCGTCGGGAAGGGGGCGCGGGTGGCACACCCGCCGGTCCGCGCGTGCCTTGCGATGGCGAGCGTTCGCCTCCTCGGGGTCCACCGCGATCAAGGCCGCCGCGAGATCCCGCGCCAGCTGAGCGTGGGTCCTCAGACCCGCCCTCGGCAGCACCTCCTGCTCCACCGCCCAGGCCACCTCGCCCGGTTGGCCATCGAGCGCCGCGACAATCATGTCGGCCTTGCGCGCGTCGATCCCACCGGCCTCGAGCACCTCACCCGTCTGCGCCAACGCGCCCCGCAGCGCCCTCCCGCTGCGCACGAGCCGCTTCGCCGCGAACCAGGAGACGCCCAGGCGGGGCGCGAGCTCGCTCGCGGTCAGGCGAACACAGTCCGAGCGCCCCGCACGGGAGTCCGCCGACCACGCGTTCATGGCCGGCTGGTCGGAGAGGTCCGCGGCAGCCGCTGCCGCCCGCGCCGCACACCACGCCTCCTGCCGCCGGTAGGCCGCCACCACCTCGACGAGCTCGTACTCGTCGAACCCGTCACGCGCCCATCCCGGCCGGCCGATGCCCTCGAGGATCCGAGCCAGCTCGAGCCCGGGTGGGATCGACGCGAGGACGTCGGCGAGGTCCGGGCCGTCACCAGGCGGGGTGCCGGGGAAGGGCCGACCGTCGAGCCGCGGCGCACCATCGATGGGCAGCGGCCGGGCCAGCATCTCCTCGGCAAGGCCCGGCACCTGCTCCGGCTCGGGCCACTCGGGCCCTTCACCGGGCGCGTCGTCGGCGGAATTGAGCAGCGCCAGCTCGTAGGCACCGGCCTCCGCCACAGCGAGGCGCTCAGCGACGCACGGCTCGTCCGCCCAGCCGCACCCGCAGGCGGCTCGGGAGACCTCGGCGATCACTGATTCGAACATATGTACAGCCTAGCGACGGGCACCGACATTCGGGCGGGCGCGGCCGCGGCTGGGGATAACGGCGCCGCGAGCCACGATTTCGCGCATCACACCCCGGACCGACCGACGGCGGATCCAGGTGCGGTCCGGGACAGCGGCGGAGCCACGGACGACGGCGGAGCCACGGACGACGGCGGAGCCTCGATATCGCAGGACGTCGCGCGACGGAGGACGCGGGAAGGTGGCGGTCCTCGCCGCGGTACGGCAGGCGCGGGCGTGGGCGGCGGGCGTGGGCGTGGGCGCGGGCGGCGGGCGGCGGGCGGCGGGCGGCGGAGCCAGCGTGGAGGCAGCCCCAGCCCCAGCCCCAGCCCCAGCCCCGACCATCACCCCCGCAACGACGCCAGGCTCACCGGCGCGACGAGCTCGCCCTCCTCCCAGCGCACCCACCACTGCCCCGTCCGCCGGCGCTCGTCCCAGGTGGAGTACCGGTAGCGGAACACCCGCGCCCGCACCCACACGGGGCGCTCGCCGTCGAACGGGTCGCCCCGCAGGAGCGCCAGCGTGGCCCGGTCGCCCTCGAGCAGCCGCTCGAGCAGCGCGCTGAACCACCCGTACTGGGCACTCGACCCCAGCGCGAGGAACCACATTCCCCAGTCGAGACGCAGGTGGTAGGGCGCGACCTGCGGGGGCGTCCGGGTCGTCCGCCCGGGCTTGCCGCGGAACTCGTACTCCACCCATCCGCCGTCGGGGCTCGACGACCGCGTCCCCTCCACGACGATCTCGTGCCGCCGGCGGGTGATCGAGCCGAACGCCCCGTACGCACCCGCGAGGTGCCACCGGTTGAACGACGCGTTCATCTTCTGGTGCGGCGAGAGCAGGTTGCGTGCGGGCCAGTAGCTGAGCACCACGAGCACGGCCGTCACCACGAGGACGACGACGACGAACCACACCGGCGTCGGCCCGTGCGCGTCTGCCTGCCCCGCGCCGGGCAGCGCCCGGGCGACGACGTCGTCCGCGAGCGCCGCGCAGGCGAGCACCATGGTGAGGACGTTGAGCCAGGCGAAGTTCCCCGACAGCACGAGCCATCCCTGCGTCACCACGACGACGAGCCCGGCGACGCTCGCCACCGGCTGCGGCAGGAACAGCAGGAACGGCACAAGCAGCTGCGTGACGTGGTTGGCGAGCACCTCGACCTTGTGCAGCGGCCGCGGCAGGTGGTGGAAGAACCAGCTCGCGGGGTTCGGCATCGGTTGGGTCTCGTGGTGGTAGTAGAGCGCCGTGAGGTCCCGCCAGACGACGTCGCCGCGGATCTTGATGAGCCCGGCCCCGAACTCGAGGCGGAAGACCAGCCACCAGAACAGGACGAGCACGGTGATCGGCGGCGCCACCTCGTCCGAGCCGAGGAACGCCGCGAGGAACCCCGCCTCGAGCAGCAGCGACTCCCACCCGAACCCGTAGAACACCTGCCCGACGTTGACCACCGAGAGGTAGAGCCCGTAGAGCGCGAGGAAGACAAGCATCGGCACCCAGGGCGGCCCCGACTGCGGGAGGCCGACGACGACGCTCGCCGCCAGCACGACGCCGACCCACCCGACGACGACCACGAGCCGGTCCGAGTAGCGCCAGCGGAACACGGTCGGTCCGGCGCGCGGGCCCACGCGGGCAAGGAACCGCGGCACCGGAAGGAGACCGCGCTCGCCGAGCAGCGGGCGGAACTGGCGCAGGACCGCGACGAACGCGACGAGGTAGACGGCGGCGATCCCCCGCTGCAGGACGAACCGCGCGACGTCGTAGCCGGTGGCCCCGAACCAGTCCACGTCTCCCCTCCGATCGGGCCCAGCGTGCCAGCGCCGCCGCCCTGCCGCATCGCGCCGCCCTGCCGCACCGCGCCGCCCAGGCAGGGCGGGCGAGACGGGGCGCGCTCACCGGGGGCGCGACGGCGGCGGCTGGGTCAGACTTCCCGCATGTCCTCACCCACACCCGCCGTGCTCTGGGGCCGGCGCGCCTGGGCGACGATCGGCGTCGTCATCCTCGTCATCGGGCTCGTGTTCGTCTCGAGCCAGGTGAGCATCATCCTCACGCCGTTCGTCCTCGCCCTCTTCCCCGCCGCGCTGCTCGACCCCGTCGCCGGCCGGCTGCGGGCCTCGCGCCTGCCCAACGCGCTCGGCGCGCTGCTCCTCCTCCTCGCGCTCCTGGGCGTCCTGGCCCTCGCGGCCTGGTTCATCACGTCCGCCGTCATCGACCAGGTGCCCGAGATCGTCGACTCCGTCACCGCGGGCATCGAGCGGTTCGAGGAGGACTTCGACTGGTCGATCGTCCCCGGCGACATCGGCAGCCTCAGCGACCTCGCGGCCCAGGCGGGCTCCGCCATCGCCGGCAGCGGGGCGCTCACCGAGGGCCTCGGGGCCGCCACGGCGGTCGGCGAGTTCGCCACCGGCACCGTCCTCATGCTCGTCACGCTGTTCTTCTTCTTCAAGGACGGCCGCCGCATGTGGCAGGCGTTCCTCGACTTCGTCCCCCGTCGTCACCAGCCGCGCGCCGACGTCATCGCCCGCCAGTCGTTCTGGACCATCGGCGCGTTCCTGCGTGCCCAGCTCCTGGTCGCCCTGGTCGACGCCGTCTTCATCGGCCTCGGCCTGTGGCTCCTCGGCGTCCCGCTCGTCATCCCGCTCGCCGTCCTCGTCTTCATCGGCGGACTGTTCCCCATCGTCGGCGCGTTCCTCTCGGGGACGGTCGCCGTCGTCGTCGCGTTCGCCGACCAGGGTCCCCTCATCGCGCTGGCCGCGCTCGGCGTCGTGCTCCTCGTCCAGCAGCTCGAGGGCAACGTCCTCGAGCCCCTCATCCAGGGCCGGATCATCGCCCTGCACCCGCTGCTCATCATCCTGTCGGTGACCGCGGGCGGCGTGCTCATGGGAATCCTCGGGGCGTTCCTCGCCGTGCCGGTCGCGGCGGTCATCGCCCGGCTCGTCGACAACCTCCGGGGCCGCCCGCCGGCCGTGGGGCCGGGGTCCCGGCGGGGGAAGAAGGACGGCAAGGAGGCCGACGACGGCGACCCGACGTCGGGCGAGGCGGCCGGCGACGCGGCCCGTCAGACGCCCGGCGCCTCGACCGGTCAGACGCCCGGCGAGGCGGGTCAGGCACGGGGCGGGGCGACCGCCACCGCCTGACGCGAGGCCGGGACGCGGCGCGGCCAGCACGCGATGCCCGCGACCCGCCCGCGAGCCTCAGTCGTGGCTCGCCGGCTCCTCGGCGTCCCCGGCCGCCGAGCGGGCGAGGACGAAGAGCAGGTCGGAGAGCCGGTTGAGGTAGCGGGCGGCTCCCTCGGTGACGACGTGGCCCGCCGCCCGCGCCCGGAGGGCGTGCCGCTCCGCCCGCCGCACCACGGTGCGCGCGTGGTCCAGGGCCGCGCTGAGCGCGGTGGCGCCCGGCACGATGAACACCGGGCGCAACGGCCGGCGGGCGACCTCGGCGTCGATGAGCCGCTCGAGGCCGTCGACCATCTCCGCCGACACGAGCGAGACACCCGGCTCCAGCCGGCGCCGGCGCTCGGGGTGCGTGGCCAGGTCCGCGGCGACGACGAAGAGCTCCCGCTGGAAGCCGAGGAGGAGCGCCGCGAGGGCGACGGCCCCAGCAGCGTCCCGGCCGCCGTCCTGGGCACCGTCCTCGCACCGAGCCCGGGCCACCCCGAGGACCGCGACCGCCTCGTCGACGTCCCCGCAGGCGTCCATGAGCACGTCGGCCTTGTCGATGCGCCCGCCGAAGAAGAGGCCGGTCGTGCCGTCGTCGCCGGTGCGCGTGTAGATCCGGGTCATGGTCGTAGCATGGCACCGCCGGGAGCGACGCGACCGGTGCGCCTGTCCCAGGGGAAGCCGGTCGAAGTCCGGCGCTGACCCGCAACCGTAGGCCGGAGAGATCCGGCGAGCCGGGATACCTGGACCGGACGTTCGGCTCTACCCGTCGAGGTCTGCGGGAGGAGCCCGGCCGCCGTGCAGCGCGCACGGTCCCGGGGCCTCGTGGACCGTGAGAGGCACCGGATGCGAACCCCACTCCCGCAGCGCACGACGGCGCTGCCCGTCGCCCTCCTTCTCGCCACGCTCGCCCTCACGGGCGCCGCCTCCCCCAGCTCGGGCGCCCCGGGCGAGGCCGAGGAGCGGATGACGGCGTACACGGAGGTCGTCGAGGCGCCCACCGGCGGGTGCGCCGACGACGACGGCGTCACCGTCGTCGTCGACCTCACCGACCTCGGCGGCGAGCTCGTCGCCGGGTGCGCCGCGGGTGACCCCGCCTCCGGCCGCGAGGCGCTGACCGCGGCAGGCTTCACCGCCGTCGACGGCGAGGTGCCCGGCTTCGTCTGCGCCATCGACGGGCTCCCCGACCCGTGCCCGACGGAGTTCACCGGCTCCTACTGGGCGTACTGGACCGCCGAGCCCGACGGCGAGTGGACGGCCTACACCGAGGGCGCGGACACCACCGACCCCGCCCCGGGCGCGCTCGAGGGCTGGCGCTACAACGACGGCGCCACGGGCCCCGGCATCGCCCCGGCCGACGTCGTCGCCGCCGCGGCCACGAGCGCCGGGGACGCCGGCACGGCCGGGGCGACCGACGAGGCAGCAACAGCCGGCGAGGCGAGCGGCATGACGACCGGCACGCTCGTCGGCATCGCGGTGCTCGTGCTGCTCCTCGCGGCGGCCGCCGTCGTCGCCGTCCGCCGGCGCCGGGACTGACGTGACCACGTCCACCACGCGGGTGGCCCGCGGCCCGGCGCCGGCGGCGCCGCGGCCCGTCCACCCGCTCGCGTGGTGGGCGTGGGCGATGGGCCTCGCGCTGGCGACCACGCGGACGTCGAACCCGCTCGTCGTCCTGCTCCTGCTCGCCGCGGTCGTGCTCGTCGTCATGGCCCGCCGCGACGACTCGCCCTGGGCGCGCGCCTTCCCGGCCTACCTCGTGCTCGGGGCGTGCGTCATCGCCTTCCGCGTCGTCTTCCACGTGCTCGTCGGGCTCAAGGCCGGCGGACCCGTCGTCCTCGACCTGCCCCGCATCGACCTGCCCTGGGCCGCCGGGATCACGCTCCTCGGGCGCGTCCACCTCGGGGGGCTCCTCGCCGCGGTCTACGGCGGGCTCGCCCTCGCCGCGCTCCTCGCGTGCTTCGGCGCGGCGAACGCGCTCGCCAACCCCAAGCGCGCCCTGCGGGTGCTGCCCGCCTCCCTCCACCACATCGGCACCGCCGTCGTCATCGCCGTGACGGTGACGCCCCAGCTCGTCAGCTCCGTCGCCCGCGTGCGCCGGGCGCAGCGGCTGCGCGGGGACGTCGCCCGCGGCCCCCGCGCCGTCCTCGCCTGCGTCCAGCCCGTCCTCACCGACGCGCTCGACCGGTCCCTCGCGCTCGCCGGGTCCATGGACTCCCGCGGCTACGCCCGCACCCTGCCCGGCACGAGCGACGCCCGGGTTGCCGCCGCGCTGCTCGTCGCCCTCGTCGCCGCCGTCCTCGGCACCTACGGCCTGCTCGACGGGACGAGCCCCGGGTGGCTGGGCGCGCCGCTGCTCGTCGTCGCTGGCGTCGTCGCCGTGCTCGCCGCCCGCGCGGCGGGCAGGCGCGTGCACCGCACCCGCTACCGCCCGGACCCGTGGCGCGCCCACGAGAGCGTCGTCGCCGGGTGCGGGGTCCTCGCCGGGCTCGGTATCGCCGTCGCCGCGGCGCTCGACCCGGCCGCCTTCGCGCCGAACGCCCTCACCTGGCCACCGGTGCCGCCCGCCGCCCTCGCGTGCGTCCTGCTCGCCGCCGTCCCCGCTGCACTGCGCCCGGAGGGCCGATGATCCGCGTCGAGGACCTCTCGGTCACCTACGCCGGCGCCACGCGGCCCGCCCTGCGCGGCGTGACCATGGAGGTCGAGGAGGGCGAGCTGTGCCTCGTCGTCGGCCCCACGGGGTCGGGCAAGTCGACGCTGCTCGGCGCCGTCTGCGCCCGGGTCCCCCACTTCACCGGCGGGCTGCTCACCGGCCGGGTCGTCGTCGCGGGGCGTGACACCCGCACGTCCCTGCCCCGGGACCTCGCCGACGTCGTCGGCGTCGTCGGCCAGGACCCCGTCGCGGGGTTCGTCGCCGACACCGTGGAGGAGGAGCTCGCCTACGCCATGGAGCAGCTCGGCGTGCCCGCGCCGACCATGCGCACCCGCGTCGAGGACGTCATCGACCTGCTCGGGCTCGGGGGGGTGCGCGACCGCCCGCTCGCCGACCTCTCCGGCGGCGAGCAGCAGCGGGTGGCCATCGGGGCCGTCCTCACCGCCCAGCCGCGCGTCCTCGTCCTCGACGAGCCGACGTCGGCGCTCGACCCGGCCGCCGCCGAGGACGTCCTCGCCGCCCTCGCCCGCCTGGTCCACGACCTCGGCGTCACCGTCCTCCTCGCCGAGCACCGCCTCGAGCGGGTCGTCCAGTTTGCCGACCGCGTCGTCTCCCTGTCCGCCGACGGCACGGCGACCTCCGGCGACCCCGCCACGGTCCTCGCCACCGCGCCCGTGGCGCCGCCCATCGTCGAGCTCGGGCGGCTGGCGGGCTGGTCCCCGCTCCCCCTGTCGGTCCGCGACGCCCGGCGCCAGGCGGGCCCGCTGCGGGCCCGCCTCACCGCCGGCGGGGCCGACGGGGCCAGCAGGCCTGCCGCCACCGGCCGGCCCCCCGGGACGGGCGCGAGCGAGGTCCTCGTCGCCCGCGACGTCCACGTCCACCACGACCGCACCCACGCCGTCCGCGGCGTGGACCTCACCCTCGCCGCGGGCGACGTCGTCGCGCTCATGGGCCGCAACGGCGCCGGGAAGTCCTCGCTCCTGTGGGCGCTCCAGGGGCAGGGTCCCCGCACGCGCGGCACGGTCCGGGTCGGCGACGTCGACCCCGCCGCACTGCGCCCCGGGCAGGCCCGTCGGCACGTCGGCCTCGTCCCGCAGTCCCCGGGCGACCTGCTCTACCTGCCCACGGTCGCGCAGGAGTGCGCCGACGCGGACGCCCACGCCGGCGCCGCGCCCGGCACGGCCGCCGCGATCCTCGAGCGGCTCGCCCCCGGCGTCCCGGCCGCCACGCACCCGGCCGACCTCTCCGAGGGGCAGCGCCTCGCCGTCGCGCTGGCGGTCCAGCTCACCGCCGCGCCCCGGCTCGTCCTCCTCGACGAGCCCACCCGCGGCCTCGACTACGCCGCCAAGCGCCGCCTCGCCGCCGTCCTCGCCGAGCTCGCGGGGCAGGGCCGCGCGGTGCTGCTGTCCAGCCACGACGTCGAGTTCGTCGCCCGGTGCGCGACCCGGGTGGTCGTCCTCGCCGGCGGGGAGGTCATCGCCGACGGCGGCACCCGGGACGTGCTCGCCTCCTCGCCGACGTTCGCGCCGCAGGTGGCGAAGATCCTCGCCCCCCTCGACCTCCTCACCGTCGACGCCGTCCGCACCGCCCTCGAGGTGCCGGCGTGAGCGCGGCCCCCGCCCGGACGCCGGGGACGGCCGCCGCACCGACGGTGGGGCCCGTCCCGGCGGTCGACGCCGTGCCCCTGAGCCGCCGGACCGCGCTCGCCCTCGCCCTCACCTCGGTCGTCGGGCTCCTCGCCTTCGGCTGGCCGCTGCTCGTCGGCGCCACCAGCGCCCTGGCCGCGGGCACCCAGGCCCCCCTCGTCCTCGGCGTGGTGCTCGTGGGGGTCCTCGCCGTCTTCCTCGTCGCCGTCAACGACGGCGGCATCGACGTCAAGGCCATCGCCATGCTCGGGCTGCTGTCCGCCGTCGGCGCGGTGCTGCGGCCCCTCGCGGCGGGGACCGGCGGCGTGGAGACCGTCTTCGTCGTCATGCTCCTCGGCGGGCGGGTCTTCGGTCCGGGGTTCGGCTTCGTCCTCGGCTCCACGACCATGGTCGCCTCGGCGCTCCTCACCGGCGGTGTCGGCCCGTGGCTGCCGTTCCAGATGCTCGGCGCGTCCTGGCTCGGGCTCGGGGCCGGGCTGCTGCCCCGCCGGCTGCGCGGCCGCGTCGAGCTCGCCGCGCTCGCCGCCTACGGCGCGGTCGCCGCGGTCCTCTACGGCGTCGCGATGAACCTCTCCTTCTGGCCCTTCCAGCTGGGGGCCGGCACCGGGCTGTCCTTCGAGGCGGGCGCACCACTCGCCGAGAACCTCTCGCGGTTCGCGCTCTACAGCGTGACGACGTCGCTGGGCTGGGACCTGGGGCGGGCCGTGACGACGGCCGTGGGGGTCGCGCTGCTCGGCCGGCCGGTGCTGGCGGCCCTGCGCCGGGCGAGCGTGCGGGCGGCGTTCGGCCCGGCGAGCGCACACCCCGCCTGAGCGTCGCGACACGCCCGGTGCTGCGACACGCCGGGCCGTCGCGCGGCGCGCTCGCCCCTCCCGGGACGTTTGCGCAGGTCGCGCGGGGGCTGCGGGCGGCGCGTCGCCAGGACCACAACATGTAGGGCCGGACGCGGGCCGAAGGGGCTAGATGTTGGGTTACATCCGTGGAAGTATGGGCTTCGCACCGACGCACGTCATCGAAGGAGACCCCCATGTCCATCACGCCGCAGGCGAAGCAGAAGAACCGCGCCGCCCGTCGCGGGCTCACGGTCGAGCGCGTGTTCACCACGCCCGGCTCGCACCCGTACGACGAGGTGACGTGGGGGCGGCGTGACATCGTCCAGACGAACTGGAAGAGCGGCGAGACCATCTTCTCGCAGGAGGGCGTCGAGTTCCCGGACTTCTGGTCCCAGAACGCGGCGACCATCGTCACGACCAAGTACTTCCGTGGCGCCATGGGGGCCAGCACCCGCGAGCGCAGCCTCAAGCAGCTCATCGACCGCGTCGTGCTCACCTACACCAAGGCGGGCAAGGACAACGGCTACTTCGCCTCGGACGCCGACGCGGAGGTCTTCGAGCACGAGCTCACCTGGATGCTCCTGCACCAGGTCTTCTCCTTCAACTCCCCGGTGTGGTTCAACGTCGGCACGGCGAGCCCGCAGCAGGTGAGCGCCTGCTTCATCCTCAACGTCGACGACTCGATGGACTCGATCCTCAACTGGTACCGCGAGGAGGGCCTCATCTTCAAGGGCGGCTCCGGCGCGGGCCTCAACCTCTCGCGGATCCGGTCCTCCAAGGAGCTCCTCTCCTCCGGCGGCACCGCCTCGGGCCCCATCTCCTTCATGCGGGGCGCCGACGCCTCCGCCGGGACCATCAAGTCCGGGGGCGCCACCCGGCGCGCGGCCAAGATGGTCGTCCTCGACGTCGACCACCCCGACATCGAGGACTTCATCGAGACCAAGGCCCGCGAGGAGGGCAAGATCCGCGCCCTGCGCGAGGCCGGGTACGACATGGACCTCGGCGGGCGCGACATCGTCTCCGTCCAGTACCAGAACGCCAACAACTCGGTGCGCGTCTCCGACGAGTTCATGCGCGCCGTCGAGTCCGGCACCAGCTTCGGCCTCAAGGCCCGCACCGACGGCCGGGTCGTCGAGACGGTCGACGCCAAGGCGCTCTTCCGCAAGATCTCCCAGGCGGCGTGGGAGTGCGCGGACCCGGGTCTGCAGTACGACGACACCATCAACGACTGGCACACCAGCCCCGAGTCGGGGCGGATCAACGCGTCGAACCCCTGCAGCGAGTACATGCACCTCGACAACTCCTCGTGCAACCTCGCCTCGCTCAACCTCCTCGCCTTCCTCCGCGAGGACGACACCTTCGACGTCGAGCGCTTCGTCAAGACCGTCGAGATCGTCATCACGGCGATGGACATCTCCATCTGCTTCGCCGACTTCCCCACCGAGGCGATCGGCGAGACGACCCGCGCCTTCCGTCAGCTCGGCATCGGCTACGCCAACCTCGGCGCGCTGCTCATGGCGACCGGCCACGGCTACGACTCCGAGGGCGGGCGCCAGCTCGCCGCCGCCCTCACCTCGCTCATGACGGGTGCGGCCTACCGCCGCTCCGCCGAGCTCGCCGGCGCCGTCGGCCCCTACGACGGCTACGCCCGCAACGCCACCGCCCACCAGCGGGTCATGCGCAAGCACGCCGCCGCGAACGACGAGCTCCGCCCCCTCGACGAGATGGACTCCGCCATCCAGACGGCGGCCACCGAGCAGTGGCTCACGGGCATCACCATCGGCGAGGCCAACGGCTGGCGCAACGCCCAGGCCAGCGTCCTGGCCCCCACGGGCACCATCGGCTTCATGATGGACTGCGACACCACCGGCATCGAGCCCGACTTCTCGCTGGTGAAGTTCAAGAAGCTCGTCGGCGGCGGCTCCATGCAGATCGTCAACCAGACGGTGCCCCGCGCGCTGCGCCGCCTCGGGTACGCCGAGGAGACCATCGAGGCGATCGTCGAGTACATCGCCGAGCACGGCCACGTCGTCGACGCCCCCGGCCTCGCCCTCGAGCACTACGAGATCTTCGACTGCGCCATGGGCAAGCGGTCCATCGCCCCCATGGGCCACGTCAACATGATGGCGGCCGTCCAGCCGTTCCTCTCCGGTGCCATCTCCAAGACGGTCAACCTCCCCGAGACGGCGACCATCGAGGAGATCGAGAACGTCTACTTCCAGGGCTGGAAGCTCGGCCTCAAGGCGCTCGCCGTCTACCGCGACAACTGCAAGGTCGGCCAGCCGCTGTCCGACTCCAAGGCGAAGACGGCCGACAAGGCCGTCGAGGCAGTGGCCGAGAAGGCCGTCGAGAAGGCGGTCGCGGCGCCCGCGGCGGAGCACGCCCGCCCGACACGCCGACGCCTGCCCAAGGCCCGCCCGTCCCTCACGACGTCGTTCAAGATCGGCGGCGCCGAGGGCTACATGACGGCCGGGTCCTACCCCGACAACGGCCTCGGCGAGGTGTTCCTCAAGCTGGGCAAGCAGGGCTCCACGCTGGCCGGCGTCATGGACGCCTTCTCCATCGCGGTGTCGATCGGCCTGCAGTACGGGGTGCCGCTGGAGACGTACGTGCAGAAGTTCACCAACCTGCGCTTCGAGCCGGCCGGCCTCACCGACGACTCCGACATCCGGATGGCGCAGTCGATCATGGACTACATCTTCCGGCGCCTCGCCCTGGACTACCTGCCCTACGAGACCCGCGCGGGGCTGGGCATCTACACGACGGCGGAGCGGACCCGGTACGCCGAGACCGGTTCGTACGAGGCCGACGACGCCGCCGAGCTGGAGTCGTTCTCCCAGTCCGCCGGCGAGCAGGCCGAGGCGGCCCCCGAGGCCCCGGCTCCGGCTCCGGCCGCGCCGAGCGCCCCGAACCCGTCGGCGAGCAGCCCGTCGGCGAACAGCCCGTCGGTGAGCGGCGCGGCGGCCCCGGCCCCCGGTGCCCGCCTGGTGACCTCCGGCCAGGTGCACTCCTCCGCCGAGCTCTTCGAGCTCCAGCAGGGCCAGACGGCGGACGCCCCGCTGTGCATGTCCTGCGGGATCAAGATGCGCCCGGCCGGCTCCTGCTACGTCTGCGAGGGCTGCGGCTCCACCAGCGGCTGCAGCTGACCCGAGCGACCGGTAGGGCCCCCGAGACTCCACGGAGCTCGGGGGCCCTACCCGTTCCCGGGGCCGGCACCCCCTGGTCAACGCCCGCCCGGCGAGCGCATGATGGACCGATGGGACGCATCGCAGCGTTGCCCACCCGGGGCGAGGTCTTCGTCGACGAGCGCGGCGGGGGCCGGTGCCTGCGCGCCTCCTGGCACCACGAGGCGGGCGTCGTCGTCCTCTCGCTGTGGCAGGACGGCTCCTGCATGGGGACGTTCCGGCTGCCCGCGGGCGAGGTCCCCTCGTTCGTCGCGTCGCTCACCCAGGGGCTCACCGACGGCTACGCCGCGCGCGAGGGCTAGCGCACGGAGCGCTAGAGCGGGTCGGTGACGTCGGCCCGCCGCGCCCCGAGCGCGGCGACCAGCGCGTCGCCGTCGACGGTCGCGGCGACGCCGAACGCTCCCGCGCCGATCGAGACGGCGCCGCGTACCCGCTCGTCCGCGATCACCGGCCAGGCGCGCGTCGCGCCGAACGGGGTGATCGTCCCGCGCTCGTACCCGGTGACGTCCCGGGCCGTCGCGGCGTCGGGCATGGACAAGCGGTTCACCCCGAGCAGCGCGCGGAGCTTGGGCCAGGAGATCGACCGGTCGCCCGGGACGAGGACGAAGAGGTAGTCGTCCTCGCCGCGCCGTACGACGAGCGTCTTGATGATCGCCGACGGGTCCACCCCACGGGCTGCCGCGGCCTCGTCGAGGCTCCTGACCAGGCCGTGCGCGGTGACGGTGTACCGCAGCCCGGAGGCCGCGAGCGCCGCCGTGGCCGGGGTCTCCGGCACCCCACTGCCGGCGGTGCCGGTCTCCTCGCTCTCCGGAGCCACTAGGCGAGGGTACGACGCCGGAGCGCGAGGACCACGAGGGCGCCGAGCAGGACCAGGCTGAGCGCAGCCAGCAGCGGCGTGGCCCCGTCCGCCCCGGTGTCCGGCAGGTCACCGCCCGGCCCGGCCCCTCCCGAGGGAGGCCCCGCCGGGTCCGGGCCCGCCCCGCCCGTCGGGTCACCTGTCGGGTCACCCGTCGGGTCACCCTGGGGCTCGGCCGTCGTGGGACCGGCCGTCGGTTCCGTCGTGGGCGGCTCGGTGGTCGGCGGCTCGGTGGTCGGCGGCTCGGTGGTCGGCGGCTCGGTGGTCGGCGGCTCGGTGGTCGGCGGCTCGGTGGTCGGCGGCTCCGTGGTCGGCGGCTCCGTGGTCGGCGGCTCCGTGGTCGGCGGCTCCGTGGTCGGCGGCTCCGTGGTCGGCGGCTCCGTGGTCGGCGGCTCCGTCGTCGGCGGCTCCGTCGTCGGCGGCTCCGTCGTCGGCGGCTCCGTCGTCGGCGGCTCCGTCGTCGGCGGCTCCGTCGGCTCCGTCGGCGGCTCCTCGACATCCTCCACGCACTCCAGGCGGGCGTCGGCCCAGTTCGTCCGGTCCCAGAAGTTGTTGGCGTCCGCGTGGTCGACGACGAGGCGCAGCGTCCGCGCCCCCGTGACGTCGACGTCGACGGCCCGCGGATCCTCCCCGCCCCGGACGACGTCGCTGGCGAACACCCGGTCGCCGTCCGCCCACACCTCGACCGTGACGTCACCCTCGGCGTCGTCGCGGTCCATCGTGTCGTCGATGCCCACCAGCGAGGAGAACCGGGTGCAGACGCCGCCGAGGAAGAACTCGGCCTCGGCGTCGGCGTTGGTGCCCAGCCCCTTGTCGTACGTGGTGCCATCCAGCCGCAGCGCGCCGCCGTCCCCGGCGGCCGACTCCCCGTTGTGCATGTCCCGCTCCCACGGCCCCAGCTCAGCGGTCGCGGTGAGGAAGGGCAGGTCGGACAGGTAGTGGGTCCCGGCGGCCGGCGCCACCGGCGTCAGGGCTCCCGGCGTGGCGAACCCGGCGAACTGGGCCAGCCCCCGGCCGCTGCCCGCGGCGGTCATGAAGAGGCCAACGTCGGAGCGTTCCGCGGCCGGGACGGTCGCCGCACCCACGCGCGTCCAGGCCTCGCCGTCCGTGCTGCACTCCCCGACGAACTGCATGCCCTCCCGGGTGATGCGCAGGTGAGCACTGCCGGAGAAGGACCGGTCGTTGGTGAAGGACTCCAGCTGGCCGTCCGCGTTGCCGTCCCACGAGAAGACGCACCCGTTGGCGGGCGTGAGGGCGAGGTTGAGGAAGCCCCGGCTCGTCCCCGAGGCCATCTCGTCGCGGACGAGGAGACCGGCGCGCGCCCACGGCCCGGTGACGTCCTGGCTGAGCACCTCGGTGGTCGCCGAGTCGCCGGAGCCGAGGGCGAGGTCCCGGTAGATCGCCCCGAACTGGTTCGTGGGCCCCCACAGGTCCGAGCCGCCCCCGATGATCGCGTACTCGTCGTCGCGCTGACCGAACAGCGCGCCGTTGGCGGAGAACGTGCGGTTCGGCGGCGTAACGCCGTCGGCGGT
Source organism: Georgenia faecalis (assembly GCF_003710105.1). Classification (GTDB taxonomy): domain Bacteria; phylum Actinomycetota; class Actinomycetes; order Actinomycetales; family Actinomycetaceae; genus Georgenia_A; species Georgenia_A faecalis. Next base: position 3,222,118 of record NZ_CP033325.1, read on the forward strand.
CATGATGCGGGCCGTCGTCGACGTCCGGTACGGCGCAGCCTCCATCTCGTAGCGGGCACCCGCCTCGAGCGCGGCGACCACCGCGTCCACGGCTGCGGGGTCGGAGAGCGTGACCTCGAAGCGCGCGGTGAGCTCACCGCCGGGCGGGACGGTGGCGGGCCCGGCCTCGCCCAGCGCCCGCACCGCGAGCCCCGCAGGGGCGGCGAGGTCGAGCGTCACGCCGGTGGCCGCGGAGAAGGGGTGGACGTTGTCGAGGGAGACCTCGACGACGACAGGCTCCGACGGGGTGACGGCGGCCGGCTCGACCGTGACGGTCGGTGTCAGCGGCGACGGGTCCTCGCGCAGGAAGTCGACGATCTCACCCGCGACGGCGTGGACGTCGCCGGTGGGCTCCGTCGGCAGCGGGTCGGTCCGCCGCGTCCACGCGTCACCGACCGCGAACCAGTCGATCGCGGCGGGCGCACGGCCGTCGACGAGGGCCGCCTCGAGCTCGGCGAAGTAGGTGCGCCAGCGCGGCGCGTAGTACGTGCTGATGAGGCCGGACCACTCCCGGTTGGCGTAGTCGCGTAGGCCGGCCTCGGCGCCGGCCCGGGGAGCCCAGACGGTGACGAGGGTGCGCGCGTCGAACTCGAACGCGTCGGCGTGCGCCTCGTCCCGGCCCCAGGCGCGCGCGTCGGCGAGCCACGGGCCGAGCATGGTCTGCGGATTGGTCGCCGTCACGCGGTCGAGGAGGGTGAGCGCCTCGTCCCAGCGGCCGGTGAGCTCCCGGAACACCGCCAGGTCGCCCTCGTCGTACGCGCGCTTGATCTGCGGCAGGAGCACCCGGCTCTGGTTGGAGAGCACCTGCCGAGCGGTGTCCATGAGGTCGTAGCGGTAGGCGCTCGAGCCGCGCAGCTCGGGGGCGACGTCGAGGAGCGCCGGCAGGGCCTGCGCGAGCTCGACCGCGTCGTAGCGCTGGTAGTCCGGCGACCACGCTGCCGCCGTCCCCACGGTGAGGCTCGGCTGTGCGCCGAACAGGCCGTCCTGGGCCTCGCTCCACTCCCCCGCGGGCATCGCGTAGGCGGTGGCACCCAGGTGCTGCCAGGCCCGGGCGGCGGACTCGTCCTCGCCGCCGTAGCGCCGGGCCGCCCAGTCGGCGTAGGCGTCCGGCATGTCCTGGGGTCCGTCCTGCCAGGGCAGTGCCGTGAGGAAGTCGAGGGCCACGGGGTTGTTGTCGCTGGCCTCGGGGAGCACGGCGATACCGTCGAGGGCGCTGGAGTCCTTGGCCAGCCAGTCCCAGTAGCGCTCGTTCCACACGCTCATGTTGGCGCCCATGGTGGTGTGGCCGCCGAAGTTCCAGATCGCGCCGAAGGCGTAGGGAGTGCCGGCCCAGGTCGCCTCGCGGTCGAGGCCCGTGTAACGGTCGGAGAGCCCGTCGAGGACCAGCATCCGCGACCGTTCGACGGCCTCGAGGGTCTGGGGGCGGGGGTTGTTCTGCCACCCGAGGATCGCCCAGATGGCGTCCGGGTGGGCGCGGCGGAGCGCCGTCTCGACGGCCCGGCTCGCCGCCGGGACGTCGACCGGGCCCGCCTGCCCGCCCTCGTGCAGGAGGTCCATCTTGTACATCGACGACGCGCCGAACCGTGCCTCGGAGCTGGCGTAGAACGCCTCGGCCACCGCGGCGAACGGTTCGCCCGTGGGGTCCAGCCAGCCCGGGCGCTCGAACCCAACCCACCCGCCCTGCGGGACGACCCGGGCGCCCGGGTTCCGCGCGGCGAACCCGTCGGGCACGGTGCCGAAGTACCCGGGCAGCACCGGGGTCATGCCGAGCTCACGCAGCCGGTCCGCGATCCGCGCGCCGAGCGCCGCGCGCTCCTCGATGAGGGTGCGCGGGGTGGGGGCGGGAAAGCCGGACATGTTCTGGAGGAGCCACCACGGCTGATGGGCCGGCAGCGGGATCCAGTCGAGCATCTCGGCCTCGGAGTAGCCGAACCGGGTGAAGGTGTCGAGGTAGACGGCTTCCGCCCCCACCGGCATGAAGACCTCGTTGATGCCGTGGAGGGCGAGCACGTCGATGGTGCGCTCCCAGTCCTCCCACGTCCGGTACGGGCCGGTGTACCCGTCGTCGGTGTCGTTGAGGGCGAAGCGGTGGGAGACGTTGGCGGTCTGGACGATCTCCTCCGCCGGGAGCGGGAGCTCGCCGACCTGGCTGAGGCTGTCGCCGTTCCACGAGACGTTGACCCCGGCGACCTCGCCGAGGTAGGCGTTCAGCCCGCGCAGGAGGACTGCCGGCGTCGTGCCGCCGATGGCGACGACGTCGCCGTCGGCCCGGACGCGGTAGTGGTCGACGCCGGGCTCCGTCGCCTCCTCGGCGAGGAAACGGACCTGGTCGGCGGCGTCGCCGAGGAGCCGCTCGGCGGCGGCCTCGGCCGGTGCCGTGCTCCAGTCGGCCGCAACGGCCGCGGGCGACGGAGCTGGTCCCTCCGGTGCGGCCGCGGGCATGACGGTCGTCGCCCCCGTCGCAGGGAGGACCATGGAGGCACCCACGGCAGCGAGGCTGGCGACGATGACGGCGGAGCGGGCGAGCAGACGGACCACGTTCGGGCCTCCCATGACGGCCCGCGTCATGTTCTGTGGAGAACTACGGGTCTCGGTCAGTGACTCGCAGGCTCGCGGTCCGGAACGGCGACGTGAAAGGAGTGTTCACCGCGGGCCTTGCACACGAATGATCGTGCCACGCCGGCGTGCGGCCCGGGGCGGAATGACTCGCTCACTCCCCGTCGCCCCCGTCCGCCCGCACCGGAGCGCGGCCAGCCGGCTGCTCCGGCCTCGGCAGCAGCGGGGTGCGCACCCGCACGGGCCGCCGGACCTCGGCGTGGCCCGTGATGGTGAGCTCCTCGCCGTACAGGCGCACCGGCATCCTCTGCCCGTCGGTGACGAGGAGGGTGAGGCGGACGTCCTCGTGCGTCACCTCGGTCTGGAGGGCCATCCCGTGCCACCGCACCCGGAACCGCAGCCGGGTGACCGAGCCGGGCAGCGCCGGTTCGAGCTCGAGCACCTCGGCGTGCTCCCGCAGGCCCCCGAACCCGTTGATGAGTGCGGTGGTCGCGCCGGCGAGCGAGGCGATGTGCAACCCCTGGGCCGTGTTGCCCTGGAAGTTGCGCAGGTCGACGAGGGCCGCCTCGTGGAGGTAGTCGTGGGCGAGGTCGAGGTGACCGGCCCGCGCGCACATCACCGCCTGGGTGCTGGCGGACAGCGAGGAGTCCCGCACGGTCCGGCGCTCGTAGTAGTCGAGGTTGCGGGCCATCTGCTCGTCCGTGAAGGCGTCGGGGAACCAGTCCATGGCGAGGACGAGGTCCGCCTGCTTGACCACCTGCTTGCGGTAGAGCTCGAAGTAGGGCGCGTGGAGCATGAGGGGGTACTTCCCGATCGACCGCTCGAAGTCCCACTCGGCGAACCGCGTGAACCCTGAGCACTGCGGGTGCACCCGCAGCTCCTCGTCGTGCGGCAGGTGCACCGCGGAGGCCGCGGCCTCCCACGCCCCGACCTCCTCGGCGGTCACGGACAGCCGGGCGGCGAGGTCCGGCTGCCGCGCGCACGCCGCCGCGGCCGCCCGCAGGTTGGCCGCGGCCGCGAGGTTGGTGAAGATGTTGTCGTCGACGACCGCGGTGTACTCGTCCGGTCCGGTGACGCCGTCGATGTGCCACTGCCCGTGCCGGTCGTGGTGCCCCAGGGAGGCCCACAGGCGCGCCGTCTCGACGAGGACCTCGAGCCCGCACTCGCGCTCCAGGCTCTCGTCGCCCGTGACCAGCCGGTACTCCTCGAACGCGCGCGCGATGTCGGCGTTGATGTGGAACGCCGCGGTGCCCGCCGGCCAGTAGGCCGACGTCTCCTCGCCGTTGATCGTCCGCCACGGGAAGGCGGCACCGGCGAGGTTGAGGGTCGCGGCCCGGTTGCGCGCCAGGTCGAGGGTCGACGCGCGCCACCGCAGGGCGTGCGCGGCGGCATCGGGCTTCGTCATGGTCAGGACGGGCAGGACGAACCCCTCGATGTCCCAGAACGTGTGGCCGTTGTAGCCGGTCCCCGTCAGGCCCTTGGCACCGATCGCCCGGCCCTCCGCGCGCGCACCGGCCTGGAGCACCTGGAACAGGCCGAACCGGACGGCCTGCTGGATGGCCGGGTGCCCGTCCATCTCGACGTCGGCCGCCCCCCAGAAGTCGTCGAGGAACTCGCGCTGCTCGCGCACCAGCGTGTCCCAGCCGGCGTACCGCGCGCTCATCAGGGCGCCCGCCACCTGGTCGCGCAGCGCCCCCACGGTGCGCGACTTGGACCAGCCGTAGCCGAGGTACTTCACCACGCGCAGCCTCTGGCCCGGCTGGAGGACCGTGACGATCGAGGTGCGCGCCCAGTCCGGGCGCGTGTCCTTGTCCAGCTCGTACTGGTTGGGGCACTCGACGTCGTGCTCCATGCCGGCCGCCATGGTGAGCCCGCTGTGCCGGCTGCGGTGGACGAGGACCGTGCCGGTCTGCTCCTCGTCCTGGGCGACGGCCACCAGGGGGTCCACGAGCGCCTCGGCCACGCGGGGGTCGGCGCTGTCCACCTCGGGCGGGGCCTCGTTGGCCTGGAGCACGGACTGGACGATGATCCGCGCCCGCGCGTCGACGGCCTCCACCTCGTAGTTGATGGCCGCCACGGCACGCTGGGAGAAGGACACGAGCCGGGTCGAGCGGACGATCACCCGCCGCCCCGCCGGGGAGACCCAGTCGACCGTGCGGCGCAGCACCCCGGCCCGCAGGTCGAGGACCCGCTCGTGCGTGAGCACCGTGCCGTACCGCACGTCGAGCGGCTCGTCGTCGACGAGGAGGCGCAGCACCTTGCCGTTGGTGACGTTGACCAGCGTCTGCCCCGACTCGGGGTAGCCGTACCCGCCCTCGGGGTAGGGCAGGGGGTGCAGCTCGTAGAAGCCGCTGAGGTAGGTGCCCGCGATCGCGTGCGGCTCCCCCTCGTCGAGGTTGCCCCGCAGGCCGAGGTGACCGTTGGAGAGCGCGAAGATCGACTCCATCACGCCGAGCTGGTCGAGGTCGAGGGCCGGTTCACGAACCATCCAGGGGTCGACCGGCAGCGCCAGCCCGCCGCTCACCGGAGCTCCGCCAGGTCCTCGACGACGACGTCGGCGCCGTGCTCGGCGAGCGCCTCGCGCTGGCCCAGCCGGTCGACGCCCACGACGTACCCGAACTGGCCGGCCCGCCCGGCCTCCACCCCGGCGAGGGCGTCCTCGAAGACGGCGGCCTCGCGCGGCGGAACGCCCAGCTGCCGTGCGGCCTCGAGGAAGGTGTCGGGCGCTGGCTTGCCGGGCAGGCCGAGCTCGCGCGCGACGGTCCCGTCGACCCGCACCTCCATGAGCGCGTCGAGGCCGGTCACCCGCAGGACGAGGGCCGTGTTCGCGCTGCTGGAGACGACGGCGCGGCGCAGCCCGGCGTCGCGCGCCGCCTCGACGTAGCGGCGGCTGCCCTCGAAGACCTCGACGCCTCGATCGGTGATGAGCTGCAGCAGGAGCGCGTTCTTGCGGTTGCCCACCCCGTTGACCGTGGCGAACGTGGGGGCGTCCTCGGGCGTGCCCAGCGGCAGGCGGATGCCCCGGCTGGCGAGGAAGTCACGCACGCCGTCGGCCCGTCGCTTGCCGTCGACGTACGTGGCGTAGTCGGCGACCGGGTCGAACGGGACGTACGGCGTGCCGGTGCGCTGCGCGTGCTGGCGCAGGACGTCGTCGAACGTCCGCGTCCAGGCGAGGGTGTGCAGGCCGGCGGTCTGCGTGAGGACCCCGTCGAGGTCGAACAGGCAGGCGCGCACGCCGTCAGGAAGTCCGAGCACGTCGCCTCCTTGGGGTCCGGTTGCCTCAGTGTCCTGGGCGCGGACCCGGGGCGCCATCGATAGCGCGGCCCGTCAGGCGCGGACGGCGACGCGGTCGGCGATGACGTCGGCGAGCAGGGCGGGCTCCGTCTCCGGGAGCCAGTGGCCGGCGTCGACGTCGACGAAGCGGTAGGGGGCGAGGACGTGCTCCTGGGTGAGCTCGGCGGCCACCCGGCCCAGCGCGAAGTCGTCCCGACCCCACACGTACGTCGTCGGCACGACGACGTCACCGGTCTGGAGACGGGTGAGCGGCACGCCGCGGTACCAGTTGAGCGCCCCGGTGAGGGCTCCGGGTTCGCGCATCCGGGCGGCGTACCGGGTGGCGTCGGCCACCGGCAGGCCGCTGCCGGCGAGGATCTCCTCGAGCCGCGGGGCGAGCGCGCGCTCCGGCAGGCCGGGCGCCTGGAACGCGAGCATGTACGACGAGCGGAGCGCCTGGTCCGAGCGCCACAGCGACCGCACCATCGCCGCCGGGTGCGGGGTGGAGGCGACAGTGAGCGAGGCGAGGCGCTCCGGCATCGCCGACGCCGCCGCCCAGCCCAGGGCACCGCCCCAGTCGTGACCGACGACGTGCGCGCGGTCGAGGCCCGCGGCGTCGAGGAGTGCGCGCAGGTCCTCGACCAGCCACTCCATCCGGTAGGCGGCGCGCTGCGGCGGACGGGCGCCGGCGGAGTAGCCGCGCAGGTCGGGCGCGAGGGTGCGCAGACCCGCACCGTGGAGGCGGGCCGCCACGCGGTTCCAGCTGGAGCCGTCCTGGGGGAAGCCGTGGAGGAGGACGACGGGCTCCCCGTCGATGGGGCCGTCGTCGCGGACGTCGAAGCGCAGCCGCCCGCGCCTCACCTCGCTCAGCCGGCGCATCATGACGCCGCCGCCGGGGGTTGTGCTCGTTCGTCGGTCCATCTCGCCAGGCTTCCCGTCGCGCGCGGTCGGCGCAACCGAAGGCTCAGCGCTCGAGCAGCTCGGCCACGTCCGCGAGGACGTCGAGGCGGGGCAGCAGCGCACCCAGCAACGGCTCGCCCGCCACCCAGCCGACGAGCTCCCCGCCGACGGCGCGCACGGCCATGCCGGCGGCGTCCTCCTGCTCCAGGCACGCCCGGAGCTCGGGGTCACTCGCCACCGGCCCCTGGGCCGTCGCGAGCTGGACCGCGGGGACCGGGCGGTGCAGGGCGAGGGTGAGGACGTGGGTCACCGCCGTCCGCGGTCCTGCGCCCGTCTCCAGCCGGAAGGAGGCGGCCGACCGGCCGCGGTGCTCCCCCACGAGGGCGTCCTCGACCCAGCGGTCGGGCTCGGTGAACGGCGCGACCTGCCAGCGGCCGACCAGCCCCGGGTCCTCCCCGCGGTAGGCCCAGCCGCGCAGCCGGGCCCACGTCCGCAGCCGCTCCGCGCGCTGCTGCGGCGCCCGCACCTTCCGCGTCGAGCGGGCAATGAGCACCGCCGGGACGCCGATGACGAGGAGGAGCAGGACGAGCTGCGTCCCGTTACTCATGAGCCTCACCCCCTCGGACCACCCAGCCTAGCGAGGTGAGCCACCCGTCCCCCGGTGGTGCGTCCCGGCCGGCACCCGGTCACCCTGCCGGCGCCGGGCCGCGCCGTCGGGGACGACGACGGCGCCCGCCGGGTCCAGCCGTACCCGCACCCGCCCCGGGGCCCGCGCGAGGGTGCCGGCCAGCGCCGTCGCCCGCTGCCCGTCGGGCAGGACGACGGCGAGCTCCGTGCTCCCCCGGCGGAACCGCATCCCGGTGACCTCGACGTCGTGACCGCCGTCGTCGAGGACCACCGCGCGGGGACCGAGGCCGACGAGCACCCGGGCGCCCTCCGAGGCGCCGTCGGTGCGGGCGCCGCCGGTGATCGGCACGTCCCCGAGCGGCACGTCCCCGAGCACCGTCCGCGCCACCCCGCCGGTGACCTCCGCGGGCAGGAACGGCCCGAAGCCGAGGAACCGGGCGACGCGCTCGCTCACGGGCCGGGACCACAGACGCGGCGGGGCGTCGACCTGGAGCACCCGGCCGGCGTCCATGACGGCCACCCGGGTGGCGACGGTGAACGCCTCGTCGTGGTCGTGGGTGACGTACAGGGCGGTGGTCCCGGCCGCGGCGAGGATGTCCCGCAGCTCGCCGGCGAGGTGCTCGCGCAGCGAACGGTCCAGGGAGGACAGCGGCTCGTCGAGGAGGAGCACGCGCGGGCGGGGCGCCAGCGCGCGGGCGAGGGCGACCCGCTGCTGCTCGCCGCCGGACAGGCTCGCGACGTTCCGGTCGCCGTACCCCGCCAGGCCCACGAGGTCGAGGAGCGCGGCCACCCGCGCGGCGCGCTCGCCCCGGGGCACCCCGGCCACGGCGAGGCCGTAGCCGACGTTGCCCGCGACGTCGCGGTGCGGGAAGAGCTGGCCGTCCTGGAACATGAGCCCGAACCCGCGCCGGTGCACCGGCTGGGCCCCCACGTCCTCGCCGTCCCAGAGCACCCGGCCCCCGGCCAGCGGCTCCAGCCCGGCGACGGCGCGCAGGAGCGAGGACTTCCCGCACCCGGACGGCCCGAGCAGGGCGAGCACCTCCCCGGCGGGCACGGTCAGGCTCACGCCGGCGACCGCCGTCGCCGCGCCGTACCGGACCTCGACGCCCGTCAGCTCCAGGCTCACCACTCCCCCGTCCTGTCCCCGCGTGCCCGCTCGGCGAGCGACATCACCGTCGCCGTGAGCAGGGCCAGGACCACCGACGCCGCGAGCGCCATGCCGTAGTTGTCCGCACCCGGGCGCCCGATGAGCCGGAAGATGACGACGGGCAGCGTCGGGCTCTCGGGCCGGGCGAGGAACGACGTCGCCCCGAACTCGCCCAGCGAGACGGCGAACGCGAACCCCACCGCCAGGCCGAGCCCCCGCACGAGGAACGGGCCGTCGACGGTGCGCAGGACCCGGCCCGGGCCGGCGCCGAGCATGGCGGCGGCCTCGCGCAGGCGCGGGTCGATGGCCCGCAGCACCGGCAGGACCGTCCGCACGACGAGCGGGACGGCGACCACCGCCTGGGCGACGGGGACGATGAGGGGCGACGTGCGCAGGTCGAGCCACCCGGCGTCGAAGGCGATGAGGAACCCGAAGCCGACGGTCACCGCCGAGACGCCCAGCGGCAGCATGACGAAGGAGTCCAGCGCCCCGATGGCGCGCCGGGCGGCGGGCCGCCGGGGCCGCCGGGACAGGACGAGCGCGAGGAGCGTGCCGACGACGACGGCGAGCACGGTGGCGTCGACGGCGATGCGCAGGGAGTTCACCGTCGCCTCCCAGACCGAGACCGTGAGGGTGTTCGGCCCACCCGTCGTCGTCAGGGACCGGTAGTGGTCCAGGCCCCACCCGTCCGGGGTGCGGAAGGACCGCACGAGGAGGGTAAGGAGCGGGCCGGCAAGGAGCCCGAGGACGACGACGGCGGTCACGGCGGCGGCCACGGCGTCCCCACCGGGGCGCAGCCGCCCGGTGCGTCCGCGGCGCACGAGGCGCAGCGGCTGGGCCGCCGCGGGATCGGTCCGCAGGTGCAGCGCCCGCTCGCGGCGGGCCCGCAGGCGCGCCGAGAGCCACAGGGCGCCGGCGATGACGACGAGCTGGACGACGGAGAGCACCGCCGCGGCCCGCAGGTCGAGGAACTGCGTGGTCTGCACCCAGATCTCGGTCTCGATGGTGCCGAACCGCAGGCCGCCGAGGACGAGGACGATGCCGAACGCCGTCGCGCAGAAGAGGAAGACGACGGCGGCCGCCGAGGCGATCGCCGGGGCCAGCGCGGGCAGCGTCACCGTGACGAACGCGCGCCACGGCGGTGCCCCGAGACTGCGGGCCGCCTGCTCGGGACGCGGGTCGAGCCGCTCCCACATGCCGCCCACCGTCCGCACGACGAGCGGGTAGTTGAAGAACACGAGGGCGGCGACGATGGCCGCGAACGTGCCGTCGAGCCCGAGGAAGCCCAGCGGCCCGCCCTCGACGAGCAGCGTCCGGAACGCGACGCCCACGACGACCGTGGGCAGGACGAACGGGACCGTGACGAACGCCCGGACCAGAGCGCGCCCGGGGAAGCGGCACCGGTAGAGCACGTACGCGCCGGGAACCCCGAGGAGCACGGCGAGGAGGGAGCCGAGCGCCCCCTGGGCGAGGGTCAGCCCGAGGAGCCGCCACGTCCGCGGGGCGGTGAGGACGTCGGCGACGCCGGTGAGGTCGAGCCCGCCGTCGACGACGAGGCCGCGCCAGGTGAGGGCGAGGACCGGGTACGCGAAGAAGAGCCCGAGGAACGCCAGGGGCAGCCCGGCCGCCGCCGTCCAGGCCAGCGCGGGCGTGACCCGCCGGGAAGCGGTCCTCAGCCGAGGACGGTCTGTGTCCACGTCTCGATCCAGGTGTCGCGGTGGGCGCTGATGACCTCCGGGGCCACCTCGTGCGGGGCGGGCGCCAGCGGGGCGTGCTCGGCCCAGCCCGGCGGCACGGCGGCGCCCTCGAGGACCGGGTACATGTACATCTGCCCCGGGATGTCCTCCTGCACCGGGGTGCTGAGGAGGAAGTCGACGAAGGCCTGCGCGCCGGCGACGTTGTCGGCGCCCGCGAGGACCCCGGCGTACTCCGTCTGCCGGAAGCACGTGTCGAGCAGCGCGCCGGTGGGGGCGGGGCCGTCGTCGGTGACCTCCGCGGCCGGTGACGACGCGTAGGACAGCACCAGGGGCCGCGGGCCCGCGCCCTCCGACCCGGAGAAGTCGACGTAGTAGGCGTCGCTCCAGCTGGGGACGACGCGCACGCCGTTGTCCCGCAGCGCCGCCCAGTAGTCCACCCACCCGTCCTCGCCGAACGCGCCGACCGTGGCGAGGAGGAAGGACAGCCCCGGCGAGGACGTCGCGGGGTTGGTGACGACGAGGAGGTCGGCGTACCGCGGGTCGGTGAGGTCCTCGAGCGTGACGGGCTCGGGCAGGCCCGCCGCCGCGAACCACTCGTGGTCGACGTTGATGCACACGTCGCCGCGGTCCACGGCGGTGAGCGCCCCGGCGAAGGTGCCCCCGGGCGCCGCGTCGGGCGAGACATAGTCGTCGAGGACCCCCTCGTCGACCGCGCGCGCCGCGAAGGCGTTGTCGATGCCGTAGACGACGTCGCCCAGCGGGGCGTCCTTGGTGAGGACGAGCTGGTTGACGAGGGCCCCGGCGTCCCCCGGCGCCACCTGGCGGATCTCGTACCCGGTCTCCTCCTCGAAGTCGGCGAGGAGCCCGTCGCTGAGGGTGAACGAGTCGTGGGTGACGACGTCGAGCACGGTGGCGTCGTCGGTGGCGGCGTCGCCGGTGCCGATGGTGCTGCACGCGCCGAGGCCGAGCATCGCGACGGCCAGGCCGGCGGTGACGCGGAGGGGACCTCGGCGGCGTGCGGGTGGTGCGGTGTCGTAGGTGGTCATGCGTCCTCCTCGTGGGCAAGGAGGGCCCGTACCCGTGCACGCACGGGTACGGGGAGAGAAATTCCCGACTCCCTTCGCCGGTGCTAACCGGAGCAGGTTCGAGGGTCTGCGGCGTTCCGCACTCTCAGCACCGTGCCCTCGCGGGTGGTGCTCCCCTGTCGTTCACGGCGAGCCTACCGCGTGGCCGGCGACGCGCGCGGGGCGTTCGGCGACGTGCACCGGGCGGGCGGCCCCGATAGTTTGAGCACCCCACGAGGACGGAGAGACATGGACATCGGGTGGAAGTTGCTGAGCACTGCGTCGATCCTGGTGACGGGAACCGTCGTCCACAAGGTCATCGACCTGGGCTGGAAGGCCGCCACCGGCCATGAGCCGCCCAAGGACCCCGACGACCACGGGGTGAGCATGGGCGAGGTCATCGCCTTCGCCATGGTCTCCGGTGCGATCGTCGAGGTCACCCGCCGGCTCGTGCTGCGCGGGGCCGCCAAGGCCTACGGCGGGCCGGTCGACAAGCACGCCTGAGCGGACCAGCCGCACGGAGCGAGCTCAGCGGGCCCCCGGGTCGCGCTGGGCTCGCTCTCGTTGCGCCTGCTCCCGCTCCGCACGGTCGAGATCGGCGGTGAGCTCATCGACGACGAGGAGGTCCGCCCGTACCTTGCCGGTGCGGTACCCGGCGCGACCGAGCATGTGCGCCGAGATCGGCGCGGTGATGAGCTGGAACGCGACGACGAGCGCCAGCGTCCACAGCACCGTCGGCTCGCGCAGGACGAGCGCCAGGCCCGCCACGAGCAGGAGCAGCCCCAGCGACTGCGGCTTGGTCGCCGCGTGCATCCGGGACAGCAGGTCGGGAAAGCGCGCCAGGCCCAGGGCCGCGACGAGCGCGAGCGCGCACCCGAGGAGGAGGCAGACGGCGCCCAGGACGTCGGCCACGGCGGTCCAGGTCACGGGGCACCTCCGGTGGTCGGTGAGGCCGCCGGGTCCGACGGGTCGGAGTCGTCGCGAGAGTGGCGGTAGGTGTCCCGCCCGCTCGACAGGGCGTCACCGGGGTCGCCCGGGGGCTCGGGCGACGGCCCGCCCATGACCTCCTCGGCGCTCGGCGTGTGCCGGCGCCGGCTCCAGCGCCGCTGCCGCCCCGCACCCCCGCCGCGCGTGGGCACGTCGAGCACGGCGATGACGACGTTGGTGTCGACGTCGTGGACCGGCGGGGCGTCGTCGGAGATGAGCGCCTCCCGTTCCGCGAGGAGCTGGTCGAGCTCCTCCCGGGTGAGGATGCGGGCCTCGTCGGCGGACTCGGCGGCGGCGAACCGCGCGATGGAGACCGAGCTGATGAACCCGACGAGCGCGAGGAGGACGAGGACCGGCACGAGGTCGTTGCGCCCGGTGGCCGCCGCGACCACCGTCACCGTGCCGATGAAGACGGCGGTCAGGACGTCGACCCCGATGATCCGGTCGAACATGCTCGGGCCTCGCTCGACCCGGCTCAGCGCCAGCACCGCGGCGGCGCCGAGCATGAGGAAGCAGACCAGGTAGACGACGGTCATCGCGCCTCCCCCTCCCGACGGTCCTCGTCGGTGTGCTCGGCGTCGGCGTCGGCGTCCGGTCGCGCAGCCAGCTGCCCGGCGCGCGGGGAGGCGCCCGGTGCCAGCCCGGCGTCGGCGAGCTCGGCGTCCGAGGCGAAGGCCCGCAGGATGCGCTCCTCCTGGTCGAGCACCGCCTGGTGCGCCCGCTCGATCCCGCCCTGCAGGGCGAGGTCGACGACGTGGATGTACAGGGTCCCGGTGAGGCGGTGCGCCTCGATGACGATCGACCCGGGGACGAGGGACGTCATCCCCGCGGTCATGGTGAGGTACACGTCGGAGTGGCTGCGCAGCTTCACCCGGATGACACCGCCGTGCGGCTCGCCGCCGCGCACCGCGAGCAGGGCCACCTCGTACGAGGCGACGACGACGTCGCGCAGGAACCGCACGAGGAGCCGGACGACGCCCCACGGCCGGAAGCTCCCGTCGAACGGCGTCGGGGGCAGCGGTAGGAGCGTCGTGAGGAAGACGGCGATGAGCAGGCCGTTGACGACGTTCGCCAGGGACAGGTCGCCCCAGAGCAGCACCCACACGACGGTGAGCCACAGGAGCATCGCCCAGCTCGCGCGGAGCCGGCGCCGGCGGTGGGAGGGGGCGACCCGCATGGCCGGTGGCACGGAGCTCACGGCACGCTCCCCTCGGTCTCCTCGACGTCCTCGATGTCTCCCGTGTCCTCCTGGCGGTCGGCGTCCTCGGTGACGTCGCGCGACTGCCCGGTCCCCCGCCCGCCATCGACGAGGACGGAGTCGACGTAGGGCGAGCGGGCGCGCAGGTCACGCGCCGCCCGGTCGGTGTAGTCGTACAGCGGACCGGCGATGACGGTGAGGCCGAGGGAGAGGACCACGAGCCCCGCGGTCGCGCCCACCATGCCGGCCGAGGAGGACGTCTCCGGCAGCTCCTCGGGCGCCTCCTGCCAGAAGGCCTGGTTCCACGCCTTGGTGATGGCGTAGAGGGTGAGCAGGCTCGTGAGGAGCGACCCGGCGACGAGCGCCCACGACAGCGCACCGCCGTCGACCACCCCAGCCTGGATGAGCCCCGCCTTGCCGAGGAACCCGGACATCGGCGGGATGCCGGCGAGGTTCATCGCGGGGATGAAGAAGAGGATCGCCAGGAGCGGCGCGAGGCGGGCGAGGGAGCCCAGGCGGGCCAGCGACGTCGTCCCCCCGCGGCGCTCGATGAGTCCGGCCACGAGGAACAGCGCCGTCTGGACGGTGATGTGGTGGACGACGTAGTAGATCGCCGAGGACAGCCCGTCATCGGTGGCCATGGCGATGCCCCACACCATGAAGCCGATGTGACTCACCAGCGTGAAGGACAGCATCCGCTTGATGTCCTGCTGCGCGACGGCGCCGAGGATGCCGACGACCATGGTGACGAGGGCCGCCACCATGAGCAGGTCGTCCGCGCGGCCGGTCGGGAAGAGCAGGGTCTGCGTCCGGATGATCGCGTACACGCCCACCTTGGTGAGCAGCCCGGCGAACACCGCGGTGACCAGCGCCGGGGCCGTGGGGTAGGAGTCCGGGAGCCAGGCGTGCAGCGGGAAGATCGCCGCCTTGATGCCGAATGCCACGAGGAGCATCACCTGGAGGACGAGCTGGGTCCCGGGGTCGATCTCGGCGAGCCGCCCGGAGAGCTGGGCGAGGTTGACCGTGCCGGTCGCCGCGTACACCAGCGCGATCGCGGTGAGGAAGATGATCGAGGAGAGCAGGGAGACGACGACGTAGGTCGTGCCCGCGCGCACCCGTTCCCGCGTACCACCGAGGGTGATGAGCACGAAGCTCGCGACGAGGAGGATCTCGAAGCCCACGTAGAGGTTGAACAGGTCGCCGGCGAGGAAGGCGTTGGACACCCCCGCGGACAGCACGAGGTACGTGGGGTGGAAGATCGTCAGCGGCGCCCCCTGGTCGCCGTCGGCGGCGCCCTGGGCGAGGGAGTAGACGAGGACGGCGAGGGTGACCGTCACCGAGACGGCGAGCATGAGCGCGGAGAGGCGGTCCGCGACGAGGGTGATGCCCACCGGCGCCGCCCACCCGCCGATGTCGAGGACGAGCGGGCCGTCGTTGACGGCGACGAGCAGGACGACGGCGATGGCGAGCACCGTGGTCAGCGAGACGAGGGAGATGACCCGCTGCGCGCGCGGGTACCTCGCGAACGCCAGCGCCAGCCCGGCGCCGATGAGCGGGATGAGGACCGGGAGGGGGACGAGCTCGTTCATCGCAGCGCCTCCCCGTCGTCGGCGCCCATCGCCGGGCGGTGGTGCCCCCGCGGCGCGTGCTCGTCCTCGCTGGCGGTCTCGTCGCGGACGCTCGCGGCGTCCTCCGCCAGGCTCGTCCCGGCGTCGTCCGTGCTGCGCGCCGGGAGCTCGTTGCGCTCCGCCCGGCGGGCGATCCGGCGGTCCTCGAGGTCGTCCTGCACCTCGTCGTGGCCGTTGAGCTGCCACGACCGGTAGGCCATGGCGAGGAGGAACGCAGTCATCCCCAGGGTGATGACGATGGCGGTGAGGATCATCGCCTGCGGGAGGGGGTCGCTCATGTCCTCAGGGGCGGCGGCACCGATGATGGGCGGCGCGCCCGCGCGGCCACCGGCGATGAGGAAGAGGACGTTGACGCCGTTGGAGATGAGGGCGATCCCCACGACGATCCGGGTGAGGCTGCGCTCGAGGAGGAGGTAGACCCCGGTGCCGACGAGGACGCCGACGAGCAGGACGAGGGCGAGGGACGGGCTGGTGTCGATCATCGGGTGCCTCCGTCGGTCCCGGGCGGGGCGCCGACGGGCGCACCGGCGAGGGCGGCGTCGTCGATCGTGGGCTGCGGGGAGTCGTAGGCGACGTCGGGTGCCGCGTTGCCCTCGAGCTCACCCTGGCGGTCGACCTCCGCGCCGAGGCTGCGGAGGATGTCGAGGATGAGGCCGACGACGACGAGGTAGACGCCCATGTCGAAGAACAGCGTCGTCACGAGGTGCAGCTCGCCGAACGGGCCGAGGTCGGCGTCGATGACCGTCGACTGCAGGACGTCCCCGCCGACGAGCAGCGGCGCCGCACCGACGCCGGCGGAGAGGAACAGCCCGATGCCGAGGAGCCAGCCGGCCTGGATCGGCATGGCCTCGCCGAGCTCGTAGCGCCCGCCCGCCAGGTACCGCACCGTGAGGGCGACGCCGGCGACGAGGCCACCGGCGAACCCGCCGCCCGGGGCGTTGTGCCCGGCGAAGAGCAGGTAGAGCGAGAAGACGAGCATGGTGTGGAACACCAGCCGCGTGCCGACCTCGAAGATCACCGAGCGGCGCTGGGGCGCCAGCGTCGCTCCGCCGGTGAGCCACTCGCGGTTCCGGCCGGGGGCGCGCAGCTCGGCCGCCGGGGTGTCGGAGCCGGGCGGGCGGCGCAGGGCCGCGGCACGGTCGGGCTCGTCGCGGCCCCACACGACGGGGCGCACCGCGGCGCGGGAGAGCTGCGCGGTGCGGTCGATGCCGCCGGAGCGGGCCCGGAGGAAGACCAGGGAGGCGATGCCGGTGGCGGCCACGAGGAGCACGGAGAGCTCGCCCATGGTGTCCCAGGCGCGGATGTCGACCAGGGTGACGTTGACGACGTTCTTGCCGTACCCGAACTCGTACGCCTCCGCGGGGAAGCTCTCCGAGACCGGGGCGTCCACCCGGGAGCCGGCCGCGACCATGGCCAGCCCGGCGAAGAGCAGGCCGGCGGCCACGCCGACGGCGGCACGCCACCACCGCGAGAAGGCCAGCGGGCGGTTGGAGAAGTAGGCGGGCAGCCGGCGCAGGACGAGGACGAAGACGACGAGGGTCACCGTCTCGACGAGCACCTGGGTGAGCGCCAGGTCCGGGGCGCCGTGCAGCTCGAAGAGGATGGCGACGCCGTACCCCACGCAGCCGAGGAGCACCACCGCCTTGAGGCGGCGGCGGGCGCGGGCGGCGAGGAAGGCGACGACGACGATGAGCGCGACGACAACGGCCTGGACCCCGCTGTCCCAGGCCCGCACCTGCTCGGGAAGCGTGGCGCGCATGAGCGCGGCACCACCGGCGAGGACGACGGTGGTCCCGAGGATGGTGGAGAGGTAGGCAGGCAGCGAGCCTCGCTGGGTGAGGGCGGTGACGTCGGCAGCCAGGTTGTCGAGGGCGCGCATCGTGCTCCGGTAGGCGTCCTGCGCGCTGCCCGGCGGGGCCACGGCCTCCTGGAAGCGCTCCATCCGCGTGCGGCCGGCGAACAGGAGGGCGCCGGCACCGAGGATGACGGCGGTGAGCAGGACCGGCGTGCCGAACCCGGCCCACAGGGTGAGGTGCCCCGGCTCCCCCACCCGGTAGGTGTCGGCGAACGGGGCGAGGACGCGCTCGGTCATGCCGGGGGTGAGCCCGACGGCCAGGCTCAGGGCCGCCAGGACCACCGGCGAGGCGACGATGAGGCGCGAGGTGCGCTTCGCCTCCCGGGCCGGGACCCCCGGCTTCGTGGCGAAGGCGCCCCAGAGGAAGCGCAGGCCGTAGGCCGTGGTGAGGATCGACCCGAGGACGACGGCGACGAGCGTGACGACCTCGGCGGGACCGGCGTCGTGGCTCAGCGCCTCGAGCGCGGCCTCCTTGGCCACGTAGCCCGCCAGCGGCGGGATCCCGATCATGGAGGCGGTGGCGACGACCGCGCTGATCGTCGAGAGCGGCATCCGGCGCGCCACGCCGCTGAGCTCGCGCAGGTCGCGGGTGCCGACCGACCAGTCGATGATGCCGACGACGAGGAAGAGGCACGCCTTGAACATGGCGTGCGCGGCGATCATCGCGAGGCCGGCGAGGGCCACGGCCCGGTGGTCGGAGCCGACGAGGACGATGATGAGGCCGAGCTGGCTGACGGTGCCGAACGCGAGGAGCAGCTTGAGGTCGTGCTGGCGCAGGGCGCGCCAGCCCCCGAGGAGCAGCGTGCCGAGGCCGAGCGTGAGCACCGTCCACTGCCACACCGGCAGCTCGGCGTAGCCCGGCGCCAGGCGCGCGACGAGGTACACGCCGGCCTTGACCATGGCGGCCGCGTGCAGGTACGCGCTCACCGGCGTCGGGGCCGCCATGGCCGCGGGCAGCCAGAAGTGGAACGGCACCAGCGCGGACTTGCTCACCGCCCCGAGGAGGACCAGGACGATCGCGGCGGGCACGATCCCGCCGGTCGGCGGGGAGGCGGCGAGCTCGCTGAGGCGGTAGCTCCCGCCGGGTGCCTCCCCCAGCGCGATGAGGCCGGCCAGCATGGCCAGGCCGCCCAGGGTGGTGATGACGATGGCCTGGATAGCGGCCCGCCGGGAGTTCTGCCGGTCGTGGTAGTGGCCGATGAGCAGGAAGGAGAAGACGGTGGTGAGCTCCCAGAACACGTAGAGCAGGAGCGTGTTGTCGGTCGTGACGAGGCCGAGCATGGCGCCCGCGAACGCGACGAAGACGCCCGCGAACCGGCCGAGGCCCTTCGCCGTGGACGAGAAGTACGCGGCGCAGTAGAGGAGCACCAGCGCACCCACACCGCCGACGAGGAGCACCATGAGCCACGAGAGCGGGTCGAGGCGGAAGTCGAGGTTGAGGTCGAGCGCGCTCACCCAGCTCACCGACTGGGTGGGGTGATCGCCGGAGAGGACCGCCGACGTCTGCGTCAGCGCCCACACGGCGGCGGACGCCGGCACGAGGGCGAGCACCGCGAAGAACCGGCGCCCCCAGACCTTGACGCATGCAGGCGCGACCATCGCCACCACGAAGTGGACGATCAGCAACTGCAGCACGGGCCGCTCCGGGGTCGTCGAGTGGGCGATCGGAACACGGCGGCGCGTGGGTACGGAGAAAGGACCGAAGCGCGCCGGCGGAGGGGTTTCGGCCATCCTAACAAGCGCGTGCGGTCCCCCGGTTGTGCCGTCGCGCCGGCGCCGGGCCCTGCGCCGGCCGGGCGGACCGCGAGCCGGACGCACCGCGAGCCGGACGCACCGCGAGCCGGACGCACCGCGAGCCGGGCGCACCGCGTGACGGCCCGGCGCGCGAACAGCGCGCCCGCCGAGGCGGACGCGCTGTGCGTGGTGCCTGACCGGGCCCGACGGGCCGCGGTGCGGTGACGCCGGCGGTCAGTGGCGGGTGGTGTCACCGTCGACGTCGGTGTCCGCCCGCTCCTTGCGGACCTCCTCGGTCACGGTCTGCTGGTCGGTGACCGTCTCGGTCCCGAGGCTCACGCGCTCGACCGCCCGGGCCTTCTTGTCCACGACGACCTCGTCCTCGTGGAGGGTCACGACGGCCTCGTCGTCACCGAAGTCCTCGACGCGGACGCCGTCCGCCTCGGAGATGGGCTCGCGCTCGATGCGGACCTCCTCGCGCTGGACGGGGACCGTCTTCGTCACCTGCTCGGTGACGACGTACTTGCGCAGGCGGACGCGCCCGGCCTCCCGCCGGCGGGTGCCCACGTTCACCTCCTCCTCGGACAGGACCACCGAGGCGTCGTCGTCCGCGCGGCGGTCGGTCCGGCTGGTCCCGGCCACGTCGCCGGTGCCGGTCGTCGCTGTCGTGCCGGTGGTGCCCGTCGTGCCGACGGTCCCCGTCGTCCCCGTCGTGCCGGTGGTGCCCGTCGTGCCGACGCCGTAGTAGGCGTAGAGCTCGTCCTCCTCCTGAGGGGAGAGCGACTGGTCGGCGTCGTCGATGCGCGGCGCGTCCTTGACCTTGTGCTTGTCGTAGGGGACGCGGACGTTCTCCCCCTCGACGGTGGCGGCGTCCAACGGGACGAAGGACTCGCTCGAGCCGAACAGCCCCGTCTTGACGGTCACCCAGCTCGGCTCGCCGGTGACGTCGTCGAGGTAGACCTGCTCGACCTTGCCGATCTTGTCGCCGTCGTTGCCGACGACGTGGCCGCCGAGGATCTCGGAGATCTGTGCGGTGGTGATCATGGTGCCTCCAGTAGCTGACGCATCCGGAGGGCTCGCGACCATCTGGCGGCGCCCCCGGCCGGGTGTCTCCCACCGAGGACGCTAAGCGCGGGTCAGCACCGGGGCGAGTCGATCATGGCGCGGTTCTGAACAACTTCTCCTACGGCTGTGCCCGACCGGGGGGCCGGGCCGCGGAACGGCGCGGAGCGGCCGCGCCGCGACGTCGCCGCGGGACCGATATCTGGGCGATCGCGGGGCTCGCGCATGGGCTCGCACCCGGCGGCCAGGGACTCGACTTTCTCTTTGCCGGCCCGTTCGGGAGGCGCGATCTCGCCTCTGGGGCGATCATGGTGCAGTGACTTCGCGTCAGCAGTGGTGCGAAACCGATTCAAAGGTCCACAACCGAAGGGACTGACATGACTGACGGATACACGCCGGCCGGCGACCCCGACCTCCTGGGCGGGGAGACGATCCCCCCGACGCCCCCCGCGTCCTCGACGCCGGCGAGCGGCACCGGAGGGACGAGCAGCACGGGCAGCGCGTCCGGTGGCGGGACGAAGGACACCGCCAAGCAGGAGGCCGCCAACGTCGCGCAGACCGCCGGCGACAGCGCCAAGAACGTCGTGGGCACGGCCACTGAGGAGGCCAAGCGCACCGCCGCTGAGGCCCAGCGCCAGGCCAAGGACCTGCTCCGGCAGGGCCAGTCGCAGCTCCAGGAGCAGGCGACCAGCCAGCAGCAGCGCCTCGCCACCGGGCTCCGCTCCCTCTCCGGTGAGCTCACCCAGATGGCTGACGGCACCGAGGACTCCGGCATGGCTGCCGAGCTCGCCCGGCGCGCCTCGCAGTACGCCGACCAGGCCGGGAGCTGGCTCGAGGAGCGCAGCCCGAGCGACCTGCTCGACGAGGTCCAGACCTTCGCGCGCCGTCGCCCCGGTGCCTTCCTCGCCATCGCCGCCGGCCTCGGCGTCGTCGTCGGGCGACTCGCCCGCGGCCTGAAGGACAACAGCTCCGACGAGGCCGACGCCGGCGAGGCGAGCTACCCCGCCCCCGCGTACGGCACCGCGACGTCCTACGGCACCACCCCCGGCTACACGACGGCCCCGACCGGCTACGGCACCGCGCCGGCTGCGGGCTACGGCACCACCCCGGGCGCGTACGGCACGACGCCCGCGGGCTACGCCACCACGCCGACCGGCCCGGGCACCACCTCCTCCGCGACGGGCTACACCACGCCGCCCGCGGACGACCCCGCCCTCGACATCGCCCCGGCGGAGTCGAACCCCTACCCGCCGGCGACGAGCTTCGACCAGCCCTATGGCTCGGGCGGGGCGCGATGACGACGCCGAACGAGAACCTCGGTTCGACCGCGGTTCCGCCGTCGGCCGGCTACGCCACGGGTACGCCCGGCGCGGTCCCCGCGGGTGCCTACGGCGCCCCCGGCGCCTCGGCCGCGCCGGCGCCACGCGCCGCGGCGAACGACCCGCAGGACGCGTCCCTCGGCGAGATCGTCGGCACGATCACGCGGGACATCTCCACCCTCATGCGCCAGGAGGTCGAGCTCGCCAAGGTCGAGCTCAAGCAGAGCGCCACCCAGGCAGGCAAGGGCGCCGGGCTGTTCGCCGGCGCCGGCGTGGCCGGGAACTACGTCCTGCTGTTCCTCTCCCTCGCCCTGTGGTGGGTGCTCGGCGCGTGGATCGGTGACGGGGACGCCGTACCGGCCCTCGGCTGGTCCGCACTCATCGTCGCCATCATCTGGGCCGTCATCGCCGCCGTGCTGGCGTCGATGGGCCGCAAGGAAGCCAAGCGCGCCAAGGGCATGCCGCAGACCGCGGACACCGTGAAGAAGATCCCGGACGCTCTCAAAGGACAGGAGCACGCATGACCACCAACGACCCGGACGCGATCCGCGCTGACATCGAGCGGACGCGCGCGGAGCTCAGCGAGAACGTCGACGCGCTCACCGACAAGGTGAGCCCCGGCAAGATCGCCCAGCGACAGACGGACAAGGTCAAGGACGCCGTCGGCGGCGTCAAGGAGAAGGTGTTCGGGACCGCCTCGGACGCCAAGGACAAGGTGTTCGGTGCCGCCTCAGGCGCCACGGACACCGTTCGGGAGAAGGCAGGCAGCATGCGTGAGGGTGCAGGGAACACGGCCGGCTCGCTGACCGGCACGGCGCGGAACGCCCCGTCGTCGGTCAAGGCGCAGGCGCAGGGCAACCCCCTCGCCGCGGGCCTCGTCGCCTTCGGCGTCGGCCTGCTCGTCGCCTCGCTCATCCCGTCCTCCGAGAAGGAGCGCACCGCCGTCGCGCAGGCCAAGGACAGCGACGCCCTCCAGGGCGCGACCGAGGCCGCGAAGGGACTGGCGCGCGAGACCGCGGAGCAGTTCAAGGAGCCGGCGCAGCAGGCCGTGCAGTCGGTGAAGGAGACGGCCCAGGAGGGTGCTGCGGCCGTCAAGGACGAGGGCGCCTCCGCCGCCCAGGACGTCAAGGGCCAGGCCCAGGACGCCAAGGACACCGTCCAGGAGTCGCGCCAGAGCTAGGCGCCTGACCAGACCCGCAGGGGTCCCGGCCGGAATCGGCTGGGGCCCCTGTGTGCTGTCCGGAGCCGGGTCGGGCCGGCGTCAGGGGCCGACGTCCGGGGAACCGGCGTCAGGGGGCGCGCAGCCCCTCGACGTCGACGAGGAACCCGTCGTCGTCGACGATCTCGCCCCCGGCGACGCCGTGCAGGGCCATGGCGGCGCGCCCGATGAGGGCCCCGACCCGGCCGCGGGCGCGCCGCTGGCCGATCGGCGGGCGTGGCCCCAGCGCCGCCTCCGGGTCCACCGGGCGCCAGCGCAGCTCGTAGGCGATGACGCCGTGCCGCGCCCACGGCAGCGCGCGCAGGATCCCGGGGGCCTGCGGCTCCCCCGCGACGCTCACCTCGACGAGGCCGTCGGCGCCCAGGTCCGCGACCGCGGCGTACCCCTCGAGGACGGCGTCCCGGGCGAGCGCCGCCGCGTCGAAGGCGTCGGCCTCGGCGTGCAGCCACTCCCGTTCGCCCGGGTCCATCCCGGCGACCGCCACGGCCCGGGGTCCGTCCACCTCCAGCCGCGGCGGCAGGGGCTCCCGGGGCTCGTCGTCCCACGCGGGCCGGACCTGCGGGAGGGGGCCGGCGAGCACGCTCACGCACGCCTCCGGCTCGAGCCAGACCGGGGAGTACAGCGTGAGGTCGACGGCGCTCGCCGGATCCGGCACGAGGACGGCCCCGGTCCCAGCCACGCGCAGGGCCCCGCCCAGACGGCGGGCCTGGGCGAGGAGGTGCTCGAGCACCCGCGCCTCCAGGCCCGCGGGCGCCCCCTCGGGGAACGCGTCGAGGAGCCCGCCCCGCCCGAGCAGCTCGGGCGGGACCGCGCCCGAGCGCTCCACCGGGCAGTGCACGAGGAAGGCGCACGCCGCCCAGGCGGGCAGGTCGAACGCCTGCCGGAGCGCGCCGTCCAGCCCCCAGGGACCGGTGAGCTCGGCCGCGCCGGTGAGCCGCAGCGCCGCCGGGCCCAGCCAGCCGGCGTCGTCGAAGTGGCTGGCGGCGAGCACCTCGACCTCCGCCGGGTCGACGTCGTCGGCGAGGACGAGGAGGTGCCGGGGCTCGCCGAGGACGCGGTCCAGCAGCGCCAGGACGTCGTCGTCCCCGCCGTCGGCGGTCATGTCAGTCGATGATCGTTCGGGAGAACCCGAGGTGCGAGCGCGACGCCGTCGGGCCGCGCTGGCCCTGGTAGCGCGAGCCACTGGCACCCGCGCCGTACGGGCTCTCCGCCGGGCTGGAAAGGCGGAAGAAGCACAGCTGGCCGATCTTCATGCCGGGCCACAGCATGATGGGCATCGTCGCGGTGTTGGACAGCTCGAGGGTGACGTGCCCGGTGAACCCCGGGTCGATGAACCCCGCCGTGGAGTGGGTGAGCAGGCCGAGCCGGCCCAGGGAGGACTTGCCCTCGAGGCGGGCGGCGATGTCGTCGGGCAGGGTGACGAGCTCGTAGGTGGCGCCGAGGACGAACTCGCCGGGGTGCAGGACGAACGGCTCCTCCGGCCCCACCTCGACGAGGCGGGTGAGGTCGGGCTGCTCCGCCGCCGGGTCGATGACCGGGTACTTGTGGTTGTCGAAGAGCCGGAACCAGCGGTCGAGCCGCACGTCGACGCTCGACGGCTGCACCATGGCCGGGTCGAAGGGGTCGAGCTGCACGCGGCCGGAGCCGATCTGTGCACGGATGTCGCGGTCGGAGAGAAGCACGAGGGCGATTGTGCCGCACCGGGGCGGGCAGCGGTGCGCGGCCGGCGACGACGGCACCGGCGAACCGCCCCGGCGGGACGGTCGATCCAGCGCCGCCCGTTCGGTATAGTGGCGTGCTGTGCCGCTCTGCGGCACGTGCGGGTGTAGTTCAGTGGCAGAACTTCAGCTTCCCAAGCTGATAGCGCGGGTTCGATTCCCGTCACCCGCTCTCTCGAGGGCCAGACCAGGGCACGTGCCGCGGTCTGGCCCTTCGTCGTCCCCCTCCCCGCCACGCCCACCGCGCGCGCCGGCGGCAGGTTGACAGTCCAACCCCGGCCGGTCCACGATCGATCCGCACTTCGGTGCATCGGCACTCGGGCTTGTTACTCACGAGGCAAAACCTGAGGCTCGCGGAGCGTCCTTCGACGCGTCCGTCAGTCCAGTTGACCTGTCCGCCCGGGCCGCGCACGGCTGCGTTCCCGGACGGGCACCGATGTCCCGGAGGACGCCTCGTGCCCCACCACCCCCTTGTCGACGCCCTGCGCGGCGGTCTCGTCGTCTCCTGCCAGGCGCTGCCCGGCGAGCCGCTCTACGTCCCCGCCGGCGGGGTCATGCCGCTGCTGGCGAAGGCCGCCGAGCTCGCCGGAGCCGTCGGGATCCGCGCCAACTCCGCGCGCGACGTCCGCGAGATCAAGGCCGCCGTCGACCTGCCGGTCATCGGCCTCGTGAAGAAGGACTACCCGCCGGGCGAGGCGTACATCACCGTCACCATGGCGGAGATCGACGACCTCGTCGCCGCCGGGGCCGACGTCATCGCCATGGACGCCACCCTGCGCCCCCGGTTCGACGGCGTGAGCGTGGCCGACTTCGTCGCCGGCGTGCGCAGGGCTTACCCGGACCAGCTCCTCATGGCGGACATCGCCACGCTGGAGGAGGGCGTCCACGCCGCCGAGATCGGCTTCGACCTCGTCGGCACCACGCTCAGCGGGTACACCCCGCAGTCCACCGACGCCCCGGCGCCCAACGTCGAGCTGGTCCGGGAGCTCGCCGCCCGCATCGACGTCCCCGTCGTCGCCGAGGGCCGGATCCGCACCCCGGAGCAGGCGCGGACGATGCTCGACGCCGGCGCGTACTGCGTCGTCGTCGGCGGCGCCATCACCCGCCCCCTGGAGATCGCCACCGGCTTCGTCGAGGCCATGCGTCCCTGACGCGCCCCGCCCGTCACACCGCGGCCGTCGCACCCCGTTCGTCGTACCCCGCACTCTCCCTCCCCCACCGGCCCCATCCCTGGAGTCCCCCGTGTTCAAACAGCTGCAGAAGATCGGCAAGGCGTTCATGCTGCCGATCGCGATCCTCCCCGCCGCCGGCCTGCTCCTCGGCATCGGCGGCGCCCTGTCCAACCCCAACACCGTCGCGGCGTACCCGGTCCTCGACCACCGGATCCTCCAGGCGATCTTCGGGGTGATGAGCGCCGCGGGGTCGATGGTCTTCAACAACCTCCCGCTCCTGCTCTCCATCGGCCTGTGCATCGGCCTGGCGAAGCGGGACAAGGGCACCGCCGCCCTCGCCGGCGTCGTCGGCTACCTCGTGATGACCGGCACCACCACCCAGCTCCTCACCTTCTTCAACCCCGAGGGTCAGGCCATCGACACGGGCGTCATCGGCTCCCTCGTCATCGGCGCCGTCGCGGTGTGGCTGCACAACCGCTACTACAACATCCAGCTCCCCCAGGTCCTCGGGTTCTTCGGCGGCTCCCGCTTCGTCCCGATCGTCACGGCGCTCGCCGCCATCGTCGTGGGCGCGGCGTTCTACCTCGTCTGGCCGCCGATCCAGGAGGGCCTGGTGAGCGCGGGGACCGGCATCGCCGCCGCCGGGCCGCTGGGCACCTTCCTCTACGGCTTCCTCCTGCGCCTGTCCGGCGCCCTGGGCCTGCACCACACGATCTACCCGCTGTTCTGGTACACCCCGCTCGGCGGGACCGAGATGGTCGCCGGCGCCGAGGTCGCCGGTGCGCAGACGATCTTCTTCGCCCAGCTCGCCGACCCGGCCCACCAGGGCCTGTTCACCGAGGGCACGAAGTACTTCGCGGGCCGGTTCGGCACGATGATGTTCGGCCTCCCCGCCGCCTGCCTCGCCATGTGGCACGCCGTCCCCAAGGACCGCCGCGCGCGGTACACGGGCCTCTTCGCCGGTGTGGCGCTCACCTCGTTCATCACGGGCATCACCGAGCCCATCGAGTTCATGTTCCTCTTCGTCGCGCCGCTGCTCTACGTCGTGCACGCCTTCCTCGACGGCCTGTCGTTCCTCGTCGCGGACCTCCTCGACATCCGGATCGGGAACACCTTCTCGGGCGGCGCCATCGACTTCACCCTCTTCGGCGTCCTCCAGGGCAACGAGCAGACCAACTGGCTGCTCGTGCTGCCGGTGGGCCTGGTGTGGTTCGCCCTGTACTACGTCGTCTTCTCCTTCTTCATCCGCAAGTTCAACGTCCCCACGCCCGGCCGGGTCGAGGAGACCGACGGCACCGACGGCACCGCCGACGCCTCGGCGATCACGGACGCCTCGGTCACCACGGACGACGGCGCCGAGCCGGTGACGGCCGGCGCACCGGGTGCGGGCACGGCGGGCGCCGCGACCGCGGCCCCCGCAGCCCCGACCGCGACGATGACCCGCCCCGCGTCGAGCGGCAAGCAGGCCCTGCGCGAGGAGGCCACCCAGATCCTCGCCGCCCTCGGCGGCCCGGAGAACGTCGAGGACATCGACGCGTGCATCACCCGCCTGCGGGTCTCCGTCAAGGACCCGACGCAGGTCGACAAGGACGCCCTCAAGCGCATCGGCGCGGCCGGGGTGTTCGAGGTCTCGGGCGGCGTCCAGGCCGTCTACGGCGGCAAGGCCGTCCTGTACAAGAACGAGATCGACGAGCTCATCGGCCACGAGGACTGATGGGCTCCCCGGCGGTGCGCGGGCGCGGCCCGCGCACCGCCGGGAACGCGCACCCTGGTACGCGCGATACGGTCACGCGAGCCCCTCACGGGGCGAGAAGGCGAGGCGATCCGTGCTGACCGTGGTCAGGGTCATCAACAACAACTTCATCCTCGGGGCCGACCCCGGTGGCAGCGAGAGCGTCCTCATGGGCCGCGGGCTCGGGTTCGGCGCACGGGCCGGGGACGCCGTCGACCCCTCCCGCGTCAGCCGCGCGTTCACCTCCGGCACCGGGACCCCCGACCGGCTGGCCGCCCTCATCGCGCAGCTCCCCGTCGAGGACGTCGAGCTGGCCACGGAGATCGTCGACGCGGCCGCCGCCGAGTTCGGCCGCGACGTCGCCGACCGGATGCTCGTTCCTTTCACCGACCACCTCAGCTTCGCCCTGAGGCGGGCCCGCGAGCAGATGGCCATCACCTACCCGCTGCAGTGGGAGGTGGAGAGCCTGTACACCCGCGAGGTGGCCTTCGCCCGGCGGGCCCTCGCCCTCGTCACCGAGCGCACCGGCGTCGCCCTGCCGCCGGTGGAGGCCATCCCCGTCGCCCTCCACCTCGTCAACGCCCAGTTCGGGCACGACGACGTCGGCCGCACCATGGAGCTCACCACCCTCATCCGGGACGTCATGTCCGCGCTCGACGTCCGGCACGGCGTGGGCATCGACGTCGACGCCCCGGAGGCGTCCCGGTTCGTCACGCACCTGCGGTACCTGCTCGTCCGTCAGCGCGAGGGGGAGGTCCTCGAGGACGGGCTGTCGGAGATGGCCCGCAACCTCCAGGACGGCTACCCGGCCGAGTTCGCCTCGGCCCTGGCCGTGCGGGACATCCTCGAGGGCCACTTCGGCTCCGAGCTCAACCAGGACGAGCTCGTCTACCTCACGCTGCACATCATCCGGCTCGTCCGGCGGCGCGGGTAGCGCCCCCGGCCGGCCGGCTCAGCGCGCGTCCTCGCGCGTGGCCAGGGTGACCTCCACCTCCGCGGCGTCGCCGTCGCGGACCACCCCGAGCGTCACGTCCTCCCCGCTGGGGTGCTGGCGGACGAACCCGGTGAGCGACTCCGCGCCGGTCACCGGGTCGTCGTCGATGGAGACGATGACGTCGCCGGGCCGCAGGCCCGCCTCCGCCGCCGGGGTCCCGGGCTCGACCGCCTGGATCTCGGCGCCGGACCGGGTCTGGCCCTCGACCTCGACGACGGCGTCCGCCAGCGAGACACCGAGGAAGGCGTGCTCGGCGACGCCGTTGGCGATGAGCTGGTCGGCGACCAGCCGGACGAGGTTGCTGGGGATCGCGAAGCCGAGGCCGATGCTCCCGCCCTGGCCGCCGGACCCGCTGGACAGGGAGGCGATCGAGCTGTTGATCCCGATGACCCGCCCGTTGGGGTCGAACAGCGGCCCGCCGGAGTTGCCCGGGTTGATCGCGGCGTCCACCTGGATCGCGTTCGTCGTCACGGCCGTGGCCCGCGCGCCCGGCGTGGTCGCCTGCTCCACCGTGGTCACCGGGCGGTCGAGGGCGGAGACGATGCCCGTCGTCACGGTGAAGCTCAGCCCCAGCGGGTTGCCGATGGCCGCGACCGGCTCACCGACGTAGACCTCGTCGGAGTTGCCGAGCTCGGCGGACGCGAGGTCGTCCGGCACCTCGTCCAGGGCGATGACGGCGAGGTCGGTCGCCGCGTCGGTGCCCACGATGCTCGCCGGGACCAGCTGCCCGTCGGCGAGCGTCACGAGGATGCCCCCCTCCACGGCGTTGCCGACGACGTGGTGGTTGGAGACGATGTGGCCCTCGTCGTCGATGATGACGCCCGAGCCCGACCCGGCGCCCGTCGCCGTCTCCACGTCGATGGCGACGGTGGAGGGGCCGACGGCGGCCGCGATGCTCGCCCAGTCCGCGCCCTCGCCGCTCGAGGTGATGACGGGGTCGGCGCTCCCGTCGTCGTCGACGTCCCGCGTCGCGACCGGGTCGGGGTCGTCATCCGTGAGCACCTCGGCGATGCCCACCGTCGCGACGGAGGCGAGCAGCGCCGCCGCGAGCGCCGTGCCCACCAGGGCGGGCCAGCTCGGCCGGCCGCGCCCCTCACGGGGCGGGCCGCCGCCCGGGGGACCCGCGGGCGGCGGGCCGGGGTGGCCGGGGCCGGCGGTTGTCCCGTGGGGTCCCGCGGTGGCGCCGGTGTGCGGGGTGGGGTACCCCGGCGCGCCACCGGGAGTCTCGCCGGCGTACCCGCCAGTGGGGGCGCCGCTCGTGGGCGTGGCGCCGCTCGTGGGGGCACCGCTCGTGGCGGCACCGCTCGTGGGGGCACCCGCCGGGTACCCGCCCGCGGGCGTGGCGCCGCCGGCAGCGCCCGGCGCCGGCTCGGGTGGTGGCATCGCTGCTCGTCGGTCGTCGTCGGTGCTCATGGCGCCCTCCCCCGGTGCACTGGCCCCACCAGTGGACCTCACCGGAGCGGTCCGCGCCCGTCGAGCAGGGCGCCCGCGAGTCGATCATGGAACACCGCCGGGGCCTGCGTCGTTCACCCGTTATGCGCACCACTGCCGATGACGCCGCCCCACGCCCTTCGGCCGCGGAGCTCGCCGCCGCCGCCACGCGGCGGGCCCGAACCCTCGTCCAGCGCACCCAGCCGAGCGCCCACCTCACCCGCGTGCTCGACGTCGTGGACGAGGGAGTGCCGTTGACCACCCCGCACACCGCCGTCTCCCGCACCATCGAGCAGCTCACCGGCCTGCGCCTGGGGGAGGTCCAGACGCTCGCCGCCGTCGCCGACGGCGCCCACCACCACCGCGAGATCGCCCGCCGCACGGGCCAGCCGGACGCGGCCGCCGCGGCGACGGTCGACGGCCTCGTCGCGCGGGGATCCCTCGCCCGGCGGCACCACCCGGCCGAGACCCGGCCCGGCGCCACGCCCACGCTCGTCGGCCTCACCTCGCAGGGGGAGGCGATCCTGCGGCAGGCGGAGGCGATCCAGGTGCGGGTCCTCGACGCCGTCGTCGAGGCGCTCGGCAGCGACCAGACCGACCAGGTCCATGCCGCCGGGCAGGCAGTGCGCCGGACGCTCGCCGAACCGCTCGTGGCCGGCGACGCGCGCCAGATCACCGCCGGACGGTGGCTGACGGGCGCCGCCGAGGCGTCCTGACGGCGAGCGCTAGGAAATCCCGCGGCTAGGAGATCCCACGCCCGCGACCGTACGTGGGCGTGACCCCCGGCGGGCGGATGCGCTGGAGGACGCGCTCCGTCACCGCCTCGAGCTCGACGACGTCCTCGGCGCTCAGGGCGTCGAAGACCAGGGAGCGCACGCGTCCGACGTGGCAGGGGGCCGTCGCCACCACCTTCGCCATCCCGGCATCGGTGAGCACCGCGTTGCGCGCGCGGGCGTTCTCCGTCGAGCGGTGGCGCTCGACGTACCCCTGGCGCTCGAGCCGCGTGAGGACGTGGGAGAGCCGCGACAGCGACCCGCTGGTCGCCTGGGCGAGGACGCTGAGCTGCAGCGTCCGGTCGGCCTGCTCCGAGAGCATCGCCATCGTCATGTACTCGTAGAAGGTGATGCCGGCGTCGCGCTGCATGTGCGCGTCGAGCGCGGCGGGCAGGGTGGTGATGAGCTCGGAGAGGTTGAGCCAGGCCGCCATCTCGGCGTCGTCCAGCCACCGCACCGCCGGCTCCGCGCCGGCGCTGGGCTCCTCCATGACGTTCTCCGTTCTTGATGCTTCAAATTTCGAGTGAACCACGCCCTCCCCGGGTACGGCAACGCCCACCGCTCAGCCCAGCAAGGGAAGCACGGCCCGGGCCGCGACCCAGCTGGCCGCCCCGAGGGCGAGCACGAAGGTCGTCGTCCACACGGCCGTCGGCACCCGGGTGAGCTGCGCGAGGACCGCGGGGTCGGAGCCCCGGTCGGGCGAGCCGAGGACGGCCCCCAGGTGCCGCCACGCCCCGAGGACGAGCATGACGCCCGCCGCCACGAGGACGAGGCCCTGCAGGGTGGGCGAGCCCACCCACCACAGTACGGCGGCGCCGGCCAGGCACCCGAGCACGACGAGTGCCGTGTAGAACGAGCGGACCCGCAGCGCCCCCACGGCGAGCAGGACGAGGAGCGCCGCCAGCACCGGCGGCGCCCACCCGGCCGTGCCCGCGTGGAGCAGGCCCGCCCCCACGAGCGCCGGCGCCGGGTAGCCTGCCCACGTCGTCACGACGCGGCCGGGACCGCGGGCCGGCCCGACGGTGACCGTGTGCCCGGACATGTCCGGACGGAGCACGAGGCCGGTGAAGGAGCGCCCCACGGCCATCCCGACGACGGCGTGGCCGAGCTCGTGGACGACCGTCACCGCCACCCGCACGAGGCGCCAGACACCCGGGACGACGACGAGGGCCGCGCCCAGGGCGAGCGCCAGCCAGACCGTGCGCTCCGCCGTCGTCGCGTCGAGGAGCGCCGGGCCGGGGCGGACCCGGGCCACGACCTCCTGCCATGCCGCCTCCATGCCCCCATCCTCTCCCGCGCGGCGTGGCGGCCCGGCGCGGCGGGGTCACGGGCGGTCCCGGGAGGCGCGCGGGGAGCCGGATCGGATAGACAAGAGACCATGACGGTCATCGGTTTCCACGCCTCGCACGAACAGATCCACCCGCGGCAGCTCCTCGCCGACGTCCAGCTCGCCGAGGAGGTCGGGTTCGGGGCCGCGATGTGCT
This sequence comes from Georgenia faecalis, assembly GCF_003710105.1. Classification (GTDB taxonomy): domain Bacteria; phylum Actinomycetota; class Actinomycetes; order Actinomycetales; family Actinomycetaceae; genus Georgenia_A; species Georgenia_A faecalis. The sequence goes on from NZ_CP033325.1 coordinate 3,253,727, forward strand.
CGGACCACCTCGAGCCCTGGTCCGAGCGCCAGGGCCAGTCCGGCTTCGCCTGGTCCTGGCTCGGGGCCGCCCTGGCCACCACGGGGCTGCGCTTCGGCGTCGTCAACGCCCCGGGCCAGCGCTACCACCCCGTCGTCGTCGCGCAGGCCGCCGCGACCCTCGCGGCCATGTTCCCCGACCGGTTCTGGGTGGCGCTGGGCAGCGGGGAGAACGCCAACGAGCACGTCACCGGGGACGCCTGGCCCCGCAAGGCGGTCCGCCAGCAGCGCCTCGAGGAGTGCGTCGAGGTCATCCGCCGCCTGCTCGACGGCGACCAGGTGAGCCACGACGGCCTCGTCACCGTGGACCGGGCCCAGCTGTGGACCCGGCCCGAGACCCCGCCCCCGCTCATCGCCCCGGCGCTGAGCGTGGAGACGGCCCGGCGGTCCGCCGCGTGGGCGGACGGGCTCATCACCATCAACGCCGCCCCGGATCACCTGCGCGACGTCCTCGCCGCCTACCGGGAGGCGGGTGGCCGAGGACCGGCGATCCTCCAGGCGCACCTGTCCTGGGCCCCCAGCGAGGAGGAGGCCCTGGCGATCGCCCACGACCAGTGGCGCACGAACACCTTCCCGTCCCCCGTCATGGCCGACCTGGCCACGCCCGCCCACTTCGACGCGGTCGCCGAGGCCGTGCGGCCCGAGGACGTGCGCGAGTCGGTCCTCGTCTCCGCCGACCCCGCCCGCCACACCGCCTGGCTGCACGAGCTCGTCGGCCTCGGTTTCGACGAGGTCTACCTCCACCACGTCGGCGTCACCCAGCGCCCGTTCCTCGAGACCTTCGGTGAGCACGTGCTCCCGGTGCTGGCGGGGAGCTGACGTGCGCATCACCGACACCTCCGACCTGTGGTGGAAGAACGCCGTCGTCTACTGCCTGGACGTGGAGAAGTTCTTCGACTCCGACGGCGACGGCGTGGGCGACTTCATCGGCCTCTCCCAGCGCGTCGACTACCTCGCCCAGCTGGGCGTCACCTGCCTGTGGCTCATGCCCTTCTACCCCACCCCCGACCTCGACGACGGGTACGACGTCTCCGGCGCGTACGGGGTGGACGAGCGCCTGGGGAACCTCGGCGACGTCGTCGAGCTCGTCCGCACGGCCAAGGACCGCGGCCTGCGGGTCATCGCCGACCTCATCGTCAACCACACCTCCGACCAGCACCCCTGGTTCGTGCAGGCCCGCTCGAGCGTGGACAACCCGTTCCGCGACTACTACGTGTGGCGGTCGGACCCGCCGCCGGACACGTCGGACCAGGTGGTCTTCCCGGACGAGGAGGACTCCATCTGGGAGCTCGACGAGCGGACCGGCGAGTGGTACCTCCACCACTTCTACGCCCACCAGCCCGACCTCAACGTCGCCAACCCGCGCGTCCAGGAGGCCATCGCCAAGGCCATGGGCTTCTGGCTGCAGCTCGGGTTCGACGGGTTCCGGGTGGACGCCGTGCCGTACTTCCTCAACGACGGCACCGGGGTCGAGGTGGGGGCGCTCGCCGAGCCGCACGAGTACCTGCGCTCGTTGCGCACGTTCCTCGCCCGCCGCAACGGCTCGGCGATCCTCCTCGGCGAGGTCAACGTCCCCTACCCCAAGCAGCCCGCGTACTTCGGCGGGAAGGAGGGCGACGAGCTCACCATGCTCTTCGACTTCGTCGGCAACCAGGCGATGTACCTCGCCCTCGCCCGCCAGGACGCCGGGCCGCTGGCCCAGGCGCTGCGGGACCGGCCCACGGAGGACGTCTCGCCCGACTCCCAGTACGCCGTCTTCGTGCGCAACCACGACGAGCTCACCCTCGACCAGCTCTCCGACGACGAGCGCGAGGAGGTCTTCGCCGCGTTCGGCCCCGACCCCGACATGCAGCTCTTCGGGCGCGGGCTGCGTCGCCGGCTGCCACCCATGCTCGACGGCGACCCGCGCCGCCTCAAGATGGTCTACAGCCTGCTCTTCGCCCTGCCGGGGACCCCGGTGCTGTTCTACGGGGAGGAGATCGGCATGGGCGAGAACCTCGAGGCGGCCGGACGTCTCGCGGTGCGCTCCCCCATGCAGTGGACGGACGGTCCCAACGGCGGGTTCTCCACGGCCGACGCCGACGACCTCACGGCGCAGGTGGTCACCGGCGCGTACGGGCCCGAGCACGTCAACGTCGCCGCCGCGCGTCGCGACCCGGACTCGCTCCTCCACCACGTCACCGAGCTGGCGCAGCGCTACCGCGAGTGCCCGGAGCTGGGGTGGGGCACCTACGAGGTCCTCGAGCACGACGTCCCCTCGGTCCTCGCCCACCGGTGCACGTGGGGCGAGGCGAGCGTGATCCTCCTCCACAACCTCGCCCCGGAGCCCGCCACCGTGCGGCTCGGGGTCGACGAGGAGGAGGGCACCGTCCTCGCCGACCTCCTCGGGGACGCGACGTTCGCCGTCAGCGAGTCGCAGGTGGGGCTCCCGCTCGACGGCTACGGCCACCGGTGGCTGCGGGTGCAGCGGCCCGGCGACCGTCGCCTGCCGTGAACGACGCGCCCGACGGGGCCCCGACGCTCACGCAAAGGTGGCGTAAAGTGACGCACGGCACGCCGGACCCGACTTGACCATTCATTGATCGACCGGCGGCGAGAGTGGGGAGGCGCGGCGTGACCGACCTCCTCGCGACGTACTCGGCGGCCGGGCCCGGGCACGACGAGATGCTCCAGGCCACCGGCGCCGCCCGGGTCGCGTGGGAGCGCCTGGCCGCGGGGGCCCGCCTGGGCAGCGGGCAGCAGCTCACCGCGCACGCCGAGGAGGTCGCCACCCTGCTCGCGGACCACGGGGTCCCCGACGGCGGCTGGGCGCTCGACCCGCTACCCGTGCTCCTCGACGAGGCCGAGTGGACCCAGCTCGAGGGGGCCATCCGCCAGCGGAGCGAGCTGCTCGACGAGATCCTCACCGACCTGTACGGCCCGCGCCGCCTGCTCACCGCCGGGCTGCTGCCCCCCGAGCTCGTCCTCAGCCACCGCGGGTTCGTCCGCGCCGCGGACGGCATCCGCGTGCCGGGCCGCCACCAGCTCTTCTGCACGGGCGCGGACCTCGCCCGCAACGCCGACGGCTCCTGGGCCGTGATGTCCGTGCGGTCCCAGGCGCCGGTGGGCATGGGGTACGCCATGGAGGGACGCCGCGCCCTCGCCCAGGTGCTCGCGGGCCTGTACCGCGGGTTGCGGATCCGTCGCATCGGGCCGTTCTTCCGCGACATGCTCGAGCACCTGCGCGCCGTCGCCCCGTCCGGCAGCGACGACGACCCCCGCATCGCCCTCCTCACCGCCGGCCCGACCTCCCCCGCTGCGTTCGACGAGGGCTACCTCGCCTCGATGCTCGGCATCCCACTCGTCCAGCCCGAGGACCTCCTCGTCGAGGACGGGCGCGTGTGGGCCCGCGGGCTCGGCCAGCGCCAGGCCGTCGACGTCCTCCTGCGCCGGGTGGACGCCGAGGACTGCGACCCGCTGGAGCTGCACGGGGGGCGCGGCACGCCCGGCCTCCTCCACGCCGCCCGCACGGGCGCGGTGACGATCGTCAACCCGCTGGGCAGCGGCGTCCTGGAGAACCCCGCGCTGCTCACCTACCTCCCCCGCCTGAGCCGCGCGCTGCGGGGCGAGGACCTCGCGCTCGGGTCCGCCGTCACCTACTGGTGCGGCGAGCGGTCGATGTGCTCCCACGTCATCGCCAACCTCGGCCGGCTCGTCATCAAGCCCACATCGCCCCACCGGCACGGGTCCGCGGTGCGCGGGTGGGAGCTGACCAACGACCAGCGCGCCGACCTCGCCGTCCAGATCGCCGCGCAGCCCTGGGCGTGGGTGGGCCAGGAGCCGGTGGAGGCGTCGACCACGCCGACGGTCCACGCCACCGGGCTCGCCGCCCGGCCCACCGTGCTGCGCACGTTCGCCGTGGCCTCCGCCGACGGCTACCAGGTGATGCCGGGCGCACTGGGCACCGTCGTCGCCCCGGGGCCGTCCGCGCGCCGGACCGACATCGCCAAGGACGTGTGGATCCTCGCGACCGAGCCGTTGCGGGCCACCCCGTCCGGGCGCCCCGAGCCGGTGCTGCGCCGCCCCGCCGAGCCCACCGGCATCTCGCCCCGGGCCGCCGGTGACCTGCTCGAGCTCGGCCGGTGGACCGAGCGGGCGGAGGGGACGGTGCGCCTGCTGCGCGCGGTCGTCCACCGCCGGGAGGACGACGCGGGCGAGGGCGGCGCCGACGTCGGCGCGCAGGCCCTCGACGTGCTCCACGGGGCGTTGCGCGAGGTGACGGCGGACCTGCCGCTGTCCCAGCTCATCACCGAGGCGGGCACCCGGGGCACCATCGCCCACGCGGTCGGCCGGATGAGCCGGGCGGCCGCCTCAGCCCGCGACCACCTCTCGCCCGACACCTGGCTCGCCCTGTCCTCCCTCGAGCGGACGCTCCAGCGCGAGCGGCGCCGTGACGACGGCGACGCCGGGCTCGGCCTGGTCCCCACGCTCGGGCGGCTCCTCGAGGGCCTGCTGGCGCTGGGCGGCGTGTACGCGGAGTCGATGGTCCACGACGTGGGCTGGTCCTTCCTCGAGGTGGGGCGCCGCGTCGAGCGGGCCCACGCCCTCGTCGTCACCCTGGGCCCCACGGTGACCACCCGGCGCCCGGTGGCGGTGGAGGCCCTCGTCCTGGAGTCGGTCCTCATGGCGCACGAGTCGGTGCTCACCCACCGCCGCCGCTACGCCTCCCGCCCGCCGCTGCCGGGCACGCTCGCGCTGCTCCTCCACGACACCACCAACCCGCACGGGCTGGCGTTCCAGCTCGCCCGGCTCGCCGAGCTCCTCGCCGACCTGCCCGGGGCGAACGGCGGGGCGCGGTCCCGCGACCAGCTCCTCGTCGACGTCGTCGACCTCCTCACCGAGCTCCCGACGACGGCGCTCGCCGAGGACGCCGGCGGCGCCCGGACCCACCTGGCGGAGTCTCTCGAGGCCATGGCGTGGCGGCTGCGCGCCCTGGAGGCGGAGGTCCGGGCCGTCCACCTCGCCAGCCCGCGCAGTGCCCGGTGGTCCGCGGAGGCCTGGGCATGACCCCCGGCCAGCGCCGCTACCGCGTGGTCCACCGGGCGACGTCGACCTACCCCGAGCCGGTGACGTCCTCCTACGGCCGGGCGCTCCTCCTGCCCCGCGACGGGGCCGGCCAGAACGTGCACCACTCGGTCCTGCACGTCGTGCCCGGCGCGGCGGACCGCGCGGAGCACCTGGACGTCGCGGGGAACCGCGCGACCTACTTCCACATCACCGCCCCCCACACCGTCCTGGAGGTGCGCGCCGAGTCGGTTGTGTCGGTGACCCGCCGCCCCCTCCAGGTCGAGCGCGTCCCCCAGCTGGCCTGGGAGCGCGTCGCCGCCGCCGTGCGGACGATGCGCGCCACCGGGCAGGGCCCGCACGGCGAGGGCGCCGCGGCGATGCTCGGCGTCGTCGACGCGTCCCTGCCGTCGGCCCAGGCGGACCCCGGCGGCGGCGGCGTGCTCGCGTACGCGCTCCCCTCGTTCCCCCCGGGGCTGCCGCTGGTCACCGTCCTCGCGGACCTCGCCGCGCGCCTACGCTCCGACGCCAGCGCGCCCACGCCGCCGGGCGCCCTGGCGCTACCCGGGCTGCCGGCGCTCCCCGCGTTACCAGCCGGGCGGGGCGTGGGCGCCCCGGAGCTCGCCCACCTCATGTGCGCGTGCCTGCGGGCCATGGGCCTCGCCGCCCGGTACGTCAGCGGCTACCGCCGGCCCTCGTCCGGTGACGAGCGGACCGGTGGGCAGGGCCCTCGCGGCGCCCCCGGAGCGGCCGGCGCGGCCGGCGCGGACGCGACGCACGCGTGGACGGCGGTGTGGCTGCCCGGGGCGGGCTGGCTCCACATCGACCCCGCGCACGAGCAGTTCGCCGACGACGGCTACGTCGTGCTCGCGTGGGGGCGCGACGCCCGTGACGTCTCGCCGCTGCGGGGCGTCGTCTTCACCCCCGGCGAGGGCTCTACGCTGACCATCGACGTGACGCTCGAGCCGGTGAGCGACGCGTCGGAGGGCACCGGCGCACCGCGCGCCGGGGAGCACCGCTGAGGAGGCACCCCATGGTCCGCCGGATCGCCACCGCCCAGGACGTCGACCGGGCGCAGATGGAGGAGTTCGTCCGCGCCCGCCACCACGCCGTCCTCCTCACCCGCCGGCGCAACGGCGGGGTCCAGCTCTCCCCCGTCACCTGCGGCCTCGACGGCGAGGGCCGGCTCGTCGTGTCCACGTACCCCGACCGCGCCAAGGCCCGGAACCTGCGCCGCGACCCGGCCGTCTCCGCGTGCATCCTCTCCGACGACTTCGACGGCCCGTGGATCCAGCTCGACGGCACGGCGAGCGTCCTCGACCTGCCCGACGCGCTCGAGCCGCTCGTCGACTACTACCGCGCGATCTCCGGCGAGCACCCGGACTGGGACGAGTACCGCGAGGCCATGCAGGAACAGGGCAAGTCCCTCATCCGGATGACGATCGACACCTGGGGACCCGTCGCCACGGGCGGGTTCCCCGCCCGCCTCGCCGATGGCTGACGCGCCCCGCCGGCTGGTCGCGGCCGCCGCGGTCGTCGACGACGCCACCGCCCCCCGCCGCGTCCTCGCCGCCCGCCGGTCGGCGCCGCCCGCGCTCGCGGGCCGCTGGGAGCTGCCCGGCGGGAAGGTCGAGCCGGGCGAGCGCGCGGAGGACGCCCTGCACCGCGAGCTAGCCGAGGAGCTGGGGATCACCGTCCGGCTCGGCGCCGTCGTCGCCGGTCCCGCCGACGGCGACTGGCCGGTGCTCGAGGGACGGACGATGCGGGTGTGGCTGGCCACGGTCGCCTCGGGCGAGCCCCGCCCGCTCCTCGACCACGACGAGCTGCGCTGGGTGGACGCCGAGGACTGGCCCGCCCTGCCGTGGCTCGACCCGGACCGGCCGATCCTCGCGGCGATCCTCGGCTGAGCCCTCAGCCGTCGCCGGACTTGCGCAGCTCCTGCTCGCACACGACCGCGCCGTCGGGGAACCGGTTCCCACAGGTGTTGCCGAACTCCTCGTACTCCGAGTCCCACGGGGACTGCCAGAAGAGGTCGTCGCAGGCGGCCCCGTCGCCCCGCTCGCAGGCGTCCCACAGCTGGTCGAGCTCGGGGTCGTCCCCGTACCGGTCCGCCTCGGAGCCGCCGTCGGCGGCGCCGGCGAGAGCGGCTGCCACGACGATGGCCCCCAGGACGAGCAGAGCCAGCACCAGCCCGATGACCGCGGCCGCCTTGCCGGAGATGCGGCGCCGCCACGGTGAGAGCTGGGGCGGCCATTGGACCTGCTCGCCCGGCTGCGCGGCCGGGGATCCGGAGGGGCTGCCCGGCCGCGTCCCGAGGCTCGGCGGGGCGTAGCCGCCGGCGCTCGGTGGGGCGTACCCGCCCGGGCCCGGCGGGGCGTAGCCCTGTGGGCCGGCCGGCGGGGCGTAGCCGCTGGGGTTCGGCGGGGCGTAGCCCGGCGGGCCGGCCGGCGGCGCGTAGCCCTGCGGCGCGGGGTCGGTGAACGGGGGCTCCGCGCCCGCGCCGGCGCGCCGGGCGAGCGCCGCGGTGACGGCGACGTCGTCGACCTTGGCGAGGAGCGCGAGCGCCTCCGCGGGTGCGGCCGGGTTCCCCGCGACGAACGAGCGCAGGTCCGGGCGCCGCTCGGCCATCGCCAGGAGCTCGGGCCCCGGCGTCGCCGGGTTGATGGCCTCGTAGACGGTGAAGTCCTCGGCACGCTTCATCGCGGTCCCTCCTCGGTGAGCTGGCGGTGGATGAGGTCGACGGCGGCGCGCAGCTCCGCGACGGGGACCTGGCCGGGCGCCGACGCCCGGTCGAGGGCGCCGAAGGTGAGGGACGAGCCGAAGGCCTCGCCGCCGATCCGGGTGACGACGCCGAGCGGGCCCATGGCCATGGTGATGACCGGCCGGTCGAGCCGCTCGGCCGCGCCCGCCGTCGCGGCGAGCAGCGCGAGGACGTCGGCCGGGCGGTGCGCCGTCACCGCCACCTTGGCGAGGTCGGCGCCGAGGGCGACCATCCGTTCGAGGCGGGCGAGGATCTCCTCAGCCGGCGGCGTGCCCGTGAGGTCGTGGCTCGAGGCGAGGACGGCGACGCCGGCGGCCCGCGCGGACGCCACCGCGGCGGCGACCACGGCGGACGGGCGCGCCACCTCGACGTCGAGGGCGTCGACGTGGCCCGACGTCACCAGGTCCGCGGCGAGCGACGCCCAGGCGTCGTCCCCCAGCTCGACGTTCCCGCCCTCCGCGGCGCCGCGGACGGTGGCGACCAGCGGGACGTCCCCGAGCGCCTCCCGCACCGCGGCGAGGGCCTCGAGGACGGCCGCCCGGTCCGCCACCTGGGCGAAGTGGTCCACCCGCCACTCGGCCACGTCGACCGGGGCGGCGACGAGGCGCCCCGCCTCGGCGACGAGCTCGGCGCTCGCGGCCGAGGTGAGCGAGGCGGCGACCTTCGCGGGGCCGCCGCCGACCGGCACCCCGCGCAGCATCACCGGCCGGACGGGGTGCCTACCAGTTCTGGCCGCCACCGAACCCTCCGCCCTGCTGCTGCTGCTGCTCCTGGCGCTCCCGCTCCGCCTCCCGGTTGCGCTCCTCGAGCTCCTCCTGGCGCGGGTCGGGGGGCTGCGTGGGCTCCGGGGTCGGCTCGGTGCTCGGCTGGTCCGTCGGCTGATCGGTGGGCTGGTCCGTCGGCTGGTCCGTCGGCTGATCCGTCGGCTCGTCCGTCGGGTCGTCCGTGGGGTCGCCCGACGGCGGGCTCGGCTCCTCCTGCTCCGCCTCGTCCTGCTTGTCCTGCTGCCGCTCACTGGAGGAGCTGTTCTCCTCGGAGGAGACGCAGGGCGCGAGGATCTCCTGCGCCTCGGCGAAGTACGACGCCGCCATGGGGTCGTCGGCGGCGGCCACGGCGTCGTCGCCCATCGCCTCGAGGGAGAGGGAGAGGTTGGTGCGGACCGTGCACTCCGCGCTGGCGGGATCCTTCTGGCCGGGCGCGTCCGGCATCTCGGGCGCCTCGGGCACCTCCTCGAGCGCGCGCCGCAGATCCTCCACCGCACCGAAGTGCTCACCCGCCTGGTACGTCGCCGTCCCGGCGTTGAACCAGGACTTCCACGCCTCGATGCCACCCCACGGGCCGACCGCACGGGTCCACCGCTCCTGAGCGCCGTACTGCTCGGCGGCGTCGGCGTACCGCTCGCCCTCGTAGTCGCGCGCGCCGAGCAGGTTGCCCAGCCACACGCCGACGAGGAGCGAGCCGAGGAGCACCAGCACGAGGACGACGGGTGCGGACCAGGCGAGGAGCCGGCGCCGGCGCTGCAGGCGCTCGGGGACCCCCGCGGGGCCGGCGGGGGCCACGCGCGGGTCCGTCGCCGGGGCAGCCGCCGGGTCGGCGCCGCGCCCCGGCGAGCGCCGGGTCGAGCCGGGGGCGCTCATCGGCCCGCCCGGGTGAGGGGCGTGGGCGGTGCGACCGCCGCGACGGGCGGCGCGCCACCCGGGACGGGCGCGGCGGGCACGCCGTCCGGGACGGGCACCGACGGCGCGGGCGGACCGGCAGCGGGCGGGACCGCGTCGCGGACGGGCGGCTCGTTCCGGGGGACCGCCCGCACGAGGGCGAAGGCCTCCCACACGAGGAGCAGGGCGAGGACGATCGCGGCGGGCCACCAGACGTCGGCGTAGACCGTCACGTCCCGCCGCCCGTCGGCCGCGATGTCCTCGACGTCGAGCCCGGCGACGAGCGAGGACACGTCCGTGGGCGCCGTGCGGTGCACGTAGTCGACCTCGAGCTGCTCGGCGACCCGCCGCAGGCTCGTCTCGTCGATGCGGGAGAGGGCGGGCGGCGAACCGGGCTGGCTCTCGTCGAGGATCCACGGCGCGTCCGTGCCGGGCCCGGTTTGGGGCGTGCCGTCGTACGTGCGCATCTGCCCGCCCTCCGCCGTGCCGTAGCCGAGGACCGCGCCGCCGTCGACCAGCGGGGCGAGGCCGGCGAACGAGGCGAGCTCGGCGTCCTCCGAGGCGGCGTCACCGTCGGTGTTCTCGCCGTCGGAGAGGAAGAAGACGATCCGGACGTTCTCGGGGTTGCGCTCCGCGGCGCCCTCGAGCGTCGTCGTCAGCGCCTCGAGCGGGCGGTCGATGAGGGAGCCGGCCGAGTAGACGGTGATCTCCTGGACGAGGGTGTCGGCCCACGTGTCGACGGCGCGGGAGTCCGTCGTCAGCGGGAGCTGGCGGGTGGCCTGGCTGTCGAAGGCGATGACGGAGTACCGGGCACCCGGCATCGCGTCGACGAGCGCCGTGATGTCGTTCCGCACGCCGTCGAGCCGGGGCCGGCCGTCGTCGTAGTCCTCCGCGGCCATGGACCCCGTCCGGTCGACGACGAAGTACAGCTCGGCGTTGGACCGCACCGTCGTCGTGCTGGCCGGGACGGCCGGCGCGAGCGCGATGACGGCGAGGCACACGACCATGCCCGCCCGGCGCCACCACGTCGCGCCGCGCGTGCGCAGGGCGAGGACGACGCTGAGGACGAGCAGGGCGCCGAGGACGGCGACGATGGCCCACAACGGCCACGCGAGACGAAGGATCACGTCCGCAACCTCCAGCCGAGCAGGAGCAGGCCGGCCACCCCGACGACCGCCAGCCAGAGGATGTCCTCGGGACGGTCGGTGATGACGACCTCGGGGTCGGCGTCGAGCTCGACCGCCTGCTGCGAGTCGACGTCCTCGATGATCGCTTCCACCGCCTCGGGGTCGTCCGCCTGGTAGAAGAGCCCGCCGCGCTCGGTGACGGCGGTCCGGTAGGACTCCTCGTTGGCCGCCGAGTAGAACTCGGGGTCCGCGGCGAAGAGGCCGTACAGGCGCACGTCGCGCTCCGCCGCCAGGGTCGCCGCCTCCTCGAGCTCGTAGATGGGCGTGCCGAGCACCACGTTGTCGGTGGCCATGATGATCGAGCGCGACCGGTCCGTGGCCGTCTCGTCGAAGGCCAGGGCGCACGTGGCCAGGCCGTCGCCGACGAGGGACGACGCCTCCTGGTCGAGCGAGACCGTGCCCGCGATGAACTCCTCGAGCTCCGCCAGGTCGTCCGGGTCGTACAGCACGGCGTCGAGGTCGACGTCGAGGGCCTCCGCCGCCGCGTCGAGCTCGTCGCGGACCAGGTCGTAGTCGTCGGTGAGCGGGAAGACGGTGCGGGACGTGGAGTTCCACACCGACAGCGCGATGCGCTCGCCGTCGAAGCCCTCGACCATCTCCGAGAACTTCTCGACGATCTCGGTGTCGAACTCGATCATCGACCCGGACACGTCGAGGCACAGCACGATGTCCCGGGTGGCGAGCACCTCGTCGCGCACCTGCCGCTCGATGGGGCGGGCGAGGAGGAGGGCCGAGCCCAGGGCGGTGACGGCGAGCAGCACGCCCATCACCCCCAGGCCGGCGCGCAGCACCCGCATGCGGGCGGCGTAGGCGGGCAGGGACGCGAGGTAGCGGCTGTTGGCGATCCACCGGACCGCGTCGCTCCGGCGGCGCGGCCGGCGCAGGAACCACCCGGCGACGGCGGCCACGAGGACGAGCCCGAGGACGACCGGCACCAGCCACGGCCGCTCGACGACGATGTCCGTGATCACCATGAGCGGATCACCTCCCCCGCCCGCGCCGCGGCCTCCTCGGCCTCGGCGTCGCTGCGCCGCGCGAACGACGGCTCCTCCCACACGGCGAGCAGCTCGCCGATCTGCCGGGTGGGGTCGAAGGTCGCGACGTCGGCGCGGGTCCACGAGCTCACGTCACGGCCGATGCGCTCCGAGGCGAAGGCGCGCATCGTCCGCGCGAGCTCCAGGTGCAGGGCGCGCAGGTCGAGCTCCTCGGCGCGGTACCGCTGCAAGGTCGTCGCCACCGCCTGGGCGTAGGTCGCGCGCCGGTCCAGGCCCATGACGGGCGCTTCGGCGACCCGGTCGCGGCGGGTGCTGAGGAGCACCCACGTGTACCAGCCCGCCACCGCGAGCAGCAGGGCGGCACCGAGGGCGGGGACCCACCAGGCGTACGCCTGGGGGCCGATGAGGTCAGCCACGGGCACGGCGCTGCCTCCGGAACACGTCGATGAGGGCGTCGACGACCTCGTCGGAGCTGCCGGCGACGACGTGCTCGATGCCGCGTCGGCGGAGCATGGCCCGCACCTCGCTGCGCCGCCGGTCGACGGCCGCCCGCGCCTCGGCCGCCAGCCGGCGGTCCGCGCGCACGAACGCCGGGAGGGCGGGGCCGCCGTCGACGTCCGCCACGGCGCCCGGTCCGCCGTCGGCCGCGGTGGCGTCCGCGACCGCGATGACCATGACCTCGTGCCGCGTGCGCAGCCGCCGCAGGGTGTCCTCGTGCTCCGGCCCCGGCCGCGCCTCGTCGGTGATGACGACGATGAGCGAGCGCCGCCCCAGCCACGAGAAGGTCCGGTCGAGCACGCGCCCGAGGTCCGACGCGGGGGCGTCGAGGCGCAGGTCACGCTCGAGGAGCCGCAGGAGGAGCTCGAGGTGGCCGGTGCCGCCGCGCGCCGGGACCTGCGTGAGCCGCTGCTCGTCCCCCGCCACCAGCGCGACGAGGTCCCCGCGGCTGCGGGCGAGGTAGGCGACGACGTCGGCCGCGAAGAGGGCGACCTCCGCCTTGCGCTCCCCGCTGGGCGCCGTCGCCGCCATGTTCCGGCCGGTGTCGACGGCGAGGACCATCGACAGGTTCGACTCGCGGACGAACCGCCGGATGATCGGGTGCCCGGCGCGCGCCGACGACTTCCAGTCGATGTCGCCGACGTCGTCGCCCGGGTGGTACTCGACCATGTCGTCGAAGTCCTGGCCGTGCCCGGTGTAGATGGAGCGGTGCCGCCCGTCGAGCAGGCCGGAGGCCCGCCGCACCCGGGGCAGATCCAGGCGCGCGCGGACCTTGTCCAGGCGGGAGGCGGTCGACACGGGCGAGACCTAGGGGGCCGGGACGGCGGCGAACACGGCGTCGATGAGCGCCTCGGGGGCGACGTTGTTCGCCAGGGCGTCGTAGGTGCGGACCAGGCGGTGGCGCAGAACCGAGTGGCGCAGGGCCTTGACGTCGTCGGGCACGACGTAGGTGCGGCCCTGCTGGAGGGCGTGCGCCTGGGCCACCCGCATGAGCGCGATCGCGCCACGGGGGCTGGCGCCCACCCGCACGTGCTGGGAGAACCCGGGCAACGGCCGGGGGCCACCCCCGCGGGTGGTGTTGATGATGGCGACGACGTACTGCTTGATCGCCACGTCGACGTAGACCTGCTGGACGAGGCGCTGGAGGTAGACGACGTCCTCCAGGCTCACGGGCGCCGTGCTGAGCGGCGCCTCGAGCGAGCCGGAGTTGATCCGCTCGAGGATGTCGAGCTCCTCGTTCGGCGTCGGGTAGGTGAGGACCTCCTTGATGAGGAACCGGTCCATCTGCGCCTCGGGAAGGACGTAGGTGCCCTCCTCCTCGATGGGGTTCTGCGTGGCGAGCACCATGAACGGCTTCGGCAGCGGGTAGACCTCCCCGCCGATCGAGGTCTGCTTCTCCTGCATCGCCTCGAGCATCGCGGACTGCGTCTTGGCGCTGGACCGGTTGATCTCGTCGAGGAGGACGAGGTTGGCGTGGACCGGGCCGAGCTGGGTGGTGAACGTGCCGGTGCCGTAGTTGAAGATCTGCGTGCCGACGATGTCGTTCGGCATGAGGTCCGGCGTGCACTGGATGCGGTGGAAGCTGCCCGAGACCGCCGACGCGAGCGTCTGGGCCGCCGTCGTCTTCGCCAGGCCCGGGACGGACTCGAGCAGGACGTGCCCGCCGGCGAGGAGGGTGGAGACGAGCGCGGTGCGCAGGGCGTGCTGACCGACCACCCGCTGACCGAAGATGGCGGTGACGCGCCCGAGCAGCTCGGCAGCACGATGGGTGTCGTGCGCCTCGATGGTCTCGGACGTGGGCGCCATGGCGGGCATACCCGGTGTGCTCATCGTTCCCCGTTCCTGTGGCACGCCCGTCCGGAGGCGGGGTGCCGTTCTCGAGCCTCGGTCCCGCGCGAGTATGCCACCCGGTGCCGCCCCGCACCGCAACCGACCTACGCTGGACAGGTGACCGCGCCCGCCGACCCTCGCACGCGCGCCGCCGTCCTCGGCGGCGGCGTCCTCGCCCTGGTCGCCCTCGTCGCCGGCCTCGCCTTCTCCGGAGCGGCGGCCGCCTCCGCCGTCCTCGACCCGGGCGCGCTGGTCCGCTGGGGCGTCCCCGTCGTGCAGGTGGTCGCCGACTCCGCCACCGCCGTGACGCTCGGCGCGCTCGCGCTGTGCGCCCTCGTCCTCACCCCGCCGGGCCGCGCCCCCACGCCCGCCCACGCCCGCGCGACGCCGGACGGCGCGCCGGCCCCCGCCTGGCGGGCGGCGTCCCGGGTGGCCGTGGTCGCCGCCGTCGTGTGGACGCTCGCCCTGCTCGGCCGGCTCGTCCTCACCTACGCCCGGACGGCGGGTGTGCCGCTGGACGACCCCGGGTTCGGCGCCGGCTTCGCGCAGTTCGTCACCGAGATCCCCCTCGGCCGCTCGCTCGCCCTGGCCACCGCCCTCACCGCCGGTGTCGCGGTGGTGAGCGTCGCCGTGACGTCGATGACCGGGGCCGGGATCGCGGCCGTCCTCGCCGCGATCGCCCTCGTCCCCACGGCGCTCACCGGTCACGCCGCCGGCTCGGAGAGCCACGAGCTCGCCGTCTCCGCGCTGTGGGTGCACGTCGTGGCCGTGAGCGTCTGGGCGGGCGGGCTCGTGGTCCTGTGCCTGGTCGCGCCGCGACTGCGGGACGACCTCCCCCCGGCCGCCACCCGGTTCTCCCGGCTCGTGGGGTGGTGCTTCGCGCTCGTCGGCGTCTCGGGCGTGGTCAGCGGCGCGGTCCGGCTCGGCAACCTGGCCGACCTTGCCACGCCGTACGGGCTGCTCCTCGTCGCCAAGGCCGTCCTCTACCTCCTCCTCGGCCTCGCCGGCTGGGCGCACCGCCGCGCCACGCTCCCGCGGGTCGCGGGCGACGCGTGGCGCTCGGGGCCGTTCTGGCGCCTGGCCGCCGGCGAGGTGCTGCTCATGGGTGCGGTCATGGGCGTCGCCGTCGCCCTCGCCTCCACGCAACCGCCGACGCCGGCCCAGGCCCCCGCGGTGCACTCGCCCGCGCACGAGATCACCGGGTACGCCGTGCCGCCCGTGCCCTCCCCGCTCACGTGGCTCACCCAGTGGCGCCCCGACCTGCTCTTCGCCGTCGCCGCCGTCGCCGCGGTCGTCGTCTACCTCCGGTGGGTGGTGCGGCTGCGCCGCCGGGGCGACGCCTGGCCGTGGCCGCGCACGCTCTCGTGGGTCCTCGGCGCCGTCGTCTTCGCCTGGGTGACGAGCGGCGGGCCGGCCGTCTACGGCCAGCTGCTCTTCAGCGCGCACATGCTCGCGCACATGCTCCTGGCCATGGTCGTGCCGATCTTCTTCGTGCTCGGCGCGCCGCTCACCCTCGCCTTCCGGGCGCTGCCGCGCCGCCCGGACGGCTCGCGTGGCCCACGGGAGTGGCTGCTCACCCTCGTCCACTCCCGGGTGGCGCAGTTCTTCGCCAACCCCCTCGTCGCCGCCCTCAACTTCGCGGGCTCGATGATCGTCTTCTACTACTCACCGCTCTTCGAGCTGGCCCTGAGCACCCACCTGGGGCACGTCCTCATGGTCGTGCACTTCACCCTCGCGGGGTACCTCTTCGCCAACGTCCTCATCGGCGTGGACCCGGGCCCCACCCGCCCGCCCTACCCCATGCGGCTGCTCCTGCTCTTCGCGACGATGGCCTTCCACGCCTTCTTCGGCGTCGCCGTCACCCAGGCCACCACCCTCTTCGCGGCCGACCACTTCGCCGGGCTCGGCCTGCCGTGGCGGGTGGACGCCCTCGCCGACCAGGAGGTCGGCGGCGCCATCGCGTGGGGGGTCGGGGAGTTCCCGACGGTGGTGCTCGCCATCGCGGTCGCCCTGTCCTGGGCGCGGCACGAGGAGCGGACGGCCCGCCGGGACGACCGCCGCGCGGACCGGGACGACGACGCCGAGCTCGCCGCCTACAACGCGCGGCTGGCCGAGCTCGCGGGGCGCGACGGCGGCTGAACGGACCGGGAGCGCCGGGCGGCGCGCTCCGGCGCGCGGGCCCCTCAGCCGGCGCCCAGGCCCGCGAGGTCGACGTCCCGGCCGGCGGCGCGCACCCGCAGCCCGTCCTCGATGACGTCGACCCGGGTGAGCTCCAGCCCCTGGGGCAGGCCGGGCACCTCCAGGCGCCACTCGCCGAGCAGGTCGGTGACGGCCGCCGGGAGGTCGTCCGCCGACACCTCCGCCCCGCCGAGGCTCACCCCCGTGAGCTCGAGGGTGACGGCCGTCCCGGCGGCGACCGGGACGACGCCCACCGCGACGTCGAGGCCGAGCACGTCGAGCCCCAGCGTGAGCTCGCCGTCGTCGACCGCCAGGCTCAGGCCGGGGTCCGCCGACGCGACGGCGGAGCGCAGCGACTCGACCGGCAGGGTGGCGTTGAGCTCGACCGATCCGGCCGCGTAGGGCTCGGCCGTCGTCACGTCCCGCGCGGTCACCTGGACGTCGTCGAGCGTGACGCCGTCGACGACGACGCGGTCGCCTGCGATGCGGACCTCCGCGAGCGTCCCGGCGAGCACCTGGGTGAGGAACGGGAAGCCGTCGACGACGACCTCCGGGCCACCCTCGACGTCCACCCGCTCGCGCACCTGGGCCGCCAGCTCCTCCTCGACGCGGGCGTGCACCACGCGGTCGGCGACGGCGCCGCCGACGACGAGGACGACGGCCAGCACGAGAAGGATGACGGCGAGACGGCGCATTCACCTACGGTAGGGCCCACGGGCAGAGCTGCCCGGCAGCGGAAAGGACGGACGGTGGCCGACGAGCACGAGGGCGTCCCTCGCCCCAGCCGCCGCGACCTCCGGGACGCGGCCCCACTCCCCGACGGGGCGGCGGCGCACCCCGAGGGGCGCGCGCCGGCACCGGCATGGCTCTGGCTCCTGCTCGGGGCCACCCTCATCAGCGTCTCCCTCGCCGTGCTCTGGGGCGCCTCCCGCGCGACGCCGGCCGCCGAGCCGGCCACCCCCACGGCGGCGACCGGCGCGGTGCTCGCGGGGAGCGAGCCGACCCCACCCACCGGTCCCCCGACCGCCGTCGACCTGCCGACCGCCACCGCCCCGCCGACCGCCACCGTCGCGGAGACCGCCGCCGCCCGCATGGCGCTCGAGGGGCTGCCGAGCACGTCCGACTGCAGCACCCTCTTCGCCGACGCCCAGGTGGTCCACGCCTACGGCGCCACGGTCCTCGATGGCGGGCACTGGCCCGACATGCCGTCCGCGCGCCTGCTCCAGCGCGCGGTGGAGGCCGTCGGGCGCTCGTGCGGCCCGGCGTACGCCGACCGGCTCGTCGACTACGTCGTCGGTGACCCCACCACCGCCTCCGCCGTGGTCTACACGCTCCAGGAGCACGCCGGCGCCCTTCCCGAGGTCCGGCCCGCGCCCGCGGGCGCGCTCACGCTCCCGGCCTTCCAGGCCGCGGGCGGCACGATCCGGTGCACCCTCACCCCCGACGGCGTGGGCTGCACCATCGCCGCCCGGGCCTTCGAGAACCCGCCCGGCTGCACCGGGCCGACCACCGGGCCGTTCTCCGTCGCGCTGTTCGCCGCGGAGGTGCTGCCGTGCGCCGGGACGATCGCCGGCGGAACCACGCCCCTCGCCGCCGGGCAGTCGTCCACGGTCGGCCACTACGCGTGCACCGCGGAGGCGGTGGCCGTGCGGTGCTGGCACACCGTGTCGGGCGTGGAATTCTCGCTCGCGCCGGGACATTATTCCGCCACCTCCTGAATGTATTCACCCGACTTCCGGGAACCTTTACGTCAGTAGGTGACTGCGGTAGCGTCGACGACGCCTTCCGCAAACCGCTGGGAACGGCCCATCGAAGAATTGACACGACGGAGTGTGAGAATGAGTCCTGCCGCGCCGCACCGCGCCGCACCACCCGCCCAGAGACGAGTCACGCTGGGGGCCTTGCTCGCCCTAGCGGCCGGTTCCCTCGTCGCCGTCCCCGCCGCGGCATCCGCAGCGCCCGAGCCTGCCCCCGCGCCGGCCGCCGTCGCGGACCCCGCCGGCCTGGTGAACCCGTTCATCGGTACCCAGAACGACGGCAACACCTTCCCGGGGGCGTCCATGCCCTTCGGAATGGTGCAGCTCTCCCCCGACACCGGTCACTACGTCGGGTACGACTGGAACCGCGAGGAGATCCGCGGATTCAGCATCGTCCACCCCTCGGGCGTGGGATGCGGGCTGGGCGGCGACCTGCCGATCATGCCGACGGTCGGTGAGATCACCTCCACCGACTACACCCGGTACGCCTCCGCGTACAGCCACGACGACGAAGAGGCCGAGCCCGGCTACTACCGCGTCGGCCTCGAGAAGTACGACGTCACCGCCGAGCTCACCGCGACGACGCGGACAGGCACGCACCGGTACACCTTCCCGTCGACCGGCCAGGCCAACGTCCTGCTCAACACGGGCCAGGCGCTGCACCAGGTGCTCTCCAGCGACGTCCGGGTCGTCGACGACCGCACCATCGAGGCGACCATCGTCGGCCAGGGCTTCTGCCAGGACACCGAGCCGTACACGCTCTACACGGTGACGACGTTCGACCGCCCCTTCGACGAGGTCGGCACGTGGGCCGGGGACACCGTCACCGCGGACAGCGAGGCGACCGCGGGCGCGGGCCGACGCGGGGCCTACGCCCGCTTCGACACCACCGACGGCGACCTCGACGTGGAGGCCACCACGGCCCTGTCCTGGGTCGACCTCGAGGGCGCGCGGGCCAACCTCGCGGCCGAGGGGACCGGCACGTTCGACGAGACCCGCGAGGCCGCCCACGACACGTGGAACGAGCGGCTGAGCCAGGTCGGCATCACCGGCGGGACCGAGGAGCAGCAGCGCACCTTCTACTCCTCGATGTACCGCGCCCTGCTCTCGCCGAACACCGGCTCCGACGTCGACGGCCGGTACACCGGCTGGGACCAGGAGATCCACACGCTCGACGACGACATGGGCACCTACTACCAGACGTGGTCGCTGTGGGACACCTACCGCACCCAGCAGCAGCTCCTCTCGCTGCTCGCCCCCGCGGAGTCGCGGGACATGGCGCTCTCCCTCCTCAAGGTCGAGGACCAGGGCGGCTGGCTGCCCCGCTGGGGCTACGGCACGGTCGAGACCAACATCATGACGGGCGACCCGGCCACCCCGTTCCTCGTCAGCGCCTTCCAGCAGGGCCTGCTCGAGGGCCACGAGGAGGAGGCCTACGCGGCCATCACCGAGAACGCCGACGGCGTCCCGCCCGCGGACTCGCAGTACAGCGGCCGCGCCGGCAACGAGTTCTACCTCGCCAACGGCTACGTCCCGCACGAGCCGTCCACCCCGAAGAAGCCCGGTGACTTCGACCTCCACCACGGCGGGTCGGCCACCCTGGAGTACGCCCTCGCGGACGCCACGCTCGCCACCATGGCGCAGGACCTGGGCCACGCCGAGGACGCGGCGCGGTACGCCGCCCGTGGGCAGAACTACCGCAGCCTCTTCAACCCGGACACCGGCTTCTTCCAGGCGCGCGACGCCGACGGTGTCTTCGTCGGTGACCCCGACCCCGCGAGCAGCCCCGGCTTCCACGAGGGCACGGCGTGGCAGTACCTCTGGCTGGTCCAGCAGGACATCCCGGGCCTCATCGACCTCATCGGCGGCCGGGAGGAGACCAACGAGCGGCTGGACTCCTTCTTCGCCTACGACGAGCTCCTCACCAACCGCGAGCAGACGGTGCGCGAGGTCTGGATCAACGGCCCGTACGACTACTACAACGCGGACAAGTACAACCCGCAGAACGAGCCGAACATCCACGCGCCGTACACCTACCTGTGGACCGGCCAGCCGTGGAAGACCACCGACGTCGTCCACGCCGCCCTCACGCTGTTCACCGACGCCCCCAACGGGGTCACCGGCAACGACGACATGGGCACCATGTCCTCCTGGCACGTGCTCTCCGCCCTCGGCATCTACCCGGCCGTCCCGGGCACCGAGACCTGGGCGCTCACCTCGCCCGTCTTCGAGCGGGTCGAGATCGCCCTCGACGACGAGTACTACCCGGGCGGCGACCTCCTCATCACGGCGCCCGGCACCTCGGACGCCAGCCGCTACATCCAGGGCGTCACGCTCTCGGGCGAGCCCCTGGACCGCAGCTACATCACCGGCGACGACATCCGCGCCGGCGCGGAGATCGCCTTCGAGGTCGGCGCCGCCCCGTCCGACTGGGCCACCCAGGAGGGCGCGGCCCCGGCCCCCATCAACAGCGCGGACTACGTCCTGGAGCACCTCGGCGCCGGTGTCACGCCCGAGCGCACCATCCTCTACGCCGACGCCGAGGAGGCCACGCGGGTCGACCTCAGCGTCCCGGTGGTCGCCACCGGAGCGGGCACGATCAGGGGCACCGTCACCGTCACCACCGAGGGGCCCCTGACGACGGCGGACTCCACGCTCGAGTGGAGCGTCCGGTCGGGCAACCTTCCCGCGCCCATCGAGCTCGCGGTGCCGGTCGACGTGGCCGTCGGCGCGGCTCCCGGCGAGTACGCCGTCACGATCACCGTGACCGACACCCGCGGCAACGAGGTCACCCGCGAGGCGAGCATCATCGTCGCCGAGCCGGGCGGACTCGTGCCGTACTTCACCAACGTGGGCATCGGCGACGACGGCGCCGACAACGCCGACTTCGACGGGATGGGCTGGTACTACTCCCGCACGGCGCTCGCCGGCGCGGGCGTGCTCCAGGGCCAGACCTACCCGCTGGGCGAGACCGGGATGAGCTTCGCCCTCCCGCTCGTCCCCGCCGGGGAGCCGGACAACATCGTGGCGCAGGGCCAGACGATCGACGTCGAGGACCTGCTCCGCGGTGCCACGCAGTTCTCCCTCATCGGCTCCGGCACCAACGGGGACCAGCGCGGTACCGCCGTACTGGGCCTGTCCGACGGCACCACCCTCGACACCCCGGTGACCCTCACCGACTGGTGCTCGGGGAACCCGGCCGACGGCAACACCTTCGTCGCCCGGACCGGCTACCGCGGCCACAACGCGGGGACTGACGGCGTCCGCTGCTCGCTGTTCGCGACCACGCCGATCGTCATCCCGGACGGCGCGGCGATCACCAGCATCACCCTGCCCAACAGCCCGAACATGCACGTCTTCGCCATCGCGCACGACGCGCCCGAGGCGCCTGACGAGCTCATCGGGACGGGCGGGGTGCTGCCCGGCACGACGGTCGGCACGCCCTTCTCGGGCCCGGTCGCCCTCTTCACGGGTGGGACCGGCGAGTCGGCGGAGGACTACACGGCCACGGTCGACTGGGGCGACGGCAGCGAGGCGACGCCGGGCACCATCACGACCGAGGACGGCGTGTACGTCGTCAACGGTGAGCACACCTTCGCCGCTGCCGGTGAGTTCACCGTGCTGGTCGAGGTGACGGACGCCGCAGGTGAGTCGATCACCATCGGGTCCACCATCACGGTCGCCCCCGGCGAGGACCCGACGGACCCGCCCACGGACCCGACGGACCCGCCGACCGACCCGACGGACCCGCCCACGGACCCGACGGACCCGCCGACCGACCCGACGGACCCGCCCACGGACGAGCCCACCGAGGCCCCGACCACGGACGAGCCCACCGAGGGCCCGACCACCGAGGCCCCGCCCGCCGGTGACGGCGGGGACGAGGGCCCCGGTGCCGGTGACCTGCCGGCGACCGGCATGACGCCGACGGCGGCGCTGCTCGCGGCGTTCGCCCTGGCCCTCGGGGCCGGCGCGCTCGCCATCAGGCGTCGCCAGACCGCCTGAGCGAACGGGGTGAGGTGGCGGCGCATCGCCGCCACCTCACCCCGTCGGCGCGTCCGGGTCGCCGCCGCGCGCGTCGAGCAGCGCGCACATCTCCCCGTACCAGGTGAGCGCGGCGAGGCCGGTGTGGCCGAGCCGTTCCGCCACCGCGAGGAGCACCCGCTCGCGCTCCGCCTCGAGGGCGTCCCCGAGCGTGACGTCCGGCGTGGCCAGGGCCCGCCGCAGGCGGTCGGTGAACCAGGTGGCGACCTCCACCGCCACCGGTGAGGCGTGCTCGGCCGCCATCCGCTCGCCCTCCCCCACGACGAGCTCGACGGCCTGCACGGCCGCGCGCAGCGTGCTGGCCTCCGTCCGGACGGCGTCGAGCTCCCGCGTGAGGTCCCCCGCGGCACGCGCACTGCCCTCGGCGCGGGCGTGCGCGAGGAGCTCCTCGACGTCGCTGTGGGGCGCCAGGCCGTAGCGGCGCTGCGCCAGTCGGACCGCGGTCGCGCCGGGGATCGCCTCGAGCGCGTCGGCGAAGACCGGCCCCACCTCGGCGACGACGGCGTCGGCGGTCTCGAGGAGGCGCTCCCGTCGCGCCTGGCTCAGCCCGCCCCACGCGTGCGACCCTCCGCCCAGCGCGTGCGCGACGCGCTGGCGCAGGTCCTCGGCGATCGGTTCGAGGAGGCGGGCGTCCGCCGGGTCCTCGGGCGCCGGTCCGCCGTCGCCCGCCGCCGCGGCCCGCTCCCGGCGCAGCCAGTGGACCTCCCGCTGCAGGGCGCTGATCGTGCGCGCGAGCTCGGCGGTGAGGTCGTCCTCGGCGGGCGTGTCCACGCCGCCACGGTAGGCGCCCCCGGGGCCCGACGCCGGTACATCGGCGCCCGACACCGCCGTACCGACCCGACGTGCGTCGTCGGTGCGGCGACAGCCACGGCCAGTCGGCGCCCGGCTACATCCGCGTACGGACGACGCCGATGAGGTCGTCGACCTCGACCGCCCCCTGCAGCGCCCCGGCCGGGTCCGACCGCGAGTCGCGGGAGACGGCACGGTGGTCCCCCAGGACCCACACCGCGCCGTCGGGGACGACCGTGTCGAACGCGAGGTCGCTGGCGAACCTGCCGCCGGACGGGTGCAGGTAGGGCTCGTCCAGCTCGTGCCCGTCGATGAGCAGCTTCCCGGCCCGGGAGCAGCAGACGACGCGCTCCCCCGGGAGGCCGACCACCCGCTTGACGACGGTCGCCGGCACCTCGTCGAGCGGTGCCGCGGAGTCGGCCGCCCGGCCGTGCCCCGGCTCTCCCAGGGCGGAGCGCTCGGCGTGGTCGGCCCACGAGCCCGGGTCGGGGAAGAGGACGACGTCGCCGCGCTCGATGTGGGCGCGTCCGTCCTCGTCGAGAAGCTCGACGACGATCCGGGCGCCGGGGTCCAGGCCCGGTTGCATCGACGGCCCGGCGACGGCGTAGACCTCGTAGTGGTGACCCGCCCACAGCACCGCCCCCGCCCCGACGAGCAGGCCGGTTGCCGCCGACAGCGTCCCGATGACCGCGCGGCGCCGCCGGTGCCCGCGCCGCAGGGGCGAGGGGGGCAGCCTCACGGCGGGCCGTCCTGCGCCTCGGAGGACGTTCCGGCACCGGAGGACGGGTCGAGGTCCGCGCCGTAGGTGAGGTACTCACCCTCGACGTAGGCGTCGGGGAGCCCGAGGTCCCCCGTGTCGAGCGCCGCGATCATCGCCCGCAGCTGCTCGAGCTCGGACACCTGCTCCTGCACGACGTGCCTCGCGCTCGAACGGACGAACGCGTTCTCGGCCTCGGCGAGCGCCTCCTCAGCCATCGTCAGGGCGCCCTCGTGGTGCGGGATCATCAGCTCGAGGTAGAGCCGTTGGGCGTGTGTGGCGCCGGCCCCACGCAGCGCGTCCATCTGCTCGGCCGTGAGCATGCCGTCCATGCTCACGCCGTGGGCGTGGCTGCAGGACGGAAGCACCACCTCGTCCCCGACCGCCGGGGCGCCGTGGCCGGCGTGGCCCCCACCGCCCGCCGGGGCGTCGCCGGCGCCCGGTACGCCGCGCGGACCGGAACCGCCCGCGTTCAGCTGCTCCGCCGCGTCGGTCAGCGCCACGTCCCACGCGGCGAGCCACTCCCGCATGGCGAGGATCTCCTGCCCCTGGGTCGCCGCGACGTACCGGGCGAAGCGCTGGCCGCGCTCCCACACCCCGTCCTTGTCGAGGAGGATCTCGCTCATCTCGACCGCTTGCTGGTGGTGCGGCACCATCATCTCGACGAAGCAGACGTCGGCCTCCAGCGGGCGGGCCTGCACGGTCGCGGCGGCGTCCTCGCGGGCCGCCCTCGCCTGCGTGCACCCGGCCGCGAGCACACCGCACATCACTGCGACCAGTGCGCGCCGGGCCAGTGCTGCCCTCATGCCTCCTCCTTCGGTCCGGCCGGTCCGGCCGCGCGCCCACCGGGCGCCCGGGCCGCCGGTGTCAGCTCACGGCGTCGGGGGCGCGGTGCCTCGGAGGTCGGGTCCCGACCTCCGAGGCACCGTGCCCCCGGGTGGGCAGCGGGTCGTCAGGCGCCCGCCGCGCTCCGCTGGCGCAGCACCAGCCCGAGGGCGAGCAGTGCGAGCGCGAGCAGCACCACGCCCCCGGCCGCGGCTCCCGTGATGGGCAGGCCGATCCCGCTGGGGAGGGTGATGCTGCCGCCGCCATCGGCGCCGTTCGCACCGCCCGGCCGGACGGCGCCGTCCCCTGCCGCACCGTCCGGCGGGGCCGCGCCGCCCCCGGCCGCACCGCCCGCGCCGCCCGGTGCGGGCGGGCCGTCACCGCCGCCGCCGCCCGGTGCGGTGGGGGCGTCCGTCGCCCCGTCGGTCGGCATCTCCGTCACGCCGTCGGTCGGGACGTCGGTCGGGAGGCCGCTCGGCTCCTCGGTCGGACCCTCGGTCGGGACGCTGGTCGGCTCCTCCGTCGGCTCCTCCGTCGGCTCCTCGGTCGGCGCCTCGGACGGACCCTCGGTCGGGACGCTGGTCGGCTCCTCCGTCGGCTCCTCCGTCGGCTCCGCGCAGGGGTAGGTGTTGCCCGTCTCGCGCACGTCCCCGTTCATGTGCCGGCGGCAGTCCTCCTGCATGGGGTTCATGGCCGAGAAGTCGCGCGGGTACAGCGTGAAGCCCTGCCAGTGGATCGGCATCGGTGACTGGTCCTCGTCGCGGTTGACGTGGTGGAAGCCCACGTTGACCCAGGCGACCGGGTCGGTCAGCACCTCGTTGTCGGCGACGTAGTCCGTCACGGCCGCATTGGGCTTCGTCGGCACGAGGTTGTAGGACGCGTGAATCTCGTCGACCTTGGGCTGCGTGAATGCGATGTCATAGTCCGACTCCGGGTTGAGGTTGTATGCCCGGTCCGAATCCATGATGATTTCGTAGCTGCGCGCGTGGCCGTCCGTGTTGAGCGAGTCCGGATTGACCACGCGAACCTGCTCGAGATTGTCGTAGAACATCTTTCCCTCGCGTTCGACCGGCAGGATCTCGGTCTCGAGGATCGCGGTCCGTCCGGTGTCACCGGTCGTCCCGTGCTCGCCGGTCGGCGCGGTGACGATCCGTTCGACGTTCTGCGTCGCGGCGCTGTCGATACCGAAGTCCACGCGCCAGAAGGCGGAGTGGTAGTGGTTGACCGCGAAGCCGGTCTGGCCCACACCGAGGGGCCAGCCGCGGTTCACCGCGTCGGCGAAGTCGTTCGGCGAGAGGTCGCCCGTCGCGCCGAGGCGGACGCTGATCTCGCCGTCGTCGTGGAACCGGTACTCCGTCTGGTACTCGTACCAGCCGATGCGGCTCATCGTGTGGAGCACGAGGTCCGTGCCCTGCTCGATGTAGAGCTGCTCGTTCGCGACGTTCGAGCGGTTCGCGATCCCCGAGTCCTCCTCGGTGATGCACAGGGCCGGGGCGGCGGGCCGCGCCTCGGTGAGCCACGCGGTGCGGACCTCGCCGTTGACGCAGTCGAGCGCCGTCTGGTCCTGCATCCGGCGGCCACCGACCTGGTAGGTGGTGACGTCGTTGTACTCGGTGACTCCCGTGTCGTACGGGACGTTGAGCTGGGCGAGGCCGATCGAGTCGAGCACCATGATCGGCTGCTCCGCGTCGTTCGGCTGGAAGGCGACCTGGTCGAGGACCAGACCTCGGTAGGTGTCGACCCGCCAGCACATCTCCCAGGTCGTCCCGGCGGCGAGCTCGTGCTGCACGAGGCTGTCGCCCGAGCAGGACGCCTCGGTCACGGTCTGGGTAGCGGCGGCGGCAGGCACGGCCAGGGCGGCCACGAGGAGCGGGGCGGCGACGGCAGCGGCGGTCGCGGTGATGATGGTCTTCGTGTGTGTGTTCACGTGTTCGTCCCTGCTCAGTCGACGGGGGTGACGGTCTGGGTGGAAAGGTTGACCACGTACGGCGTCGTGGTGAGGAACGGCCCGTCGGCCGTCTGCACGAGGACCTCGACGCAGCGGTCGGTCGCGCACGCGTCGACGCCCGAGCCCAGCGCGCCGCCCGAGAACGAGTGCGCGGTGACGTCGACCGTGTCCTCGGTGAGCGTGGTCTCGCCCGTCGTCTCGGTGAACTCCTGGAGGATCGCCTCGCCCGCGACGTCGGAGGCCAGCAGCAGCTCGAACGCCGTCTGCGTCTCGAACTCCGTCGGAGCCGGCTGGACGTCCTGCGCCGCCGTCACGGTCTCGACGCTCTGACCGCTGAGGTCGACGACGTAGTGGAGCAGCTCTTCGGACCCGTAGTCGTAGTACATGAGGGACAGGCGTCGGTGCAGGTCGTCATACATCGCCGGGTCCGCCAGGTCGGCGCTCAGGTACTGCGCCCCCGCCTCGTCCGTCACGGACTCCGTACCTGCGTAGGACGGGTGCTGGGCGACGAGGTTCCGCGCGAACGCGACCTCGTCCGCCGTGAGCTGGTCGTACGCACCCCTGGCGGCGGGCACGGCGACGGTCGCGGCCTTCTCGGGCGCGTCCACGTCGGTCGACTCCGCCGCGACGGTGGGCCCAGCCTGCTCCGTGACGGCGGGGCCGGCGGCGTCGGCGGAGCGGGCGTGCTCGGTGACGAAGTACGCGGTTCCCCCCGCCGCGACGAGCGCCCCGCTGATACCCAGGACGAGGAGGCGCGACGGCCGGCGGTCGAGGGCCACCGGCCCAGGTCCTTCTGCGGTCATAGACGTAACTTTCTGCGAGGCCGATCCGCATCGACGTCATTCGACGTGCGACGACGAAACGGCTGGAGGTGCTCTCCGGCCGCATTGGCAGTCAACCGGCCACGCATTGCGGACACATTTCTCGAACGTACGCGAGCCGTAAACTCTTGGACCGGAGCACGACGCACAGCGGGTTTCGGCGAGCGGGTTCCCGGGGGCGTCTTTTCCGTCGGCGAATGATCACGGGCGGCACCCGTGCCGCCGTGATAGGACAGACCTCGTGAGCGGACCCGAGCGCAGCCCCTTCCACGACCTCGACTCCTACGTCGCCCTGCCCCGCCTCAGCGGGCTGGCTCTGTCCCCCGACGGAGACCGCCTCGTCACGGGCGTGAGCGCGCTCAACGCCGAGCGCACCGCCTACGTCACCTCGCTGTGGGAGGTGGACCCGGCCGGCGAACGCCCCGCCGTGCGCCTCACCCGCGGTGCCCGCGGCGAGGCGCACCCCACCTTCACCACGGACGGCGACCTGTTCTTCGTCGCCCGGCGCGCCGACGGCGAGCACTCCGAGGACGACGCCCCGGCCGCGCTCTGGTGCCTGCCACGCACCGCCGGGGAGGCGCACCTCGTCGCCGCGCACCCCGGGGGCATCGACGACGTCCAGGCGGCCCGCGCCGCCGACGCCGTCGTCGTCGGGGCGTCCGCCCTGCCCTCCGCCCCGGACCTGGAGACCGAGCAGCGGCTTCGCGAGGCGCGCAAGGACCGCAAGGTGAGCGCCGTCCTCCACAGCGGTTACCCGGTGCGGTACTGGGACCACGACCTCGGTCCCGACTTCCCCCGGCTCTACGCCCTCGGCGAGGGCGAGGAGGAGGCGCGGCCGCTGCGCGACCTCACCCCGGACGCGGCCCGGCACCTCGTGGAGACGTCGTGGGACCTCGCCCCGGACGGCACGTTCGTCGTGTCCACGTGGTCGCTGCCCGAGGCGCGCGGGTCGGTGCGCGACGCCCTCGTGCGCATCGACGTCGCCACCGGCGAGCGCCGCACGCTGCTCGCCGAGCCGGACCTGTCGGTGTGGCGCCCGCGCATCAGCCCGGACGGCACGGCGGTCGCCTACCCCCGCGAGACCCGGAGCACGGCGACCACCGCGCCGCGCATCCACCTGGAGGTCCTCGACCTCGGCGGGGACGCCACGCCCCGGCGGATCGCCGCCGACTGGGACCGCTGGCCCGCCGACGTCACCTGGCTCCCCGACGGCTCCGGGCTCCTCGTCGTGGCGGACGAGGACGGGCGCAGCCGCCTGTTCCACGTCGACCTCGCGTCCGAGCGCGTCACCCGCCTCACCGACGAGGGTGCGCTCAGCGACGTCGTCGTCGCCCCCGACGGCGCCTCCGCCTACGCCCTGCGCGCCTCCTACGCCTACCCCGCCGAGGTGGTCCGCATCGACCTCGCCGGACGCCGCGACGGCGAGGCGGCGGTGACGCCCCTGCGCGGCCCCGTCGAGCGGCCCGCCCTGCCCGGCACCCTCACCGAGGTGGAGACGACGACGGCGGACGGCGTCCGCGTGCGCGCCTGGCTCGCCCTGCCCGACGGCGCCTCCGACGCCGCGCCCGCCCCGCTGCTCCTGTGGATCCACGGCGGACCGCTCGCCTCGTGGAACTCGTGGAGCTGGCGCTGGAACCCGTGGATCATGGTCGCCCGCGGCTACGCCGTCCTCCTGCCCGACCCGGCCCTGTCGACGGGGTACGGCCAGGACTTCATCCAGCGCGGGTGGGGCTCGTGGGGTCAGGCGCCGTTCACCGACCTCATGGCCGTCACCGACGCCGTCGTGGCCCGGCCCGACATCGACGAGTCCCGCACGGCCGCGATGGGCGGGTCGTTCGGCGGCTACATGGCCAACTGGGTAGCCGGGCACACCGACCGGTTCGCCGCGATCGTCACCCACGCGAGCCTGTGGGCGCTGGACGCGTTCGGCCCGACGACGGACTCCGCGTACTACTGGGGCCGCGAGATGTCCCCCGAGATGGCGCTGGCGAACTCCCCGCACCTGCACGTCGGCAACATCCGCACGCCGATGCTCGTCATCCACGGCGACAAGGACTACCGGGTGCCCATCGGCGAGGGCCTGCGGCTGTGGTACGAGCTGCTCTCGGCCTCCGGCCTCCCGGCCGACGACGAGGGGAGGAGCCCTCACCGCTTCCTCTACTTCCCCGACGAGAACCACTGGGTCCTCACGCCGCAGAACGCCAAGGTCTGGTACGAGGTGGTCCTCGGCTACCTCGCCGAGCACGTCCTCGGCGAGCAGCCGCCGGCCCTGCCGGAGACGCTCGGCTGACGGGCGGCCCCGTCCGGGATGCCCAGTTCCCGCCGGATCGTGGCCGTCCGGCGGTGCGGGAGGATCCTCGCGGCCGCGTATTCTCGGTCCCCATGACCACCCCCGACGGCGGCCCCGAGGTCGCGGCCGCGGCCGGACGCACGGACAGGCACGACGCCCGGATGTCCGCCGCGCTCACCGCCCTCATCGACGGCACGCACCTCGCCACCCCGGACGAGCTGCCGGTCGTGGTGGCCGAGGCCGGCCGTCACCTCGGCCTCGACGTCGCCGTCTACCTCGTCACCCTGGACCAGCGCGAGCTGGTGCCGTTCACCGCCGGGGCCGACGAGCCGACCATGCCCGTGGACGCCCCCGGCAGCGCCGCCGGCCGCGCCTTCCGGGAGATCACCGCCACCGAGGACGCCTCTGGGCTGTGGCTGCCCCTGCTCGACGGCGTCGAGCGGATCGGGGTCCTGCGGTTCCGGGCCGCCGGGCCGACGGACTTCCTGCGCGCGGACCGGCTGCGCTCGTTCGACCTCCTCGTCGGGCACCTCGTCGCCGTCGTCACGCCGTACGGCGACACCGTCTCGCGGCTCCGGGGGGCCATGGGCCGCACCGTGGAGGCCGAGCTTCTGTGGAACCTCGTGCCTCCGCTCACGTACGCCACCCGCAACCTCGTCATCTCGGGCCTGCTCGAGCCGTGCGAACAGGTGGCCGGGGACGTCTTCGACTACGCCGTCGACGAGACGATGGCGCGCATCGCCATCTTCGACGGCAGCGGCCACAACCTCGACTCGGGCCTGCTCACCTCGGTGGCGCTCGCCACCTACCGCAACGGCCGACGCCGGGGCGACACCCTGGTCGCCACCGCGGCCGCCATCGACCAGGTGCTGCTCGAGCACACCGACGGGGCGGGCTACGCCACCGGCATCCTCGCCGAGCTCGACACCGAGACCGGGCACCTGCGCTACGTCAACGCTGGCCACCCCCGGCCCATCCTCCTGCGGGAGGGCCGGTTCGTGGAGACCCTCGACGGCCCGGGCCGCCCGCTGTTCGGGCTGGGGGACAGCTCCATCACGGTCGGGGAGCAACGGCTCCAGCCCGGGGACAAGGTGGTCCTCTACACCGACGGCATCACCGAGGCCCGCGCGGAGGACGGCTCGTTCTTCGGGCTCGACCGGCTCATCGGCATCCTCGAGCGGTGCAGCACCGACGGCACGCCGGCGTCGGAGACCGTGCGGCTCACCGTCCAGGACGTCCTGCGGCACCAGCGCGACGTCCTCCAGGACGACGCGACGATGGTGCTCGTCGAGTGGGGGGCCACCTCGGCCGGGCGGCTCAACCCCGAGTGACCCGGACGGGTCGCCGGGCTCAGCCCCAGACCAGGCCCTGGGCCGGGTCCTCGAGCACCGCGGCGACGTCGGCGAGCACCCGGGCGCCGAGCGCCCCGTCGACGAGCCGGTGGTCGAAGGAGAGCGCGAGCTGGGTGACCCAGCGCGGCTTCACCTTGCCCTTGTGGACCCACGGCTGACGGCGGATCGCGCCGAACGCGAGGATCGCCGCCTCCCCCGGGTTGAGGATCGGGGTGCCGGTGTCGATCCCGAAGACGCCGACGTTGGTGATGGTCACCGTGCCGTCGGACATGTCCTGGGGCGTCGTGCGCCCCGCGCGGGCCGTCGTCGTCAGCTCGGCGATCGCCGTCGCCAGGTCGTGGAGGTCGAGGCGGTGGGCGTCCTTGATGTTGGGGACCACCAGGCCACGCGGGGTCTGCGCCGCGATGCCGAGGTTGATGTAGTGCTTGTAGACGATCTCCTGGGCCGCGTCGTCCCACGAGGCGTTGATCTCCGGATGGCGGCGCACCGCGAGCAGGAGTGCCTTGGCCGCGATGAGCAGCGGCGTCACGCGGACGTCGGCGAAGGCCCGGTCCTCCTTGAGGCGGGCGACCAGGGCCATCGTCCGGGAGACGTCGGCGGTGTGGAAGACGGTGACGTGGGGGGCGGTGAACGCCGAGTTCACCATCGCCTCGGCGGTGCGCCGGCGCACGCTGCGCACCGGGACGCGGGTCCGCCGCCCGTCCGGGGAGACGCGGCCGTCGGCGAGCCACGGGCGGTCGTCGCCGGGGTAGGTCGCCAGCGCCTTGCCCTCCGCCTCCGCGGTGTGGGCGAGGAGGTCCTCGCGGGTGATGATCCCCCCGGGACCGGTGCCGGCGATGGCGCCAAGGTCGACGCCGAGGTCCTTCGCGAGCTTGCGCACCGGGGGCTTGGCCAGCACCCGCGCGTCGCCGCGGGCGGCGCCGTTGGTGGCCGGGGCGGGGGCCGCCGGAGCGGGCGCGGACGGCCTCGCGGCGGGCGAGGCCGGGGCAGCAGCCTGCGCGGCCGGGGCGACCGCCTGGCGCGGGGCGCTCGTGCGGGCCCGGCGGGTGGTGGGGGCGCTGCGGGTGCCGTAACCGACGAGGACGTCACCGCTCGGGGCGTGGTCGTCGGACGGCGGCTCAGGCGGTGCCGCCGCACCGGACCCTGCCGCGGCAGCCGGCGCCGCCGCGGCAGCCGGCGCCGCCGGAGCCTCGACGGGGGCCGCCCCGCCGGGGTCGACGTCGATGACGATGATCGGGGTCCCCACCGCGACGGTCTCGCCCTCCGCCGCCAGCACCTCGCGCACCACCCCGTCCCACGGGCTCGGCAGCTCGACGAGGGACTTCGCCGTCTCGATCTCGACGATCGCCTGGTTGACGCGGACGACGTCGCCGACGGCGACCCGCCACTCGACGACGTCGGCCTCGGTCAGGCCTTCGCCGACGTCGGGCAGGCGGAACTTCTCGTAGGTGGGCAACTCTGGTCCTCCTCGTGCGTGGGGTGCGTCAGTGGGCCAGGGAGCGGTCGACCGCGTCGAGCACGCGGTCGAGCCCGGGCAGGTACTCCTCCTCGTGGACCGAGGCGGGGTAGGGCATGTGGAACCCGCCCACCCGCAGCACGGGGGCCTCGAGGTCGTAGAAGCACTGCTCGCCGATGCGGGCGGCGAGCTCGGCACCCGCCCCGAAGAACACGGGGGCCTCGTGGGCGACGACGAGCCGGCCCGTCCGGCGCACCGACGCCGCGACCGTGGCGACGTCGAGCGGGGAGATGGACCGCAGGTCGATGACCTCGAGGCTGTGGCCCTCCTGCTCGGCGGCGTCGGCGGCCGCGAGGAGCGTCTTCACGGTCGGGCCGTAGCCCGCAAGGGTGACGTCGGTGCCGGGGCGGACCACCCGGGCCGCGTGCAGCCCGGTGCTCACCGCCTCCTCGGACAGGTCCACCGGCGCCTCGACGTCGACCTCCGCCTTGTCCCAGTAGCGGGCCTTGGGCTCGAAGAAGAGCACCGGGTCAGGAGAGGCGATGGCCTGCTGGATCATCGTGAAGGCGTCCGCCGGGGCCGCCGGGGAGATGACCCGCAGGCCCGCGGTGTGGGCGAAGAGCGCCTCGGGCGACTCGCTGTGGTGCTCGATCGCCCCGATCCCGCCGCCGTAGGGCACGCGGATCACCACGGGCATCGGCACGCGCCCGCCGGAGCGGTAGGTGAGCTTGGCGAGCTGCGTGGTGATCTGGTCGAAGCCGGGGAAGATGAACCCGTCGAACTGGATCTCGCACACCGGCCGGTACCCGGCCATGGCCAGGCCGACGGCGGTGCCGATGATGCCCGACTCCGCGAGCGGGGTGTCGACGACCCGCTGGGGGCCGAACTCCCGGTGCAGGCCGTCGGTGACCCGGAAGACGCCACCCAGCGGCCCGATGTCCTCGCCCATGAGGAGGACCTTGGGGTCGCGCCGCATCGCCGCGCGCAGACCGGCGTTGATCGCCTTCGCCAGCGGGGTCCCGGCCGCCCTCACAGCGCCACCGCCGCCCGCGCGTCGGACACCGGCGCGTGGAGCTCGTCGTCTCGGGTCGGCTCGGCGAAGGACGCCTGGTAGGCCTCGAACGCGGCGCGCTCCTCCTCGACGAGGGGGTGGCGGGCGGCGTAGACGGACTCGAACATCGCCGTCGCCGGGGAGGCCGTGAGGGCGCGGCAGTACTCCCGGGTGCTGCGGCCCAGCTCCTCCGCCTCGGCCTCGACCGCGGCGAAGAACTCGGCGTCGGCGCGGCCCGCGCGGCCGAGGTAGGCGCGCACGCGGTCGATGGGGTCCCGCTGACGCCAGGACTCCTCCTCCTCGCGGGTGCGGTAGCGGGTGGGGTCGTCCGAGGTCGTGTGGGCGCCCATCCGGTACGTGTAGGCCTCGATGAAGGTGGGTCCCCCGCCGCTGCGGGCCCGGTCCAGGGCCTCCGCGGTGACGGCGTAGGTGGCGAGGACGTCGTTGCCGTCGACCCGGACGGAGGGGATGCCCACCCCGTCGCCGCGGCGGGAGAGCGGCACGCGCGCCTGACCGGCCGTGGGGACGGAGATCGCCCACTGGTTGTTCTGGCAGACGAAGACCACCGGGGCGTTGGTGACGGCGGCGAAGACCATGGCCTCGTGGACGTCCCCCTGGGACGTCGCCCCGTCGCCGACGTAGACGACGACGGCGCGGTCGCGGTCCGGCTCGCCCGTGCCGACGTCGCCGTCGCGCTGGACACCCATGGCGTAGCCCGTGGCGTGCAGGGCGTGAGAGCCGATGACGAAGCTGTAGAGGTGGAAGTTGTGCGCCTTCGGGTCCCACCCGCCGTGCTC
This sequence comes from Georgenia faecalis, assembly GCF_003710105.1. Taxonomy (GTDB): domain Bacteria; phylum Actinomycetota; class Actinomycetes; order Actinomycetales; family Actinomycetaceae; genus Georgenia_A; species Georgenia_A faecalis. The sequence goes on from NZ_CP033325.1 coordinate 3,287,799, forward strand.
GATGCCGCGGAAGACCCGCAGCAGTGCGCGGACGTCGAGCCCCCGGGTGAGGGCGACGCCGTGCTCGCGGTAGGAGGGGAAGACGAAGTCCTGGGCGGCGAGGGCGCGGCCCGAGCCGACCTGGGCCGCCTCCTGGCCCAGGCTCGGGGGCCACAGGCCCAGCTCGCCCTGACGCTGGAGCGACGTCGCCTCCGCGTCGAAGCGCCGGGTGAGGACCATGTCGCGGTAGAGGCCGCGGACGGCGTCGTCGTCGAGGTGGGCCGCCCAGCCGGCGTAACGAGGGTGGTCGAGGCGGCGACCCTGGGGATCGAGCAGCTGTACGAGCGTGTCGGGATCGGCCGACGTGCTCGTCGTGACCGGCGTCGGGTGGGTGTCCGTGGTGCTGGATACGTCCATCGTGGTCACGCGCTCCTCGGTTCCGGGGGTCGGGCCTCGAACCTACGCCAGCGTAGGCTACGGATCCGTAACCCGCCGTTGTAGGGCGCCCACAGATCTGCGCGGCGCTGGTTGTCCGCGCCGCTCCCCGCGGCCCGCCGCTGCGGGCCCCCTCGCTCCCGTAAGCCCGCGCGTCGCGCCGCCAGGCCGGCGCGCCGTCAGCGCAGGGCAGCCTGCTGCCGCCAGGCACCGGCCACGGCGAGGAAGGCGTCGTTGGCCTCGTGATCGCCGATGCTCACCCGGACGCCGTCGCCGGCGAAACCGCGGACGAGGACGCCCTCGCGCGCCGCCTCCTGCGCGAACGCGAGCGCCCGGCGGCCGAGGGGCAGCCAGACGAAGTTGCCCTGGGCGTCCGGCACCGTCCAGCCCTGCTCGGCGAGCGCCGCGAGCACGCGCCCCCGCTCGGCGACGATGTGCTCGACCCGCTCGGCGAGCGCGTCCTCGGCCCGCAGCGAGACCCGGGCGGCGACCTGGGCGAGGGCGTTGACCCCGAACGGCGTCGAGACCGCCCGCAGGCCGCGGACGAGCCGGGGCCGGGCGACGGCGTACCCCACCCGGAGGCCGGCGAGCCCGTACGCCTTGGAGAAGGTCCGGAGCAGGACGACGTTCTTGTGGTCGGCGACGAGGGCGAGCCCGTCGACGACGTCGGGGTCCCGGACGAACTCCACATAGGCCTCGTCGAGCACGACGAGCACCTCGCGCGGGACCCGCGCCAGGAACGCGCGCACCTCGGCCTCGTGCAGCGCCGGGCCGGTGGGGTTGTTGGGGCTGCACAGGAGGACGGCGCGGGTGCGCGGGGTCACGGCCTCGGCCATGGCGTCGAGGTCGTGCCGCCCGTCGGCGGTCAGCGGGACCGGGACGGAGCGGGCCCCGGCCACCCGCACGGCGATGGGGTAGGCCTCGAAGCTGCGCCACGCGTGGACCACCTCGTCGCCGGGGACGCACGCGGCCCGCAGGAGCGTCTCGAGGACCGCGACCGATCCGTTCCCGACGACGACCCGGTCCGCGCCGACGCCGAGCCGCTCAGCGAGCGCGGCGACGAGGCCGGTGGCGGCCATGTCGGGGTAGCGGTTGAGGTCCGCGGCGGCGTCGGCGACGGCCGCGACCACGCCCGGCAGGGGCGGGTAGGGGTTCTCGTTCGAGGACAGCTTGAACGTCGCCGCCCCCGCCGGTGGGCGCTCACCGGGGACGTAGGCGGGCAGCTCGTCGAGGTCGGCGCGCAGCCGGAACGCAGGGGCCATAGGTCAAGGATGCCCGTCGTCGGAGGGTGAGAGGTGCAACGATCGGCACATGGGCTTCCTCATCCAGCTGGTTCTCAACGGCATCGCGCTCTGGTTGTGCGCGTGGCTGCTCGACGGCGTCTCGATCACCCAGGCCGCGACGGCCGGGGAGCAGGTGGTCGTGGTCCTCGTCGTCTCCTTCATCTTCACCGTGGTCAACGCCGTCATTAAACCCGTCGTGAAGTTCTTCTCACTGCCGTTGACGATCCTCACGTTCGGGCTCTTCACGCTCGTCATCAACGCGCTCATGATCCTCCTCACGAGCTGGATCACCGGGCTGATCGGCTGGGGGCTGCACGTCGACGGGTTCTGGTGGGCCGTCGGGGCGGGCCTCGTCATCTCCATCATCACCTGGGTGCTCAGCGCGCTGGTGCCCGCCGACCACTGACGCTCAGCCGTCCGGCACCCGGCGGACCTGGAACACCGTCGAGGTGACCACGGTGCCGGGCGCGCCGGACGCCTCGGCCAGGCGCTCGGACCACACCCGTACCGAGACGTCGCCGCTCGCCTCGGCGAGGTCCGCCGTCTGCGCGTACGTGGTGACGGCGTGCGCCTCGGAGAACCCGACGTCGGTGCGGTGCGGCCCGGCGTGCCCGGCCGTGAGGGAGCGCGCCACCGTGGTGCGACGGGGCTCCGCCGGGTTGGGCGTGCCGTCGAGCCCGGGGATGACGTCCTCGAGGTGCTCGAGGCTGAGGACGTGCGCGCGGGGCGGGGTGGGCATGTGGGCCGCCGGGCTGCCCGCGGTGAGGACGGCCGCGACCGTGTAGCGGGTGGCGAACACCGGGTCCGCGGCCAGGCGCATCGCCGTCAACCCGCCCTGGCTGTGACCGACGAGCGTCACCTCCTCCCCGGCGGCGATCCCCGCCTGGTCCATGGCCCGCGCCACGCCCTCCTCGGCGTCGCTGGGCAGGCCGACGAACGCCTCGGCGTTGGTGAGGTTGTCCAGCGGGTTGGACCCGCCGCCGCCCTGGTGCTGCGTGCCGGGGACGAGCACCGTCCAGGTCCGGCGCCCGTCGGGGTGCTCGACCCGGCGGACCTCCACCGTGCCCGGTCGCCCGCCCGCCGCGGGCGCGAGGCGGTCCATCGCCCGGAGCAGGTCCCCGCCGCCGCTCGCCGGGGGGACCTCGCGCGGCGGGAGCACGGGCGTCACCTCCACCGCGTGGTCGCCCCGGGGCCCGCCGACGACGACGGCGGGCAGGGCCTGCAGCGCGAGCGCGACGGGGAGGAGGGCGCGCTGCTCCGGGCTGAGGTCGCCCAGCGGGAGGCCGGCGAGCTCCGCCCCGTCCGGCAGGGCGAACCACGGCAGGTAGTGCTGCAGCTCGGCGGCGGCCTCCCGCACCGTGCGCTGGGTGGCGAGGCCGTGAGGCACGCGCGAGCCCGGCGGGCCCTCGGGCAGCGGGAGCGCGTCGAGGGCGGCCGCGAGCGCCGACCGTCCCGGCACGAGGCCCAGGGGCAGGTCGCCCAGCATCCGCACGCTCACCAGGGCCGGGCCGAGGGACCGTGAGAGCACGAGGTGCGGGGTGCGGACCCGGGCGGCGAACGCCGACCACGACGGCGTGGCCGGCGACCCGAACGGGGCGCGAGAGGCCCCCTCCGCCTCCTCGTAGGCCATCCGCGCCTGCCGCAGGCTCCCCTCCAGCTCGGCGACGACCGGCTCCAGCGAGGAGAAGCTGCCCGGCCCGTCGACGGCCGCCTCGACGAGGCCGATCGCCCACTCGGCGCGCTGCGGCACCCATTGGCCGTCCCAGCGCAGGTGACCCCGCGCCCGCAGCAACGACGTCCGGCCGAGGTCGAGGACCCGGCCCGCCTCGGCGAGGCGTTCCTCCAGGGCGCGCAGCTCGTCGGTGTCCACCTGGGTGCGCCCGAACCCGCCCGTGACGATGACGGCCGCGGCGGAGGGCTCCGGCCGGTCGCGGCTCATCCGGCGTCACCGGCCCGGTCGAGGGCGACCTCGCGCGCGACGACGACGGCGGCGGTGCGGGCGTCGTCGACGAGGCCCTCCAGCCGGTGCGAGCCCCCGAGCAGCTCCATGAGGCGTGCGGTGAAGGCGTCGGCGGCGACGCCGACCCACGCGTGCGGGACCGCGGACCGCAGCGCGTCCTGGACGACGCCGAGCGCCGCGCGTGCCGCGTCGACGTCGGCCAGCGCCTCGCTCGAGGTGTCCCACGAGGCCGCCCCCCAGCCCCATGCCGGCTCTCCCATCGCACCCCCTCTCCGCGCTGCCACGCTAGGGACCGCCCCGGTCGCCGAGAGCGGCGCCACGACGCCGCCGGGGACGGCCGGGCCGACGGCGCCCCTGTGGAGGACACCGGGACCGCCATCGGGTGCGGCCGGGTCAGGTGTCGCGGCGGGGGTGGAAGACCCCCGGGATCCGGGCGAGAATGCCGCCATGAGCCCCCGTCCCTACACCGTCTCCTTCGTCTGCACCGGGAACATCTGCCGCTCCCCCATCGGCGAGGTGGTGCTGCGCGACCTGCTGACCCAGGCCGACCTGCCCATGCCGGTGTCCGTCATCTCCGCCGGCACGGGCGACTGGCACGTGGGCGGCCCCGCGGACCCGCGGGCCCTCGCCACGCTCACCGAGTTCGGGCACGACGGCGCGGCGCACCGGGCGCGCCAGTTCACCCGGGACAGCTTCGCCGAGGCCGACCTCGTCCTCGCGCTCGACCGCAGCCACGAGCAGGCGCTGCGCCGGATGGCGCCGACCCCCGAGGACGCCGCGAAGGTGCGGCTGCTGCGCTCCTTCGACCCGGACGCCGTCGCCGCCGGCGAGCTCGAGGTCGACGACCCGTACTTCGGCGAGGACGCCGGGTTCCGGCGGACCTACGAGGAGGTCCTCGCCGCGTGCCACGGCGTCGTCGAGCACCTGCGCCAGGTGCTGGCGACGATGGACGCCGCCGCGGAGCACTGAGGCCATGCGCAAGCGCGGCCGCCCCGCCGCGATCGCCGCGGAGGTCGCCGGCCTGCGCTGGCTCGCCGCGGCTCACCCCGGTGGCGGCACGGCCGTCGCGCGGGTCACCGGCCACGGCACGGACTGGCTGGAGACGGCGCACGTCGACCACGCCGCGCCGGACACGGCCGCCGCCGAGGACTTCGGGCGGAGCCTCGCGCGCACGCACGCCGCCGGGGCGCCGTTCCTCGGGTGCGCGCCGCCCGGCGTCGTCGGGGACGGGGTCATGGGCCGGGCCCCGCTCGTGCTGCACGCCGACGCCGCCACGGCACCCGCGGCGTGGGGGGAGTTCTACGCGGCGGACCGGCTGCTGCCCTACCTCGAGGGCGCCGTCGGGAACGGGTCGGTCGACGCGGCGGGCGCGCGCACGATCGAGCGGTGCGCCGAGCGGGTCGCCACCGGCGCCTTCGACGCGCCGCAGCCCGGGCTCGTACGTACGCCCGCGGCGCGGCTCCACGGGGACCTGTGGGGCGGGAACGTCCTGTGGACCCGCCGGGCGGGCCCGGCCGACGGCGCGACCTCCGCCGTCGAGGCCGTCCTCATCGACCCGGCCGCGCACGGCGGGCACGCCGAGTCCGACCTGGCCCAGCTCACCGTGTTCGGCAGCCCGTACCCGGACCGGGTCCTCGCCGCCTACGACGAGGTCTCCCCGCTCGCCGACGGCTGGCGCGAGCGCACCGGCCTGCACCAGCTCCACATGGTCCTCGTCCACGCGGCCCTCTTCGGCGGCGGCTACGGCGCGCACGCGGTGGCGCTGGCGCGCCGCTACGGCGGCTGACGGGCGGGCCGGCCACGCCGGGCTCACGGACGCCCCCGCGCCGGGAGCGGCACCTCTGGGAGGATGCCGCCATGAGCGCCGAGCCCACTCGCCCCGTCCGCCTCGCCGAGCTGGAGCCCGCCGTCGCGCTCGGCCCGCTCGACGGGCGGTACCGCCCCGTCGTCGCCCCGCTCGTCGACCACCTGTCCGAGGCCGCGCTCAACCGGGCCCGGCTCCAGGTCGAGGTCGAGTGGCTGGTCCACCTCACCCGCACCGGCGCCCTGCCCGGCGCCCCGACGCTCACCGACAAGGACGTCGCCTACCTGCGTGGCGTCGTCGCGAGCTTTGGGCAGGCGGAGATCGCCGAGCTGGCGGAGATCGAGGCGGAGACCCGGCACGACGTCAAGGCGGTCGAGTACTTCCTCAAGCGCCGGCTCGCGGCCGCACCGGAGCACCTCGGCGCCGGGACCGTCCTGCCCGCGGTGAGCGAGATCGTCCACATCTTCTGCACGAGCGAGGACATCAACAACCTCGCCTACGCGATCGGGGTGCGGGACGCCGTCGAGCAGGTGTGGCTGCCCGCCGCCACGGCCCTCGTCGACGACGTCGCCGCCCTCGCGCGGGCCCAGGCCGACGTGCCGATGCTCGCCCGCACCCACGGGCAGACCGCCACGCCGACGACGCTCGGCAAGGAGCTCGCCGTCTTCGCCGCGCGCCTGCGCCGCCAGCTGCGCCGGGTCGCCGCGGCGGAGTACCTCGGCAAGGCGAACGGGGCGACGGGCACCTACGGCGCCCACGCCGTCGCCGTCCCCACGACGGACTGGGAGGAGGTCGCGCGCACGTTCGTCGAGCACCTCGGCCTCACGTGGAACCCGCTCACCACGCAGATCGAGTCGCACGACTGGCAGGCGGAGCTGTACGCCGACGTCGCGCGCTTCAACCGGGTCCTCCACAACCTCGCCACCGACGTGTGGACGTACATCTCGCTGGGCTACTTCCGCCAGCGGCTCTCCGCGCAGGGCTCCACCGGCTCCTCGACCATGCCGCACAAGGTCAACCCCATCCGCTTCGAGAACGCCGAGGCCAACCTGGAGATCTCCTCCGCGCTGCTCGACACGCTCGCCGCCACGCTCGTCACCTCCCGGCTCCAGCGCGACCTCACCGACTCCACCACGCAGCGCAACATCGGCGTGGCGTTCGGTCACTCGCTGCTCGCCATCGACAACGTCCGCCGCGGCCTCGCCGGGCTCGACGTCGACCGCGTGCCGCTCGAGCGCGACCTGGACGCCTCGTGGGAGGTGCTGGGGGAAGCGGTGCAGTCGGCGATGCGCGCGGCGTCGGTCGCCGGCGTCGAGGGCATGGCCGACCCGTACGAGCGGCTCAAGGCCCTCACCCGGGGCCAGCGCGTGGACGCCGCGGCCATGCGGGAGCTCATCGGCGGCCTGGGACTGCCCTCGGACGTCGAGGCCCGCCTGCTCGCGCTCACGCCCGCCGGGTACACCGGGCTCGCGGCGTCGCTCGTCCGCCACCTCGGCTGAGACCGGCTTCCCTCGGCGCGCTCGGCGCGCTCGGCGAACCCCTCGGCGGGAATACCCCCGAGGGGTACCATGTTCTCGTCTGCACAGACCGAGGGAGGGGTGGTTCGCGTGGCCGGGTACAGCGGCACGAAGGACGACTACGCCAAGCGCCTGCGCCGCGTCGAGGGCCAGGTCCGCGGCATCGCCCGGATGGTGGACGAGGACGCCTACTGCATCGACGTCCTCACCCAGATCGCGGCCGTGACCAAGGCCCTGCAGGCTGTCGGTATCGGGCTGGTCGAGGACCACCTCGGCCACTGCGTCGTCGACGCCGCCCGCTCCTCCGACGCGGAGGGCGCCGAGAAGGTCCGCGAGGCCTCCGAGGCGATCGCCCGGCTCGTCCGGTCCTGAGCACGACGGCGCCTCCCCCTGGCGGCGCCGGAACGACCACCACCAAGGAGAGAACATGAGCGCCGACCCGGCACCGATCGACCGCACCACCGTCCTCGACGTCGAAGGCATGACCTGCGGCCACTGCGTCTCCGCCGTGACGAAGGAGCTCGAGCAGGTCCAGCACGTGTCCAACATCAGCGTGATCCTGCGCAACGGCGGCCTCTCGGAGGTCACGGTGGTCTCCGACTCGGTCCTCGACCAGGACGCCCTCCGCGCCGCCGTCGACGAGGCCGGGTACACCGTCAAGGCCATCCACGTCGACAACTGACCCCGCCGAGGCGCGGCCCGGCGCCGCGGGGAGGGCTCCCGCGAGCCGGGGCCGCGCCCGCGCTCCCCCCACCGGCCCGACGGCGCACCCCCGCCGCGAGGCGCCCCCAGCAGAAAGGAGGCCCGCCATGACCCCGAGCGGACCCTCCGAGAGCACCGTCCTGGCGTCCGACCCGCAGGCACCCGGCCCCGACGGGGCCGCGCCCGAGGCTGAGGTGGACCTCGCCGTCGAGGGCATGACCTGCGCCTCCTGCGTGGCCCGGGTGGAGAAGAAGCTCAACAAGCTCCCCGGCGTCACCGCCACCGTCAACCTCGCCACCGAGTCCGCCCACGTCGAGCTCACCGACGACGTCCCCGACGCCGACCTCCTCGCCGCCGTCGCGAGCGCCGGCTACACCGGCACCGTCACGCGCCGGCACGCCACCCACGCGACGCCCCCGCCCCCCGCTGCGTCCTCGGCGCACGCCACGACGGCGCACTCTCCCGACGCGTCCGACGCCCTCGAGGAGGGCGGCGGCCCCCTCGCCGCGGGCGGTGCCGACCAGGCCGCCGGCGACGACGTCTCCTCCCCCTCCCAGCGCCGCTCGGCCGACCTCCTGCGCCGCCTGCGCGTCGCCGCGGTCCTCACGGTCCCGGTCGTCGCAATCTCGATGATCCCGGCGCTGCAGTTCACCGGCTGGCAGTGGGTGGTCGCCACCCTCGCCCTGCCCGTGGTGACCTGGGGTGCCTGGCCGTTCCACCGCTCCGCCGCCCGCGCCGCCCGGCACGGGGCCTCGACGATGGACACCCTCGTCTCGGTCGGCGTCCTCGCCGCGACCGGCTGGTCGCTGTGGGCGCTGCTGCTCGGCGGGGCCGGCGCGCTCGGGATGCGGATGACCCCGCAGCTCTTCCCCGCCGAGGGCGCGAGCCTGACGCCCGGGATGCCGGAGCTCTACTTCGAGGTCGCCGCCGTCGTCACCACCTTCCTCCTCGCCGGCCGCTACGCGGAGGCCCGCTCGCGCCGCCGCGCCGGCGACGCGCTGCGGTCGCTGCTGTCCATGGGCGCCAAGGACGTCGCGCGCGTGAGCATCGACGCCGACGGCCGGCGGACCGAGCGGCGGGTCCCCATCGCCGCGCTCGGCGTCGACGACCTCTTCGTCGTCCGCCCGGGCGAGAAGGTGGCCACGGACGGCGTCGTCGTCGAGGGCCGCTCGGCCGTCGACACCTCGCTGCTCACCGGCGAGCCGGTCCCGGTCGACGTCGCCCCCGGCGACGCCGTCACCGGGGCCACGGTCAACACCAGCGGCACCCTCCTCGTGCGCGCCACCCGCGTGGGCGAGGAGACCACGCTCGCCCAGATCGGGCGCCTGGTGACGCAGGCGCAGACGGGCAAGGCGCCGGTCCAGCGCCTCGCCGACCGCATCTCGGCGGTCTTCGTGCCCGTCGTCTTCGTCCTCGCGCTCGGCACGCTGGCGGTGTGGCTGCTCGCCGGGGCGAACGCCCAGGCCGCGTTCACGGCCGCCGTCGCCGTCCTCATCATCGCGTGCCCGTGCGCGCTGGGGCTGGCGACGCCGACCGCCCTGCTCGTCGGGACCGGCCGCGCCGCCCAGCTCGGCATCGTCATCAAGGGCCCGGAGACCCTCGAGTCCACCCGCCGGGTCGACACCATCGTGCTCGACAAGACCGGCACCGTCACCGAGGGCCGGATGGAGCTCGCCGACGTCGTCGTGGCGCCGGGGACCGACCGAGCCCTGGCCCTGCGCCTCGCCGGCGCGGTCGAGGCGGCCAGCGAGCACCCCATCGCCCAGGCGGTCGCCCGCCGGGCCGAGGCCGAGGCGGGCGCGCTGCCCGCCGTCGAGGGCTTCCGCAACCACGCCGGCCGCGGGGTCAGCGGCCTCGTCGCCGACGGCGGCGCTCCCGCCGGCACCCCGCCCCGCGCCGTCGAGGTGCTCGTCGGTCGCCCGTCCTGGCTGACCGAGCGCGGGGTCGCCGGGGTCGGCGCGGACGACGCGCTCGGCCGGGCCCACCGCGCCGCGGAGGCGGACGGCGCGACCACGGTCGTCGTCGCCTGGGACGGGACCGCCCGCGCCGTCCTCGCCCTGCGGGACCAGGTGAAGGCGACGTCGGCCGAGGCCGTCGCCCGCCTGCGCGCCCTCGGCATCACCCCGATGCTCCTCACCGGTGACAACCGGGCCGCGGCCGAGCGCGTCGCCGCGCAGGTGGGCATCGCCCCCGAGCACGTCGTCGCCGAGGTCCTGCCCGGCGAGAAGCTCGACGTCGTCGCGCGGCTCCAGGCGCAGGGCAAGGTCGTCGCCATGGTGGGGGACGGCGTCAACGACGCCGCGGCCCTCGCCCAGGCCGGCCGGCAGGGCCTCGGCCTCGCCATGGGCACCGGCACCGACGTCGCCATCGAGGCGAGCGACATCACCCTCGTCAGCGGGGACCTGCGGGCCGCCCCGACGGCGATCGCCCTGTCCCGCCGCACACTGCGGGTCATCAAGCAGAACCTCTTCTGGGCGTTCGCCTACAACGTCGCGGCGATCCCGCTGGCGGCGCTCGGGCTGCTCAACCCGATGATCGCGGGGGCGGCCATGGCGATGAGCTCGGTGCTCGTCGTCGCCAACTCGCTGCGGCTGCGCCGCGCCGGCTGACCGGCGCGGCTGACCCGCGCGGGCGGCCCACGCCCGCCGCGCGGCGACCCCGGTCCCGGGGCCGCCGCGGGTGCGTCAGAACGCGGGGACGATCTCCCCGGCGGGCCAGCGCTCGCTGATGAAGTCGCGGACCTCGTCGGAGTGGAGCAGCTCGTCGAGGGTGAGGATCGCCGGGTCCTCGACGTCCTCGGCGCGCACGGCGACGAGGTTGGCGTACGGGTTGTCCTCGCCGGGCTCGAGGACGAGCGCGTCCTCGGCCGGGTTGAGCCCGCCCTCGAGCGCGTAGTTGCCGTTGATGACGGCGGCGTCGAAGTCCTCGAGCGTGCGGACCAGCTGGGCCGCCTCGAGCTCGACGAGCTCGACGTTCTTCGGGTTCTCGGCGATGTCGAAGACCGAGGGGTTCTCGACGTCGGCGAGCGCGAAGACCCCGCCCTCCTGGAGGAGCTCCAGCGCCCGCGCCTGGTTGGACGGGTCGTTGGGCACGCCGATCTGGGCGCCGTCGGGCAGGTCCTCGAGGTCCGTGACGCTGCTCGAGTACACGCCGAACGGCTCGATGTGGACGCCGTCGAAGTGCTCGAACTCGTACCCCTTCTCCTCGACCTCCGCCTCGTAGTACGGCAGGTGCTGAAAGAAGTTCGCGTCGAGCTGTCCCTCGGCGAGCTGCACGTTGGGCTGGATGTAGTCGGTGTACTCGACGATCTCCAGGTCGATGCCCGCGTCCGCGGCGAGCTCGTCGTCGACGAACTCGAGGATCTCGGCGTGCGGGGTGACGCTGGCGCCGACGGTGAGCGTCGTGACGCCGCCGGTGGTGCCGTCGGTCTGCTCGGACCCGCCGGACTCCTCGCCCGAGCAGGCCGCCATGGTCATCGCGACGGCGGCGGTGAGGGCGGCGGCGCGGTAGCGGGTGGGACGCATGGGGGTTCCTTTCTGCGGCTCAGCGGTGGTCCACGGCGCGGACCAGGAGGTCGCCGAGCATCTGGACGAGCTGGACGAGGATGACGATGACGACGACGGTGACGACCATGACATCGGTCTGGAACCGGACGTAGCCGTGGTTGATGGCGAGCGCCCCGAGGCCGCCGGCCCCCACGGCCCCGGCCATCGCCGAGTACGAGACGAGGGTGATGACCGTGACGGTGAGCCCCGAGAGGAGCCCGGGCAGGGCCTCACGCACGAGGACGCCCCAGACGATCCCCAGGCGGGAGGCGCCGACCATCTGCGCCGCCTCGACCTTGCCCGGGTCCACCTCCCGCACCGCCGTCTCGACGAGGCGGGCGAAGAACGGGATGGCGGCGATCGACAGGGGGACGACGGCGGAGCGCCAGCCGAAGGTGGTCCCGGTGAGGGCGCGGGTGAGCGGGATGATCGCCACCATGAGGATGATGAACGGCAGGGAGCGCCCCACGTTCACCACGACGTTGAGGACGCCGTGCAGGGCGGGCGCGGGACGCAGCGCGCCGGGCGCCGTCGTCGCCAGCGCCAGGCCCAGCGGCAGGCCGCCGAGCACGGTGACCAGCGACGCCAGCGCCACCATGGCCAGGGTCTCGACCGTCGCCTCGGGGAGGTTCTCGGTGATGACCGGGTTGGTCGCCACCTCCTCGAGCCACGTCATCACGCCACCTCCGCGTGCAGGCCGGCGCCGTGGAGGGTGCCGAGGACCTCGGCCCGCCGGGCCGCGGGGACGGTGAGGCGCAGGCGGCCCACCCGGTCCCCGGCGAGCGTCTCGATGGTCCCGGCGGAGACGTCGACGTCGGCGCCCAGGCCGGCGACCGTGGCGAGCACCGACGCGGTGCCGTGCCCGGCGCCGAAGGACAGCTCGACGTCGACCGTCCCCGCCTCGGGGCCGGCCGGCGGCAGCGGGACGAGGGCCCGGGCGAGCCGGGACCGCGGGTCGGCGACGACGTCGGCCACCGCCCCGTGCTCGGCGATTCGGCCGTGCTCGAGGAGCGTGACGGAGTCGCACACCTCGCGGACCACCGACATCTCGTGGGTGATGATGAGGACGGTGAGACCGAGGCGGTCCCGCACGTCACGGATGAGCCCGAGGATCTGCCGCGTGGTGTCCGCGTCCAGCGCCGACGTGGGCTCGTCGCACAGGAGCACGGCCGGGTCGGCCGCGAGCGCCCGGGCGATGCCCACCCGCTGCTTCTGGCCGCCGGACAGCTGCGCCGGGTAGGCGTCGGCACGGTGCGTGAGCCCGACGAGCTCGAGGAGCTCGCGGACCCGCTCCGCCTGGCGCGCCCGGGGCACCTTCGCCACGCGCAGCGGGTAGGCGACGTTCTCCGCGGCCGTGCGGGCCTCGAGGAGGTTGACGTGCTGGAAGACCATCCCGATCCGCCGGCGCTGCGCGCGCAGGGCGCGCTCCCCGAGCGCGGCGAGGTCGGCGCCGTCGATGACGACGCTGCCGGACGTGGGGCGCTCGAGCGCCGTGAGGCACCGGATGAGGGTGGACTTCCCGGCGCCGGACTCCCCGACGATCCCGTGGATGCGGCCGCGTTCGACGTGCAGGTCGATGCCGTCGAGGGCCACGACCTCACCCCCGCGGGCGGGGTAGACCTTGCGCAGGCCGGACAGGGTGATCACAGGCTCGCCTCCATCGGTCCTGGCGGGAGCACCCGTCTGCGGTGCACGGAGGCACGCGGGTTGCTGCAGCGTCGACGAGCCAGGTCTCTCGGCTGCTCTGGATGGTCCGGAAATGGTAGGCCGCGGGCGACGGCCGTCCCGAGAAGTGTCTCAGCATGTGGGAAACGCCGGCTGTCGTCGTCCCGGTTCGCCCCCGGCGCCGCCGTTCGTCATGCTGGGCCGCAGCGACGGGCAGCCCGGCGCGCACGGGGCGCACGGGCGCGCACGACGAGCGGGGGGCGGTGGCGGATGGCAGCCGAGGGGGCGGCGCGGCGCCGGCTGAGCGCGGAGGTGTGGATCGTCCTCGGGCTGTCCGTGGGGCAGTCCGCGGTCTACGCGCTCGTCCAGATCTACGCCCGGCTCACCGCTGAGACGCCGCTGGGCGCGCAGTCCACGGCCCTCAACCCCTCCCGCTCGCCCCGCCCCTACCTGGACCTCACGTACCAGCTCCTCAACATCGGTTTCTCGCTGGTCCCCGTCCTCCTCGTGCTCTTCCTCCTGTCCGAGCCCGGCCGGCGGGCCACCGCCCGCATCGGGCTGGACCGGACCCGTCCCGTCCGCGACCTCGGCGCCGGCCTCGCCCTGGCGGCCCTCATCGGCCTGCCGGGCCTCGCGCTCTACGCCGCCGGGCGGGCCCTGGGGATCACCGTGGAGATCCAGGCCGCCGCCCTCGACAGCACGTGGTGGGCCGTCCCCGTCCTCATCCTCGCCGCGCTGCGCAACGGCCTGCTCGAGGAGGTCATCGCCGTCGGGTACCTCATCGAGCGGCTCGAGCAGCTCGGCTGGCGCCCCGCCGCCGTCGTCGCCGCCAGCGCCCTGCTGCGCGGCGCCTACCACCTCTACCAGGGCATCGGGCCGTTCTTCGGCAACGTCGCCATGGGAGTCGTCTTCGCGCTGTACTACCTGCGCCGACGCCGGACCATGCCGCTCGTCGTCGCCCACACGCTCATCGACGTCGTGGCGTTCGTCGGCTACACGCTGCTGCCCGAGGCGTGGCTGGAGGCGCTGCGGCTCACCTGAGCCCACGGGGTGCCCCCCGACGGGCCGCGCTCGACGGGTGGACCTCCCGGATCCGCGGCGCGGTGCGCCGTAGACTCCCCGCCATGACGGCGCCGGCGCAGGAGGAGGGCCGCCAGTCCCCCCGAGGCGCCCGCACGCCCCGCCGCGGGGTGCTCCTCGTCGACGTGCCGGAGACGCGCGTGCGCCGCCCCGGCGACCTCGTCGAGCTCATCCTCTCGGGCGTGGGGATCGGCATGGTGCTGCTCCTCGCCGTCTACGCCCACGGGACGGCGCTCGGGGTGACCGAGGACGTGCAGTCCGCGGCGGGCCTCGTGCTGCGCGAGCTGCTGCTCCTGCCGGTCACCGTGCTCGAGGGCCTGGTGACGTTCTTCCTCCCACCCGTGATCATCGTGCTGCAGCTGGTCAAGCGGCGCTGGCGGGTGGTCCTGGAGGCCGTCCTCGCGGCCGTCGTCGCGGCGCTCGTCGCCACGCTCGCCATCTGGCTCCTCAACACCTTCGACCCCCGGGCCCTCACCGTCGGCCTCACCATCACCGTCGGTGGCGACCGCGTCATCGCGCTCAACCCCTACTCGGCCGCCCTGGCCGCGTTCTTCACGGCGCTGGGCACCCGCTCCCAGCGCCCGTCCCTGCGGTGGTCGTGGAACCTCCTGTGGGTCGTCCTCGGCCTGGCCGTCATCCGCGGCCAGCTCACCCTCCCCGGCGCGGTCGTCACCGTGCTCCTGGGCCGGGCGGTCGGCCTGGGCGCCCGGTACGCCGTCGGCGTGCTCAGCGACCGGGCCAACGGCATCGGCCTCGTCCGGGGGTTGCGGCGGGCGGGGCTGGACCCGGTCCGCGTGGTGCGGCTGGACCCTGCCCGCCCCGGCGCGGAGCCCCGGGCGTGGACGGTGACGACGTCAGCCCCCATCGGCTACACCGAGCGGGCGGAGCCGCTCACGGAGGAAACGGTCGACGGCGCGCGGGAGGCGGTCCCGGGCCGGCCGCCGGACACCATCGACCTCGACCCGACGACCGACGCGGCCGCCGCCGTCGCCGCCGCGGCGCCCCGGTCGGGCGTGACGCTCGACCCCGTCGGCGCCCACCGGGTGTACTCCGCCTGGGACGTCGAGGGCACCCGGTGGTACGTCGCCGTGCTCGACGGCCACCGCCAGGTCGTCGGGTACCTCGCCTCGCTGTGGACTGCGCTGCGCATGCGCGGCCTCGACCATCGCCGCTCCGCGACCCTGCGCGACGCCGCCGACCGCGCCGCCCTGCTCACCTACGCCGTGTGCGACGCCGGCGTGCGCACGCCCCTGCTCGCCGGCATCGCCGTCGCCCAGGACTCCGTGCTCATGACCTCGCGGCACGTCCCCCGGGCCCGCCGGCTGCCCGAGCTCACGCCCGAGGAGATCGACGACGCCCTCCTCGACGAGCTGTGGTCCCAGCTGCGCCGCGCCCACAGCCGGGGGGTCGCTCACCGCGACCTCACCGCCAACGCGATCCTCGTCGACGACGACCGCCAGGTGTGGCTCCTCGACTGGGAGCACGGCGAGATCGCCTCCTCCGAGCTCTCCCGGCGCCTCGACCTCGCCCAGCTCCTCACCCTCCTCGCCGTGCAGATCGGCCCCGAACGGGCCCTCGCCAGCGCCGCCCGGAACCTCGAGACCGACGAGCTGGCGGCCATCGCGCCCCTGCTCCAGCCGGTGGTGCTGCCCGCCCAGACGCGCTCGTCGACCGTCAACCACCGCGAGCTGCTCAACGCCCTGCGCGCCGAGCTCGTCGACCTGGTCCCCACCGCCACCGTCGAGCCGGTGCGGCTCGAACGGTTCAGCGTGCGCACCGTGGTCATGGTGACCATCGCCGTCATCGCCATCTGGGTCCTGCTCGGCACGCTCAACTTCGAGCAGGTGGCCGAGGCCGCGCGCGACGCGAACCCGGTGTGGCTCGTCGTCGCCTTCGGGCTGGGCCTGAGCACCTACGTGGGGGCCGCCATGACGCTCCTCGCGTTCTCCCCGGAACGGCTCGGGGTGTGGCGCACGACCCTCGTGCAGGTCGCCGCGTCCGTCATCTCGCTGGTCGCCCCGGCGGGCGTGGGGCCGGCCGCGCTCAACATCCGCTTCCTCACCCGGCGCAAGGTCGAGACGCCCATCGCCGTCGCGACCGTGGCGCTCGTCCAGGTCACCCAGTTCGTCACCACCATCCTCCTGCTCGTCACCGTTGCCCTCGTCACGGGCAGCGCGGGGACGCTGTCGTTCCCCACGGACGGGGTGGGGATCGCGGCCGGCGCGGTCATCCTCCTCGCCGGCGTGACGATGCTCGTGGCGCCGCTGCGCACCTGGATCTGGAGGAAGATCGGGCCGACGCTGAGCCAGGTGTGGCCGCGCGTCCTGTGGGTGGTGGGCAACCCCCGCCGCCTGGCCATCGGCATCGCCGGCAACATCGTCATGACCGTGGGGTTCATCGCCGCGTTCGGTGCCTCGCTGGCGGCGTTCGGCTACACCTTGTCGCTGACCTCGCTCTCCATCACGTACCTCACCAGCAACGCCGTCGGCGCCGCCGTGCCGTCCCCCGGCGGCATCGGCCCCGTCGAGGCGGCCCTCACCGCGGGCCTGTCGGTGGCGGGCATCCCCGCCGGCGTCGCGTTCTCCGCCGCGCTCGTCTTCCGGGTGCTCACGTTCTGGATCCGCGTGCCCATCGGGTGGGTGGCGCTGCGGCACCTGCAGCGCCGCGGCGACCTCTAGCGTCCCGCCCGACGTCGGCCCAACGTCGGGACCCATCCCCCTGCCCGAGCCGCGGTGGGCTCGGTAAGGTGCGTGCGGCGGCGCACGGGAGGGGCACCCGGCCCGCGAACCCAGCGCGGGAGGTGCGATGAGCACGGCCAACGAGGCGACGCCGGCGGCGGTCCGCCGCGCAGCGCCCGCGCCAGGCGCCGGGCGCCGGTTCCCCGCCGCCCGCCAGCGGGCCGGCCGCCGGTTCCCCACCCCGCGCCATCCGGAGGCCTGGGTCCTCGCCGGGGTGACGGCAGCGGTGTACTGGCTCATCGCCGTCATCCAGTGGCGGCGGTTCGAGTCGCCGTCATGGGACCTGGGGATCTTCACCCAGCTCGCCAAGGCCTACGCCGACCTCGGCGCGCCGATCGTCCCCATCAAGGGCGAGGGCTTCAACCTCCTCGGCGACCACTTCCACCCCGTGCTCGTCCTCCTCGGCCCCGTCTACCGGCTGTTCCCCTCGGGCCTGACGCTCCTCGTGGTCCAGGCGCTCCTCATCGCCGTCTCCGTCGTCCCCCTCACCCGGGTCGCCGTCGACCGGCTCGGCCGCCGGGCGGGCGTCGCCGTCGGCGTCGCCTACGCCTTCTCGTTCGGCATCCAGGGGGCGGTCGGCGCCCAGTTCCACGAGATCGCGTTCGCGCTCCCCCTCCTCGCCCTCGCCCTCGAGGCGTTCCTGCGCGGCCGCTGGACGGTGTGCGCGCTCTGGGCGGCGCCCCTGGTGCTCGTCAAGGAGGACCTGGGGCTCACGGTCGCCGTGCTGGGGTTCGTCCTCGTCCTGCGCGGAGCTCGCCGCGAGGGCCTCGCCCTGGCGGTGTGGGGCGTGGTGTGGTTCCTCCTCGCGGTGCAGGTGATCCTCCCGGCGCTCAACCCGCGCGGCCAGTGGGACTACACGGACCGCCTCACGCTCGGCGACGTCGCCGGCGACCCGCTCGGGACGATCGCCGCGGTGTTCACCCCGGGTCAGAAGATCGTCACGGCCCTCATGCTCGTCGGTGTCGCCGGCGTGGTCGGGCTCCGCTCCCCGCTCATGCTCGTCATGGTGCCGACGCTCGCGTGGCGCTTCGTCGGCAACGTCCACTTCTACTGGGGCTGGACGTGGCACTACAACGCCGTCCTCATGCCCGTCGCCATCGCGGCCCTCCTCGACGCCCTCGGCCCCCGGGCCGCGGACGACGACGCGCCTGCCACCCCCACCTCGGGCGACGGCACGCCGGCACCCGGCCCACCGCGCGACCCGCCCGCCGACGGCTCGGTCCCCGCCGCACCGCACGACGACGGCGCCCGAGCCAGCGCCCAGGCCTCCCGCGGACCGGGGCGCGGGCGGGCGGCCGCGGCGATCGCCGTCTCCCTCCTCGTCAGCCTCCTCGCCACGCCCGACCTCGTCCTCGGGCGCCTGGTCGAGGCGGAGTCCTACCGTCCGGCCGAGCGGGCCGAGGCGGCGCAGGGCGCGCTCGACGCCGTCCCCGAGGACGTCACCGTCGCCAGCGACATCGCGCTCCTCGCCTACCTCGTGCCGACGACGACGACCTACTGGTCCGGCAACGGGGACAACCCGGCCACCGAGTACGTCGTCGTCGACCAGCTCAACTCCACGTGGGGCGGCAACGCTCCGCGCGATGCCGCCACCTACGCCGAGGGGAAGCACCCCGGCACCGACTACGAGCTCGTCTACGACGAAGGGGGGTACCAGGTCGCACGCCTGGTCAGCGGACCCTGACCGCGTCCCCACCCGCAGCCGCTGGGCCTTGAGGGGGAGCGCCTATGGTGGCCCCATGACCGCCCCGTCCCGTCCCACCGGTGTCGTCCGCAGCGCCTTCCACGGGCCGGTGCGGCTCGCCCTCGCGACGCTCGCGCTCGTCCTCCTCGCGCTGCCCACGCTCGTCCTGCCCGCTCAGGCTCACGACGCCCTCGTCGCCTCCGAGCCCGCCGACGGCGCCGTGCTGGACGCCTCCCCCGAGCGGGTACGCCTCACCTTCAGCGGTGACGTCCTCGACGTCGGCCCGGTCGTCGTCGTCACCGACGCCGCCGGTGACGTCGTGGCCGACGGGACCCCGGAGGTGGCCGGCCCCGACGTCACGCTGCCGCTCGCCTCGGCCCTGCCCGGCGGCGGGTACGACGTCGCCTGGCGGGTGGTCTCCAACGACGGGCACCCCATCGAGGGCGCCTTCGGGTTCACCGTCACCGGGGTGGCGGCCGAGCCGACCTCCCCGGCCGCAGCGCCCTCCCCGAGTCCCGCGGCCACGCTGGCGGGCTCCACGGACGACGTCGCCCCCACCCAGGACCCGACCAGCGAGACCCCGGGCACCGGGCTGCAGGGGCTGCCCCTGTGGGTCAGGCTCCTCCTCGCGGCGGCCGCGACCGGTGGCGTGGTCGCCCTCATCGTCCTCGTCCTCCGCCAGCTCCGGGAGAACCGCTGACCCCGGTCCGGTTGCACCGTCCCCGGACCCGGGGAAGGCTCAGGTGATCGAGCGACACCGACCTGAAGGAGCTGGCTTCATGAGCACTCACGACGAGGAGCGCGCGGCCGTGCCGGGCACCGAGGAGCGGGCCCCGGGCGACGTGCCCAACCCCGAGACCGGCGTCGGGCTGGGCAACGACGGCGAGGCGAACACCTTCGAGCCGGAGGACGACCCCGATGCGGTCAA
Source organism: Georgenia faecalis (assembly GCF_003710105.1). Taxonomy (GTDB): domain Bacteria; phylum Actinomycetota; class Actinomycetes; order Actinomycetales; family Actinomycetaceae; genus Georgenia_A; species Georgenia_A faecalis. The sequence goes on from NZ_CP033325.1 coordinate 3,307,119, forward strand.
CCCGGACGACGTCGGCACGGACGACGACGCGACGGCCTAGGCCGCACGGCACCGCCGTGGACCGTGTCCGGCATCACCCCGCCCCCGCTGGGAGGTGCCGGACGCCCCGGCGTAGCGTCGACGGCATGCGACGCACCACACTTGTTTCCGTAGCACTGCTGGCCGGGCTCAGCCTCGCCGGCTGCAGCGACAGCACGACCACGCCCGAGGAGACCGCGACCACCGAGGCCACGGCGACCGCCGAGGCGTCCGCCGAGATCACCAGCTGCGAGGCCTACTACGAGGGCACCGGCACCCCCCTGGCCCAGCGCGCCGCGGCCGCCCGCCAGGCGCTCACCGCCGGCGAGGTGACGGACGACGTCGCCTACGGCGAGATCAACATGCTCGAGCAGCGGATCTCCGACCTCGCCGAGGAGGCCCCGGAGGCCCTCGCCGGCACCTTCGAGGAGATCAACGCCCCCTTCGCCGAGACGGTCGAGCTCTACAACGCCGCCGCCGCGCAGGACCCGCCCGAGGGCGAGGAGGCGCCGGCCTTCGCCGACTTCTCCGCGGTCGACGTCAGCGGTTCCGAGGCGGCCGAGGGCGAGCTCGAGACGGCGTGCACCGACGCCGGCTACGAGGTCCCCGCCTCCTGAGCCGTCCCACCCGACGCCCCGAGAACCCCGCCGGTCCTCGGGGCGTCGTGCGTCTGGGGGCCCTCCGCTCAGCCGACGGCGGCGCCCCGGTCAGGGTCCCCGGCGCCCGCCTCGGCCCCGGCCTGGGCCTCGGGGGCACCGTCGGTGGCGCCGTCCGCCACCGCGTCGACGACCTCGGTGCTGAGCCAGTCGGGGTCGCCGGGGTGGGAGATCACCCAGGCGGCGGCGACGACGGCGCGGCGCACCGCCGCCAGCGGCGCGAGCCGCTCCGCGTAGAGGTAGTGGGCCAGCGCGGCGAAGAACGTGTCACCGGCGCCGGAGGGGTAGCTCACCTCGCCGACGTCGTACGCGGCGACGCGCGCCGGCTCCGCCAGCTCCGGGGTGAGGACGAGGGCGCCGTCGTCGCCGAGCGTCATGACGAGCAGCCGGGCGGTGGACCGGTCCCGCAGGGAGAGCAGCACCTCCTCCTCCCGGCCGTGCACGCGGTCGTTGCACATGGAGACGACGTCGGCGGCGAGGAAGTCCTCGTCGTCGGGGTTCTCCACGCCGCGGACGTCCTGCAGGTCGACCATGACCGGGACCCCCGCGGCCTGTGCCATCCGGACGAGCGGGCGGCACAGGTCGATGTTGCCGAGGACGACGACGTCCGTCGTGAGCAGCGGCTCCTCGAGGTGGTCGGGGTCGAGGAGCGCCGACGGGGCGTCCCCGAGGTCGACGTTGATCTGGCGTCGGCCCATCGGGTCGACGAGGACGACGGCGCGGGGCGTGCGCGGCAGGGTGCGGGAGCACAGCGCGGTGGTCATGCCGAAGCGGAACGCGGCGGCGTCGATGGCCGCGGCGGCCGCGTCCTCACCCAGGGGTGCGGCGAGGCAGACCTCGTCCCCCAGCGCGGCGAGCGTGCGCGCGACGGAGAACCCGACGCCGCCCACGCCCGTGACGATCTCGTGCGGGACCGAACGCACCCGTGTGTACGGGACCGGGAAGCTCTCGACCGGCAGGATCATGTCCTGGCTGGCGATGCCAGCAACGATGGCCTTCATGGAACTGACCCCCTCGGGGTGTACGGCCACGCTGCCGCACACAATGGGTCAGCCTAGCCATGATCATAAGCGGGGCACACCGGTGCCGGTGAACTTTCGGCCAGACCTTCGGCTCAGGTCCCGCCCTGCTGGGCGATGGCGAGCGCCTCGGCGTGCGCGGCTCGAGGGTCGAGGTACCGGCCGCCCCGGACGAGGGGCCGCAGGTCGGGCCCGAGCTCGTAGGCCAGCGGCCGGGCGTTGGGCAGGTTGAGCCGACGGAGCTCCTCCCCGTCGAGGTCGTCGAGGAGCCCGCACAGCGCGCGCAGGGAGTTCCCGTGCGCGACGACGAGGACGTGGCGCCCGGCGCGCAGGTGCTCGCTCAGCGGGCCCCGCCACAGCGGTTCGAGGCGGACGACGACGTCGGCCAGGGACTCGGTGGCCGCGACCGCCTCGGGCGGGAGGCCGGCGAACGGGGGCAGGGTGCGCCACAGCGCGACCGTCTGCGGCGCCAGGGCGGGCGGGCGGCCCTCGAGCGACCGGCGCCAGTGGAGGAACTGCTCGACGCCGTACCGTTCGGCGACCTCCGTCTTGAGGTAGCCCGACAGGGCGCCGTAGCTGCGCTCGTCGAGCCGCCAGTCGCGCACCACGGGGACGTCCCCGCCGAGGGCCTCGGCGACGAGGTCGGCGGTGTGCCACGAGCGGACCAGCTCGGAGGCGAGGATGACGTCGGGCCGCCACCCCAGCGCCGCCAGCCGGGCACCGGCGTCGTGACTCGCCTGCTCGCCCACGGGGGTGAGGGCGACGTCGAGGACGCCCGTGAAGATGCCGAGGGCGTTGCCGACGCTCTCCCCGTGCCGGAGCAGCATGAGCGAACCGGGCGTCGTGGGCACCGTCCTAGCCTGCCAGCCCCGCGGGCCGCCCCTCGCTCAGCGCAGGGGGACGAACCGGTAGGCCCCCTCCGCCCGCGTGCGCACGCCGCCGTCGGGCGCCCGGTCGACGACGAGCATCCGCCCGGCCACCGGGAGGACCATGCGCCCGCCCGGCGCGAGCTGGCCGACGAGCGCGGGCGGCAGCTCCGTCGCCTCGGCCGAGACGAGGATGCGGTCGAACGGCGCGCCGTCGGGCAGCCCCAGGACACCGGGGAGGGCCTCGACGATGCGGGCGCCGGTCACGCCCGCCGCGGCGAGGTTCGCGGCTCCCCTGCGGGCGAGCTCGGGCTCGAGCTCGACGCCGACGACGGAGCCCCCGGGGACGAGCAGGGCCAGCAGCGCCGTCGTCCAGCCCGACCCGGACCCCACGTCGAGCACCCGGTGGCCGGGTCCCGGACCGAGGAGGACGAGCATGCGGGCGACCGTGCTCGGCTGGGAGCACGTGGCGCCGTGCCCGATCGCGAGAGGCACGTCGCGGTGGGCGCGGCCGCGTACCCGTCGCGGCAGGAACGCCCGACGGTCGACGGCGGCCATCGCCTCGGCGACCCGCCCCCCGACGTCGTCCACCCCGCCATGGTCCCGCGCCGTCACCGGGTCGCCAAGACCACAATGGCCGGATGCGGCTGCTCACGGTCGGGCACGGCTCCCTCGACCGCGTCGCCCTGGCATCGCTCCTGGCCGGGGCGGGCGTGGAGCGCGTCATCGACGTCCGGCGCTTCCCGGGGAGCCGGCGCAACGACGACGTGCGACGCGAGGCCCTCGAGCAGTGGCTCCCGGAGACGGGGATCGCCTACGCCTGGCAACCGGCACTCGGAGGCCGGCGCCACCTCAGGCCGGACGGGAGGATCACCGCGCACGTGCCGGCGGCCGGCGCGCGGCCGGACGGGGTCGGGCGCCTCGTCTGGGACGGCGCTGGTGGTGCGGACGACGCGCCAGGACGCACGAAGGCCCCGACACCGTGAGGTGTCGGGGCCTTCGAGAACGAACCTCAGGAGGTTCGAGACTCAGATCAGATGGGGCGAACGTTCTCCGCCTGGGGACCCTTGGGGCCCTGCGTGGTGTCGAACTCCACCTTCTGCGCCTCGTCCAGCGAGCGGTAGCCGCTCGAGGAGATGGCGGAGTAGTGGACGAAGACGTCGGCGCCGCCGTCGTCGGGGGCAATGAAGCCAAAGCCCTTGTCAGCGTTGAACCACTTCACGGTACCTGTGGACATGTGGTACTCCTTCCAGAGCATTCAAACAGCACCCGCCTTTCGGATGCCGCTTGTTACGGTGTTCGTCGTCTGCTCCAAGAAGGCAAAGCGTCCCGGCCGAAACCGGGGGCACACAAGACCGATGAAATCACTGCAACTGTTCCATCACCATAGCCCACCCGCCCCGGGAGCGCGCAAGCCCGAGGCGACGTGACCTGCGTCACAGCTGGCGCGGGGCCTCTCGCTCGAGGACCAGCGTCGTCCCGGGGTCCTCCGGGCCGGAGCGCAGCGTGAGGGTGCCCGCCTCGAGCTGGGCCTCCCACTCCTGGCTGCCGCCGATGGCCTCCTCGTCGACGGACACGACGACCTCATGGATGAGGCGGCCGGTCTCGGCGCTGACGGCGAACGGCCCGGCGTAGGCCAGGTAACGGACAGCCCCGCGCTCGTCCGGGTCGGTGGCGCCCGCGGCGGCCAGCTGGACCGAGACGTACCCGTCGGGCGTGTAGAGGATCGAGCCGGAGGCCCCCTCACCGAGCGGGTGGCTCACCGCTCCGTCCATGCCCGTGCGGGTGTAGGCGACCAGGCGCCACGCGCCCACGAGCTGCTCCCCCAGACCCAGGGGGATCCGTTGGGACCGGTCCCGGACCGGCCGTTCACTACCTGCGGACACGTGGGTTCCTTCCTTCGGCACGCACGACGGCACGGTGGTGCCCCGTGCCGAGTATCGCCTCCCGGTCGCCCCGGTGCAGGCGGACGGCAGGACGCCGGCGGCAGGAAGTGGCCCGTCGGTCGCTAGGGCTTCGCGCGCAGGTCGTCGGGCTCGTCGGAGCCGTCGGCCTCGCGCGCGTCGGCGACCGTGTCGGGGTCCTCCCCGCCCATGCCGAAGCCGGGCGACGGCTCGGGGGCGCCCGCGCCGGCGTCGGCGGCCGGGATCCCCTCGTCGGGGCGGATGTTGGGCTGGAACGGCTGTGCCATGGACATGCGGGCTGTCTACCAGCGGACGCGGACCGCCGCACCCCGGGCGCGGCTCGACCACGGCAGCTCTGGCCCAGGCGCGCAGCGGCCCGGCCCGGCGACTGCCGGGACCGGGCCGCTGGGTGGGGTCAGCGCCCCACGGTGATGATCCCCATGTCGAGGCCGGGGTGGTACCCCGCGTCACCGCTGTAGAGGACGGTGATGACCGTCGTCGAGCGGATCGCCGGGATGGTGAGCACCGCAGTGCCGTTCTCGTCGAGCGTGACGGGGCCGATGCGACGGAAGTTGGCGTACGCCGTCACCGTTCCCGTCGGGACGGGCGCTCCGTCGCTCCCGGACACCGTGACCGTGACCTCGGCGTCCGACCCGCGCGGTACCCGCCAGTCGGCGTCCAGGCTGACGTCCGGCCACGCCTTGGCGATGACCAGCCGGGCCGGGGCGCTCGTCGAGCCGGCGACGTCGGCGCTGCCGGCGTAGACCGCGACGAGGTCGTGCCGCCCCACCGGGAGGTTCTGCGGCAGCGCGATGGTCGCCGTGCCCACGAGCCCGTCGACGACGAGCGTCCCGGTGGCGACGACCTGCCCGCCGACCCGGATCTCCACGGACCCGCTCGGGGCCGCCGAGGCGCCGGTGACCACCACGGTGGCGGTGACCGGCTCCCCGAACGCCACCCGGTCGTCGGACAGGGTGAGCGTCGTGGTCGAGGCGGACTGCCCGACCACCACCGTCACCGGGGCGGAGGTCGAGGGCCCGAACGCGGCCGTGGCGGGGGTGAACCGTGCCGTCAGCGTGTGGCTGCCGGCGCTGAGCGTCGCGGTGATGCTCGCCGTGCCGCCGGTCACCGGGGCCGAGCCCAGCTCCGTCGCGCCGTCGAAGAACGTCACCGTGCCGGTCGCCTCCGGCGGTGCGACCGTCGCGGTGAGCGTGAGCTCCTCCCCGGCGGTGCGGTCACCCGAGACCGCGAGGGTCGTCGTGGTCGCGACGACCTGCGGCTCCTCCACGACGACGTCGACGACCTGGGCGCGGGAGCCCGGGGTGGCGTTGTGCGTGTGCAGGACGAGCAGCGGCGGGGGGTCCTCGCCCAGGTCGGCCGCGCGGTGCACCTCGAGCTCCGTGCCGTCGTCGGCGACGAAGAGCAGCGAGTTCGGTGCCCCGCCGTCGAACCAGTAGTCCGGCGCGTACGGGTCGGCCGTGAACTCCTCCGTGGTGTCGATGATGTCCGTGCCGCTCGGGGCGTAGCCCGAGAACGTCCACACCTGGAACGTCGGCACCGTCTCGGGGTCGAAGAGGTCCACGCTGATCGGGGCGACGAGGACGTTGTTGTCGAACACCGTGGTGTCGACGTTGCCGAACTGGGTGTTGATCGGCAGGACCTCGACGGTCTCCTCGGTGGCGAGGTCGGTCGTCACGGCGACCGTGACGTCGTCGTCGGCCGAGAGCTTCTGGATCGTCGTCTGCAGGTCGACGTCCCCGTCGCTGTCCACGTCGGTGTCGATGACCGGGATGACGTTCGTGCCCAGGGTGGGCCACTCCCCCTGCATCGCGATGCCGATGCCGACGACGCCGAGGAGGGGGTCGCTGCCCGCGTCGGCGAGCTGGGGGGCGGTCGACGCGAAGCCGACGTAGCGCACGTCACCCGCGGCGACCGACGACGGCGACGTGGCGACGTCGGACTCCTCGAGCTGCGGGCTCTCCGCGACGAGTGCCATCGGCGCGGCGAACGAGACCCACCCGAGGGAGTCGTCGGTGTGCCCGGAGTCGACGCCGCGGCCGGTGAGCACGAGCGGCGCCGTGAGGTCCGCAGGGCCGTCGAACGTCACCGGCTCCTCCGCCTCGAGGTCGCTCACCAGGCGCGGGGCGGCGTGCACCGGCACGCGGAGCTCGCCCCCCTCGTCCCCCTGCGGCGTGAGGACCAGCCGCCCGGAGAGCGTGGCGAGGAAGTCCCGGGGCACCCCGACCCCCGAGTTCACGCCCTGCGTCGGGTCCATCTCCCGCACGAGCGTGGCCGGGTCGGCCGTGAGGGTGAGGGTGACCGTCTGGGTCCGTCCGGGCTGGACGGTGATGGAGGCCGGCGTCACGGCGATGGTGGCCCCACCGGTCGCCGTGGACCGCGTGAAGGCGGTGTCGAACGACGCCGGCGCCGCGGACTTGTTCTCCACGGTGATGGTGCGGCGTTCGACGACGACCTCGTCGGCGACGTTGACGATGCCGAAGGTCGCCGTGACCGACGCCGGGTTCTCGGTGTCGTAGGCGATGACCTCGGTGCTCACGGCATCGAGGGCGTCGACCCGCCCGGCACCCACGCGCTCGGGGCCGAACGCGGGGCCCTGGGGGCCCTGGTCCCGGTAGACGTCGTGCGTGGCCGTGTTGATCACGGCCGCCTTGACCTCCTGGGCGTCCCAGGTGGGCCGCACCGCCTGGACGTTCGCGGCGATGCCGGCGACGTGCGGGGCGGCCATGGACGTGCCCGAGAGGGTGTTGGCCGCGGTGCCCGCGCCGGACGCGGCGGACGAGATGGACGTGCCCGGTGCCGCGACGTCGGGCTTGACGATGCCGAGCGAGCCGTGGGCGCCGCGCGAGGAGCCGCTGTTGAGCGTGTCCGCGAGGGTGTCGTCCTCGACGAAGGCCGCCCCGGCGAGCGACGGGCTGAGCCGGACGGTGAGCGTGCCGGCCTGGATCTCCGGCAGGAGCAGGTCGGTGACGTCGTCGGTGAGCTGGGCGCCGGGGACGGCGGGGTTGCCGGAGATCCCGGCGGAGAAGAACGGGAGCTCGGACCCGATGAGCACGCCGACGGCCCCGGCGGCCTGCGCGTTGTTCCACCGGGCGACGCTGCCGCACGCGCGGGTGGCGTCGTTGTCGTCCCAGTACAGCCAGACGATGTTGCCGGCGATCTGCTCGGCGTACGGCGCGAGCGACGTGCACCCGCTGACGTCGGCGCCGAGGTAGACGACCGGGGCGGTGACGTCCGCGTCGCTGGCGTAGGCGACGGTCATCTGGGCGGCGTGCAGGCCCTCGAGTGCGTCGTTGGCGGCGTCGACGACCTCGATGGCGTCGTACGTCATGGTGTCGCCCACGGAGTTCGCCACCGCGAGCGCGCTGCCGGCGTTGCCCGGCGAGCCGCCGACGTCGACGATGTCGCCGGAGTTGCCGGCCGACATCACCGGGATGGTGCCCAGGCGCGCAAGCTGGTCGATGAAGAGGTTCTCCGGGTCGTCGACGGGGGCCTCGGCGGCGCCGAGGGAGAGGTTGACGACGTCGAGGCGGTCGTTGAAGTCGAAGTCGTTGTTCGGGTCGGCCGCCCACTCGAGGGCGTTGATGGTGACGTTGGTGCTGCCGCCGTCGTCGCCGAACACCTTGAGGGCGTAGATGCCGGCCTCCGGGGCCGAGCCCGGGCCGATCTGCCAGTCGCGGATGTCCTCCAGCGCGGCGTAGTCCCCGCGGAAGGTCTCCCCGTCGGGTGTGACGCCGTAACCCGCGGCGGTGCCGGCGACGTGGGTGCCGTGCCCGCTGCCCCCGCCGGTGTACGGCCCGTCGATGGGGTTGGGGTCCGGGTGGGGGACGCCCAGCGCCGGGTCGTCGGCGCCGGCGTCGTAGTCGGTGCCGGCGAAGTCGTAGCCGCCGAGGAACTTCTCGGGGTCGAAGAGCCCCGCGGGGATCGGGCCCGTTCCGTCCTCGCCGTAGGCGGCGGCGTAGGCCTCCTCGGTGCCGGGGCCGCCGAAGTCGGCGTGGGTGTAGTCGACGCCGGTGTCGATGATGCCCATGCGGATGCCCGCGCCGGTCCCGCCGGCCTGCTCCCAGGCCTCGATGGCGCGGGTGAAGACGTCCGTGCCCTTGTTGTCCGGGGTCTTGGGGGTGACGAGGTAGACCTGGACGACGTCCTCGGACGCCGCCAGCGCGCGGACCTGCGCGGCCTCGCCGGTGACGATCGTGCCGGCGAGGAGCTTGGTGGTGACGGAGAGCTGGACCGGCGCGGCTGTGCGGGCCCGTGCGCTCGCCTGCGGCACCACGTCGTCGGCGAGGGCCTCGATGTCCGCCGCCGCGGCCGTCACGGCGGCATCGCTGCCGCCGGACTCGGCCACGTCGAGCGCGGAGGGCGCGTCCAGCTGGACGAAGGCGGTGACGCGGCCCTGGGCGTCGCGCAGCGCCGGGACCACCTTGTCGGTGGCGTCGATGCCCGCCTGCGCGGGCAGTCCGGACGGGTCGTCGTCCGGGACGGCGGCTGCGGCCGGCCCGAGGGCGGCCGCCGCGGCGAGAGTGAGGGTGGTCAGTGCTGCTGTCAACGGTCGGCGCATCGATGGCTCATTTCGGCGAGATGGATGCTGGGCGTCGGACGGACCCGTCGGGACCGCCGTTGGTCCCTCCTGAAACGGTAGCCCGCACCCAGGTCGCACGTCTCTAGACCTTCGGAGGTGGCGCCGCGCGCCACCCTGGGGTAGCGGTGGGCGTCGAGTTCGCTGCTTCTCGCCGAGTTCGCTGTTTCATGCCGAGTTCGCTGTTTGATGCCGAGTTCGCTAGTCAGAACTATCGAACTCGGCATGGGTTGGCGAACTCGGCACCGCCGCGGTGCCCGAGTTCGCTACTTCCTGCCGGGCGAGCGGCTCACGGCGGCGCGGCGTCCGCGCCGCGCGGCCCGGCGGCGCGCACCGCGCCGGCGCTGGCGAGCGCCACGAGGGCGATCGCGGCCAGCTGGACCGGGCCGAGCGCCTGGTCGAGCACGAGGAAGCCCGCGAGCGCCGCGATGGCGGGCGCCAGGCTCATCATCACGGCGAAGGTCGCCGCCGGCAGCCGCCGCAGAGCGGCCATCTCCAGGCTGTAGGGCAACGCCGAGGACAGGACGGCGACCGTGGCGCCCGCAGCCAGCGTCCCGGGCGCGAGGAGGGCGCCGCCCGCGTGGGCGAGCCCGAACGGCAGGCTCAGCGCCGCGGCGACGGCCATGGCTAGCGCCAGCCCGTCGGCGCGGGCGAAGCGACGGCCGACCCGTGAGCTGAGCACGATGTAGGCGGCCCACAGGGCCGCCGCGACGAGCGCGAAGAGCACCCCGAGCGGGTCGAGGCCCCGGACGTCACCGCCCCCGAGGAGGACGACGCCGGTCAGCGCGAGCCCCGCCCACACGAGGCTCGTCCACCGGCGGGCGGCGACGACGGACAGGGCCAACGGGCCGAGGAGCTCGAGCGTGACGGCGGCGCCCAGCGGGATGCGGTCGATGGCTGCGTAGAACGCCGTGTTCATCCCGCCGAGCGCGAGGCCGAAGGCGGCCACGAGCCGCCAGTCGGCGGCGCTCCGCCCGGAGAGCCGGGGGCGGAAGAGGACGAGCAGGATCGCGGCGGACAGGGCGAGGCGCAGCGTGACGACGCCGAGCGGACCCACGCGCGGGAACAGCAGGGCCGCGACGGCGGCCCCGAACTGGGTGGAGCCGGCGGCCGCGAGGACCAGGAGCACCGCGCCGGCGCGGCCTGCCGGGAAAGGCTGCACGGTTCCTCCGCGGTCGTGACGTCGCCCCACCGTAGCGACCGCTCCCCCGCGGGGGCCGGCGTGCCCACGCCGCATCCCGACGCCGGGCCGTGCCGGACGCGCTCGCCGCACCCCGGGGCCCGACCGGCAGCCAGCCAGCCAGCCAGCCAGCCATGGAACTGGATTTCATCGACAAAGGTCGGTCCGGAAGTGTTTGACGCCGATCCTCACCGTTGGGAGAGTGCGAGGCGAGCGGCGACGCCGATGGGGGCAGACGCGTTCACCTCGGGTTCATCGCGTGGTCGCGCACGCGACCTGCACACGGAACCGCACCGTCACCCGTCCGCCCTAGCGTCGCGGCTACCCGCACCCACGAAGGAGCTCATCCGTGCACAACCCCCGCAGCGCCGCCGGTTGGAACCGGCGGGCGGCGGTCGCCACCGCCGGCGCCGCCCTCCTGCTCGCCCCCATGGCCACCGCCTCGGCCACGCTGGCCACCCCCGCCGCGAGCACCGTCGTCGCGCCGCACGGGATGGACCTCGTCGCCGACGGCGTCTTCGCCACCGCCGAGACCGACCGCGTCGCGCCCGGCCTGGACGTCACACGGTTCTCCCGTCAGGAAGAGGCGGGGTGGACGGCGGGCGCCGTCATGGTCGCCGACCTGTCCGTGCCCACGCTGTCGGTCGACGTCGTCAACTCCGGCGCCGTCACCGAGCCGGCCACCGTCTCCGAGCACCTGGCGAACAACGGGGCGGTCGCTGCGATCAACGGGGACTTCTTCGACATCAACTACTCCGACGCCGCCAACGGCACCGCCGTCTCGCGCGACGGCGTCCTCAACGGGACGTCGACGCCCAGGGCCGGCCTGACGATCACCGAGGGGCTCGCCGCGGTCCAGGGCGTCGCCGCCGTCGCGACGGTCACCGTCGACGGCACGGACCACCGCGCCGGGGGCGTCAACACCCCGCACCTGCCCGCCGGGTCCGTGGGGGTCTACACCCCGGCGTGGGGCGGGCACACCCTCGACCGTCCCGTGGGCGGGCCGGAGTCCGTCTCCCCGAACGTCCGCCGTGCGACGGTGGTCGACGGCGTCGTCACCGCCATCGGGCTCGGTGGTGGAGCGCCGAGCATCCCGGAGGACGGGTTCGTCCTCCTCGGCCGCGAGGCCGGCGCGGACCTCGTCGCCTCGCTGAGCCTCGGTGACGAGGTGGGCCTCGACATCACCACCGACGTGGGTGCCGACGTCGCCCTCACCGGTGGCGAGGTGCTCATCGCCGACGGCGTCGTCGTCGCGGCCGACGCGGCCGTCCACCCCCGCACCGCCGTGGGGGTGAGCGAGGACGGCACCCAGCTGTTCGCCCTGGCCCTCGACGGGCGGGCGCACTTCGGGCGCGGCATGTCGACCATCGAGCTCGCCGAGCTGCTCGCGGACCTCGGCGCCCACGACGCCGTCAACCTCGACGGCGGAGGCTCGACCACCATGGTGGCGCGCCTGGCCGGTGACGCGGAGACGACGGTGCTCAACCGCCCCTCCGACGGGGTCGAGCGCCCGGTGCCCAACTCGCTCGCGTTCTTCTCCAGCGCCCCCGCGGGCACCGCGACCGACGTCGCCGTCGAGCCCGTGAGCGACCTGGACGGCGCCGACACCGTCCTGCCGGGCCTGCACCGCACCCTGGCGGGCACCGGGCTCGACGCGAACCTCGCGCCGGTCGCCGTGGACGGCACCTTCACCGTGGGCTCCGACGCCGTCACCCTCACCACCGACGGCGCCACCGCCGTCGTGCAGGGCGAGGAGCGCGGCCGGGCCACGCTCACCTACGCGGCCGGCGGCCTCACCGCCGCTACCGGGATCGAGGTCCTCGGCGCGCTCGACCACGTGCGGGCGGACCGCAACGTCATCGCCCTCGAGGCGACCGACGACGCGGCCACCATCCACCTCACCGGTTACGACGCCGACGGCCACGGATCACCGATCGAGGTCCAGGACGTCACCGTCACCGCCCCGGAGGGCTTCACCATCACCCCCGACGGCGTCGACGCCTTCACCGTCGAGTCCTCGCTCGAGCAGGGCGGCGGGACCGCCTCGCTCGTCGTCGGCGACGCGGTCGTCGACCTGGCGCTCACCGTCGGCTTCGAGGAGGTGGAGGTCCTCGACCTCGCCGACGCCGCCGACTGGACCTACGACGTCGCGCGCGCCACCGGCGAGACCGCTCCCGCCGAGGGCCCCGAGGCCGGCACGAACGGCCTGCGCCTCACGTACGACTTCACCACCTCCACGAGCACCCGCGGCTTCTACGCCATCGCCCCGGAGCCGGTCGTGCTCCCCGGCCAGCCCCGCTCCCTCACCCTGTGGGTCAAGGGCTCGGGCAACGGCGAGTGGCCCCGGCTGCAGGTGCGCACCGGGGAGGGCGTGGTGACCAACCTCGACGGTGCGCTCGTCGAGTGGGAGGGCTGGCAGCAGGTCTCCTTCCCCGTCCCCGCCGGCATGGCCTACCCGCTGACGTTCGAGCGGGTCCGCATGATGGAGACCCGCCCCGACGCCCAGTACGCCGGCGACGTCACCGTCGGCCCGCTGTCGGTCGTCCTCGCCGCGGACGTCGACGCGCCGCAGGTGACGCCGGTGCACGACCCGGTGATCGTCACCGACGGCACCGTCACGGACCGCCCGCTCCAGGTCGCCGTGATGTCCGACGCCCAGTTCGTCGCGGCCAACCCGACGAGCCCCCTCGTCGAGGCGGCCCGGCGGACGCTGCGGGAGATCGTCGCCGCCGAGCCCGACGTGCTCGTCATCAACGGCGACCTCGTCGACGAGGCGTCCCCCGCGGACTTCGACCTGGCCCGGACCGTCCTCACCGAGGAGGTGGGCGACGCGGTGCCGTGGGTCTACGTCCCCGGCAACCACGAGATCATGGGCGGCCCGATCTCCAACTTCATCGAGGAGTTCGGCGCGCCCAGCACCGCCCGCACCCTCGACGGGACGCGCCTCATCACGCTCAACACCGCCGGGGGCACCTACCTGTCCGGGGGCATCGATCAGCTGCGGATGCTCGAGGAGCAGCTCGCCGACGCGGCCGCGGACCCCGCCGTCAGCGGTGTCCTCGTCTTCTCCCACCACCCCACCCAGGACCCGCTGCCCAACAAGGCCAGCCAGCTGGGCGACCGCGAGGAGGCGGCGGCGATCGAGCGCACGCTGGCGGACTTCCGCTCCGGCAGCGGCAAGTCGGCCGCCATGGTCAACGGGCACGTCGGCGTCTTCCACGGACGCAGCAGCGAGGGCGTGAGCTACCTCGTCAACGGCAACTCCGGCAAGGGTCCCAGCGGCACCCCCGCCACCGGTGGGTTCACCGGGTGGACGATGCTCGGCGTGGACCCGGCCGCGGGTGTGGTCGGGGACGTCCCCGCCGTGCCGGACGCACGCCTGGCCTGGATGCGGGCCGAGGTGATGGCCCGCGTCGACGCGCTGCACCTGGCCGGCCCGGACACCCTGGAGGTGGGCGAGAGCGCGACCGCGTTGGCCACCCTCGTCCAGGACGAGGGGCGCGAGGTGCCCGTCGCGTGGCCCGTCTCCGCCCAGTGGGGCGGCGACGACGTCCGGATCGACGACGGCTCCGTGCCGGCCGGTGACGAGGACGACGCCCTCGAGGAGGCCGGCGGGGTGCTCCGGTACAACCCCCGCACCGGGGCGCTCACCGCGCTCAGCGGCGGCGTCGCGACGCTCACCGTCACGGTCAACGGCGTGACGGCGGAGCTCGACGTCACGGTCCCCGAGCCGGAGGTGCCGACCGAGGACCCCACCGACGTGCCGACGGAGGACCCGACGGATCTCCCGACCGAGGAGCCGACCGATCTCCCGACCGAGGAGCCGACCGATCTCCCGACCGAGGAGCCGACCGATCTCCCGACCGAGGAGCCGACCGATCTCCCGACCGAGGAGCCGACCGGTGAGCCCACGCCGGACCCCACCGACGGGCCCAGCGACGGGCCCAGCGACGGGCCCAGCGACGGGGCGCCGGGCGGGGAGCCCACCACGACGCCCACGCGGGCGCCGGGCGAGGGTGGGCCCTCGGCCGGGCGGCCGGGCGGCGGCGCCGACGGCGGGGCCGATGGCGGATCCGGCTCGGGTGGTGCGCTGCCGAGCACGGGCGCCGACGGGGCCTCCGTGGCCGTCGCCACCGCCCTCGCCCTCGCGGCGGCCGGCGTCCTCGCCTCCCTCGGGGCGCGACGACGGGCCGCGCGGGCGCACTAGAACCATCTGAATCCCCGGGGGGGACCCGAGGGGGTGCGCGCGACTGGAGGGCGTGCGCACCCCCTCGTGGTGCCGGGGCCGGGGCGCGCGCCCCCTCGTGGTGTCCGCGCCGGTGGGCGACCCTGCTGCCCACTCCACGCCGAGTTCGCTGTTTCACGCCCAGTTCGCTATTTCACGCCGAGTTCGCTAGTTCCTCCTATCGAACTCGGCACAAACCCTCGAACTCGGCGCACGAGCGAGCGCCGAGTTCGCTAGTTCGCGCCGAGTTCGCCAGTTCCGCGCCCCGCCCTCCGCTACGGACGGCGGGCGATCCGCGGCGCGAACCGCCCCACCCGGTCGGTGTACCGGGCGTACGCCTCCCCGTGCACGCGCCGCAGGTACGGTTCCTCGACCGCCCGGACCTGCACCTCGACGGCGATGGCGAGGCACGCGAGCGCCGCAGCCGTCACGACGGTGGGCACCAGCAGGACCAGCCCGACCAGCGCCGCGATCATCGCGGTGAAGATCGGGTTGCGGACGACGGCGAACGCGCCCGTCGTGACGAGGTCCGTGCGCTCGGCCGGGTCCACCCCGATGCGCCACGAGCTGCCCATGCCGGCCTGCGCCGCGAGGACGCCGAGACTACCGAGCGCCATGAGCCCGACGCCGGTCCACGGGAGTGCGGCCGGGAGCGCGACGGCCGCCGGGACCGCCTCCACCACGGCCAGGGCCGGGCCCGCCGCCCCGAGCACGAGGGCGGCGACGAACAGGATGCCGCCCCACCACGGCGCCGATCCCGGCGCGCCGGACAGCCCCCGGTAGCCCGCGGACCCGGTGGCGCGACGGTGCACCCACGCCCGGACGGCGAACGCGCCGAAGAGGCCGAGCCCGTACAGGACCAGCGCCGCGAGCGCGGCCCGCTCAGTCGTCATCGTCGTCCTCGACGAGCTCGCCCTCCCAGGCCTCCCTGCCCTCGTGGACCGCGAAGGCGGCGATGACGAAGGCGGCGACCGGGTCGAGCCACGTCGCGCCGGTGAGGGCGTAGAGCCCGACGCCGGCCAGGGTCGAGACGCTGAGGAGCACGCAGATCCGCGTCTCGGCGGCGTCGGCGAGGATGAGGTTGTCGCCCAGCTGCCGTCCCACCGCGCGTTTCATCGACGCCAGGACCGGCATGACGACGATCGAGGCGACGAGCAGCCCGATGGCGAGCGGGGAGCTCTCGGGCGCCTCGCCGTCGAGGAGGCTGCGGACGCCCTCGACGGTGACGTAGGCCGCGAGGAGGAAGAAGGTGACGGCGACCGCCTTGAGGGTGAGCCGCTCCTTCCGCTCGTCGGTGTCGCCGTGCCGCAGCCGCGCCGCCAGCCGCAGGCCGACGAGGACGGCGGCGATCGACTCGATCCCCGAGTCGACGCCGAACCCGACCACGGACACGAGCCCGGCGAGCAGGCCCGCGGTGATCGCGACGGCCCCCTCGACGACGTTGTACGCGACAGTGAACTGGGCCAGGCGCAGTCCCCGGCGGGTGAGGCGCTCCACCTCCATGGCCCCCAGCTCGCGGGTCCCGCTCATGCCGGCACCTCCTCCCTCGTCGGGTCGGCGGTGCCGTACGTCGGGCAGAGCGTCACCGCGTCCCCGGTGAGCGCCAGCAGCCGCTCGGCGGCGGCCAGGAGCTCCAGAAGGGCCTCGGGGTGGGTCAGCCGGAACACGGACGCCCGCCCCTCGGGCCGCGACGTCACGAGGCCGCAGTCCCGCAGGCAGGCGAGGTGCCTCGACACGGTCGACTGGGCCAGGCCCAGGTGCTCGGTGAGGTCGACGACCCGGTGCTCGCCGAGGGCGAGGTGGCGCAGGATCGTCAGCCGTGAGGGGTCGCCGAAGCCGCGGAAGAGGCAGGCGGCGGCCGCGAGCGCCGTGGCGTCGTCGGCGACGCGGGTCTCCGGGGTGCTCGGCATCGTCATTCAACGATGATACCGCTTTAGGTGCATCGATGGGCAAGGCCTGGCCGACCTGGGGAGCCAGGTGTGGTCGCGGTCGCTGAGGCTCAACGGCATGGGCGACGTCGCCGGGCAGCTCCTCGACGCGTACGGCTACCGGGGCGAGGTCGCCAAGGTCCACCACGGGTACCGCCAGTTTCTACGCCCTCCCGGCATGAGCCTAAAAGTGATGGCAGCGGCCCCGGGCGATCGGTAGCGTCGCGCCCAAGGACGATGCGAGGGGGCGCCGTGGCGGGAACATTCGATGTCGAGGTCTCGAGGGACTTCGCCGCGCCGGTCGAGCGCGTGTGGGCAGCATGGACCGAGCCGGCCGACCTGCGCCGGTGGTGGGGTCCGGCCGGGTTCACCTGCCCTCGGGCCGAGGCCGACGTCCGCGTGGGCGGGCGCATCGCGGTGACGATGCGCGCGCCCGAGGAGTGGGGCGGGTTCGAGCAGCACAGCACGTGGACCATCACCGACCTGGACGCCCCGCGGCACCTGCGGTACGTCTTCACCTTCACCGACGCGGCCGGCACGGCGATCACCCCGGAGCAGGCCGGGATCCCCGCGGAGGGCGTCCCCGAGCGGGGGGAGCACGAGGTGCGCCTCGAGGACCTCGGCGAGGGCCGCACCCGGCTCCACATGCGCGAGGCCGGCTACGGCACGTCGGAGTCGCGCGACATGTCGCGCGCCGGGCTCGAGCAGTGCCTGGACAAGATGGCGGCGCTCGTCGGCAGGCCGGACGACGGGGCCCGCGACCCCGGCGGGCACGAGTGAGGGGCTCCGCGATGGCCCATGGCACGACCGATGCCGCCCCCACCGCAGCAGCCGTGCACGCTTCGCTCATGGCAGCGGCCGACAAGACCCAGCGGCGCAAGATCCTCGCCCGGATGACCAACGAGACGACAACCGTCATCGGTGTACGCATGGGAACGGTGTTCGCGATCGCGAAGGCGCATACCGCCATGCCGCTGAGCGAGGTCGACCGCCTCCTCGACAGCGACGCGTACGAGGAGCGCATGGTCGCTGTGAGCATCCTCGACTTCAAGGCCCGCCGGCCCCGGATCAGCGCCGAGGAGCGTCGGGCGCTGTACGAGCTGTGGATGCGGCGGCTCGACCGCATCGACACCTGGGACTACATCGACCGCTCGGCGCCGCGAGTCGTCGGCACGTACCTGGTCGACCGCCCGCGCGACGTGCTCTTCACGCTCGCCCGGTCGGAGAACCGCTGGCACCGTCGCGCGGCCGTCGTCGCCTCCTACGCCCTCGTCCGCTCCGGCGACCTCGACGACCCGCTCGCCCTGTGCGAGCTGCTCGCCGCCGATCCGGAGCGGTTCGTGCAGACCACGGTCGGCACCGCCCTGCGGGAGATCGGTCGCGTCGACGCCTCCCGGCTCGAGGCGTTCCTCGCGCGGCGCGGGGACGATCTCAGCGCCGAGGCCCGGCGCACCGCGCGCACCGCGCTCTGACCGACCGTCCGTCGGCCGCTCACCGGGCCAGGAGCGCGGCAGCGACGCTGCGCGCCGTCGCCGTCGTGTGCCCCGGGGACCGGAGCCGCATGGCGAGGTCACCGGTGACGACGAGGAGGAGCTGGTCGGCGAGCTCGTCCGCGCGCCGCGCGTCCACCGCGGCGGCGAGCCCGGCGAGCCGGGCGCGCATGGTGTCGGTGTCCTGGCGCACCGCCCGCGCGATCTCGGCCGGTGCGTCGGCGTACTCGGCCGCGGCCCCGAGGAACGCGCACCACCGCGAGCCGATGGGTCGCGCGCGGAAGGTGTCGAGCGCGTCGAAGACCGCGAGCAGCCGCCCCTCGTGCGACTCCTGGGCCGCGATCGCGCGGTCCCACTCCTCGAGCCACACGCGGTGGCGACGCTCGAGCACCGCCGCGACCAGCGCCTCCTTGCTGGGATAGCCGCGGTAGAGCGTGGCGGCGGACACCCCGGCGCGCGCGAGCACGGCGTCGACGGGGGTGGCGGCGATGCCCCTCGAGAAGAACAGCTCGTCGGCGGCGTCGAGGAGCCGAGCCTCGGTGCTCGCGCGGATCGGCATGGCTGCACCCTAGACTCCCCAATGTGAAACGTCCGTTTTCGTTCGGCTCGAGGTCACCCCTGCCCCTCCTCGCGGCCGGGACGGGCCTCATCGCCGCCACGTACGGCCTCGTCCGGCTCGCCTACGGCCTCGTCCTGCCGAACGTGCAGGACGAGCTCGGCCTGGGCGTCGCCGCGGCGGGCGTCGTCTCCGGCGGTGCGTCGGTGCTCTACTGCGCCGGGGCGGTCCTCGGCTTCCTCACGGCCGCACGCCACGCCCGCGCCCTCGTCGTCGTCGCGGCGCTCAGTGCGGCTCTCGGCGCGACCGGCATGGCCCTCGCCCCCAGCCCCGCGGTCTTCGCCGTCGCGGCGATCGTCAGCTCGGCGGGTGCCGGCCTCGCCTCACCGGCGCTCGTGGCCGCACTGCAGGACCACCCGGCGACCCGGCGCCACCCGCGCGCCCAGTCCATCGTCAACGCGGGAACGGGGCCGGGGCTCGCCGTCGCCGGCGCACTGGCGCTCGCGCTCCTGCCGAGCTGGCGCGTGGTCTGGGTGGTCGCGGCGGTCGTCACCCTGGCCGCCGGCGCCGCCGTCCTGCTCACCATGGGACGGGGCTCCCCCGGGCCGACGACGCGGGCCCTGCCCCCGGCGTCGTGGTTCACCGCCCACCGGAGAGTGCTCGCCGCCGCCCTGCTCATGGGTGCCGGCTCCGCCGCGGTGTGGAACTACGGGCGGGCGTTCCTCGTCGA
Source organism: Georgenia faecalis (assembly GCF_003710105.1). Lineage (GTDB taxonomy): Bacteria > Actinomycetota > Actinomycetes > Actinomycetales > Actinomycetaceae > Georgenia_A > Georgenia_A faecalis. Next base: position 3,326,288 of record NZ_CP033325.1, read on the forward strand.
CTCCGGCGCGGGCGACGCCGTCTCGGTGACCGCGTGGATCGCGCTCGGTGCCGGGGGCACCGCCGTCGCCCCGACCGCACGGTGGGTGAGCGGGCTCGGAGCGCAGCGCGCCTGGGTCGTCACCACCGGCACCCTCGCCGCAGCCTCCGCGGCGCTCGCGCTCGTGCCCGACAGCACGCCCCTCGCGCTCGCCGCGTGCGCCGCCTTCGGGTGGGGCTACACCGCCGGGAGCGGGGCGCTCATCGCCTGGACCGTGCAGATCGACGCGCCACGGGCGCCCGCCGGGACCGCGCTGGCCTTCGTCACGCTGATCCTCGGGCAGGCGGCCGGAGCGAGCACCGTCGGCGCCCTCGTGCCCGAGGCCGGCTACCCGGCGGCGTTCCTCGGGGCGGCGGTGGCCGCCGCCGCGGCCATCCTCCCCGCCCTCACCGGTCCTCGCTCAGGTCAGCCCGATCCGGCCCTCAGCCACTCCGCGTAGGTGGGGCCGACCACCTCGGCATCGTCGCCCGGCACGAGCGCGCCGTCACGCAGTGCCCGTCCGAGGCGGCCGGGGACGGGCAGCGGCACGGTGACGGCCGGCCGGTCGGGGAGCCGCCGCGTCATCTCCCACAGGGTGAGCACCTCCGGCCCCGCCAGGTCGACGGCCGTGCCGGCCCGGCGCCCCGTCGCGACGTCCGCGATCACCCCCGCCACGGCGTCGAGCGCGACGGGCTTCATCCGCATCTGCGTGACGAGGGCGAGCGGACCGATCGAGAACCGGTCCAGGCTCTGACGGGCGAACTCGAACCACGCCGTCGAGCGCACGATGACGAGGTCCTCGCTCACCTCCCGGGCGAGGCGCTCCTGGGCGGCCTTCCCCGCGAAGTACCCGTACCCCTGAACCTCGGGCAGGTCGCAGTGGACGATCGAGAGCAGCACGTGCCGCGCGCCGGACGCGCGCGCCGCGGCCGCGACGGCGCGCGTCGACCGCGTGAAGAAGTCCGTCGCGACCGTCCTGCTCGTCGTCGCGTGCCCGGTCGCCTCCACGATGACGTCGGAGCCCCCGAGTCGCTCGACGGCGTCGTCCCGCAGGACGTCGAACCCCGTGGAGCGGGAGACCAGCGTGGCCGTCGCCCCGCGCTCCACGAGGGCCCGCTCGATCGCCCTGCCCGACGGTCCTCCACCCACGACGGCGACGCGCACGGCGGTCCCCTCCCGATCGCTCCGAACGAGGTACTGCGCGGTGCAACACCGCGCCGCGGCCTTTCGTTCCGCGGTAGCGTCCGGAACGCCTCGGCGGGGGCGTCGTCCTCGTTAGCCTCGGTCGATGACCGACCTCACCCTCGACGCCCTCCTCGCCCTCGAGCACCGGGGGTGGGACGCCCTGTGCCGGTCGCAGGGGGGCGCCTTCTACGGCGAGCTCATGACGGCGGAGGCCCTCATGGTCCTCACCAACGGCATGGTGCTCGACCGCGACGCGATCGCGGCCTCCCTCGACGACGCCCCGCCGTGGGCGACGTACACGCTGACCGACGCGCGGGCCGTCCCGGTCGGCACGGACGCCGCCGCCCTGGTCTACCGGGCGACCGCCACCCGCGAGGGGCAGGCCGAGCCGTTCGTCGCGCTCATGACGAGCGTCTACCGCCGCACGGGAGGACGGACGCGGCTCGCGCTCTACCAGCAGACGACCATCGCGCACTGACCGCGGTCCCACTACGGTGACGCCGTGGCGAACGACGTCCCGGGCGGTCCCGGATGGGTCATCCGGGGCGACGACCTGCGCCCGGCGATCACCGACCTCGAGGCGTTCCGCGCCGGGATGCGCGACGACCCCCTGGCGGGCGCGGTCGAGCTGCTGTGGTCGGGGCGACCGGCCGAGGCCGACGTGCTCCTCGCGCAGCAGGACCCGAGCGTGCGCGTCCGCGCCCTGCGCGCCGACTGCCGACGCGACCGGGGCGACGCGGCGGGAGCGGTCCACGACTACGACGCCCTCGTCCGTGAGTGCACCGGCACTGCGTGGGAGGCGGTCATGCGGCAGCACCGCGGCAAGGCGCTCCTCGCGACGGGCGCCGCGCAGGCGGCCCTCGTCGAATTTGAGCGCGCCCTCGCGCTGCGGACCGCCGCCGGGGCGGGCGATGACCTCCTCGCCTCCAGCCGCCAGGCCGTCGACGTCGCCCGCGAGACCGTGGCGCGCCAGACCGCCGCCCGCTCGGCCATCGACGCCGGACTCCCCGGCGGCGACCGCACGACAGCCGCTGGCTGACGGCCACGGCGAGCGCGCGGACGGCGCGCGCGTAGGAGCCGGGCGTCGTGCCTGCAACGCCCCGGAAGTCGCTGGTGAGGTGGGCCTGGTCGGCGTACCCCAGCTCGTCCGCCAGGGCCGCGAGGTCCGTGGTGCCGGAGGCGAGCGCACGGGCGACCTCCTGCAGCCGGATGCGCCGGCTCACCCACTTCGGGCCCCGGCCCAGGGTCGAGCGGAGGGCGCGCTGGACGGTGCGCTCGCTCACCCCGAAGGTCTCGGCCACGGGCGCGCGAGGGCGGGGGCGGCGCGCAAGGTCGGCGACGACGGCGTTCGCGAGCACCTGCTCCGGTCCGAGCGGTCGCTCCGCGAGGCACGCCCGAATCACCGCATCGGCGGTCCGCGCGCGTGACGCCGGTGTCGACGCGGTGCGGATCTGCGCGAGCAGCGCGTGCAGGCGCTGGTCGAGCACCGCGCGGTCCGCCAGCTGCTGCGGGGTGAGGTCGCTGAGGACCGCGAGGCCCGCCGGGCGCAGCCGCAGCGCGAAGACGTTCCCCGCCCCACCGATCCGACGTCGCCACGCGCGGGCGTGCAGCCCGGTCGCCACGAACGGCGCCGGCACGTCGCCCTCTTCGACCGTCAGCGTGATGGCCGGGAGGTCGATGACCCGCTGGTCGATGCTCGCGTGGGTCCCCATCCGCCAGTGGACGTGCCAGTACTGGTCGACGACCACCGCCGCAGCCGGATCCGGGTCGAGCCAGCCCGCGGCGTACTGCGCGAGGTTCTCCGGGTGCAGCACGCCGGACCGTTCGTCGGCGCGCATGGGGCGGCCTCCCCGCACCCGCCCGACCGCCACGTCGCCCACGTCGCCCACGTCACCCACGTCGCCCACGTCGCCATTCTTACGACGTTGCGCCCCGTCCGTCACTGGGGGACGGCGACGTCGACGACGAGGCGGCTGGGGTCGGTGAGGGTGAACGTCCGGAAGGGGACCTCCTCGTCGACGCCGACGTAGACGGTCTTCACCGTCTCGAAGGAACCGGTGGAGAAGACGTCCCTCACCAGCTGCGCGTCGCCGACCGGAAGCGGTCCGGAGAGGTCGTCCTGGCCGTGGTTCTCGGGCGAGGAGACGTCCTGCATGGTGATCCGCAGCGTGTGCTCGCCGCCGACGTCGATCACCTCCTCGCCCTCGGGCACCGTGGCCGCATCGACGTACTCGACCGCCCATGCCGGAGTGCCCGCTCCGGCGAAGTCGATGACGAGGCGGTCGTAGCCCTGGTGCGCAGCGACGCGCACGCCGGCGGCGTAAAGATCCTCACCGGCCAGCGACGGTGCGGGGAACTCCGCGTTGCGCTGCGGCTCCACGCCGAAGTCGGGGGTGCCGACCGGCGGCGATGGCTCGTCGTCCGTCGCGGTGGGGACCGCACCGGCCGGCTCGGACGGCGCAGCGGACGAGGGTCCGGCCGGTGCCGCGGACTCACCCGTCGCGCGTGGATCAGGTTCCGTGCCGCCCTCGTCAGCGGTGCATGCCACCAGGGCGAGCGGGAGCGCTGCGACGACGAGCGCGTTGATCAGGTTCCGCATGGTCGAGGTTCTCACGATGGTCGACGGCCCGACCGGTGAACCGGTGACCGGGGTGAACCCCGCTCTCGAGGTCACGCCGACGAGGTCGACCGGCCATTCGCACGGCACCACTGGAAGGGCCGTGTCGCATTTCTTCAAGACGCCCGACGTGCCCGGTGGTGACGATGGGCGCTGACCGCGGTACCCGCCCGTTCGTGGAGGCAGACGTGAGGACGACGAACTACACCAACACCCTCATCCAGGTCGCGGACGACTGCCCGGCCGCCAGCGGCCAGGCTCCCCCGGCGAGCACGCCGGGCACCGTCGCCGCGTTGCAGTACGCCCTCATCGCGGAGCACCCCTACGCCTACACCTCTGACGACGTCCTGTTCGAGGTCTACGCGCTCCGCCGCGGGATCGACGACGCCGCGAAGCCCGCCGAGCGCGAGGCGTTCTTCGCCAAGGACCAGCCGTGCCTGCGGTCCTCCCCGTTGGGCAAGCGCTACGGGTGGGGCATCCACCACGACGAGCAGGGCCGCATCGCCCTGGTCGCGGTGGGGTCGAGCGAGTACGACGCCCTCGCGAGCGACCCCTCGCTCACGCGGGTCAAGGCGATGCGCTCGCGGCGCGCGTGAGGACGGCGACGGGGGCCACGCCCGCCTCGGGGCGCAGGTCGAGGCGGCGCAGGAGCTGGGCGTTGGCCGCGACGACGACGGTGGAGGCGGACATGAGGATCGCGCCCACGGCCATGGGCAGGACGAAGCCCACGGGAGCGAGGACGCCGGCGGCGAGCGGGACGGCGGCGATGTTGTAGCCCGCCGCCCACCACAGGTTCTGCGTCATCTTGCGGTAGACCGCGCGCGAGAGCTCGATGACCGAGAGGACGGAGCGCGGGTCGTCGGAGGCGAGGATGACGCCGGCGGAGGCGATGGCGACGTCGGTGCCGGCGCCGATGGCGATGCCCACGTCGGCCTGGGCCAGCGCGGGGGCGTCGTTGACGCCGTCGCCCACCATGGCGACCCTGCGGCCCTCGCGCTGGAGGGCGGCGACCTTCTCGCTCTTGTGCTCCGGGCGGACCTGCGCGAAGACCTGGGTGATGCCCAGGTCTTCGGCGACCGCGCGGGCGACCGGTTCGGCGTCGCCGGTGATCATCGCGACGTGGATGCCGCGCCGGTGCAGGGCGTCGACCGCCTGCCGGGACTCGGGCCGGACCTCGTCGGCGAGCGCGACGGCGCCCGCCACCTCGCCGTCGACGAGGACGTGGAGGACGGTGGCGCCGCGGGCGGACCACTCCCGGGTCTCGGGGAGCGGCCCCATGCCGTGCTCGGGGAGCAGCGCGGGGCCGCCCACCTCCACCGTGCGGCCCTCGACGGTCGCGCTGACCCCGACGGCGGTCGCGGAGCGGAAGTCGGCCGCCCGGGGGAGGGCGAGGCCGCGCTGGCGGGCGCCGGCGACGACGGCCCGCGCGAGCGGGTGCTCGCTGTCCGCCTCGGCCGCGGCCGCCAGGGCGAGGAGCTCACCCTCGGGGCGCCCGACCGGGAGCACCTGGCGCAGGGCGGGCTCGCCACGGGTGAGCGTCCCGGTCTTGTCGACGAGCACCGTGTCGATGGTGCGCATCCGCTCGAGGGCGGCGCGGTCCTTGACGAGGACACCGCCGCGGGCCGCGCGCTCGGTGGCGATGGACACCACGAGCGGGATGGCCAGGCCCAGGGCGTGGGGGCAGGCGATGACGAGCACGGTGACGGCGCGGACCAGGGCGTCCTGGGGCGCGCCCACGGCGGCCGACACCACCGCCGTGACGGCGGCCGCGACCAGGGCGTACCAGAACAGCCAGCCCGCGGCCTTGTCCGCGAGCAGCTGGGCGCGCGTCGAGGAGGACTGCGCCTGCGCGACCAGGCGCTCGATGCCGGCCAGGGCGGTGTCCTCGCCGACCGCGGTCACCCGCAGGCGCAGGGCGCCGTCGGTGGCGACGGTCCCGGCCACCACCGCGTCACCCACCCGGCGCGGGACGGGCCGGGACTCACCGGTGATCATGGACTCGTCGACGTCGGCACCCCCCTCGACGACCTCGCCGTCGGCGGGGATGCGGCCGCCAGGTCGGACGACGACGACGTCCCCCAGCCGCAGGTCGGCGGGGGCGACGGTGACGGTGCGCTCGCCGTCGACCTTCTCGGCCTGGTCGGGCAGCAGCGCCGCGAGGGAGTCCAGGGCGGAGGAGGTCTGGGCGAGGGAGCGCATCTCGAGCCAGTGGCCGAGGAGCATGATGACGACGAGGAGCGCCAGCTCCCACCAGAAGTCGAGCTCGTGGGAGAAGACCCCGAGGCTCGCCCCGAGGGAGGCGACGAAGGCGACGGTGATCGCCATGCCGATGAGCAGCATCATCCCGGGCCGGCGGGAGCGGAGCTCACCGACGGCGCCGGTGAGGAAGGGCCGCCCGCCCCACGCGTAGATGACCGTGCCGAGCGCGGGCGAGACCCACGTCAGGCCGGGGACGTCGGGCAGGCGATAGCCCACGAGGTCGGCGAACATCCCGCTGAGCAGGACCGTGGGCACCGCGAGGACGAGCATGATCCAGAAGAGCCGCCGGAACATCGCCACGTGGTCGTGCCCGCCGTGGCCGGCGTGGTCCATCTCGTGCCCGCCGTGCCCGGCGTGGCCCATTTCGTGCCCGGCGTGGTCCATCTCGTGCCCGGTATGCCCGGCATGGTCCATCTCGTGCCCGTGGGTGACGGCGCCGCGCGTTGTCGGCTCGTGCGGGTGTGGTGCGGTCATGACGGTCCCCTCGCCGTGGGATACCCCAGTGGGGTATCTACGACGGGAACGCCGCGCCGGCGCCGGACATTCCCGGCTCAACCCTGGGCGCGCACCTGCCCGACGACGTCCACCCTGACGTCGACACCCTCCACCGTCGACGGCACGTGGTCGCGAGCGGTACCGCGGCTGACGTTGACCTTGAGGCCGTAACCGTCGGCGGTGCGGCGCAGTCCGATGCCGACGACGTCGTCGTCGTCCCTCAGCTCGGCGTGGAGCCGGGTCTTGGCGGCGCGCGCGGCGGCGAGGTCGGACACGCGGCCACCTCCCCGCGACCGCCGGTCACACGAGCGTGGCTCCCAGGGCGGTCAGCACCTCAGCGATGGGGTTGACGTACGTCAGCCCGGTCCCATTCTCGCCCCCCGTCTCGCTCCCGGCAAAGAGGAGCCCGATCGCCCGGCGGTCGGAGGGCCGGTACACGAGCGCGCCGCTGTCCCCACCCCGGGAGAAGGGCTCGGGCCCGGCCGCCTCCACCTCGATCTGGTTGTCGAACTGCAGGTCGCCGATCCCGGGACCGTAGTCGACGACGACGCCGTCGAGCTCGAGCGCGGTCACCCGCCCCCGGGTGACCCCGGTGGTGCGCCCGATCTTCTCCACCTCCTCCTCGCCCGTCGCCGGCGCGGGACCCGCGAGCGGCCCACCGGGGTAGACCGCCTCCACCACGGGGTCGTCGAGGGCGGCGACAGCGGCGTCGACCGCGAGGGGCGCCCCGGGTGCCACCGGCACCCAGGCCGCGAGGGCCCCGACGCGGTCCTCCGGCAGCCGCCCACCGTCCGCCGACCCGGGCTGGAGGACGTCGTCCCCCACGCGGGCGTCGGGGGACCCGGCCAGCACGTGGAAGTTCGACAGCGCGTGGACGCCGGTACCCCCGGTGAGGGTGACGAAGGCGCCGAGCGTGCCGGCGCTGACGGCGTAGTGGGCGATCGAGACGCCGGGGCGCAGGGGCCGGACCCGGCCGGTCTCCCCCGTCGCCTGCGCGGTGGCGACGGGCGGCCGCGGGCTCCCGGACGCGAGGGGGCGGATCCGCCCGGTGCGCCGCACGTCGAGCCCCGGGCCCACCTCGCCCGCGAGGCGCCGCGCGACCATGCGCGCCGTCGGCGTCCCCAGCGTGTAGCGCAGGGCGATGTCCACGCCGCCGTCGCCGCGCGGCGCGAGGCCGAGCGCCACGCCCACCGGGGCGAGCGACGCGACCGCAGCACCGACGCCGCGCGCGTCGCCACCGGCCGGCGCCGTCGCCGGCCGGGCGCGCGTGGCGAGGAGCTCGTCGACGTAGCCGACGAGCTGCCGCTTGAGCGTCCGGGCCTCCTCGAGATCCATGCCGCCAGTCTCGCGCCGACCACCGACATCCGCCGGGCGCGGCGCGGCCGAACCTCGCGCGGCGCGACGCGTGGTCGGCCCTCGGACGGGGGGCTGTCCGGCCGCACGGGCGCGCGTACGCTCCAGGTGCACACGCACCTGATGGGAGACGCCCGTGGTCCACCTCGCCTACGTCATCGCCGGCTCCGAGGCAACCGGCGGAGCCGGTATCCAGGCCGACTTCCGCACGTTCCAGCAGCTCGACGTCTACGGCCTCGGGGCGATCACGTGCATCGTCTCGTTCGACCCGGGCAACGACTGGGGGCACCGCTTCGTCCCGGTCGCTCCCGAGGTCATCGCCGACCAGATCGAGGCCGCCACCTCCTGCCACGACCTCGATGTCGTCAAGCTCGGCATGCTCGGCACGCCCGCGACGATCGACGTCGTCGCCGAGAGCCTGGCGCGCCAGCCGTGGCGCCACGTCGTCCTCGACCCCGTCCTCATCTGCAAGGGCCAGGAACCGGGCGCCGCACTCGACACCGACAACGCCCTGCGCGAGAAGATCCTCCCGCTGGCCACCGTGGTGACGCCCAACCTCTTCGAGGCGACAACGCTCTCCGGGATGGACTCCATCACCTCCGTCGACGAGCTCATCGAGGCGGCGCGCCGGATCGCCGCCCTCGGCCCCCGCTACGTCCTCGCCAAGGGCGGCGTCGAGCTGCCCGGTGACGACGCCGTCGACGTCCTCGTCGACGGCGAGAACGTGACGATCTTCTCCGAGCCCAAGGTCGGCAACGAGCGGGTCTCGGGCGCGGGCTGCACCCTCGCCGCTGCCGTCACCGCCGAGCTCGCCAAGGGCACCGACGTGCGCGACGCCGTCGCCGTGGCGAAGAGCCTCGTCACCGAGGGCATCAAGGCGCGGGTGCCCTCCCACGCCCCGTTCGACTCCGTCTGGCAGGGCGCCTGACACCGCCACGTCCCGACGCTCAGGACGGCTCGGCGAGCGCCTCGCGGACCTGCCGCTTGATCCGCCCGAGCATGGCGGCCATCCCCCGCAGCCGCAGCGGGCTCACCGCGCCGGCGAGGCCCAGCCGGTTGTAAACGTCCCCGGGGACGGCCAGCACCTCACGCGCGGGCAGGCCGTCGAGCCCGGCGTGCAGGATCCCGGCGAACCCCCGGGTGGTCGGCGCCTCCTGGGGCGCCGAGAAGTACAGGTGCACGGGCGCGTCCTCGCCCGTCCCCTCCACCTCCGTGCGGAGGAAGATCGGGGACTGGCACTCGGGCACCGGCTCGAGGAGCTCGGGGTGCTCGGTGTAGCGCGCCGGCAGGTCCGGCAGGTCCCGGCTGAACTCCAGCAGCAGCTGGAGGCGGTCCGGGGTGGAGACCGCGGTGAAGTCGTCGACGATCTCGGCGAAGCCCGCCGGCAGGTCCTCTCGCGCGTCGGTCATCGCTGGGGCACCTCCCCCGGCTCCGGGCCGACGGCGATGGGCACGCGCACGGCGTTGCCCCACTCCGTCCACGACCCGTCGTAGTTGCGGACCTGCTCGAACCCGAGGAGGTGGGCGAGGACGAACCACGTGTGGCTCGACCGCTCGCCGATGCGGCAGTAGGCGATGACCGGCTCCTCAGGGTCGAGGCCGGTCTCGCGCTCGTAGATCTCCGCCAGCTCCTCGCGGGACCTGAACGTGCCGTCGTCGTTGGCCGCCCGCGCCCAGGGCACCGACCGCGCGCCCGGGATGTGGCCGCCCCGCAGGCTGCTCTCCTCCGGATAGTCGGGCATGTGGGTGCGCTCACCGGTGTACTCCGGCAGGGAGCGGACGTCGACCATCTGGCCGCCGAGGAAGGCGAGGACGTCCTCGCGGTAGGCACGCACCGAGGTGTCGTCGCGGTCCACGACGGGGTACTCGGCGGGGGCCGGCGACGGCGCCTGGGTCGTCATCTCCCGGCCCTCCGCCTGCCACTTCGCGCGGCCGCCGTCGAGGAGACGGACGTCGGGGTGGCCGAAGAGGGTGAAGACCCACATCGCGTAGGCGGCCCACCAGTTGTTCTTGTCGCCGTAGAGCACGACCGTGGTCTCGCGCGTGATCCCCTTCGCCGCCATGAGCGCCGCGAAGGCCTCGCCGTCGACGTAGTCCCGCGTCACGGGGTCGTTGAGGTCGAGGTGCCAGTCGATCTTCACCGCGCCCGGGATGTGGCCGACCTCGTAGAGGAGGACGTCCTCGTCGCTCTCGGCGACGACGAGGCCGGGCTCGCCCAGGTGGTCCGCCAGCCACTGCGTGCTCACCAGCCGCTCGGGGTGGGCGTAGGCGGCGAACTTGGGGTCGTCGTCAAAGGGCAGAGCCACGCGTCGTACCTCCGGGTCCGGGGGGTGGGGGTGCGCCCTCATCCTCTCACCGGCGCTGCGGACGCCGCCCGGCGGGCCCATGCCCGAGGTGCAGGCGAGGGGGCGACGCCGGAACGCATGGTTCTCGTCACAAACCGCGGCAGCACGCCGTTCCCGGCCCGAGCCGGCGCCTAGCCTGGAGGCATGGCAGAGCCCGAGGACATCAACTTCCGCACCCGCAAGTGGATCCGCCCGGAGGACCTCAACGCCAACGGCACGCTGTTCGGCGGCAGCCTGCTCCGCTGGATCGACGAGGAGGCCGCGATCTACGTGACGATCCAGCTCGGCAACGAGCGGGTCGTCACCAAGTACATGTCCGAGATCAACTTCCTCAGCTCGGCCGAGCAGGGCGACATCATCGAGATGGGCCTGGTGGCCACCAAGTTCGGCCGCACGTCGCTCACCATGCGCGCGGAGGTGCGCAACCTGCTCACCCGCCAGAGCATCCTCACCATCGACACCATCGTCTTCGTCAACCTCGACGCCGAGGGCAAGCCGGCGCCGCACGGGCACACCGAGATCACCTACGAGCGGAACCGCATCCCCGAGCGGCTGCGCGCCCTGACGTAGCCCGGGCGCGCCCTGACGTAGCCCGCCGCCGCCCGGCCGCCCCGCCCCCGCCGCCTGCGAAGGCGAGATCGCCGCGTCGATGTGATGCTGACCCCGGCCATCGACACGACGACGAACGAGGCGGCGCTGATGCGAGCAATGGTGTACCGCGGGCCCTACCGGGTCCGCGTGGAGGAGAAGGACGTCCCCCCGATCGAGCACCCGAACGACGCCATCGTCCGGGTCACCGCCGCCGCGATCTGCGGCTCGGACCTGCACCTGTACCACGGGCTCATGCCGGACACCCGGGTGGGCATGACCTTCGGCCACGAGTTCATCGGCGTGGTCGAGGAGGTCGGGTCCTCGGTGCAGAACCTCAAGCGCGGCGACCGGGTGATGGTGCCCTTCAACATCTTCTGCGGCTCCTGCTACTTCTGCACCCGGGGCCTGTACGCCAACTGCCACAACGTCAACCCCAACGCGACCGCCGTCGGCGGCATCTACGGCTACTCGCACACCGCGGGCGGGTACGACGGCGGCCAGGCGGAGTTCGTCCGCGTCCCGTTCGCCGACGTCGGCCCCACGATCATCCCCGACTGGATGAGCGACGAGGACGCCGTCATGCTCACCGACGCGCTGCCCACCGGGTACTTCGGGGCGCAGCTCGGGGAGATCGCCGAGGGGGACACGGTGGTCGTCTTCGGCGCCGGCCCGATCGGCCTGTACGCGGCGAAGTCGTCGTGGCTCATGGGTGCCGGGCGGGTCATCGTCATCGACCACCTGGAGTACCGGCTCGAGAAGGCGCGGACGTTCGCCCACGCCGAGACGTACAACTTCACCGAGTACGACGACATCGTCGTCCACCTCAAGAAGATCACCGACCACCTCGGGGCGGACGTCGCCATCGATGCCGTGGGCGCCGAGGCGGACGGCAACCTCCTCCAGCACGTCACGGCCACCAAGCTCAAGCTCCAGGGCGGGTCCCCGATCGCCCTCAACTGGGCGATCGACTCGGTCCGCAAGGCGGGGACGATCTCGGTCATGGGGGCCTACGGTCCGATGTTCAGCGCCGTGAAGTTCGGTGACGCCATGAACAAGGGCCTCACGCTGCGGATGAACCAGTGCCACGTCAAGCGCCAGTGGCCGCGGCTCTTCGAGCACATCCAGGCGGGCTACCTCAACCCGAGCGACATCGTCACGCACCGGATCCCGCTCGAGCACATCGCCGAGGGCTACCACCTGTTCTCGGCGAAGCTCGACGAGTGCATCAAGCCGATCATCATCCCGACCGCGAGCTGAAGGGGATCGAGACATGCCGTACACCGCCGAGAAGCCGACCCCGCGCGAGACGCCCGAGCAGCTGCGCGCCCGGATCCCGGGGTGGGGGGCGGACCTCGACCCCGCCGACCGCCCGTCCTACCCCAAGGAGCAGTTCCTGCCCACGGGGGCGCACTGGGACTTCCCCGAGCGCCAGGTCGAGAAGTGGCCCCGCGAGCGCTCGATCGAGCACGCGTTCGTCACCCCCGTCTTCGGGACCTCCACCCCGCCCAAGGGCCTGTCCGGCGTCATCCGCAAGTACGCCTACCGCCGCTTCAGCGAGGCCCGGGCCGCGCACTGGCTGCTCCTCATCGCCGCCGACCGCGTCGACACCGCGGAGTCCGCGGTGACGGCGCTGCTGCGGGGCAAGCCGGACAACCCGGTGACCGAGACGGGCATCCTCGCCGAGAGCTCCCCGGTCGCCGACCGCGTCGGGCAGCAGCGGGCCGATGCCGGCCACCACGCGCTCGACCCGGTCATCGTCGCGGCACCGTGGGTGATCGGCGGCGGCCTGGCGTTCTCCGCCGTGCGGGCCCTGGTCCGGCGCCGGCGCGGCTGAGCTGCGGGGACCGACCTCCGGCCCGGCGACCCGTCCCGGGCCGGAGGGTCGGCGCCCTCGGTAGCCCGCGCGCCCCGGGACCCTCCCCCGGATGCGGGCGGGCCGCGCCTGCGCTGTCCTTGTCCCCGTGCGTGAGTCACTCCTGTTCGGCGCGCTCGCCTCGAGCGCCCTCATCATCGGGGCCGTCGTCGGTGCGCGGTTCACCCTGCCCAAGCGCCTGCTGGCCGTGCTCCTGTCCTTCGCCGCTGGCTCGCTCATCACGGCGCTCGCCTTCGAGCTCTTCGAGGACGCCTACGAGCACGGCGGGCTCGGGCGGGCGATCATCGGGCTGCTCGCCGGCGCGATCGTCTTCACGACGCTCAGCGCCCTCCTCGACCGCTGGGCCCAGCCCGGCCGCGGCGCGGTGCCGGCCGACGACCACGAGGGCAGCGCCAAGCTCGACACGGACGCCGCGGCGACGGCCGAGGCCCCGAGCTCGGCCTCGGTCAGCGGCGGCGCGGGCCTGGCGCTGCTCGCGGCGGTGACCCTCGACGGCGTGCCGGAGAACGTCGCCCTCGGCGTCTCCCTGGGCCAGGGCACCGGCGGTATCGCCCTGCTCGCGGCGATCTTCGTCTCCAACCTCCCCGAGTCGCTCGTCGGCGCGTCCTCGATGCGCGCCCAGGGCCGCTCGCTGCGCTACATCCTCGGGCTGTGGGGTGCGTGCGCGGTCCTGCTCGTGCTCGCCGTCGTCGTGGGCGCCGGCCCGCTCTCGGGCAGCGACCCGGCCACCATCTCCCTCCCGCTCGCCTTCGCGGCCGGGGCGGTCATCGCCTCCCTCGCCGACACCCTCATGCCCGAGGCGTACGAGCACGGCGGGCCGGCCGTCGCGCTGAGCACGGCTGCCGGGTTCGTCCTCTCCTTCGCCCTCTCGCTCCAGTAGCGAACCGCGTCAGGGGACGGTCCACCCGGGCAGGGGCGAGCCGACGCGGACGAGGTTGCCGCTGGCGTCCACCAGGGCGAACTCCCGCATGCCGTACGAGGTGTCGGTCGGCTGCTCGAGCCGGCTCCCGGTGGCCGGGTCCGCCTCGACCCCGGCGCGCCGCCACTGCTCGTGGACGACGTCCGCGTCGTCGACGTAGACGTAGCAGCTGCCGGCGGTGGCGAGCGGGTCGACGTCGGGCACGGTGATGAAGTGGAGGACGACGTCCCCGCGGCCCACGATGAGGTAGTCCCACTCCTCGTGCGGCGCCCCGCGGTTCTCGAAGCCCAGGCGCGTGTAGAACGCCAGCGTCTTGGCCAGGTCCGGGCTGGGCAGGATGGGCACCGCGCGCTCGGCCATGGCGGCACGGTAGTCGCGTCCGCCACCCCTGACCAGAGCCTCGGCGGCCCGGACGCCTACCGCCCGTTGCCCCCTGTGCCAGGTGCGCGAAGGGGGCGGTGGTCGCCCACCGCCCCCTTCGAAGATCGTCCCGGCCGTGCGCGGGTCCTACGGCGCCGCCACGAGCCCCATCACCTCAGGCAGCCACATCGACAGCTGCGGGACGAACACCACGAGGAAGAGCCCGCCGACGATGGAGAGCAGGAACGGCCACAGCTTGGCGATGACCGGTTCGATCCGGAGCCCGGCCACGCGGGCCCCCACGAAGAGCACGTTGCCCACCGGTGGGGTGATGACCCCGACGGAGAGGTTGTAGACGATCATCGTGCCGAAGTGCACCGGGTCGATCCCGAACTCCTTGACGATGGGCAGGAAGATCGGCACGAAGATGAGGATCGCCGGCGTCGGGTCCATGAACGTCCCCACGATGAGCAGGATGACCATCATGAGGATGAGGATGACCGTCGGGCTCTCGGTGAAGCCGAGGACGGCGTCGGAGATGACGTCGGGGATCCGGGCGAAGGACATGACGAAGGACAGCGCCGTCGAGACGCCGACGAGCAGCATGACGATAGCGGTGGTCTGCCCGGCCTCGAGGAGCATCTTCGGCAGGTCCCGGGGGGTGAACCCGCGGTAGAGCATCCCGAGCACGAGGCAGTAGACGACGGCGATGGCCGCCGACTCCGTGGCGGTGAACCACCCGCCGAGGATGCCGCCGACGACGATGATGATCATCAGCAGCGAGGGCACGGCGCGCCAGATCACCGCGAGCGCCTGGGCGAACGTCACCCGCTCGGCGCTCTTCATCTTCCCCGGCTGACGCCGGGAGTAGAGGTAGACGACGATCATGCAGGCGAGGACCCACACGAGACCTGGGCCGACGCCGGCCATGAACAGGGCGGCGATCGACGTGCTGGAGACCAGCGAGTACACGATGAAGGTGTTGCTTGGCGGGATGAGCATGCCGGCCGGGGCGGAGGCGACGTTGACCGCCGCGGAGAACCGGCGGTCATAACCGTCCTGGGCCATGCGCGGGTTCATCACGGTGCCGACGGCGGCCGCGGCAGCGACCGCCGCCCCGGAGACCGCCCCGAACATGCCGTTGGCGACGACGTTCGTCTGGGCGAGGCCGCCCGGCGCGCGGCCCACGACGACCTTGGCGGCGTCGATGAGCCGGCCCGCGATCCCGCCGCTGTTCATCAGCACGCCCGCGAGGACGAAGAACGGGATCGCCAGCAGCGGGAAGGAGTTGATCCCCGTGTACATCCGCTGGGCCGAGGCCAGCACCGCCTGCTCGGCGCCGAGCAGCGGGATGGCGGCGACCAGCGACGTGAGGCCGACGGTGACCGCGATCGGGACGCTGAGGACGATGCCCAGGGCGATGCCGCCGACCAGGATGAGTCCTGCGAGGGTTGCCGGTTCCATCACGCCTCCCGGCGGTCGTGGGCGGAGGGGTGCGTGCCGGCGGAGTGGTGCGTGCCCGTGGAGGGGTCCGTGCCCGTGGAGGTGCCGACGTGGTCGGGACCGCCCTCGTCGCGCACGGTGCCGGTCGCGTCGGTGTGCTCGGCGGCCTCGGCGGGCAGGGCCAGCTCGAGGTACGGCGGCTCCTCCCGGCGGATCATCGCGACGATGAAGTACACGCAGTACAGGGCGATGAGGACGCCGGCGACGGGCATCGCGAGGTACATCTGGCCGATGGTGAACGGCAGGGCGCTGAGGTTCTGCCCCCAGGCGCCCTGCGACGCACGCCAGCCGCCCCAGACGAGGACGACGACGGCGAAGGTGAGGATCAGCGCCTGGACGAGGATCGCCACGACCCGCTCGGCCCGCTCGGGGAGCTTGCGCACGACGAACTCCACGGCGATGTGGCCGCGGGTGCTGAAGACGTAGGCCGAGGCGAGGAAGCCCAGCCAGACGAAGAGCTGGCGCGCGGCCTCCTCCGACCAGGTGCTGGGCGTCCCGACGAGCTCACGGCTCGCCACCTGCCACACCACGACGAGCACGAGCACCGCGAAGAGGACGATGGTGAACCACGCCAGCAGGGTGTCGAGCACCTTCTTGACCGTGTCCATGTCCTCACCTCCTTTCCTGCCCGCCGAGCGCTGGCGCCCGGCGGGGCGTGTGGGCTCGGTTACTCGGCCGCCGCGCGGGCCGCGTCGAAGAGGGCCTGCTGGCTCTCGTTGGTGATGAACTCCTCGGCGAGCGGCGCGAGGACGGCGTCGAACGCCGCCTCGTCGACCTCGTTGAACGTGGCGCCGCCGGCCTCCGCCGCGGCGATGGCCTCCTCGGTCGCCGTCATCCACAGCTCCGTGTGCTCCTCGTGGGCGGCGGTCCACGCCTCGTCGAACGCGGCGCGGTCCTCCTCGGACATCTCGGCGAGCACGTCGGAGTTGATGATGAGGTAGTCGAGCCCGACGAGGTGGTTCGTCTGCGACCAGTGGGGGGCCACCTCGTAGTGGCGCTGGGTGTGGAAGGAGACCTCGTTGTTCTCGGCGGCGTCGACGACCCCGGACTGCAGGCCGGTGTAGAGCTCGCCGTACGCCATGGGCGTGGCCGAGGCGCCGAGCGCCTCCGCCATCGCGATGTGGAGGTCGGACTCCTGGACGCGCATCTTCTTGCCGGCGAGGTCGTCGGGCGTCGTCACGGGGCCGAACGTCGTGTAGACGCTGCGGGCACCCTGGGTGAACCCGCCGAGGACGGTGACGGAGTTCGACTGCTCCAGGGAGGCGTAGAGGTCACCGGTGATCTCGGGGTCGTGGATGACGCTCATCTGGTGCTCGACGTCGTCGAAGACCTTGGGGAGGTTGAAGACGACGAAGTCCTCGTTGAGGTTCTCGAGCTGGGGCCCGGAGACGATGGCCATCTCGACAGAGCCGTCCGAGACGAGCTGGAGGGCCTCGGCCTGGGCGCCGAGCGTCTCGTTGGGGTAGACGTCGATGCTCCAGCGACCGTCGGTGGCCTCGTCGAGGGTCGACCCGAAGTTCTCGAGGGCGATGAACGAGGGGTGCTCCTCGGTCTGGTTGAGGGCCAGGCGCAGGCTGCGCCCGTCCGCACCGCCACCGTCGCCGTCGGCCGCCGTGTCGCCGCCACCGCACGCGGCGAGCACGAGCGCAGACGCCGTCGCCATGGTGAGGATCGTTGCCTTCGTCGGCCTCATGGGTGCTGTCCGTTTCTGCTGTGGTGCACCCCGATCGGGAGTGCACGCGACGGTGGTCCGGGACGCGGGGAACGGCCCGGCTGCCTCACGCGTGGGTGACCGGGGGGAGGCAGCGACGGCACTGCCGCGCTGCCCACCCCGGGCGATCCCGGTGCGCACGGCTCCGGTTCGCGACAAGGCCGATTCAGCCAGCCTCACGCACCGCCGTGGTACTCGTTGCCATCTGTTGCCACGTCATCGTGTGATCTCCGCGACGCCGGGTGGCCGGCCGTCGCGACGTGGGCAGCTCAGGACGCGGCGATCTGCGCGGCCAGGTGCCCGGCGCCGTACCCGTTGTCGATGTTGACCACGGCCACGCCGGGGGCGCACGCGTTGAGCATGCTCAGCAGCGGCGCGAGGCCGGAGAAGGCGGCGCCGTACCCCACCGAGGTCGGCACGGCGACGACCGGCGCGGCCACGAGGCCCGCCACGACGCTCGGCAGGGCACCGTCCATGCCCGCGGCGACGACGACCACCCGGGCGGATCGGAGGAGGTCGAGGCGGGCGAGGACCCGGTGCAGGCCGGCCACCCCGACGTCGACGACGAGCTCCGTGCGCCGACCCAGGTGCTGCGCCGTGAGCTCGGCCTCGCGCGCCACCGGCAGGTCGGAGGTGCCGGCGCTGACGACGACCACCAGGCCACCGGTGGGCTCGGGGGGCTCCGGCGGCCAGGCGAGCAGCTGCGCCTCGGGCACGTGCAGGGCGTCGGGCAGGGCGGCCAGCACCGCCGCGGCGTGCGCCGGCGTCGCCCGGGTGAACAGGGCGCGCGTCCCCGTGCGGCCGATCTCGGCGGCGATGGCGCCGACCTGCTCCGGCGTCTTCGGGCCGCAGAGCACCGCCTCGGGGTAGCCGCGGCGGGCCCCGCGGTCGAGGTCGAGGTGGGCGACGTCGGGGACCTCGCCCGGCGCGTGGGGCTCGGTCACGGCCGGACCGCGACGAGCGGGAGGGTGAAGGCGCCGGACTGGATGCCGCGCAGGTCGAGGGCGACGAACCGGAAGCCGGCGGCGCTCACCGCGGCGTGGACCTCGTCGTGGAGCGCGGCGGCGCGCGCGATGTCCTCGGCGGGCAGCTCCAGGCGGGCCACCTCCCCGTGGTGGCGGACCCGGCAGTCGGCGAAGCCCAGCCGGCGCACCGCCGCCTCCGCCACGTCCACCTGGCGCAGCTTCGCCGGGGTGACCTCCTCGAAGTGGGGGATGCGCGAGGCGAGGCAGGGGGCGGCCGGCTTGTCCGCCACCGGCAGGTCGAGCGAGCGCGCGACGGCCCGCACCATCGCCTTGGTCAGGCCCGCGTCGGCGAGGGGGCGCAGGACCGCGTGGTCGGTCGCCGCCTGGGCCCCCGGGCGGTCGGGGCGGAGGGCGTCGTCGGCGTTCTCGCCGTAGGCGACGGCGACGAGGCCGAGCTCGGCGACGAGCTCGTCCGAGATCCGCGCGAAGAGCTCGTCCTTGCAGTGGAAGCACCGGTCGGGGCCGTTGGCCCGGTAGGCCGCCACGTCCCCCTCATGGGTGGTGACCTCGACGACCCGCGCGCCGATGGTCGCCGCCGTGGCGTGCGCGGCCCGGCGCTCGTCGGTGGCGAGCGAGGGCGAGACGCCGAGGATCGCCACGACGTTCTCGGCGCCGAGCGCGCGGACCGCGAGCGCGAGGAGCGTGGCCGAGTCGACACCCCCGGAGTACGCCACCCCCAGCGGCGCTCGGCCGGCGAGGAGGGCGCCGACGCGGGCCGCGGCGGCCTGCGTGTCGGCGGGGAGATCGTGCGTCACGGGGGGTCCTCTCGTGGGGGCCGGTGGGACCATCATGCCCCGGCTCCGTCCCGCCACCTCCTCGGGTTGCCACTGGTTGCCATGCGCGCCCGGCACCGCATACGGTCCCCGACCATGGGGCCACAACCCGACGGTGCGCCCCGGCGCGTGACCATCTACGACGTCGCCCGGGAGGCCGGGGTCGCCGCCTCCACGGTCTCGCGGGCCCTCACCCGCCCGGGGCGCGTCAACGCAACGACGGCGGAGCACGTGCGCGCGACCGCCGAGCGGCTGGGCTACCAGGCCGGGGCCCGGCACGGGTCGGCGGCGGCCGGCGGCACCCGCCTCCTCGGGGTCGTGGTGCCGGACCTCACCAACCCCCTGTTCGCCCAGGTCGTGCGGGGGGCCGAGCTCGCCGCCGCCGAGCACGGCTACACGCTGCTCACCGTCGACGGCCAGGAGTCCGAGGACCGCGAGCGCGCCGTGGTCGACCGGATCCTCGGCTCCGTGGAGGGCGTCATCCTCACCGGCCCGCGCATGTCGGAGGCGGGGATCCGCGCGGTCGCCAAGCGCCGGCCCACCGTGGTGCTCAACCGCGTGGTGCGGGGCCAGCCCTGCGTGCTCACCGACAGCGCGCGCGGGACCCGCCGCGCCGCGGAGCACCTCGGCTCCCTCGGGCACCAGCGGATCACCTACCTCGCCGGCCCGGAGGCCTCCTGGGCGGACGCCGTCCGGTGGCGGGCGCTGCGCGAGGCCGCGCTCGAGCTCGAGCTGCGGGCGCGCCGCGTCGGGCCGGTGGCGCCCACGGTCGCCGGCGGGGAGCAGGCGGCGCGGTTGTGGGCGCAGCGCCCCACCAGCGCCGTCCTCGCCTACAACGACCTCATCGCCATCGGCTTCGTCCGCGGCGTGCGGGCGATGGGGCTGCGGGTACCCGCCAACGTCAGCGTCGTGGGCTTCGACAACACCGACCTCGGGGCGCTCGGGCACCCCGCCCTCACGAGCGTGGCCAGCCCGCAGCAGGGCCTGGGCACGGCGGCCGCGCGTAACCTCGTCGCCATGCTGGCCGGCGCCCGGCCCACGGCGGAGCCCCTGCTCCTGCCCGTCAAGCTCGTCGTCCGGGACACCACCGCCCGACGCCGGGGAGAGCCGTTCGGCTGAGCCCCGGCACGGGCGTGGTGCTGCTCCGGCGGTACGTTCGCCCTAGGGTCGGGCAGGAACCCGGCACCGCAGACCTGGAGGAAACCATGTCCGACGTAGACACCACACCCGCCGCGACCGCCGCCCCGGCGACCGCCCAGGTAGGGGTGGCCGGCCTCGCCGTCATGGGCCGCAACCTGGCCCGCAACCTCGCCCACCACGGCTACGCCGTCGCGCTGTACAACCGCACCCAGACGCGCACGGACGACCTCGTCGCGCAGTACGGCAGCGAGGGCACGTTCGTGCCGTCGACCTCCCTCGAGGAGTTCGTCACGAGCCTGGAGCGGCCCCGCCGGATCATCATCATGGTCCAGGCCGGCGCCCCGACGGACGCCGTCATCGACGCCCTCGTCCCGCTCCTCGAGGAGGGCGACATCGTCGTCGACGGCGGCAACGCGCACTACGAGGACACCCGCCGGCGCGAGGCGGCGCTGCGCGAGCACGGCCTCCACTTCGTCGGTGCCGGCATCTCCGGCGGCGAGGAGGGCGCCCTCAACGGCCCGTCGATCATGCCGGGCGGGTCCCGTGAGGCGTACGCGGCGCTCGGGCCCATCCTCGAGGACATCTCCGCCAAGTACGACGGCGAGCCCTGCTGCGCCTACATGGGCACCGACGGCGCCGGCCACTTCGTCAAGATGATCCACAACGGCATCGAGTACGCCGACATGCAGTTCATCTCCGAGGCGTACGACGTCCTGCGGGCCGCCGGCATGGCGCCGACGGAGATCGCCGGGGTCTTCCAGGAGTGGAACACCGGGGACCTGGACTCCTACCTCATCGAGATCACCTCCGAGGTCCTCGCCCACGTCGACGCCGAGACGGGCAAGCCGCTCGTCGACGTCGTCGTCGACGCCGCGGAGCAGAAGGGCACCGGCCGCTGGACGGTGCAGACCGCCCTGGAGCTCGGCGTCCCGGTCAACGCCATCGCCGAGTCGGTCTTCGCGCGCTCGACCTCGGGTCACCCCGAGCTGCGTGCCGCCGCCCGCGCCGCGCTCTCCGGGCCGACGGGCGAGCCCGTCAAGGTCGACATGGGCGAGCTCGTCGACGACGTCCGCGACGCCCTGTGGGCGTCCAAGGTCGTCGCCTACTCCCAGGGCCTGGACCAGATCCGCACGGCCAGCCAGGCCTACGGCTGGGACGTCGACATCGCCGAGGTCGCGAAGATCTGGCGCGCGGGCTGCATCATCCGGGCGCGCCTGCTCGAGCGGATCCGCTCCGAGTACGCGGCCCAGAACCTCGTCACGCTGCTCGCGGCGCCCAGCGTCTCCGCCGACCTCGCCACGGCCCAGGACGGCTGGCGACGCGTCGTCGCCCACGCGGTCGCCGCCGGCCTGCCGGTGCCCGGCTTCTCCGCGGCGCTCGCGTACTACGACACCGTCCGCGCGGAGCGGCTGCCCGCGGCGCTGCTCCAGGGCCTGCGCGACTTCTTCGGCGCGCACACCTACCGGCGGATCGACCGCGAGGGCGCCTTCCACACCGACTGGTCGGGCGACCGCGGCGAGATCCCCATGCGCTGACCCGCACCGCGCAGGAGGGGCGCTGGCGCGGCGCCGGTGCCCCTCCCGCGTCCCCGCGGCTAGCGCTGCCGCTCGTGCCGGGCGCGTCGCTCGAGCTTGTCGCGGGTGGCCCACAGCCCGGCCGACGGCGTGGAGATGTAGTAGACCTCCTCGCCGTCGGGCATGGTGTTCCACCCGTCCGTCATCACCGCGGGGTCGTAGCGGGCCAGCGCCTCGTCGATGTCGAGGTAGCCGTAGCCGACCGACTCGATCTCCTCGCGGCTCAGGTGCCCCGGGGCGTAGGTGATGGTGAAGCGGCCCTCGGACGAGCCGTGGACCAGGTGGGCCGTGCCGTGCGGGATGTCCTGCATGTCGGCCTGGGTGCGGTAGAGGTCGATGACCTCGGCCTGGGACAGGTAGCCGTACCTGCGGATGAGGGCGTCGACCTCCGGCTGCTCCCCGAAGCGCTCCACGCCGGGCGCGATGACGACGAGCTCGCCGCCGTCGGCGATGGCCATCCGGGTGCGGTAGACCGCCTTGTTCGCCACCCACGTCGCCCGGAACTCGTCGGCCTGCATGACGGCGACGACCTTGTGCACCGGCTCGTCGAACGGGGTGATGTTCTGCGCCAGGCTCGCCCGGGCCGCCGCGTAGTAGGTCTCGAGGTCGTCACCGACGTAGACGCCGGTGTGGGCCAGGTGCCCTGAGTCGTCGTAGTCCATGACGACCTGGAGGTAGACGTCCGGCAGGTCGGCGAGGAAGTGCTCCTCGGCGTAGTTGAAGCACGCCCGCACGGGGGTGAGGAGGTTGCCGAGGTTGTTCTCGATGCCGTAGACCGCCGAGGCCATGTGGGAGGCCCCGAGCAGCCGCTTGCCCCCCAGCCCGATGAAGTAGTTCTTGTTGTGGTTGGCGAAGCCGAGGACCTCGTGCGGGACGACGTGGCCGACGTTGATGACGAGGTCCCAGGGCTCGGTGACGAGCATGGTGTTGAGGTCGATGGGGATCTCCCAGTCGACGACGCCGCCCGTGGCCTCGCGCACCACCTCGGCCGGCACCGTGCCGACGTTCGTCACGCCGTTCTTCCAGTCGTGGGCGTGGATGCGCTCCTGTGGGATCGACCCGAACATCCACCGGTTCTCCTCGGGCGTGTGCGGCACGTGCTGGCCGAGGGTGGGGATGACGTGCACCTCGGCCCCGGCGGCGTCGAGGAGCTGGTAGAGCCGCTCGGTGATCCACCCCGCCCCCGAGTGGGCGCGGGTGAGGTCGGGCGGCAGGAGCAGCACCCGGCGCAGCTCGGCGATGCCGAGGCGCTCGCGCGCCTCGTCGAGCAACCGCTCGCACAGCGCCTCGACCTCGGGGCGGGAGATGAACCGGGCTTCGTGCTGGAACCACGTCATGGCGCCGACCGTAGACCGCCGCCGGGGCCGGTGTCCCCTTCGCCCCCACCCGGTGGCAACTGGTGGCAACAGGTTGTCCGGCGTGGGCGATCTGGCGAGCATGGCCGGCATGCCGCCACTCGCGTCGGGACCGCATCCCGATCGTCTCTTCCCCGCCCAGCCCGAGACCCGGGCGGTCGCGCGGCGGCTGTACGAGCAGGTGAAGGACCTGCCGATCATCTCCCCGCACAGCCACGTCCCGCCGGCCTGGCTCGTCGACGACCAGCCGTTCAGCGACCCCGCGTCGCTGCTGCTCGTGCCGGACCACTACGCCCTGCGCCTGCTCCACGCGAACGGCGCCGAGCTCAGCGACCTCGGGCGCGGCCCCGACGGCCCCCTCCCCCTGGACGAGGCCGCCGCCCGCAAGGCGTGGCGGATCCTGTGCGAAAACTACCACCTTTTCCGTGGCACGCCGGTGAAGTACTGGTTCGACACCACCTTCGCCGACGTGTTCGGGATCGCCGAGACGCCCAGCGCCCGGACGGCCGACGCCCTCTACGACCAGATCGCCGAGGCCCTCACCCGTCCCGAGCTGCGCCCCCGGGCCCTCTTCGAGCGCTTCAACATCTCCGTGCTCGCCACGACGGACGACCCGCTCGACGACCTCGCCGCCCACCGCGCCCTCGCGGCGGACCCCACCTTCACCGGGCGTGTGGTGCCGACGTTCCGGCCGGACCGGTTCCTCGAGCTGGGCCGCCCCGACTGGCCGGGCCTGGCGCGCCGGCTCGGTGAGGTCGCCGACGTCGACACCGGCAGCTACGCCGGCTACGTCGCCGCCCTGGAGAACCGGCGCCGGTACTTCGTCGAGCACGGGGCCGTCTCCTCCGACCACTCCCACTACGACGCCGGCACCGAGCCGCTCGACGAGGCCGACGCCGCGCGGATCTACGCCGCGGCCCTGCGCGGCGAGGCCACCACCGCCGAGACGGTGTCCTTCCGCCGCCACATGATGTGCGAGACGGCGCGGATGGCCACCGAGGACGGCCTCGTCATGACCCTCCACCCCGCCGTGCGCCGCGACCACGACCCGGTCACCCTCGCCCACTACGGGCACGACGTCGGCTCGGACATCCCCGTGGGCCTCGAGCTCACCGAGGCGCTGCGCCCGCTCCTCGCGCGCTACGGCAACCACCCGAACCTCCACCTCGTCGTCTTCACCATCGACGAGAGCGTCTACAGCCGGGAGCTGGCTCCCATGGCCGGCTACTACCGCTCGCTCTACGTCGGCGTGCCGTGGTGGTTCATCGACGCCCCCGAGGCGATCCGCCGGTTCCGCGGCGCCGTCACCGAGACCGCCGGGTTCTACCGGACGTCCGGCTTCATCGACGACACCCGGGCGTTCCTGTCCATCCCCACCCGCCACGACATGTCCCGGCGCCTCGACGCGGGCTACCTGGCCGAGCTCGTCACCCAGCACCGGCTCACCGAGGAGGAGGCGGCGCAGACCGCCCACGACCTTGTGGCCACGATCCCGGCTAAGGTCTTCAAGCTGTGAGCCAACCGCTGCCCCGCCTGTCCCGCTACCACGGCCACGGGCGGCCGCCGGCTCCCGTGCGCATCGCCCACCTCGGGCTCGGCAACTTCTTCCGCGCCCACCAGGCCTGGTACACCGAGCACGCGGGCGACGCCGCCGAGTGGGGCATCGCGGCCTTCACCGGCCGCCGTCCCGACGCCGCCCGGGCGCTGGCCCCCCAGGACGGGCTCTACACCCTGGTCGTGCGCACCGCCGAGGCGGACGACGTCGAGGTCATCGGGTCGGTGAGCGCGGTCCACGCCGCCGAGGACAACCCCGCGTGGCTCGACTACCTCCGCTCGGAGGAGACGGCCGTCGTCACGCTCACCGTCACGGAGGCGGGATACCGGCGCGCCGGGGAGCACCTCGACCTCGACCTCGACCACCCCGACGTCCGCGCCGACATCGAGGCGCTGCGCGAGGACCCCACGGCGCCGGCCCGCACCACGCCCGGGCGGCTCGTCGCCGGGCTCATCGCCCGCCGCGCCGCCGAGGGCGGCCCCCTCACGATCCTGTCCTGCGACAACCTCCCCGGCAACGGCGAGGTCGTCGCCACGGTCGTGCGCGAGCTCGCCGAGCAGGTGGAGCCCAGCCTCCTGCCGTGGCTGGACTCCGACGTCGACTTCGCCACGAGCATGGTCGACCGGATCACCCCGGCGACGACGGACGAGGAGCGGGCCACGGTGCGCGAGCACCTCGGCCTCGAGGACGCCTCCCCCGTCCCCACCGAGCCCTTCACCGAGTGGGTCATCCAGGGCCGCTTCCCCGCCGGGCGCCCCCGGTGGGAGGACGCCGGCGCCGTGCTCGTCGACGACGTCGCCCCCTACGAGCGCCGCAAGCTCTTCCTCCTCAACGGCTCCCACTCCCTCCTCGCCTACGCGGGCAGCATCCGTGGCCACCAGAGCGTGGCCGACGCGATCGCCGACCCCACGTGCCGCGCCTGGGTCGAGGCCTGGTGGGACGAGGCCGCCGCGCACGTCGGCCTGCCCGAGGCGGACATCGCTGCCTACCGCGCCGCCCTCCTCGAGCGGTACGGCAACCCGCGGATCCAGCACCTGCTCGCCCAGATCGCCAAGGACGGCTCGCAGAAGCTCCCCGTCCGGGTCCTGCCGACGCTGCGCGCCGAGCGCGCCGCGGGCCGCCTGCCGAGCGCCGCCGTCGTCGCGGTGGCGGCGTGGATCGCGCACCTGCGCGGGGCGGGCGCGCCGGTGGGGGACGTCCGTGCCGAGGAGGTCGTCGCGCTCGCCCGCGGCGAGCGGGCCGACGCCGTCCGCCGCGTCCTCGCCGAGCTCGCCCCCGACCTCGGCGCCGACGCCGAGCTGGCGACGGCCCTCACCGACCAGGTCGCCGCCTTCGAGACGGCGGCGGACGCCTAGATGCCCGTCATCATCGGGCTCGACGTCGGCACCACGGCGGTCAAGGCCGTCGCCTTCGACACCGACTCCCCGTGGCGGCGCGCGGCCCTGCGCGAGTACCCGCTCCTCGAGCCAGAGCCCCGCTGGCAGGTCCAGGACCCCGGCACGGTCCTCGCCGCCGTCGACGAGGCGCTGGCGCAGTGCGTCGCCGCCTGCGAGGGGCGCCGCGTCGACGCGGTGGGCCTGAGCTCCGCGATGCACGGCCTCGTGGGTCTGGGCCCGGACCTGCGACCGGTAACGCCCGTGCTCACCTGGGCGGACTCGCGCGCCCACGCGGAGGCGCGCGAGCTGCGCCGCGAGGGGCGCGCCCGCGACCTGCTCCACCTCACCGGCACCCCGGTGCACCCGATGAGCCCGCTCACCAAGCTGCGGTGGTTCGCCCGCCACGGGGGTGACGTCCTCGGCCGCGTGCACCGCTGGGCCGACCTCAAGGCGCTGCTCCTGCTCCACCTCACCGGCACCTTCGCCACCGAGCTGTCGTCCGCGTCCGGGACCGGCCTGCTCGACCTGCGCGCCCGCGAGTGGGCGCCGACGGCCCTGGAGATCGCCCGCATCGGCCGGGAGGCCCTGCCCGAGGTCCTGCCGACGACGGCGGTCCTCGGGCTGCGCGGGGCGGTCGCCGCGCGCGTGGGGCTGCCGGCCGGGACGCCGCTCAACGTCGGCGCGGCCGACGGGCCGCTCGGCAACCTCGGCACCGGCGCCACCGGCCCCGGGGTCGCCGGGCTGTCCGTCGGCACGTCCGGCGCCGTGCGGGTGGTCGTGCCCGAGCCACGCTCCGACCCCGACGGCCGGCTCTTCTGCTACGCCCTCACCGAGGACGCCTGGGTGGTGGGCGGGGCCGTGAGCAACGGCGGGCTCGTGCTGCGCTGGGCCGCCGACACGTTCGCCGCCGACCTGTCCCCCGGGCCCCAGCGCGACGCCGCCGTCCTCGACCTCGCCTGCCAGGTGCCCCCGGGCAGCGACGGGCTCGTCATGCTCCCGTACCTCCTCGGGGAGCGAGCGCCGCTGTGGGACCCCGACCTGCGCGGGGCGTACCTCGGGGTGCGCCGCTCGCACTCGCGCGAGCACTTCCTCCGCGCCGCCGTCGAGGGGGTCTCCCTCCAGCTCGCCGGCATCGTCGACCTCCTCGAGCAGGTCACGCCGGTCGACGCCGTCCGCGCCACGGGCGGGGTGTTCCGCTCCCGGTTGTGGCAGGTCGTCGTCGCCGGCGCGCTGGGCAAGCCGCTCGTCCTCGCCGGGGACGCCGAGGGGACCGCCCTCGGGGCGGCCGCCCTCGCCCGTTACGCCACCGGGGAGGCCCCGACGCTCATGGCGGCGGTCGCCGAGCTGACCTTCGAGCACGACGAGGCGACGATCGAGGCGGGGGCGGACGACGTCGCGCTCTACGCCGCCCTACGGCGCTCGGTCCCCGCGCTCCTCGATGCCTACACCGAGATGCGCGAGCACCTCAGCGCCGTGCAGGCCCGGGCGGGGCAGCGGCAGGGCACGGCCGCGGCGGCGGCACCGGCCCCCGAGCGCCGCGAGGGTACGATCCCCAGCTCGCTGCCGGAGTAGGGCGCGCGAGGGACCCGGGGGCCGCGGTGGGGCCCGCGGTCGGGACGCCCGCGCCGGCGGCGTCCGCGCCGGCGGCGTCCGCGCGCCGGACCCGCCAGCGCTGGCCGGCGCTCACCAGGGCGTCGAGGACCAGGCCGGACAGGATGCCCCCGGCGACCCCGGCGGCGACCGCGAGCGTGGGCGAGAGGGCAAAGAGCCTGGAGGCGGCGACCCCGAGCGCGGTGGAGTACCCGGCCCAGAGGACCGCCGCGACGCCGGCGGTCGCGAGGAAGCGGCGCGCCGGGAACCCGAGGGCGCCGGCGCTGAGGTTGACCGCCACCCGCCCCACGGGGACGAACCGGGCGCCGACGATGAGCGCCGTGCCCCGGCGGGCCAGGCCGGCCTCCGCCCGCACGCGGGCCCGGCTGCCGCGGCGGCCCCGCAGCACCCGGTCCAGCGGCACCCGGCGGCCGACGGCGAACGCGATGGTGTCACCGACGAACGCGCCGAGCGCGGCGACCGGGACGAGCAGGAGCAGCGGCGGCCCGTCCCCCGCCGTGGCGAGGACGGCCGCCGCGATGACGACGGACTCGCTCGGTACCGGCGGGAAGAACCCGTCCACCATGGCGAGGACGAGCACCGCGAGGAGCACCCAGGGCGACGCCCCGAGTGTGAGGACGAGCTCCTCGGCCTGGGTCACGAGGTCCATGACGGCGGTCATGACGCCCTCGCCGGCGCGCGACGGCGGGCGCCGGGCGCCGGGCGTCCCGTCCGCGGTCCGTGGTCGCTGGCCTTCATCGTCTCTCCTCGTGGCGGTGGGTGCCCGGCCCTTCGACGCTAGGTCGGCGGGTGGTGGCGCCGCATCGTGCTCCGGGTGGGTCCGCTCTCATCCCCAGGTCGTACCCAGTCAACGCCGCCGGTGGGCCCCGGTGCCATGGGGGGATCCCCCGGTTCACCCCCGGTCCGACCCCGACCGCACCCCCGTGCCGCGCACGGCCGGCCCGGGCTGCCCGCCCTCCGCTCGTCGGTGGTCTCGGCCGCGGTCCGCGCGCCGGGCGGGCCATCGTCGCCGCCGCCCTCCCTGGGATGCAAGACCTTTCTTGCGTACCATCCAGCGATGGCCACGCGACGCTTCTCCCAGGTCGATGTCTTCTCGCCGGATGCCCTGGGGGGCAACCCCCTCGCCGTCGTCCACGACGGCGAGGGCGTGCCGGAGGAGACCATGGCGGCGTTCGCCCGGTGGACGAACCTGTCGGAGACCACGTTCCTCCTCCCGCCGTCGTCGCCCGAGGCGGACTACCGGGTGCGCATCTTCACCCCGGGCGAGGAGCTGCCCTTCGCCGGCCACCCCACGGTCGGCAGCGCCCGCGCCTGGCTCGACGCCGGCGGGCGACCCCGCACGCCGGGGGAGGTGGTGCAGGAGTGCCGCATCGGTCTCGTGCGCCTGCGGCTGCGGGACGGCGGCCTCGCCTTCGCCGCGCCGGAGCTCCTGCGCTCCGGGCCCGTGGAGCCGGACCTCGTCGCCCAGGCGCTGGCGTCGTTGGGGCTGGACGAGGCCGCGCTCGTCGACGCCGCGTGGGTGGACAACGGCCCGGGCTGGATGGGGCTGCTCCTGCGGGACGCCGCGACCGTCCTCGCCGCGCGTCCCGACGAGGTGGCCATGGGGGACCTGCGGGTGGGGATCATCGGCCCGCACCCGGCGGGCGGACCGGCGGACGTCGAGGTGCGTGCCTTCGTCCCGGGCGTCGGCGTCATCGAGGACCCCGTGACGGGCAGCGTCAACGCCGGCCTGGCCCGCTGGCTCATCGGCGCCGGGCGGATGCCGGGCCGTTACACCGTCGCCCAGGGCACCGCGCTGCGCCGGACCGGCCGGCTGCTCATCGAGACCGACGGGGAGACCATCTGGGTGGGCGGCCCCGCGCGCACGCTCATCACCGGCACGGTCGAGATCTGAGGCGGGGCGACCACGGGTGCCCGGTCGACCGGGCAGCCGGGCAGCCGGGCAGCCGGGCAGCCGGGGTCTAGGCACGCCTCGCTGCGTGTGTCACCCTCGGCTCATGTGCCGCAACATACGCCCGCTCCACAACTTCGAGCCCGCGGCCACCAGCGAGGAGACTCGCGCGGCCGCCCTGCAGTACGTGCGCAAGGTGAGCGGGATGTCGAAGCCGTCCGCCGCCAACGCGGAGGCGTTCGACGCCGCCGTCGAGGCGATCGCGCGCGAGACCGAGCACCTGCTCGGCCACCTCGTCACGTCCGCGCCGCCGAAGGACCGTGAGGTCGAGGCCGCCAAGGCGAAGGAGCGCAGCCTGCGCCGCTTTGCCACGGCCGACGCCTGACCGGCCCCTCGGCTCGCCGTTGTGATCTCGGCCACAGCGGCACCAATAGGGACGTTAGCCCCATAACCGGGGCAAATCGGGCGCGCATCCTGGTAGCACAACGCCATCGCGGATCATTCGATAAGGAGAAGGACCATGGCGACCGCTACCGCACCCCGTCCCACCCGCTCGCGCGCCCGCACCGAGCACACCGAGCACGCCACCGACTCCAAGCCCATGTACATGGAGGAGATCGTCACCCGCGAGGGCGCCCGCCGGACCCTCGCCGTCTCCCGCATCGTCATCGGCTGGGTCTTCTTCTGGGCGTTCCTCGACAAGACGTTCGGCCTGGGCTTCACCACCCCGTCCGAGCGCGCGTGGATCCACGGCGGGTCCCCCGCCCAGGGATTCATCAACAGCATCGAGGGCCCGTTCGCCGGGTTCTTCAAGCTCTTCGCCAACCCGTTCGGCGACGTCCTGTTCATGGCCGGGCTGCTCGGCATCGGCGTCGCCCTCCTCACGGGCTGCGGCCTGAAGATCGCCGCCGTCACCGGCACCCTGCTCATGCTGTTCATGTACATGGCCACGCTGCCGTTCGTCGGCGAGCACGGAACGAACCCCATCACCGACTCGCACTGGCTCGAGGCGCTGCTCCTCATCCTCCCGGCCGTCACCCTCGCCGGTGACAAGTGGGGTCTGGGCAAGTGGTGGGCCTCCAAGGTCGGCAACAGCTGGCTGCGCTGATCGCCTCGCGCTGATCACCGCCTCACACTCCGAGGGCCCCCGTCCGGTGCGGACGGGGGCCCTCGGCACATGTGCTCCGCCCGGCGGCGGGTGCTTCGCCCCGGATACCCTCCGAGCATGCCGAGCACCGACCCCGCCGACGGGACCGCCCTGCTGGTCGACACCCCGCACGGCCCGGCGCGCGTGCACCTCGAGGTGCCCGCGGAGCCGCGCGCGCTGCTCCTCCTCGGGCACGGCGCCGGCGGCGGCGTGAGCGCGCCCGACCTCCTCGCGACGGCCGCGGTGGCGACCTCGCTGGGGATCGCCGTCGGCCTCGTCGAACAGCCCTACCGCGTGGCCGGCCGCCGCGCCCCCGCCCCGGCCCGCCAGCTCGACGCCGCCTGGGCGGCCGTGGTGGCGCACCTGCGCGCCGGCGACCTCGCCGGCCTCCCGCTCATCACCGGCGGCCGCTCCTCCGGGGCGCGCGTCGCGTGCCGGACGGCGGCCGACGTCGGCGCCGCCGCCGTCCTGTGCCTCGCCTTCCCGCTCCAGCCGCCCCGCGACCGGCCCACGCGCCTCCCTGAGCTCGACGGGGTGGACGTGCCGGTCCTCGTCGTCCAGGGTGCGCGCGACCCGTTCGGCCTCCCGCCGGCGGGCCCGCAGCGGGAGGTCGTCGTCCTGCCCGGCGACCACAGCCTGCGCAGCGACGTCGCCGGGCTGCGCGAGGCCGTCGGGACCTGGCTGGGCAGGGTGCTGCCCGGCTGACCCGCGCGTCCTGCGGATCAGCGGATGGTGACGGAGCGGTCCATCCAGGTGAGGACCTTCTCGCCGCCGAACGGCCACAGACCCGCGAAGCTGCCGGCCGCGTCCTTGCCGAACGCCGGCACGCCCGGCAGCACCAGGCCGGTGGAGACGGTGCGGACCGGGGCGTCCACCGCGAGCCCGCCGAGGCGCCGCGCGGCCGCGATGCCCGCCGTGAGGTCGCCGAGCTCGTCGACGAGCCCGATCCGCTCGGCGTCCCGCCCGCTCCAGATCCGCCCGCGGCCGATCTCGTCGACCCGCTCGGCGGACAGCCCGCGGCCGGTGGCCACGCGTTCGACGAACCGGGCGTAGACGTCGGCCATCATCCGCTCGGCCCAGGCGCGCTCGGCGTCGGAGAACGGCCGGTGCGGGCTCTCGAAGAGAGCGGTGGCCCGCCCGACCGTGTCCGCCCGCAGCCCGTGCCGATCGTCGAACTCGGCGAGGACCGGCTTGCCGACGACGACGCCGATGCTGCCGGTGAGCGTGTAAGGGTCGGCGACGACGTGGTCGGCCTGGGCGAGGACGTAATAGCCCCCGGACGCGGCGAGCTCCCCCATGACGGCGACCACCGGCGTCGTGCAGCGGGCGACCGCGTGGCAGATGAGGTCCGAGGCGAGCGCCGACCCGCCCGGGGAGTCGACGTAGAGGACGATCGCCTTGACGTGCTCGTCGCGGTCCGCGGTGCGCAGCGCCTCGACGACGGAGTCCGCGCCCGCGACCGGCCCGGGCAGGAACGGCACGGGCGGGGTGCCGCGGCTGCGGCCGGAGACGATGGGCCCGGCGACGGGCACCACCGCGACGCCGTCGGTCTTGCCGCCGCGCATCCGGCCCAGGCTCGGTCGCAGGAGCTCCAGCGCCCGGCCCCAGTGCCGCTCGACGGGCGTGACGATCTCGTCGTCGTAGGCGATCCGGGTGATGAGCCCGGCGTCGAGCAGCTCCGCGGCGCTCACCAGGGCGGCGTCGAGGACGGCGCCGTCGGACCCGGCCGCGACGTCGGCGAGCCAGTCCCCCTCGACGGAGTCGAGGTAGGCGCTGAGCTGCTCCCGCTCGTGCTCGTCCATGCGGTCGTCGGAGTAGGCGGTCAGCGCCGACTTGTACTCGCGGATGCGCAGGTTCTCGAAGCCGATGCCGTGCTTGCGCAGGAACGCGCCGTAGAAGACCTGCTCGGCGGCGAAGCCGGGCACGGAGACCTCGGCGGACTCGGGCGCGACGACCTCGGTGAGCGGGGCCGTCACCAGCAGGGTGCGCATGGAGACCTGGGGCAGGTAGGCGACGACGCGCGTGCGCTCGGCGAGGCGGCCCAGCGCCAGGCCCAGGGCGTGCGCGGTGGCGAGGCCGACCTTGAGCTCACCGATCCGCACCAGGACGCCGGACACCCAGTCGAGGCCGGCGAGCCGGTCGAGCCGCTCGGTGAGGCCCTCGAGGGTCTCCCCGCGCGCCATGAGGGACTGGAGCGGGTCGCTCGACCGGTACGCGGGGTAGTGGCCGTGGAGGTCGACGATCACCCAGTCGGGGGCCGCGCTCTCGGTGTCACGTCCGACGGCGAGGCGGAGCTTGCGCGGCAGGAGGCTCATGCCGGTCAGCGTAGCGAGGCGCTCAGTCGCCGAGGATGCTCCCGATCCCGATCCCGCCGCTGCCGCGGCTGCTGCGGCCGCTCGCCTCCTGGTGCCCGCCGCTGACCACCGACTCGCTGGGCTGGACGAGGACGTAGCCCTGCCCGCCGAAGGCCATCTGGAGCATCTCCCCGGTCCCGCCCCGGACCATCGAGCGCAGCCCGCCGGTGTCGACCCGGATGTCCATCGTGACGCCCGAGGTCCACAGGACGACAGCCTGGGCGTCCGCGAACGTGGGCGCGGAGGCGACGTCGAGTGCCACCGGCTCGCCCTTGGTGGTGACGGCGACGTAGCCGGTCCCCCGGAGCGAGACGTTGTACAGTCCGCCGGTCATCGCCGCGCCCCGCGCCTTGATGCGGTGGATGTCCCACTCGATGGAGGCGGAGAAGGCGAGGACGTTGGCGCCGTTGACGGAGATGAGGTCGTTCTCCAAGTACATGATCTGGATCTCGGCCGCGTCGACGGCGACGAAGAGCTCGCCGACGCCCGTGCACTCCATGATGTCGACGCCCTCGCCGGTGACGGCGGACTTGAGCATCTTGTTGAGACCGCCGGAGCCGCGGTTCTGGAACCGGACGTCGCCCTGGTAGGCGACCATCGAGCCGCTCTTCGCCCACACCGGGCCGTGCCCCATCTGGATCTTGAGGAGCTTCTTGTTCTGCAGCGAGAACGGGTCGGTGGAGACGTTCTCCCGGAAGTCATGGAAAAGGGATCCGTGAATGGCCATTGCCGTGCTCCCGCCTCGTGCGCCCGCTTCCCGGTCGCGTTGGCGGCACCCTATCGGCGACGGTGCCCCGCGTGGGCGCGCGCACACGCACCCGGTCGCCCGGGCCAGCGGTGGACGGGAGCGCTAGCGTCGAGGCGTGAGCACCTCAGCGTCCGAGCGCGGCGAGCGCGACTTCTGGCTCGTGCGTCTCCTCGACCACGCCCTCCGGGACGACCTCGGGCTGCGCCCGGCGCACCGCGTCCGCGCCGGCCTCATCCTGCTGGCCCTGCTGCTGCTCCTGGCGGTCGGGGTGCCGTTGCTGCTCACGATGGTCGGCAGGAGGGACGCGGCGCTCGCGCTGGGGGTGGTGTTCGTCGTCGTCCTCGGCGCCGGGGGCCTCGTGTGCCGCGGCATCGGTGAGCACAAGGGGAGCTCGGTGTGGAAGTCGAGCGGGTACTTCTTCGGGGCCGCCGCCTACGGCGCGACCGCGACCGTGTCCCTGATCAACGGCGTGCACCGGCTGCTCGCCGGGTCGTAGTCGCACTCCTGACGAGCCGCGGACCATGTGCCGGCACCGCGCGGCTCACAGCCGCCCGCGGACCGGGGTGCGTTCGGCGGGGTCACCGCCCTCGGGCATGACCATCTCCGCCCGCACGCCGAGGAGCCGGACCTCCCGCCCCGGCTCCATGCGCTCCGCGAGGGCCAGCGCCGCGTCGACGATTGCCTCCCGGTCGCTCGTCGGGGCCGGGAGCTTGCGGCCGATCACCTTGGTGACGAACGGCGCGTAGCGGACCTTGAGGGTGACCCGGAAGACCGGGCGTCCCTCGCGGGCGGTGTCCTCGGCGACCTCGGCCGCGAGCGCGCGAACCGCCGCCAGCACCTCCTCCGCCGACGTGAGGTTGTGCTGGTAGGTCGTCTCCCGGCTGTGACCGCGGGCGATCCAGGGGGCGTCGTCGACCTCCGACGACCCCAGGCCCCGCCCCAGCTCGCCGTACCAGCGCCCCATCCGCGGCCCGAACTCACCGACGAGGACGTCCTCGGCGGCGGCGGCCAGCTCGGCCACGGTGGTGACACCGTGGGTGGCCAGGCGCTTGGAG
The DNA here is from genome assembly GCF_003710105.1 of Georgenia faecalis. Lineage (GTDB taxonomy): Bacteria > Actinomycetota > Actinomycetes > Actinomycetales > Actinomycetaceae > Georgenia_A > Georgenia_A faecalis. The sequence continues at coordinate 3,361,120 of NZ_CP033325.1, forward strand.
ACCTTGGTGCCCACCCCCCACAGGTCGATGGTGGGCCGCGCGCCCATGACGTCGAACCAGTTCTCCGCCGTGAGCCGGAAGACGCCGCGCGGCTTGCCGAAGCCCGTGGCGATCTTCGCGCGCACCTTGTTGTCACCAATCCCGACGGAGCAGTGCAGCGCCGTCGAGCCGAGCACCGCCTCCTGGACGCCGCGGGCGAACGCCTCGGGGTCGTCGGTCGCCACGCCGAGGAACGCCTCGTCCCAGCCGAGGACCTCCACGACGGCGCCGCTGGTCCGGAGCGTCGCCATGACCTCCTCGGACGCCGCCTCGTAGGCCGGCGCGTCCACGGGCAGGAAGACGGCGTCGGGCGCCTTGCGGACCGCGATCTTCAGCGGCATCCCCGACCCGACGCCGAGCTCGCGGGCGGCGTACGAGGCGGTGGAGACCACGGCGCGCTCCGTCGGGTCCCCACGGCCGCCGACGACGACGGGCAGGCCGGCGAGCTCGGGACGGCGCAGCACCTCCACCGCGGCGATGAACTCGTCGAGGTCGACGTGCAGCACCCACGCGCGTGCCCCCATGGCGCCAGTGTGGCCGCCGGGCCCGTCCCTGTCACCGCATCGGCACGGCTAGGGTCGGCGCCATGCCGACCGCAGCGCCGCTGTGCTGACGCGCCCGGAGGAGGGGGCGGCGCCGGCGGCCCCGGGCGAGGCACCCGCGCCGGTCGACCTCGAGGCGTACTGGCGCTCCACGGACTTCCGCGCCGAGTGCGTCGCGTGGATCTCCGCGGCGCTCGCCCGTCACGGCCGGCAGCTGCGCGGAGCCCCCACGGAGCACCGCGTCCGGTTCTGGTCCGCGGTCTTCACCGTGCCGACCGACGGCGGGACCGTGTGGTTCAAGGCGACGAACCCCGGGCAGGGGTTCGAGGCGCCTCTCCTCGCCCGCCTCGCCGCGCTCCTCCCCGGCCGCGTCCTCGCTCCCCTCGCGGTGGACGCCGGCCGCGGGTGGCTGCTCATGCCCGACGGCGGAGCCGTCCTCGCCGCGCGGGAGCCGGTCGCCCTCGAGGACTGGGGCACCCTGCTCGCCGAGTGCGCCGGGATGCAGATCGCCCTCACCGGGACCGACCTCACGAGCACCGGGCTGCCGATCCTGCTTCCCGGGGACGCCGAGGGGTACGTGGCCGGGCTCGTCGCCGCGCTGGCCGGCCTCCCCCGCACGCACCCCCAGCACCTCGACGCCGGAGCGGCGCAGCGGATCCTGCGCGCGCTCCCCGCCGCCGCCCGGGGCTTCGCCGCGCTCGAGGACACCGGGATCGCGCCGACCCTGCAGCCGAACGACGTCAGCGCCAGCAACGCCTTCGTCGGCCCGGCCGGCGGCCCGGCGCCGTTCCGCCTCTTCGACCTCGGGGACGCGTTCTGGTCGCACCCGTTTGCCGCGTTCCAGGTCCCGGTGCGGATGGCCACCGGGTCCTGGCCGCACGCCCCCGCGGCCGACGACCCCGTGCGCGCGCGGCTCGAGGAGGCCTACCTGCGCGCGTGGTCGCACGTGGCGCCGGTGGCCGAGCTGCGCCCGGTGCTCGTCGCGGCGGACCGGCTTGCCTCCCTCCACCGCTGCGAGTCCTGGCGCCGGCTCCTCGCCCGCACCACGCCGGCGGGTGCGGGGACGAGCCCGCCGCCGCTCGTGGGGTGGCTGGAGGAGGCGGTGGGGCTGCGCTGACTCAGCCGGTGGACGCTCGCCGGTCGGGCAGGCGGCTCACCGCCACCCCGACGAGGCAGAGCGCGCCGCCGGCGAGGACGAGGCCGGTGGGGACCTCGCCGAGGAGCGCCCAGGACAGGAGCACCGCCACGACGGTGACGACGTAGCCGATGACCCCCAGCCGCCCGGCGGGCACGTGGGTGAGGGCATAGGCCCACGTCGTGAAGGCCACCGCCGTGGGGAAGAGGCCGAGGTAGACCGTGCCGAGCACGGCGCTGCCGGGTGCCCGACCCGCCTCGGCGGCGAGCGCCGGGGCGAACGGCAGCAGGACGACCGTCCCGACGACGCAGCCGAACCAGGTGACGGTGAGCGCGTCGATGCGCCCGAGGAGCCTCTTCTGGATGAGGACCGAGGCGGCGTAGAGGACGGCGGCGAGGAGGGCGAGCAGGAGACCGACCGGCTCGCCGTCGCCGCCCGAGCCCGAGCCCGAGCCCGCGGACATGAGCGCCACCCCGGCGAGCGCGACGACGCACCCGCCGAGCAACGGCAGCGAGAAGCCCTCCTTGAGGAGGACGGCGGCGCCGACGGCGATGAGGATCGGCGCGACGTTGACGACGAGGGCCGCCGTGCCCGCGTCGATCGACCGCTCGGCCGCGTTGAGCGCGACGTTGTACGCGGCGAACCACATGACGCCGTAGACCACGACGAGGGCGAGGGTCCGGCCCCGCGGCAGGCGCAGCCCGCGCCGGCGCAGGACGAAGGGGGTGAGGGCCAGCGCCGCGACGGCCACCCGGCCCAGGGCCATGGGACCCGGACCGATGTCCGTCCCGATGACCCGGATGACGACGAACGCCGACGCCCAGAGCAGCACGGTGACGCCGGCCGCGGCGACGGCAAGCCGCGGCGCCCGGCCGTGCGGGGCGAACGGACGGGTCACGGGGGGCGCGCTCACCGGACCATCGTCGGGGAACGGCGTCGGGGATGACCACCTCATGCGCTCAGCCCCTCCCCCCACTGCCGTGATCATGCAGAGACGCCGGACGAACCGCCCCCGTCCGGGCACCGCCGCGAGCAGGATGGCCGCCATGCTGCTTCCGCGGGGGCTCGAGGCCGTCGTCCTCGTCATGCAGCAGCCCGGGCGCGCGGCGCCCGGGGCTAGTGGACCTGGGCCGGCGGGGCGGTCGACTGGCGCACCCGGAGCTCGGGCGTGATGACGATGCGCTGCGTGTGGACGGTCTCCGGCGTGCGGACGCGGTTCGCCAGGAGCTCGACGGCGGCGCGGCCGATCTCGGTCTTGGGCGGGTGGACGGCGGTGAGGGGCGGGGTGGCCATCGAGGCGACCTCGTCGTCGTAGGCGATGACCGACAGGTCCTCCGGCACCCGGATGCCCCGCTCGTCGCACCGGCCCAGGAGCTCGATCGCCTCGGCGTCGGAGTGCACGAGGAGGGCGGTCGTCCGGCTCGAGAGGGTGGCGTCGAGGACCGCATCGAGCGTCTCGGGCCAGGTCGGTGAGCCGTAGTCCTCGGTGTCGACGTCCGGGACCCCCGCGGTCTCCAGGCCCAGCTCCGCGCAGACCGCGCGCCACCCCGCACGCAAGGCCGGCGTGGTGGGGCTCTTCGCCACGGTGACCAGGCCGATGCGGCGGTGCCCGAGCTGGGCGAGGAGCCGCAGCGCCATCCCCGCGCCGAGCTCGTGGTTCGAGGTCACCGAGTCCATCGGCTGGCCGTAGTCCCCGCGCACGGCGGTGCGTTCGGCGAGGACGATCGGAACGGTGAGCTCCTGCATCCACCGGACCAGCTCCTCGCCCTCCTCGCCGGAGGTCATCGGCGCGATGACGAGGCCGGCGACGCCGACGCTGTCGACGAGACGAGCGAGGTTGCGCCGGTCGATCCGCGCGTCGTAGGTGGAGCCCCGCAGCACCAGCCGGACGCCGAGCGCCTGCGCCGCCTCGCGGGCCCCGCGCACGACGTCGGGCCAGTAGTACTTCATCGACGGCACGACGATCCCGATGCTCGTCGCCTGCCCGTCGCCGGCGCCCATGGCGGGGAGGTCCGCGGCCCGCTCCATCGCCACGGCACCGCCGCGGACGCGGCGGACCTGGCCCTGGGCGGCGAGGAACGCGATGTCCCGCCGCACGGTCACCGGGGCCACCTCGAGGGCGGTGGCAAGGTCGGCGACCCGCTGGATGTCCCCCCGGTCAAGAAGCCGGAGAAGCCTCTCGCGCCGCTGTGACGGCAGGGCCGGCAGCAGTTCCGGACCCATCAGCGCATCGTTCTTCCCGGGCGGGGGTCGATGGCGAGGGAGGGGGAGATTCCCGGTTCTCGCATTCCACTGCCCCTCACGAGAAGCCCCGAGTCGGTCGTCACGACGCTGCGGACCCCTTCGACGGAGAAATTCCTGATGCCGAGCATCCTGCCAGGCGACGCGTCCGGCAGGTCGGTGAACCTGGGGCCCGGGTACGGCCGGCGACGGCGATCACACTGCTCCGTTGATCGCTCATCCGATCAGAAGTGATCCGCCCAGCGTTTGACACGATCAACTCTAACCTGCTTGGCTCATGGAGTCAGTCTGCCGGGGCATCGCCGCCTCCCAGAAGAGAGGCCGTGGATGCGCACCCGACCGAGGCCGGAAGCCATGCTCGTCATGGACGCCAGGGCCTTCGGCATGCAGTTCGGGCCCACCGAGCTCGCCCGCCTCGACGACCTCGCCGCGACCGGGGAGCTCGCCTACGTCGACGAGCTCGACAGCGCCGCCGCGCGCCGCCGGCTGCGCGAGGTGGAGGTCCTCATCACGTCATGGGGCGCCCCGGGCCTCACCGAGGAGCGGCTCGCGGACGCGCCCCGCCTGCGGGCCGTGTTCCACAGCGCGGGCAGCGTCCGCCACCTCGTGTCGGAGGAGCTGTGGCGCCGGGACATCCTCGTCACCACCGCGGCGACCGCGAACGCCGTCGCCGTCGCCGAGTTCACGCTCGCCGCGATCATCTTCGCCGGCAAGAAGGCCCCGTTCCTCGCGGCCGACGCCCGGTCCCACCGCGACTCCTGGGGCTACGTCGACGCCCGCGGCTCCCTCACCAACCGCGGCCGGGTCGTCGGGATCGTGGGGTTCTCGCGCGTTGGCCGCCAGGTCGTGGACCGGCTGGCCGCGCTCGAGGTGGCCGACGTCCTCGTCTACGACCCCGTCGTCCCCGCCGACGAGATCCGCGCCGCGGGCGGGACGCCCGTGGCGCTCGCCGAGCTGCTCGCGGCCGCCGACATCGTCTCGCTGCACGCCCCTGCGCTCGCGGAGTCGCGACGGATGATCGGGGCCGCCGAGCTCGCCCTCCTGCCCGCCGGCGCCACGCTCATCAACACGGCGCGTGGCCAGCTCGTCGACACCCCTGCCCTGGAGCGGGAGTGCGCGACCGGCCGGATCAACGCCATGCTCGACGTCACCGACCCAGAGCCGCTCCCGGCCTCGTCCGTCCTCTACGACCTGCCCAACGTCATGATCACGCCGCACATCGCGGGATCGCTGGGCTCGGAGACGCAGCGGATGGTCGAGTCGGCGCTCGGCGAGCTCGAACGGTACGTTGACGGGCTGCCCCCGCTCGACCCGGTCGCCCGCCGCACCCTGGGGGTCAGCGCATGACGCGCCCCGACCTCGCACCGCTCACCGGGTGGGACCGGGCGCGCTGGGCCGACCTCGCCGACCGCATGCTCCTCGCCGTCCGCGAGCACGCCTCACCCGACCACGCACGCATCGTCCCCCCCGGCGCCCCGGCGGCCTTCGGTCCCGACGTCGCCGGGCTCGAGGGGTTCGCCCGCACCTTCCTCCTGGCGGGGTTCCGCCTCGCCGGCGACGGGGGCGAGGACCGGCTCGGCCTCGCCCAGTGGTACGCCGACGGGCTCGCCGCCGGGACCGACCCCGGGAACCCGGGCCGGTGGGTCCGACCCGCCGAGTCCGGCCAGGCCAAGGTCGAGGCGGCCTCCATCGCGCTCATCCTCGACATGACCCGCCCGTGGATCTGGGACCGCCTCGACCCGGCCGTCCAGCAGCAGGTGGTCGACTACCTCGCCGTCGTCGTGGGCGACGACGGCTACCCCCACAACAACTGGCGCTGGTTCCGCATCGTCGTCCAGACGTTCCTGCGATCGGTGGGCGGCCCGTGGTCGCGCGAGGACATCGAGACCGACCTCGCGCTGCTCGACTCGTTCGTGCGCGCGGACGGCTGGATCTCCGACGGCCCCCTGCGCGCCTACGACCACTACGCCGGGTGGGCGCTGCACCTGTACCCCGCGCTGTGGGCCCGCATGTGGGGGGCGCAGGACCTCGCCGCCGGCCGGGTCGAGCGGGACCGCGAGCGCCTGGACCGCTACCTCCTCGACGCCGTCCGCCTCGTCGGGGCCGACGGGGCGCCCCTCCTCCAGGGCCGCAGCCTCGTCTACCGCTTCGCCACCGCCGCCCCGTTCTGGGCGGGCGCCATGAGCCGTGTCCCCTCGCTGAGCCCCGGCCTGCTGCGACGGGCCGCGTCCGGCGTCCTCGCGCACTTCGCCCCCCACGTCGACCGGGACGGCACCGCGCTGCTCACCCTCGGCTGGCACGGCCCGTGGCCGGCGATGGCCCAGCACTACTCCGGCCCGTCGTCGCCGTACTGGGCGGCCAAGGGCATGCTCGGCCTCGCCCTGCCGGCCACCGACCCGGTGTGGACGAGCACCGAGGAGCCGCTGCCCCACGAGCGGGCCGACCAGCTCTTCACCGCGAGCGCCCCCGGCTGGCTGGTGAGTGCCACGCGGGCCGACGGCATCGTCCGGGTGGTCAACCACGGCACGGACTACGCCAGCCCCGGCGACCAGGGCGGGGACGCCCCCGCCTACGCGCAGCTCGGCTACTCCACCGCCACCTCGCCGCGGCTGACCGCCGACGCGCGCACCGACCCGATCGAGCAGTCCGTGGCGTTGATCGACGCGGCCGGCCGCGCCACGCACCGCACCGGGTTCACCCCGGGCGGCGTCGACCTCCACGCCGACGGCGCGACGGCGGCCGTCGGGGGGTCCGTGGCCCGCGCCCACTGGTTCACCGAGGCCCCGGGCCACCTCGACTACGGCCCCGGGCCCGCGGGGGAGGCCACCGACGTCGCGCTCCTGCGCACCGTCTCCGTGCTGCGCGGCCCCTGGGAGGTCCGCCTCGTCCGGGTCGAGGCGCTGCCCGACGGCCCGGCGCCGGCGGACGGTCTTACGCTCCGCGTGGGCGGCTGGGCCGTCTCCGGGGACGGCCCCGGCCAGGACCGCTGCCGGCCGGACGACGTGCTCGCCGCGGCCGGTGTCGCGGGCCTGCGCTCGGTCGCCGTCGGGGCCGCCGGGTTCGAGACCGCCGGGGTGCGCCGCGAGCGCGACGTCTCGCCGCTGGGCGGCACCACCCTCACGCCCTGGGTGAGCGCGCCCGCGGTCCTCGACCGGTGGTACGCGGCGATCCTCGGGCTCGAGCGCGCACCGGCCGACGGCGACGCCCGGCTCCCCGAGGTCACCCTGCCGGCCGCCGCGGACCGGGTCGGAGTCCGGTGGCCGGACGGCGCCTGCAGCACCGTCCCCCTCACCGGGGTGACACCGGCGGCCGAGGACCTCACCCGTCAGGGCGCGGCGATGTCCCCCGGCTAGCGACCGCCCCGCGCCCACCGAACCACGGCGGCTCCGGCCGCCGGCAGCCCTCACCGACCGGCGGACCCACGCCGACCGGTAGTCCATCACGAGGAAGTGAGATCCATCTGATGACCATCACCCGCACCACCACGCGGCGTCGGCTCGCCGGGAGCGCAGCAGCGCTCACGGCCGCCACGCTCGTCCTGGCCGCCTGCTCCGGCGGCGGAGGCAGCAGCTCCGACGGCGGCGCCGAGGCCCCCGAAGAGGCCGAGATGCCCAACTACGTCCCGGTCGACTACGTCGAGCCCGACTTCCCGAGCGTCAACGGCTCGACCGCCGGGTACACGCAGGTCCCCGCCGAGCTCGTCGACAGCGTCACCGAGACGCCCGGCACCGGTGAGACCTTCACCCTGCTCACGCCCATCTGGCAGGCCATCCCGCCCGTCGAGGGCAACGAGTACTTCGAGGCGATCAACGAGCGCCTCGGCTCCACGCTCGAGTACCAGATGGTCGCGGGCAACGACTACAACGAGCGCCTCGCGACGATCCTCGCCTCCCCCGACGACGTGCCGGACTGGGTCTCGGTCTTCGGCTGGAACCCCCCGCCGCGCTTCGACCAGGCGGTCGAGGGCGTCTTCCAGGACCTCACCGAGTACATCGCCGGCGACGCCATCGAGGCGTACCCGAACCTCGCGAACCTGCCCACCGAGGCGTGGCAGTTCGGCGTGTTCAACGGTCGCACCTACGGCGTCCCGGTCCCCGGCGAGCTGGTGACCGACGCCCTCTTCTACCGCGCCGACATCCTCGCCGAGCTCGGCCTCGAGCCCCCGGAGACCGCCTCCGAGCTCCTCGAGGTCGCCCGGGCGGTCACCGACCCGGCCGAGCAGCGCTGGGCCTTCAACGACCCGTGGGTCGCCGCCACCCTCATGTTCGGTGTGCCGCCGAAGTGGCAGATCGGTGAGGACGGCGAGCTCATCCACCGGTACGAGACCGAGGAGTACCGGGCGGCGCTGGAGTTCGTCACCCAGCTCTACTCCGAGGGCCTCGTCCACCCCGACGCCGTCGCGGACAACTCCGCCGACGCCAAGCAGCGCTTCGAGTCCGGCAACGTCGTCCTGCACTACGACGGCGTCGGCGGCTGGGCCGAGATGGCCGGGCGGATCTCCACCGCGTTCGGTGACGACGAGGTGCGCATGCTGCCCCTGTCGAACCTCCACGCCGACGACGGCGAGCCGGTCCGCTACCCCGGTAACCCGGCGAACTTCTTCAGCTTCTTCAAGAAGTCGGACGACCCGGAGCGGATCGAGGAGCTCCTGCGCATCGCCAACTTCTTCGCCGCGCCGTTCGGCACGACGGAGTACAACCTCGTCCAGAACGGCGTCGAGGGCGTCCACTACACCGTCGACGAGAACGGTGCGCCGCAGCCCACCGAGCAGTCCGGCACCGAGATCGCCAAGGTGACCACGCACGCGGTGGCGCCCCCGGTCGCCAACACGCGGCTCGACGACCCCACCTACGTGGAGAACTACACGACGTGGATGGCCGGCGAGGCCGAGAACCTCGTCGAGACCCCGTTCTACGCCCAGCAGATCGTCGAGCCGGCGCAGTTCGCCACCCTCGGCCAGCCCTTCTCCGACCTGGAGAAGGACATCGCGCGGGGCCGCCAGGACATCAGCGCCCTCGACACGGCGCTGGAGAACTGGCGGACGTCCGGCGGTGACGAGCTGCGCGCCTTCTACCAGGACATCCTGGACAACCAGTGACCTCCGAGCCCACACGGCCCGACGGCGCCTCGACCTCCACGGTCGAGGCGCCGCGGGCCGGCGCGCGCCGCCGGCGGCGCCGGGGCCGGGCCGACGGGGTGCCGGAGCAGCGGCTCTCGCTGCGCCAGCGGCTCCGGCGCGACCGGACGCTGCTCATCATGGTGGCGCCGGCCCTCATCCTCGTCCTGCTCTTCATGTACGTCCCCATGGCGGGCAACGTCGTCGCCTGGCAGGAATACTCCCCGTACCTCGGGATCGGCGAGAGCCCGTGGGTGGGCTGGCACAACTTCGCCCGGATCTTCACGGACGCCGCGTTCCTCAACGCGGTGAAGAACACGCTGCTCATCACCACGTTCCAGCTGATCTTCTACTTCCCGATCCCGATCATGCTGGCGCTGCTCCTCAACAGCGTCTTCTCGCCGGCGATCCGGACGACGATCCAGTCGATCGTCTACCTTCCCCACTTCTTCTCGTGGGTCCTCATCGTCACGATCTTCCAGCAGATCTTCGGCGGTGCGGGGCTGGTCAACCGGATCCTCACCGAGAACGGCTTCGCGCCCTTCGACCTCATGACGGACCCCAACTCCTTCCTCGTCCTCGTCACCTCGCAGGCGATCTGGAAGGACGCCGGGTGGGGAATGATCATCTTCCTGGCGGCCCTGAGCACGGTCGACCCCGCCCTGTACGAGGCGTCGGTGGTCGACGGCGCCAACCGGTGGCGGCGGATCTGGCACATCACGCTGCCGGCGCTGCGGCCCGTCATCATCCTGCTGCTCATCCTGCGCCTGGGCGACGCGCTCACGGTCGGGTTCGAGCAGCTCATCCTCCAGCGCGGCGCCGTGGGCGCCGGGGTCTCCGAGGTCATCGACACGTTCGTCTACTACCAGGGCGTCGTCGCCGGTGACTGGTCGTTCGCGGCCGCGGCCGGCCTGGTCAAGGGCCTCGTCTCACTCGCCCTCGTCCTGGGGGCCAACAAGCTGGCACACGTCTTTGGAGAAGCGGGGGTGTACCGACGCGCATGAGCACCGGAACCGGAAACACGCAAGGGGCCCTGGCGCCCGTCGTCATCGACCCCGGCCCCGACGCCGAGGGGTCCTTCCAGAAGCCGCGCCGCGCCGGCCGGCGGTTCGCCCGCCGCTCCCGTCACCGACCGGCCTGGGAGGAGTCCCCGACCCCCCTCGGCTTCGGCCTCAAGGCGCTCGCCCTCCTGGGCATCGTCCTCGTGGTGCTCTACCCGCTCTACACGGTCATCCTCACCAGCCTCTCGACCCAGGACTCGGTCACCCGGGCGGGCGGGCTCGTCACCGTCCCCGACGAGTTCACCTGGTCGGCGTACGAGCAGATCTTCTCCGGGGGCGTGGTGAGCCGCGCCCTCGGCGTGAGCGTCTTCGTCACCGTCGTGGGCACCCTGCTCTCGCTGGCCGTGTCGACTCTGGCGGCCTACGGCCTGTCCCGCCCGAACTCGGTGGCGCACCGCCCGATCCTGTTCGTCTTCCTCTTCACGATGTTCTTCGGCGCGGGGATCATCCCCACGTACCTGCTCATCTCCAACCTCGGGCTCATCAACAGCCTGTGGGCGCTGATCCTCCCCGGGGCGGTCTCGGCCTTCAACCTCCTCATCCTGCGCAACTTCTTCATGGGGATCGACCAGGCGATCATCGACGCGGCCCGGATGGACGGCGCCGGGGACTGGCGCATCCTCACGAGCATCGTGCTGCCGATGTCCAAGGCGGTCCTCGCCGTCATCGCGCTGTTCTACGGCGTCGGCTACTGGAACGCGTTCTTCAACGCCATGCTCTACATCAACGACAACGCGCTGTGGCCGCTGCAGCTCGTCCTGCGCTCCTACGTCCTGCAGGGCACGCAGCTCCCCGGCTCGACGACCCCGATCGACGTCACCGGCGGCGCCGTCACCGGGCTGCCGATCAAGATGGCGATCATGGTGCTCGCCATCGTCCCGATCCTCATCGTCTACCCCTTCATCCAGCGCCACTTCACCAAGGGCGTCATCTTCGGCGCGATCAAGGGCTGACGTGCCGCTGAACCCCGACGAGGAGCACCTCCCCGTGAGCCCCGCTGCGCCCTGGTGGCACGACGCCGTCGTCTACCAGGTCTATCCCAAGAGCTTCGCGGACGGCGACGGCGACGGCACCGGCGACCTCGCCGGCGTCCGTGCCCGCCTGCCGTACCTGCGGGACCTCGGCGTCGACGCCCTGTGGTTCACGCCGTGGTACGTCTCCCCGCAGGAGGACGGCGGCTACGACGTCACCGACCACCGCGACATCGACCCAGTGCTGGGGACCCTGGAGCAGGCCGAGGCGCTCATCGCCGAGGCCCGCGCCCTGGGGATCCGCACCATCATCGACGTCGTCCCCAACCACGTCGCGGCCGACCACCCCTGGTTCACCGCCGCGACGGCCGCCGCCCCCGGCTCCCCCGAGCGTGACCGGTTCTGGTTCCGCCCGGGGGCGGGGCCCGACGGCGACTCGCCCCCCACGGGGTGGACCTCGCCGTTCGGCGGCGCGACCTGGTCCCGGGAGCCCGACGGCGACGAGTGGTACCTCCACCTCTTCGCCCCCGGGCAGCCCGACCTCAACTGGAACCACCCCGAGGTCCGCGCCGAGTACGAGGACATCCTGCGGTTCTGGTTCGACCGCGGCGCGGCGGGCATCCGCATCGACTCCGCCGCGGTCCTCATGAAGGACCCGGACCTGCCCGAGGTGCCGGCCACCGTCACCGGCGGCAACCACCCGTTCGAGGACCGCGACGACGTCCACGAGGTCTACCGCCGGTGGCGGCAGGTCACCGACTCCTACGACGACGACCGGGTCCTCGTCGGGGAGGTGTGGCTCGCCGACCGGGAGCGGCTGGCCCGGTACGTCGGGCCCGAGGAGCTCCACACCGTCTTCGGCTTCGACGTCATGGCAGCCCCCTGGGAGCAGGCCGCCCTCCGCGCGGCGGTCGTGGAGACGCTGCGCACCCACGAGCGCCTGGGGGCCCCGCCCGCCTGGGTCCTCGGCAACCACGACGTCACCCGGCCGGCGACCCGGTACGGGCGCGAGGACAGCAGCTTCTCCTACGCCCGCAAGGCGTGGGGTATCCCCACGGACGTCGAGCTGGGGCGCCGGCGCGCCCGGGCCATGGCCCTGCTCACCCTGGCGCTGCCGGGCTCCTGCTACATCTACCAGGGCGAGGAGCTGGGCCTGGACGAGGTGGAGGACCTCCCCCGCGACCTCCTCCAGGACCCCATGTACGCCCGCTCCGGGGGAAGCAACCCCGGACGCGACGGGTGCCGCGTGCCCCTGCCGTGGCGCGCGGACGCCCCCGGCCTGGGTTTCGCCGTCACCTCGCCGGCGGCCGCGCCGTGGCTGCCGCAGCCGGCGCACTGGGCCGACCTCGCCGTCGACGCCCAGGAGCGCCGCGCCGACTCCACCCTCCAGCTCTACCGCCGCGCGCTCGCCCTCCGTCGCCGGCTCTTCGACGCGGGCGACCCCACGGTCGTGTGGATGGACCTCGGCGAGGACGTCCTCGCCTTCCGCCGCGGCTCGGGCGCCGCGTGCGTCGTCAACCTGGGCGAGGGCGACCTCGTCCTGCCCGACGGCGCCGACGTCGCCCTCGCCAGCGCCGCCACCGCTCCCGGCGACCGGGTCGTCCCCCCGGGCACCGCCGTGTGGCTGCGGCCCTGACCTCGCCGACCGCCCTGCTGCTCGACCGCCCTGCTGCTCGACCACCTGCTGCTAAGGACATCGATGACCGACCGGCTCCTCCCCGACCCCACCGACGCGGTCCACCAGGACCGCGCCCGACGGCTGTGCGCCGAGCTCACCCTCGAGGAGAAGCTCTCCCTGCTGCACCAGTTCAGCCCGGCCGTCGACCGGGTGGGCCTGGCCCCGTTCCGCACCGGTACCGAGGCGGCGCACGGCGTGGCCTGGGAGGGCGAGGGGACCGTCTTCCCCCAGCCCGTCGGCCTGGCCGCGACGTGGGACGCCGACCTGCTCGAGCGCATCGGCGAGGCGGTCGGCAACGAGGTGCGGGACAAGCACGACGCCGACCCGTGGGTCAGCCTCAACGTGTGGGCACCGGTGGTCAACCCCCTGCGCCACCCGCTGTGGGGCCGCAACGAGGAGGGCTTCTCCGAGGACCCGGTGCTCACCGGGGAGCTGGCGACCGCCTACGCCCGTGGGCTGCGCGGGCGCGACGCCACCTTCTGGCGCACCGTGCCGACGCTCAAGCACTACCTCGCCTACAACATGGAGACCGACCGGTCGAGCTACAGCGCGAGCGTGCCGCCCCGCACGCTGCACGACTACGAGCTGCGGGCCTACCGCGGGCCGATCGAGGCGGGCGTCATCGGGGGCATCATGCCCTCCTACAACCTCATCAACGGCCGCCCGACCCACCTCGACACCGACCTGCTCGACCTCGCCCGGTCCTGGTCGCCGTGGCCCCTGTGCTTCTTCAGCGACGCCTTCGCGCCGGCCAACGTCTTCGGCAACCAGGCGTTCTACCCCGACCCCGCCACCGCCTACGCCGCGATGCTCGAGGCCGGCATCGACTCCTTCACCGACCAGGACCGCGACAGCGCCACGGTGGTCGGCTGGCTCCGGGACGCGGTGACGTCGGGCCTCGTGAGCGAGGACCTCGTCGACCGGGCGGTGGAGCGCGTCCTCACCGTCCGCGCCCGTACGGGCGAGCTCGACACCGCCGCGGACCCCTTCGGGCCCGGGCGGCGCACCCCCGCTGACCTCGTCGCCCACGGACGGCTGGCCCGCCTGGCCGTCGCGCGCAGCGTCGTCGTGCTGGGCAACGACGGGATCCTTCCGCTACGGACCCCGACGCGGGTCGCGGTGGTCGGGCCGCTCGCCGAGGAGGTGTTCCTCGACTGGTACTCCGGCGAGGCCCGGGAGACCGTCTCCCTCGCCGACGCCGTCCGCGAGCGCTACGGCGCCGAGGCCGTCACGGTGGCCGACGGTGCCGACCACGTCGTCCTGCGCGCCGTCGACGCCGCGCACCACGTCCGACCGGTGGGGAACCGGATGGTCGAGGGCCCCGGCCCGTTCGAGGAGTGCGCGATCGCGGTCCAGGACTGGGGCCAGGGCATCGTCACCCTGCGCAACGCCGGGTCGCGGGAGGTGTGGACGTGCCCCGAGGACCGGATCGTGCGCACCGACGCGCCGCGCGTCAGCAACTACTGGGACCAGAGCTTCCTGCTCCACCGCCACCCGGACGGCACGTGGTCGATCTTCTCCCGCGGGCGCAAGATGTGGCTGCGGCGCCGCGGCACGTCGGGCACGCTCGCCGCGGCCGGCGAGACGCTCGACGACGCCGACCGCTTCGTCATGACGACGGTGCGCTCCGGCGCCGAGCAGGTGCGGGCCGCCGCGGCGGGCGCCGACGTCGTCGTCGTCGCGCTGGGCAACCAGCCCCTCACCGGTGCCCACGAGACCGCCGACCGCACCACCCTCGCCCTCCCGCCGGCCATGGGCGAGCTCGCCCGCGTCGCGCGGGCCGCCAACCCGCGGTGCGTGCTCACCCTCGTCTCCAGCTTCCCCTACGCCCTGGGCGACCTCGCCGACCTGCCCGCCGTGGTGTGGTCCAGCCACGGCGGGCAGGAGCTCGGCCACGGCCTGCTCGACGTCCTGGCCGGGGACGAGGAGCCCTACGGCCACCTCACCCAGACCTGGTACGCCGACGACGCCGACCTGCCGCCCCTCGACGTCGCCGACGTCGAGGCGGTGGGCGCGACGTACTGGTACGGCGACGCCGTGCCCCAGTACCCGTTCGGCCACGGCCTCAGCTACACCACCGTCGCCTACCACCGCCTCGAGGTAGGCGCCTGGCCCGGGACGACCGGGGCCCTGCCCGTGCGGGTGGAGCTGGAGAACACCGGCGAGCGCCCGGTCGACGAGCTCGTCCAGCTGTACGTGCAGGCCCCGGCCGACAAGGGCTACGGCCCGCGGCTGCGGCTGCACGCCCACACCCGGGTGGCCCTGGCGCCCGGGCAGCGGGGGCACGCCGACCTCGTCCTCGACGTCGCGGAGCTGGCGTCCTGGCACGCCGGTGCCGGCGCGCCGGTGACGCACCCGGGCACGTACGTCCTCGGCGTCGGCCCCTCCAGCGGGGACCTGCGGCTGCGCGAGCACCTCGTGGTGGCCGGCGACGACGGGCTCACCGGGCGCCGCCCGGGCGCCCCGGTCGACGCGACGACCTTCGACGCCGCCCGCGGCGTGCGCATCGTCGAGCGCACCCGGACGGCGGGGCAGGCCGTGACGCCGGAGCGGACCACCGCGCACCTGACGTACGAGGGCGTGGAGCTCACCGGCGCCGGCGCGCTCACGGCGCTCGTGTCCAGCCCCGGCGCGGCGGGCCGGCTCACGCTGGCGCTGCGGCAGGGCGACCGGCGCTGGACGCTCGGCTCGCGCGCGGTCGCCGCCACCGGCACCTACGCCTGGGAGGAGGTCGCCTGGCCCCTCCCCGGTGACGTCACCGGGGCCTGCGCCGTCGAGGTCACCCTCACGGCGCCCACGCAGCTGGCCGAGCTCCGCACCGCCACCCCACCGACCGAGTACGACGCCACCACGAGGAGTGACGCACGATGAGGACCAGCACGACCCTGCACGACGGCTGGACCGTCCGACCGACCGCCGGCCCCGTCCCCGCCGACCTGGCCTCCCGTGCCGTGCCCGCCACCGTCCCCGGCAGCGCGCACACCGACCTGCTCGCCGCCGGGCTGATCCCCGACCCCTACCTCGACGAGAACGAGGCGGCGCTGGCATGGACCCACGACACCACGTGGCGCTACCAGCGGGAGCTGGACGCGCCGTCGTCGCCGGCGGAGCGGGCCGACCTGGTCTTCGAGGGCCTGGACACTCTCGCCACCATCACCCTGGACGGCGCCGAGCTCGGCCGAACCGCCAACATGCACCGCACCTACCGGTTCGACGTCACCGACCGGCTCGCCGGCCGCCACGAGCTGGCCGTGACGTTCAGCCCCGCGCTGGCGTACGCCGCCGAGGAGGAGCGCCGGCTCGGTGAACGGCCGCACGCCTTCGCCCACCCGTTCACCATGGTCCGGAAGATGGCGTGCAGCTTCGGCTGGGACTGGGGACCGGACCTGCAGACCGCCGGGATGTGGCGGCCGGTCCGGCTCGAGCGCTGGAGCACGGCCCGCCTGGCCGCCGCCCGGCCCGTCGTCGACCTCGCCGAGGACGGCGAGGGCATCGTCCGCGTCCACGTCGACGTGGAGCGGGCGGCGAGCGGGTCCGGCGTGCCCCTCACGGTCGAGGTGCGGCTCGGGACGGGCCAGAGCGCGCAGGCGCGCCTCGCCCCCGGCGAGGACCACGCCGTCGTCGAGGTGCGGGTCCCGGCGGCGCCCGTGTGGTGGCCCGCGGGGTACGGCGACCAGCCCCTGGTCGACCTCGAGGTCGACCTCCGCGCCGAGGAGCTGCTCGACACCGCGCGGCACCGGATCGGCTTCCGGCACGTCGCCGTCGTCACCGAGCCGGACGAGCACGGCACGTCGTTCGTGCTCACCGTCAACGGCCGCCCCGTCGAGGTCAAGGGCGCCAACTGGATCCCCGACGACCACTTCCTCACCCGGATGGACACGGCCCGCTACCGCACGCGCATCGAGCAGGCGCAGGCCGCCAACATCAACCTCCTGCGCGTGTGGGGCGGCGGGGTCTACGAGTCCGACGAGTTCTACGCGCTCTGCGACGAGCTGGGGATGCTCGCGTGGCAGGACTTCCTCCTCGCGTGCGCGGCGTACCCCGAGGAGGAGCCGCTGCTCGGGGAGTTCACCGCCGAGGCGCGGGAGAACGTCGCCCGGCTCGCGCCCCACCCCAGCCTCGTCGTGTGGTGCGGCGGGAACGAGAACCTGTGGAGCCGCGTCGACTACTGGGAGGACAAGCTCCACGGACGCACCTGGGGCGAGCGGTACTACACCGAGATCTTCCCCGAGGCCGTCGCCGAGCTCTCCCCCGCGACCGCCTACATCGCCGGCAGCCCGTACAGCCCAGGCGCGGCGCTCGACGAGATCCACCCCAACGACCCCGACCACGGCACCATGCACATCTGGGACGTGTGGAACGAGAAGGACTACACGGGGTACGGCGCCTACGTGCCGCGGTTCTGCGCGGAGTTCGGGTTCCAGGGCCCGCCGTCGTGGACCACCCTGCACCGCGCCGTCCACGACGAGGTGATGAGCCCGACGTCGCCGGGTGTCCTCGTGCACCAGAAGGCCGGCGAGGGGCAGGACAAGCTCGCCCGGGGCTGGGCGGGTCACTTCCCCGAGCCGCGGACGTTCGCGGACTGGCACTGGACGACGCAGCTCAACCAGGCCCGCGCCGTCGCCTTCGGCATCGAGCACTTCCGCTCGTACTGGCCGCGCAACACCGGGTCCATCGTCTGGCAGCTCAACGACTGCTGGCCCGTGACGTCCTGGGCCGCGATCGACTACGACGGCCACCTCAAGCCGCTGTGGTACGCCCTGCGGGCGGCCTATGCCGAGCGGATGCTCACCGTCCAGCCGCGTGACGGGCGCTCGGCGCTCGCCGTGGTCAACGGCACCGACGCCCCGTGGTCCGGGCGCGCGCGCCTGAGCCGCGAGCGCTTCGACGGCACCGTGGTGTGGGAGGGCGAGATCGAGGTGGACGTCGCGCCGCGGTCCACCGCGGTCCTCGACCTGCCGCCGGCCGCGACGGTGCCCGACCAGGCCGCCGGGGAGGTCCTCGCCCTCGAGCTCGACGGGATCCGCGGCTGGCACTTCTTCGCCGAGGACGTCGACCTCGCGTACGACCCGGCCCCCCTGGAGGTGCGGGCCGAGTCCCACCCGGACGGCGCGCGGATCCACGTGAGCGCGCGGAGCCTCGCCCGCGACGTCACCGTCCTCGCCGACCGCCTGGCCCCCGGGGCCGTCGCGGACGTCGCGCTGGTGACGCTGCGCGCCGGTGAGCAGCTGAGTGTCGAGGTGCGCGCGGGGTCCCCGGTGGCGGTCGACGGCGTCGACCTCACCGAGGTGGTCCGGTGCGCCAACGACCTCACGCACGCCGGCAGCGAGGGCGAGCGGGTCGCGGACGTGGTGGTCGCGGGCGTGGTGGTCGCGGGCGGCGCGGCGTCGTGAGCCGGTCGCGCTTGGCGGTGTCCAGCCTGGGTGCGCCGGAGCTGGCGGTGGAGGACTTCCTCGCCCTCGCGGCGCACCACGGCTGCGGCGCCGTCGAGCTCCGGTGCGGTGACGACCAGCCGGTGACCGTGGCGCTGGGTGCCGGCGAGCGCTCCGCGCTGCGCGCGCAGCTCGCCGACCGCGACCTCGACCTGCTGGCCCTGGCCTCCTACGTGCGGGTGTGCGAGCCCGGGGGCGACGTCGCGGACCGGCTGCTCCGGCACATCGAGCTCGCCCACGACCTCGGGGCTCACGGGCTGCGGGTCTTCCCCGGTGGGGCGGACCAGCCGGTGGCCGAGGCGGACGCCCGGGCGGTGGAGCACCTCGCGGGGGCGGCCCCGGCGGCGCGGGCCGCCGGCGTGCGCCTGCTCCTGGAGACCCACGACAGCCACCCCCGCGGGGCGGACGTGGCCCGCGTCGTCCGGGCGGCGGCGGACGCGGGGGCGGGAGACGACGTCGGCGTGGTGTGGGACCTTCTGCACCCGTGGCGGCACGGCGAGAACGTCGCGACGACGGTCACCGAGCTGGGGCCGTGGCTGGACTACGTCCAGATCAAGGACGCCACCGGGCCGGCGACGGCTCCGGTGCCGGCCCTCACGGGATCCGGGGACCTGCCGCTGGCGACGATGGCCGACGCCCTCGAGGCGATGGGGTACGCGGGCTGGGTCTCGCTGGAGTGGGAGCGGGCGTGGCACCCGCAGGTGCCACCGCTCGACCAGGCGCTGGCCGCCACCGTCCGGTGGTGGGCGGACCGCTGACGCACCGGGCTGACGCACCGGCCTACCGCGCGCCGGGGCCGATCCGCTCGAACGGCTCGGTGGAGAAGACGAACTCCACGGGGACCTCGAAGTACCGGGCGATGCGCAGCGCGAGGTGCAGGCTCGGGGCGTACTCGCCCCGCTCCAGGTACCCCACGGTCTGGTAGTGGACGCCCAGCGCCTCGGCGAGCTCGCGGCGCGTGATGCCGCGCTCCACCCGGAGCATCGCGATGCGGTTGTAGACGGCGTCGGCCCCGCCCGCCGTGCCCTCGCTCGCCGCGCCGACCGAGCTGCGTGAACCGTCAGACACGCTGCAAGGCCTCCTGCTGCCGCTGCGCGACGCTCGAACCCGACTCCCGCCGCGCCATCCGGCGCAGCAGGACGGGGGCCAGGAGCAGCCCGGCCACCGCCCACGCCCCGAGCGCACCGAAGGTCTCCAGCGTCCGCCAGCTCTCGCCGAGCTCGGCCACCACCGCGCCGTCGGGCAGCGTCGCCTCCCGCATCCCGAGGCCCAGCCAGTACAGCGGTGTCAGCTGGATCAGGCCGTGCGCCCACTCCGGGAGCGCGACCACGGGGAAGAAGATGCCGGAGACGGCGACGAGTCCGCTGACGACGACCAGGCCCCAGCCGCTGACGGCCCGCGGGTTCTTGAACACCGAGCCGATGGCGAACCCGAGCGGGATGCAGGCCAGGAGGCCGAGGACGACGAGCGCCGCCACGTGCAGGGCGCCCGCCGGACCGTTGAGCCACAGCGAGTCGAGCAGGATCATCGCCGGCACGGTGAGGATCACGATGTTGAAGAGGACCTCGACCGACGTGCGGGTCGCCTGGCCGACGACGTAGCCCGCCATGCCGTGCGGCAGGGACTTCATCCGCAGCAGGGTGCCGTCCTCCCGCTCGGTGGTCACCTGCGTCGCGAGCCCGAAGGCCCCCGCGAAGATGATGATGAATGCGAGGACACCGGGGAACATGAAGGAGGCCGAAGTCAGCCCACCGGTACCCCGCAGCTCGTTGTCGCGGTTGATGTACATGAAGAAGACGAAGACCGCCGTGCCGAAGAGGAAGTAGGTGAGGTCCTCGGGGGCCCGCAGGCTCTTGCGGAACTCGATGAGGCCGCGCCGGACCCCGGCGCGGACCGCGGTGCTGGGCATGGTCATCGGGCGGCCTCCAGTCGTGCGGGGGCGGCGTCGGGCGGCGTCGCGCTCCGGGCCACCATGACGAGGTAGGTGTCCTCGAGGGTCGTGCGGCGCACCTCGAGGTCGGTGATGTCGGTGCCGTACTGGGCGAACAGGTCCCGGACGAACGCGGTGCCGTCGGCCGTGGAGTGGAGCTGGCGCTGGCCCCCCTGGGTCCAGCGCACCTCGGTGGCCCCGGCGACGTCGCGGGCCAGCCGCTCGGCCGTGCCGTCGGCGACGATGCGGCCGGCGTCGAGGATGAGGATGCGGTCGGCGAGCTTCTCGGCCTCCGCGAGGTCGTGCGTGGTGAGCAGGATGGTGGTGTCCTCGAGGTCCGCGAGCCGGTGCACCAGGTCGTGGAAGTCCCGCCGGGCCACGGGGTCGAATCCGGCCGTCGGCTCGTCGAGGAAGAGCAGCTCCGGGCGTCCGACGATCCCCACCGCCACGTCCAGCCGGCGGCGCTGCCCGCCGGAGAGCGTCTTGATCGGCTGGCGGGCGCGCTCGGCCAGGCCGACCCGCTCGAGGAGCTCCGCCGTCGGGTACGGGCGGGGCCGAGCGGGCGTGCCGTACGGCTCGTAGTAGGACCCGAGCTGGTCGAGCAGCTCGTGGACGCGCCAGCGGCCGTGGTCCCGCCACGACTGGAGCACGACGCCGACCCGGGCCCGCCAGTCCTCGCCCCCGGCGAGGGGGTCCACGCCGAGGACGCTCACCTGGCCGCCGGACGGTGCCCGGAAGCCCTCGAGGATCTCGATCGTCGTCGTCTTGCCGGCACCGTTCGGGCCGAGCAGGGCGACGACCTCTCCCCGCTGCACCTCGAAGGAGACGTCCTGGAGCACGTCCGTCTGCCCGTACCGCATCCGCAGGTTGTCGACCCGGATCACCGGGCCTGCGTCGTCGACCACGTCGTCCTCCCCAAGGTAGGTATGCGAGCGACCGTAGTACACCTACTACATCTCGCACAAGATCCACGCCCTCGCTCGCGTGATTTCGCAGAAACGCCGGCGTCAGCCACCCTCGCGCTCGACGAGCCGCTCGACACCGTCGAGCAGCAGCGTGAGCGAGAGGCTCACCGCGCCGTCGGCCGACCCGTCGTCGGAGAAGGCACCCGCCGCCAGCGCTGCCGTGATGGCCGGGTACTGGACCGGGTCCGTCACCGCTCCCAGGAGCGCGGAGAAGTCGGCGAGCGCCGGGTGGTCGGCCCTGACGCCGCGCTGCTGCCGCACGAACGACGCCACCACCTGCCCCTCGCTGAGGACGTGCAGGGCCAGCATCCCGATGACGGCGGCCCTGCGCTGCTGGGAGAGCCCGGTGGGCTCGAGGGCGCGCAGGCCCCGCTCGATCCAGGCCACCCGGTTCGGACCCATCGCGGAGAGCGTGACGAGCTCCATGAGCCAGGGGTGCTGGGCAATGGCCCCCACCTGCTCGGTGCACCAGGCCTCGAGCTCGGCGCGCCACGACCCGGACGTCGCGGCGTCGGGCGGCGCCCCGACGGCCGCGTCGTACATGAGCGCGTACAGCTCGTCCTTGGAGGCGACGTAGCGGTACAAGGCCATCGTCGTCACACCGAGACGCCGCGCGAGCCGGGCCATCGACAGGCCGTCGAGGCCGTCGGCGTCGGCGAGGGCGACGCCCGCCTCCGCGATCTTGGCGCGGCTCAGCGCGCGGCGGGGCCCGCGGGACCCGGTCTCGCTCGCCCGCCACAGGACCGCCATCCCCGGGGGAAGGTCGGCGGCCCCAACTTGCTCCTGATCGCTCATCTCGCCTCCTCACCGCAGGGTAACGGTTTATCCCCTAGACAACTCCGTGTGCGCGGTACACACTTCCGCGTATGACGTACACATATAGCGGGAACCGCCCCGGTCACGCCGGGGTCGAGGCGCGCGGACTCGTGGTCCGCTTCGGGTCGCACCGGGTGCTCGACGGTGTGGACCTCACCGTGCCGAGGGGCGGCGTGCTCGCGCTGCTCGGACCCAACGGGGCCGGGAAGACGACGGCGGTCCGGGTCCTCACCACCGTGCTCCGCCCCCAGGCCGGGTCCGCCCGGGTGGCGGGGGCCGACGTCGTCCGCGAGGCGGCCCGGGTCCGCGAACGGATCGGCGTGACCGGCCAGGAGGCCGCCGTCGACGGCAAGCTCACCGGCCGGGAGAACCTCCTCCTCATGGCCCGGCTGCGCGGGCTGACCGGGCGCGATGCCCGCCGCCGGGCCGACGCGCTGCTCGAGGAGCTCGACCTGGTCGAGGCGGCCGACCGGCTCGTCGAGCGGTACTCCGGCGGGATGCGACGCCGCGTCGACCTCGCCGCCAGCCTCCTCGGGGAGCCGGAGGTGCTCTTCCTCGACGAGCCCACCACCGGCCTCGACCCGCGCTCGCGGCAGACGGTGTGGGACCTCGTGCGCGCCACGGCCGCGCGCGGCACGAGCGTCCTGCTCACCACGCAGTACCTGGAGGAGGCGGACCGGCTCGCAGACGCCGTCGCGGTGCTCGACGGCGGCCGGATCGTCGCCGAGGGGACCGCGGCGGACCTCAAGGGCACCGTCGGCGAGGCCTTCGTCGAGCTGGTGCTCGAGGACGCCTCGACGGTCCGGGTGCCCACCGACGGCAGCGTCACGGACGTGCGGCGGGTCCTCGGCGACGTCCTCGACCGGCGCCTCGACGTGGTCCGGTGGCAGGTGCGCACCCCGACCCTCGACGAGGTCTTCCTCGAGCTCACGGCCGGCGAGCGGACGGGGGCGCCCCGATGACCGCCGTCGACGTGGCCCGGCACACCGCCCTCCTCACCGGGCGCGGCATCCGCCGGTCCACCCGCGAGGTCGACGCCCTCCTGCTCGCCGTCGCGCTTCCGGTGCTGCTCATGGTGCTCTTCGTCGTGGTCTTCGGGGGCGCGCTCCGGCCCGACGGCAGGTACGTCGACTACGTCGTGCCGGGCGTGATCCTCCTCTGCGCGGGCTACGGCGCCGCGCAGACCGCGGTCGCCGTCGCCGGGGACATGACCGAGGGCATCGTCGACCGGCTCCGGACCATGCCGGTCGCGGCGTCGGCGGTGCTCACCGGCCACGTCGTCGCCAGCATGGCCCGCAACGCGTTGGCGATGGTCGCCGTCGTGGCCGTCGCCCTCGCCCTGGGTTTCCGGCCCTCCGCCGGCCCCCTCCAGTGGCTCGCGGCGGCCGGGATCCTCGCGCTGTTCGTCCTCGCGGTCTCGTGGGTGTCCGCGTGCCTCGGGCTGGTGGCGCGCAGCGTGGAGGCGGCGAGCGGGTTCACCTTCGCCGTGCTGTTCCTGCCGTACCTCTCCAGCGCGTTCGTCCCGACCGAGACGATGCCGCGAGCCCTGCAGGGCTTCGCGGAGCACCAGCCGATCACGCTCGTCGTCGAGGCGGTGCGCGGCCTGCTCCTCGGCACGCCCACGACGACCGCGGGTGCGGCGGTGCTGTGGTGCGCCGCGCTCGCCGCAGCCGGGGCCACCGGTGCGGCGGTGCTGTTCCGCCGCGCGCGGTGACCCCGGCCGCGTGACCCGCGGGCTCCCTCCCTAGCCCCGTCGGGTCACTGCCTCGCGACGTCCGGCCACGAGCGCGAGCGCCCCGAGGACGACGGCGGACCCGATCACCCAGGCCAGGTGCACCCACACCGGCTGGGACGCCATCCCGACCCAGAACTCCACGTCCGCCTCCGGCATGACGGTCCGGTAGGCGAGCTGGCCGAAGTGGTAAGTGGGCAGGTACTGGGCGATGTCCCGCATGATCTGCGGCAGGTCCCCGAGCGGGATGAAGAAGCCCGACGCGAACGACAGCGGCAGGAAGATGAGGTTGGCGACGACGGCCGCCGCCCGGGGGCGGGCGACGAAGGCGATGGCGAACCCGAGCGTGCTGAACGCGAGGACCCCGCCGAGCAGGGTCGCCGCGAGCGCCGCCCACGACGTGACCGCCATCCCCACGCCACCGGCGAGCACGGCGAGCACGGTCATGGCGACGACGATGAGGGCGGCGAGGAGGAGCGCGTTGACCGTCTTGCCGGCGAGGTAGACCCAGGTGGGGTACGGCGTCGCCCCGAGCGTGCGCGTCCAGCCCCGGCCGCGCTCGCGGGCCACGTCCTCCCCGAAGGTGAAGATCGCCAGCGAGACGATGCCGTAGGCGCACATCGACACGAGCATCGCCAGGCCCACCCGGGTGCCCTCGGGCAGCGGGCTGGCGGCGTTCGGCAGGCCGAACATCGCGTAGAGCAGCACGGGCACGGCGATGACGCCGACGGCGAACTCCGGCGTGCGCATGGACGTGCGCAGCTCGGTGACGGCGGCCAGGACGGCGAGCCCGCCCGGTCCCCCGTTGCGGTGCGGGGCGCGGGGCGCGGCGGCGGGCCGCGGGGGCGAGGCGGGTCGGGTGGTCATGAGTCGTCTCCTTCGTCGACGGCGGAGGAGCTCTCCGCGACGAGGGCGAGGAAGACCTCCTCGAGGTCCTCCCGCCCGTGGTGGGTGAGCGCGTCGGCCGTCGTGTCGGCGACGATCCGGCCGTCGGCGACGACGACGACCCGGTCGGCGACCGTGGAGGCCTCGGCGAGGTCGTGGGTGGCGAACAGGATCGTGGCGCCGTCGTGCACGCTCGCGCGCGCCTGGTCCCAGAAGGTGCGCCGGGAGGCGACGTCCATCGCCGCCGTCGGCTCGTCGAGGACGAGCAGCTCCGGGGCCCCGACGAGGGCCATCGCGAGGAGCAGCCGCTGGCGCTCCCCGCCGGACAGGGACGTCACCGTCCGCGAGGCGCGCTTGGTCAGCGCCGTGCGGGCGAGGACGTCGTCGGTGTCCAGCGCCTGCGGGTAGGCCCGGCCGACGAGCCGCACGACCTCCCGCACGGTGGTCTGCTCCGGCAGGCCGGCGGACTGGAGCATGGCACCGACCCGGGTGCGGACCCGGCCGCCGGGCCGCTCCCCGAGCACCCGCACCGTGCCCGACGTCGGGCGCACCAGCCCCAGCACCAGCTCGAACGCCGTCGTCTTCCCGGCGCCGTTGGGGCCGAGGACGGCGACGATCTCGCCGCGCTCGACGTCGAGGTCGACGCCGTCCAGGGCGCGCGCCCCGGGGTAGTCCTTGCGCACGTCGCGCATCTCGAGCACCGTCATGATGCCCTCCCTTCCGTCACCGTCGACGCTACGAGCGCGCCCCGCCGGGCGGATGTGCCGGTGGGCACGAGCTCGGTGCATGACCAATGGCAGGGCCGCCACGGGGACGGGCCTCGTAGCATCGGGGGGTGGCGGCCAAGACGGACGAGTTGCTCAGCGCCGGGGCGGGCCTCGTGGCCACCCTGGTCGTCGGCGTGGGTGTCGTCCTGTCGGAGACGGGCGTCGGCGGCGACCCGACGACCGTGGGCCTCTGGTGGGCGGCCTACGGCCTCTACGTCGCCGTCTTCCTCGTGGACTCCGGCCTGCTCCGGATCCGCCGCCCGTGGCCGCCCGGCGCCTCGATGGCGGTGCTCCTCGCCTGCGGGGTGGCCGTGTGGCTCCTCGCCCCGGGTCTGGGCTGGACGCCGCTCCTCTTCGTCGTGACCGCGGCCTCGGCGGCGTTCGACCTCTCCCGGACCACGCTCGTCCTGCTCATCGCGGTGCAGACGATCGCCCTCGCCGTCGGCGGCGCCCGGGCGGGCTGGAGCACGGCGGACACGGTGCCCCTGACCGTCGCCTACGTCGCCTTCCAGGCCTTCGCGGCGGTCGTCGTCCTCGGCATCCGCCGCGAGTCCGCGGCGCGGGCGGCGGTGGCGGCGGCCCACGCGGAGCTCCGGGCGGCCACGACGCTCCTCGCCGTCTCCAGCCGCAACGCCGAGCGCCTGCGCATCGCCCGCGACCTCCACGACGTCCTCGGCCACCAGCTCACCGCCCTCGCCCTCGAGCTCGAGGTCGCCTCCCACCACGCCACCGGGGAGGCGCTCGAGCACGTCCGGCGCGCCCGGGACGTCGCCAAGGGCCTCCTCAGCGACGTCCGCGACACCGTCGGGGAGCTGCGCGACGCCCCCGTGGGCCTCGAGCCGACGCTGCGCGAGGTGGTCGAGGGGGTCCCCGGGCTCGACGTCGCGCTGGTCGTCGACGAACGGGCACCGGTCGACGAGGCCCGCCGGATCGTCGTCCTCCGGTGCGTCCAGGAGGCCCTGACGAACACGATGCGCCACGCCTCCGCGACGCGCCTGGAGGTCGAGCTCGTCTCGGACGAGGACGGGCTCGTCCTGCGGGCTCACGACGACGGCGTCGGCGTCCGGCGCGTCGAGCCCGGCAACGGGCTCACGGGGATGTCCGAGCGGATCGAGGAGCTCGGCGGGGAGCTCACCCTGGAGTCCGCGCCGGGCCGCGGGTTCACCGTGACGGCCAGGGTGCCGGCATGACGACGCGCGTGGCGGTGGTCGACGACCAGACGCTCGTCCGCCAGGGCATCCGCAGCCTCCTCGCGCTGAGCGAGCAGATCGACGTCGTCGGGGAGGGCGAGCACGGCGACGACGCCCTCGCCCTGGTCGCGACGGGTGACGTCGACGTCCTCCTCCTCGACCTGCGCATGCCCCGGCGGGACGGGATCGCCACCCTCGAGGCGCTCGCCGAGCGGGGCTCGCCCGTCCCCGTCCTCGTGCTCACGACGTTCGACGACGACGAGCTCGTCCTGCGGGCGCTGCGCGCCGGCGCCAAGGGGTACCTCCTCAAGGACGTCACCCTCGACCAGCTCGTCGGGGCCATCCGGACCCTCGCCGACGGGGGCACCCTCCTCCAGCCCGGCCTCACCGACCGGCTCTTCCGGGCGGTCGCCGCCCGGCCCGCGGGCGTGGCGGGCATCGAGCGGCCCGAGCCGCTGACCCCCCGCGAGCGCGACGTCCTGCGCCTGGCGGCCGCGGGCTACTCCAACACCGAGATCGCCGCCTCGCTCTACCTCGCGCCCGGCACGGTGAAGAACCACCTGTCCAGCGTGTTCGGCAAGCTCGGGGTGCGGGACCGCACCCGGGCCGTGCTGCGCGCCCTCGACCTCGGGCTCCTCGACGGGCCGTAACCGGCGACCCCCAGGAGCGGCGCCGGCGGCGGCGCGCCCAGCCGCTGGGCCCCGGTTGCGCGGCTCCGGGCGCCGGGCGCACCCTGGACGGCGCGCGCGGCGCTCACGGCCCGCCGCACCGTCGAGAGGACCACGTGACCCTGCTCCCCCGCCGTGGCCCGTCGCCCACCGCGGGCGCCCCGGCGCCCGGCGGCGTCGCCGGCCGGGCGGACCTCGGCGGCGGGTGGCGCGCCTGGCTGCTGCCCGCCGACCGCCCGGTGCGCCGCTACACGCAGCTCGTCGGCGGGATCGCCGTCCAGGGCGTGGGGACCGCCCTCGCCGTCCACGCCGTCCTGGGCAACATGCCCTGGGACGTCCTCCACGAGGGCGTCGCCCTCACCACGGGCCTGCTCTCCATCGGCGGCTGGATGATCGCCGTCGGCCTCGTCGTCCTGCTGCTGTGGCTCCCGCTGCGCGAGCGCCCGGGCGTGGGGACGGTGGTCAACACCATCACCGCCGGCCTGTGGGCGGACCTCTTCCTGCGGGTCCTGCCCGCCCCCGAGTCCGTCGGCCTCGCCGTCGTCCTCGCCCTGCTCGGGATTCTCGCCCACGGGGTGGGGACCGCGATCTACATCGGGGCCGGCCTGGGGTCGGGCCCGCGCGACGGGCTGATGACCGGCCTCGTCGACCGCTTCGGCGGGTCGGTCCGCGTGGTGCGCACCGCCCTCGAGGCGTTCGTCGTCGCCGTCGGGTGGGTCTGCGGGGGGACGATCGGGATCATGACGCTCGTCTACGCCGTCACCGTGGGCTGGGTCATCCACGCGGTGCTGCCGTACGTGCGGGTCAGCCGGGCCTGAGCTCAGGCCGCCCGCAGCGACTCGCGCAGCCCGACCTTCCCGCCGGAGCGCAGGATCGCGTTGCCGTAGATGCGCCCCGAGAGCGCGCTGATCCCCACGATGGTCGCGACGGTGACCGCCAGGGAGAGCCCCTGCTGCCACAGGGGCACCGTCTCGAGGGCCATCCGCACCGGCAGGGCGAAGACGGTGAAGAACGGCACCATCGACGCGACGTCCAGCCACGGGCCGTCGGGGGCGTCGAACGCGAGGAAGACGACGGCGGCGAACGGCGCGAGGGTGAGCCCGTAGGCGGGCTGGAGGACGGGGCTGAGGTCCTCCTGGCGCTCCACCCGGGCCGCGAGGCCCGCCATGAGCACGGAGAAGAGCACGACGCCGAGGACCAGGCAGAGGAGGCTGACGGGCAGGACAGCCACGGGCAGGCCGAGGCTCGGCACGGGGCTGCCGCTCGCGGCGAGCCCGCCGACGGCGGCCAGGGCGATGACGGCGAACTGGGTGAGGCCGAGCAGTGACACCGCGAGGACCTTCCCGATGAGCAGCGGCCACGGGCGGATGCACGCGAGAAGGATCTCGACGACACGGCTCGCCTTCTCGTCGACGACGCCGGTGGCCAGGGTCGCGCCCCAGAGGGCGACGACGAGGACGATCGCGGCGCCGACGCCGAGGGTGAGGAGGAGGCCGGCCAGGCCCTCGGGCATCCCGGTGGAACCGCCGTCGGGGCCGACGAGGAACGGCGCGGCGAACGACAGCGCGGCGAGGAACCCGGTGGAGAGGAGGAAGGCCCGGGACTGGAGGCGGGCGAGGAGCTCGCGCCGGAAGACGAGGCCGAGGGCGGCGACACCGGACAGCGGCCTGGGCCGCTCCCCTCCGCCCCGGTAGGTCAGCGACGGACGGCTGGGCCGGGTGGTGGGTGCCATGTCAGTGCTCCTCCTCGGAAAGGACCAGGCGGTCGTCGGGACGGCCCGGGTGGTCGGAACGGTCGTCGTCGGGACGGTCGTCGTCGGAACGGTCGTCGTCGGAACGGCCCGGGTGGTCGCCGCCGCTGCGCACGACGTCGCGGTACAGGTCGGTGAGGCTCGGGCGCCAGTGCTGGAAGTCGAGGACCTCGCCGTGGGCGAGGGCGGCGCGGAGCACGTCCTGCGGGTCCAGGTCGCCGTGCAGCCGCAGCCGGACGGCGCCGTCGCGGTCGGGCAGGCGCTCCGCCCACCCGGCCGCCGCCCCGGCGCTCGGGAGGTCGGCGACCCAGACGTCGGGGGTGGCCGTGGTCCGCACGAGCAGCTGGCTGCCCGAGGACGCGGCCAGCTCGTCGACGGATCCCTCGGCGACGATCTGCCCGTCGGCGAGGATGCCGATGCGGTCGCACAACCGCTCGACGAGGTCGAGCTGGTGGCTCGAGAACACGACGGGCACGCCGCGGTCCGCCTCCTCCCGCAGCACGGTCGACATGACGTCGACGGCCACGGGGTCGAGGCCGGAGAAGGGCTCGTCGAGGACGAGGACGTCGGGGTCGTGCACGAGGGCCGCGGCGAGCTGCACCCGCTGCTGGTTGCCCAGGCTCAGCGTCTCCAGCGCCTCGCCGGCCTTGTCCTCCAGGCCCAACCGGGTGATCCAGTAGTCGCTGGCGGCCACGGCGCTGCGCCGGTCGAGGCCGTGGAGCTCGGCGAAGAAGGTGAGCTGACCCTGGACGGTCATCTTCGGGTACAGGCCCCGCTCCTCGGGCATGTACCCCACCCGGGCGCGGACGGCGTCGTCCATCGGCACGCCGCCGTAGGTGACGGTGCCGGCGTCGGCGCGCGTGACGCCCAGCGCGATGCGCATCGCCGTCGTCTTGCCGGCACCGTTGCGCCCGACGAAGCCGTACAGCTCGCCGGCCCGCACGGTGAGCGTCAGGCCGGTGAGGACGCGGTGGCGGCCGTAGCTCTTCTCCACGGCGGTCAGGGTGAGCATCGGGGTCTCCCTCGGTTGTGGTGCATCGACGGATCGTCATCAGGCAACGTTGCTTTTATACAACGTCCTGATCGATACGCGCAAGGGATCGTTCGAGATCGCAGCACCTCGTGGGTAGACTGGCCCCATGCCGCGCGTCCGTGATCCCAAGCCGCTGTACAACCGGCTGCGGGTGCTCCGGGCGGACATGACCCTCTCCCGGGCCGAGCTCGCCTCCCGGGTCGGCGTCAACCCCCAGACCATCGGGGCGATCGAGCGGGGCGACCACTCCCCGAGCCTCGCGCTGGCCCTGGACCTGTGCGAGGTCTTCGACCTGCCGGTCGAGGCGGTCTTCAGCCGCACCCCGTTCCCGCCGCTGTCGGCGGCCTACGCCGGTCGGGGGCACGCACGCCCCGCACCCACACCACAAGGAGACGACGACAGTGCCCGCTGACCGTGTGCCGAGCCCGCCCACGGGCCGACGTCCTTGGGCGACCTCCGTCTCCGCGAGCACGCGCCGGGGCGTCGTCGCTCTGGGCGGCGCCCTCTGGGTGGCCCTCACCGCCGTCTCCGTGCTGGGCGACGAGGGCCAGTCCGGTCTGTGGTGGTGGGCGCTGGTGGTGGGCTACGGCGTGGCGTGGCAGGTCTCGCGCGTGCTCGTGCGCGACGTCGCCGAGCGGCGCGACGGGGCGATCGACGAGTACGACCAGGTCCGCCGGGACCGGGTGCGCAACGTCGCCTACGCGGCGGTCCTCGGGCTCGTGCTCGCGCTGTACCTCTACCTCGTGGTCACCGTGAACCTCGCCGAGCGGGACGAGCCGACGTTCCTGCTCCGCGCCCCCGAGCTGGCCTTCGCCGCGTTCCTCGCCGGTGCCGCCCTGCCGACGTTCCTCCTCGCCTGGACCACGCCCGACGACGAGGACTAGCACCGGGCGGCGCGCCGGGCCGGGCCGGCGCGCCGGGCCCGGCCTCAGGAGGCGTAGGACATCCCCCGGGACGCCAGCTCCAGCTCGAGGATCCCGACCGCCCGCGGTCCGACGCCGTGGATCGCGAGCAGGTCCTTGCGCGTCACCCGCACGAGATCCTCGTACCGCGTGTAGCCGTGGGCGGAGAGCTGGCGCGTCGCCACCCGGCCGATCGCCTGGGGGAACTCGGTCGACGGAGCATCGTCATGGGCGGTCATCGCGCGCCTCCTCACCTGGGGCCGGCCTCGCTCCGCTCAGCGCGTCGCGGTGGCGCCGCCTCGCCCGGCGGGCCTGCTCGGAGGCTAGCGCCCGCCCGACGTCGTCGTGGCCATACTCGAGGGATGACCGCCGACCCCACCCTCACCTACGACCACCCGCGCCTCGCCGCGATCTACGACCTCGACAACCCCGACGGCGCCGACCACGACTTCTTCCGGGCGCTGGCCGACGCGCACGACGCGCGGGCCGTCACCGACCTCGGGTGCGGGACGGGGATCCTCACGGTCACGCTCGCGCGGGCCGGCCGGACCGTGGTGGGCATCGACCCCGCCCAGGCCATGCTCGACCAGGCGGTCGCGCGGCCGGGCGGCGATGGGGTCGAGTGGCGGCTCGGTACCTCCGAGCGCATCGCGCCGCGCTCCGCCGACCTGGTCCTCATGACCGGCAACGTCGCCATGCACATCCTGGCGGAGGCGTGGCCCCGCGCCCTGGCCGACGTCGCCCGCGGACTGCGGCCGGGCGGGCGGCTCGCCTTCGAGTCCCGCAACCCGGGCGCCGAGGCCTGGCGCGGGTGGACCGACGGCCCCGCCGAGCGCGACACCCCGGCGGGTCGGTTGCGGGAATGGACGACGACGGCGCCGCCGGACCCCGCGGGCATCATCACGATGGCCTGCCACAACGAGTTCCTCGACACCGGGGAGGTCGTCGACGTCGAGCAGCGCCTGCAGTTCCGCAGCCTCGAACAACTGAGCGCCGACCTGGACCGCGCAGGCCTCGCGGTGGCGCACGTGTGGCGGGACTGGGCGCGCACGCCCTTCACCGGCGCGGCGTCCGAGCCGCTCATGGTGGTGGAGGCAGTCGCGGCGCCGCGCTGAGGGCCGCCCTCACACCGTGGCGGACTCGCCCTCCCGGCCCGTGCGCGCGGCGTCGGCGACGAGAGCGGCGTGCTCCGTGCGGGCGAGGTAGTCGCTCAGCGTCCGCCGGCTGCGCGTGAGGCACGCGATGCGCTCGTCCAGCCCCGCAAGCTCGGCGGCGAGCGTCTCCGCGACCGAGCGGGCGCAGGGCGCGGCACGGCCGGACGCCTGCGTCTCCTCGAGGTCGAGCAGCACCTTGATGAGCCGCGTGGGCACGCCCGCCCGGACCAGGCCCGCCACGCGCTCGACCCGCGCGACGTCGTCCTCGTCGTACGCGCGGTAGGTGTTCGCCGAGCGTCCAGGCGCGAGCAGCCCCTGCTCCTCGTAGTAGCGCAGCAGCCGCGTCGAGACGCCCGTCCGCCGCGCCAGCTCCCCGATCCTCATGTCTGCCCCCCGGTGCGCGGCGGGTCCGCAGACCCCTTGACCTTCACACTAATGTCAAAGTCTAGCGTCGCCCCATGGCACCAGCACCCGTCACCACCGCCTCCGTCCGCCTCCCGTGGCCGAGCCTCCTCGTCCTGGCCGGCGCCACATTCGTGCTGGTCACGGGCGAGATGCTGCCCACGGCGGTGCTGCCGCGGATGAGTGCCGACCTCGGCGTCACCACGGCACGCACCGGCCTGCTCGTGTCGGCATGGGCGCTCACCGTCGTGGTCGCGAGCGTGCCGCTCGTGCGGCTCACCCGCCGGTGGGGGCGCCGAGACGTGGTCGCCGGCGCCCTCGTGGTCTTCGCGGCCTCCGCCCTGCTCACCGCGGCGGGCGAGGACTACGCGGTCGTGCTCGCCGCCCGGCTCGTCGGCGCTGCCGCGTGCGGCCTCCTGTGGTCGACCGTCAACGCGCACACGGCACAGCTGGTCCCGGGCGAGGGGCTCGGGCGCGCGATCGCGGTCGTGCTCGGCGGCGCGACGCTCGGCACCGTGCTCGGGGTGCCGCTCGCGAGCCTCGCGGCCGGCGCTGGTGGGTGGCGCGGCGCGTTCGCCGGCCTGGCCGTGCTCGCGCTGGCCGCCGCCGTGCTCGTGCGGACCGTCGTGCTGCCCGGCCGCCCCGAGGTGCCCGCCACCGACGGCGCGGGGGGCCGGCCCTCGCTCACGCCGGTCCTCGCGGTGGCCGGCCTCGTCGGGCTCGTGCTCGTCGGCCACTTCGCCGCGTACACGTTCGTCACTCGCCTGCTGGCGGGGCCGGCGGACGTGCTGCCCGGCGGCATCACGACGCTGCTGCTGGTCTTCGGCCTGGCGTCGGCCGTCGGCCTCGTCGTGGTGGGCCGGCTCGGTGACGCGCGCACGGCCGTCGCACTGCCGGTCGCCGCCGCCGCGATCGCCCTCGTGCTCGCCACGGTGCCGCTCGCCGGCACGCACCCGGTGGCCGGCGTCCTCCTCGTCCTCGCGTGGGGCCTCACGTTCGGCGCGCTCCCGCCACTCACCCAGACGAGGATCATGCGCGCCGCGGGCGAGGCCCTGCGCGGCGCGGCGGGCACCGTCATCCCGGTGGTGCTCAACCTCGGCGTGGCGGTCGGTGCGGCGGCCGGCAGCGCGGTCGTCGACCGCGCCGGTGTCGCGGCCCTGCCGCTCCCCGCCGCGGGGGTGGTCGCGCTCGCCGCGGGGGGACTGGCGCTGACGGCGGGTGGTGCGACCGCCCGCCTCGTGCGGCGCGGGCGCCCGCGCACGGAGGCGTGCACGGCCTGACGCGGGCGCGGCTCCTGCGGGCCGTGAGCCGGGCGGGGGTTCGGTGCGCGGTGCCCGATCAGCGCTCGAGGAGCCCGAGGGCGACGTCGACGATGCCGGCGCGGGCGGGGAGCGCGCCCACCTCGCCGAGCGGCACCCAGCGCGCGAAGTCCGTCGTGCCGCCCTGCTCGGTCGTGCCGAGGACCCCGCCGGTGATGGTGGCGGCGAGCACGAACCGCTGGGACCGCATCGGTCGGCGCCCGCTGGTCGCCGGCACGCACAGGTGGTGCGTGGCGAGGATCGCGCCCGCGGTGACGACGTAGCCCGTCTCCTCGTAGACCTCGCGGACGACGCCATCCTCGAGGCTCTCGTCGAACTCGACGCCCCCGCCAGGGAGGGTCCAGCAGGGCGGCGCTCCCGGGCCGCCGTTGAACCAGGTGAGGAGCATCGACCCGTCCGCGACCAGCAGCGCGTACGCCGCCAGACGGGTGTCGTACTCCGTGAAGTGCACCGGCCGAGAGTACTGGCCGAGGGTGGCGCCGGCGCGGACTCTCCTCGTCAGTGCGCCATGTCGATGAAGCGCGCGTAGTGGCCCTGGAAGGCCACCACGACCGTGTCGGTGGGGCCGTTTCGGTGCTTGGCGACGATGAGGTCCGCCTCGCCGGCGCGGGGGGACTCGCGCTCGTAGGCGTCCTCGCGGTGCAGGAGGATGACCATGTCGGCGTCCTGCTCCAGCGAGCCCGACTCACGCAGGTCGCTCATCATCGGCTTCTTGTCGGTGCGCTGCTCGGGGCCACGGTTGAGCTGGGCGACCGCGATGACGGGCACCTCGAGCTCCTTGGCCAGCAGCTTGAGCGCACGGGAGAACTCCGAGACCTCCTGCTGGCGGGACTCCACCCGCTTGCCCGAGCTCATGAGCTGGAGGTAGTCGACGACGACGAGCTTGAGGTCGTGCCGCTGCTTGAGCCGCCGGCACTTCGCCCGGATCTCCATGAGCGACATGTTGGGGCTGTCGTCGATGAACATCGGCGCCTCGGACACCTTGCTCATCGCCGTCGCCACGCGGGTCCAGTCCTCGTCCCGCATGGTGCCCTTGCGCATGTTCTGCAGGGGCACCTTGGCCTCGGCGGAGAGCAGGCGCATGGTGATCTCCGTGCGGCTCATCTCCAGGGAGAAGATCACCGACGTGAGGTCGTGCTTGATGGACGCCGACCGGCAGATGTCGAGCGCCAGGGTCGACTTACCGATGGCCGGCCGCGCGGCCACGATGATCATCTGGCCGGGGTGCAGGCCGTTGGTCAGCGTGTCGAGGTCGGCGAAGCCGGTGGGCACACCGACCATCCCCACCCCGCGGTTGGAGGCCTTCTCGATCTCCTCCATGGTGAGGTTGATCGTGTCCCGCAGCGGGACGTAGTCCTCGCTCGTGCGCCGCTCGGTGACGGCGTAGACCTCGGCCTGGGCGGAGTTGACGAGCTCGTCGACGTCGCCGCCGTCCGTCGCGTAGCCGAGCTGGGCGATCCGGGTGCCCGCCTCGACCAGCCGGCGCAGGACCGCCTGCTCGCGGACGATCCGGGCGTAGTACCCGGCGTTCGCGGCGGTGGGCACGGAGGAGATGAGCGTGTGCAGGTAGGGCGCGCCGCCGATCCGGCCGATCTCGCCCCGCTTGGTGAGCTCGGCGGAGACCGTCACCGCGTCCGCGGGCTCGCCGCGCCCGTAGAGGTCGAGGATCGCGTCGTAGACCATCTCGTGCGCCGGGCGGTAGAAGTCCTGCCCGCGGAGCACCTCGACGACGTCGGCGATGGCGTCCTTCGACAGCAGCATGCCGCCGAGGACGCTCTGCTCCGCCGCGATGTCCTGCGGCGGCGTGCGGTCGTACGTCTCGCGCGCCCCGGAGACCGACCCGATGTGCTCGTCCACGCTCGTCACGTGACCGACCTCCTTCACTCATTCCCAGGACACACGTCTATCGCCAACCACCGACAAGACCGCGAACGGTCGACGCGTGAGCTGTGGGCGGGACGGCGGTGTCCGCGACCCAGCCGGAACGGTACGCACCGGGACCCCTGCGACGCCAACTGCCCCCTGGGGACGACGGCGCGTAGCCTGTGGACGACCCGTGGACGACGCCCGTTCCTGTGTGCACAGACCGTGGACAACCTTGTGGATGACACTCGTGTGGTTCCCCAGGATGCCCACGATCCCGCCATCTCGGCGGTGCACACGATGTGGATAGAAATACCTGAGGAGATTGGTGGACAAGGCTCCGGGGCCGCGCGACCGGCGACGGCTCGACCGGCGGCGGCTCGACCGGCAGATCCTCGGCCTCGCCGTCCCCGCCCTCGGCTCGCTCGTCGCCGAGCCCCTCTTCGTCCTCATCGACTCGGTGATGGTGGGCCGCCTGGGCACGGCCGAGCTCGCCGGCCTCTCGCTGGCCTCCACCCTGCTCGTCTCCGTCGTCGGGCTCTTCGTCTTCCTCGCCTACGCGACGACGGCGGCCACGGCCCGGCGGATGGGCGCCGGGGACCAGCGGGGGGCTGTGGCGGCCGGTGTGGACGGCATGTGGCTCGCGCTGGGCCTGGGGCTGCTCAGCGCCGCCGCCCTCGTCCTCGCGGCGCCCTGGGTGGTCGGCGCCCTGGGCGCGACCGGGGACGTCGCGTCCCACGCCGTCGCCTACCTGCGCGCCTCCGCGCCGGGCCTGCCGGGGATGTTCCTCGTCCTTGCCGCGACCGGCACCCTGCGCGGGCTCCTCGACACCCGGACCCCGTTCGTCGTGGCCGCCGGCGGCGCCGCCCTCAATGTCGGGCTCAACGCGGCGTTCATCTACGGCCTGGGTCTCGGCGTCGCCGGCTCGGGCCTGGGCACCGCCGTCACCCAGACGCTCATGGGCCTCGTGCTCGTCGCCGTCGTCGTGCACCGCGCGCGCGGCCTGGAGCTCACGTGGCGCCCCACCGGCGCCGGCCTGTGGGCGAGCGCCCGCGCCGGGACACCGCTGCTCGTGCGCACGCTCAGCCTGCGTCTGGCCATCCTCCTCACCATCACCGTGGCGACGTCGTTGGGCGCGGTGGAGCTCGCCGCGCACCAGGTGGTCAACGCGCTGTGGGGGTTCACCGCCTTCGCGCTCGACGCGCTCGCCATCGCCGCGCAGGCGCTGGTGGGCCACGGCCTGGGCTCGGGGGACGCGCGCACCGTCCGCGCCGTCACCCGCCGCACCCTGCAGTGGGGCACCGCGGCCGGCGCCGCGATGGGGATCGTCATCGCCGCGGCGGGCTGGTGGATCACCCCGCTGTTCAGCGCGGACCCGGCGGTGCGGCGGGCGGCCACGCTGGCGCTGGTGGTCATGGGCGTGTGCCTGCCGGTGGCGGGGTGGGTCTTCGTCCTCGACGGCGTGCTCATCGGCGCCGGGGACGGGCGCTACCTCGCGTGGGCGGGGGTCGTCACGCTGGTGGTCTACGCGCCGCTGGCGGGCGCCGTGTGGCGCTGGGCGCCGGACGGGGCGGCCGGGCTGGCGTGGCTGTGGGCGGCCTTCGCCGGCGGGTTCATGCTCGCTCGGGCCGTCACCACGGGGCTCCGGGCCCGCGGCGACGCGTGGATGGTGCTCGGCGAGCGCACCTGATGCACCCGCACAGGAGGCGCTCCGGAGGCGCACGCGCCGGAGGCGAGGCACCCGCCTGATTGGTGGTCAGCCAGGAGGGGGCGCTCCACCCGCGTGAGGCGGTTGCTCAGCCCGCGAGGCGCTCCTCGCGGGCCTGGGCGGCGATGAGGCAGTCGAGCTCGTCGAGCTCGGCCAGGGCCGCCCACTGGTCGGAGCACAGGCCGGTCTGCGCGCACTCGCACAGCTCGTCCTCGGTCATGCCGATGTCGGCCAGGATCTGCCGGCGGCGTCGGGTGAGCTCGGCCACGGAGAGGGGGGTCGTCGTCATCATGTCTGCACCGTACGACCGGCCACTGACATCGCCCGTGACGCCGTCCCCGGGTGTCGCGCGGCGGTGGCCGCGGGGCACCGGCGGATGGCCGGGGCGCCCGCGGCCGGAACTCCGGATTCCGGCGCCTATGGGGGAGATCGCGGTGCCTATAGCGCTGCGATCTCCCCCATAAGCCCCCGAACGGCGCGACGAACCCCCGGAACGGCGCCACAGAGCGGCGGACAGGGGATATCGCCGGGCGGCCGGATCCGGGCGACTGGATCGGGCGACTGGATCGGGCGACCGGACCGGGCGGCAGAGGGATCGGGGCGCGGCCAGCCGACGGCTCAGCCGTCAGCCGACGACACGGCGCCGAGTCCCCCCGCGGCCGAAACTCCGGATTCCGGCGCCTCCGGGGGACATCGCGGTGCCTATAGCGCTGCAATCTCACCCATAAGCCCCGAACGGCGCGACGAGCCCCCGAACGGCGCGACGAGCCCCCGGACGGCGCGACGAGCCCGGAACGGCGCGACAGCCAGGAGAACGACTGCGGCCCGGCCCCCGAGACGGGGACCGGGC
The DNA here is from genome assembly GCF_003710105.1 of Georgenia faecalis. Taxonomy (GTDB): domain Bacteria; phylum Actinomycetota; class Actinomycetes; order Actinomycetales; family Actinomycetaceae; genus Georgenia_A; species Georgenia_A faecalis. The sequence continues at coordinate 3,399,269 of NZ_CP033325.1, forward strand.
CGCAGCACCAAGCGATGACGGTCAGGCGTTCGGGACGACCCGGACCTCGACGGTCGCCTGGACGTCCGCGTGCAGCCGCACGTGGACCTTGTGCTCGCCGAGCGACTTGATCGCGGTCGGGACCTCGATCTTGCGCTTGTCGATCGCGGGACCGCCGGCAGCGGAGACCGCCGCGGCGATGTCCGCCGTCGTCACGGCGCCGAAGAGGCGACCGTTCGCGCCGGAGCGCACGGAGACGACGACGGGCTTGGACTGCAGCGAGTCCCGGACCGCACGCGCGTCCTCGATCGTGTGGATCTCGCGGGCCCGACGGGCCGCGCGGATCTGGTCGACCTGCTTCTGCGCGCCCTTGGTCCAACCGGTGGCCAGGCCGCGGGGCATGAGGTAGTTACGGGCGTACCCGTCCTTGACCTCGACAATGTCGCCGGGGGCCCCGAGGCCAGTGACCTCGTGGGTGAGGATGATCTTTGCCATGATGCCTCCCAGTCTCAGCGAGCGGAGCTCGAGTAGGGCAGCAGGGCCATCTCGCGGGCGTTCTTGACTGCCTTCGCGATGGCGCGCTGCTCCTGGACGGAGACACCGGTGACCCGACGCGCGCGGATCTTGCCGCGGTCGGAGATGAACTTGCGCAGCAGCGCGGTGTCCTTGTAGTCGACCACCTGCGCCTTCTTCAGCGGGTTGGCCTTCTTCTTGCCTGGCTTGCGAAGAACGGGCTTCGCCATGATGTGTGCTCCTCGATGTCTTCCGGACGCGGCCTGGCCGCGTTCCAACGTTGCGTTCTAGAAGGGGGGCTCGTCGCCGAACGAGCTCGACCCACCGGTCGCCCAGGGGTCGTCCGCCTGGCCACCGGCCGGCTGGTTGGAGCTCGCGCCCCCGTAGCCGCCGCCCTGGTTACCGCCCTGGTTGCCGCCGAAGCCGCCACCACCACCACCGCCGAAGCCACCGCCGCCACCGCCACCGCCACCGCGCTGGGTGCGGGTGACCTTGGCGGTCGCGTACCGCAGCGACGGCGCGACCTCGTCGACCTGCATCTCGACGACGGTGCGCTTCTCGCCCTCACGCGTCTCGAAGGACCGCTGGACGAGCCGACCCTGGACGACGACGCGGTTACCCTTGGTCAGCGACTCGGCGACGTTCTCCGCCGCCTCGCGCCAGACCGAGCAGCGCATGAACAGCGTGTCGCCGTCCTTCCACTCGTTGCTCTGGCGGTCGAAGGTGCGGGGAGTGGACGCCACGGTGAAGGACGCCACCGCCGCCCCCGACGGGGTGAAGCGCAGCTCGGGGTCGGCCGTGAGGTTACCCACGACGGTGATGACGGTCTCGCCTGCCATGTCGTTCTCCTGCGGGTCAGGTGGTCGGGGTCAACGCGACCCCGGGACGGATGAGCGCCTCAGTGGGCGCCGGCGCGGAGCAGCTTCGTCCGCAGGACGGCCTCGTTGAGGCCGAGCTGGCGGTCGAGCTCCTGGGCGAGCTCCGGCGTCGTCGTCATGTCGACGACGGCGTAGATGCCCTCGGATCGCTTGTTGATGTCGTAGGCAAGACGGCGCTTGCCCCAGATGTCGACCTTCTCCACAGTGCCGCCGGTGCGGACGACACCCAGGAGCTTGTCGAGCGACGGGGCGACGGTGCGCTCGTCGACCTCCGGGTCGAGGATGATCATCAGTTCGTACTGACGCATGCTGAGTACCCACCTCCTCTGGACTACGCGGTCACGGTCTCTCCGTGACAGGAGGGTGCAGCGGATCCCCTTGGGCGCGCGGGTGCGCGGTCTGTGGGGACCAGCTGCCTAGCCTATCGCAGCTGCGGGGCGCCTTCGGCCACCCCGCCGCCGGCTGTGGACGACGACGGCCGGCCGGGCCGTCGCGTGCGTGTGCGACAGCCGGCCGGCCGCGGGCCAGCTCCGGCGCGGGCCAGTTCCGGCGCGGGTCACCCCCCGCCGTCGCCGCCACCGTTGGGGGCACCGCCGTTCGCCGCACCGCCGTTCGCCGCTCCGCCGTTCGACCCGCCACCCGTGCCCGGGCCACGGTTCGGGCTCGGCGAGGGTGCCGGGGTGGGCTCGGCCGTGGGCTCCGGCTCGGGTTCGGGCTCGGTAGTCGGGGGCGCCGGGGGTTCCGGCGCCGGTCCGCTGGAGACGACGACCGTCACCGTGCTGCCCGGGGCGACGGCGGCCCCGCCGCCCGGGTCGGTGCTGATCACGGTCCCGGCCGGCTGGTCCGAGGGCTGCGCGACGACCTGCGCCCCGAGGCCGGCGGCGCCGAGCGCCGCGACGGCGGAACCCTCGTCCTGGCCGACGACGCCGGGCACCGCGACGGTCTCGGGCTCCGGCTCGGGCTCCTCGGTCCGCGTCTCCCGCGGGGCCGGTGCGCGCTCCTCGGTCTCCTCCTCGCGGGGCTCCCGCTCGACCGGCTCGAGGTCGGGCCGGGCCGGGAACTCCAGGGGCTCCATGCCCTCGGTGGCCACCTGCATGTAGTCGCGCCACATCGTCGTCGGGTAGGTGGACCCGGTGATGTTGTCGTACTCCCCGAACGGCGTGAGGGACTCCTCGGTGCCGTCCTCACCCACCTGGTACATGGCGATCACGGTGGCGAGCTGGGGCACGTAGCCGGCGAACCACGCCGACCGGGCGTCGTTCGAGGTGCCGGTCTTGCCGGCGGCGGGGCGCCCGAGGTCGTCCGCGCGCACGCCGGTGCCGCGCTCGATGACCGAGGTCATCGCGTACGTGGCTTCCGCCATGACGTCCTCGTCGAACACGCGCTGGCCCTCCGAGCCCCCGGTGTGGATGACCTCGCCGTCAGAGTCCTTGACCTCGGCGACGATGTACGGCTCGTGCCGCACACCCTGCGCGGCGAAGGTCGCGTACGCCTGGGCCATGTCGAGGGGGTGGGGCGAGGCCGGTCCGAGCACGTTGGAGGGCACGGGTGCGAGCCCCGGGGTGTCCTCGGGGAGCCCGGCGTCGATGGCCGCCTGCATCGTCAGCTCCGGTCCGACCTCGACGTTGAGCTGGGCGTAGACGGTGTTCACCGAGTGCGCCGTCGCCTCGACGAGGTCGATCCGTCCGCGGTTGACGGTGTCGTAGTTGTTGACCGGCCGGTCGTACCCCTCGATCTCCATGGGGGTGTAGCTGCGGTAGCGGTCCTCGAGCCGGACGTCGTTCTGCAGGGCGGCGACGAGCGCGAACGGCTTGAACGTCGAGCCGGCCTGGGCCACGTCCTGGGTGGCGGCGTTGCGGGACTGGGTGACGAAGTCCGGGCCGCCGTAGAGCGAGACGATGGCGCCCGAGGAGGGGTCCACGGACACCAGGGCCACCCGGTTGTTGTCGGGCCGGTCCTCCGGCAGCGAGTCGACGACGGCGACCGCGGCGTCCTGGGAGCGCTGGTCGATCGTCGTGGTGATCCTCAGCCCGAGGGTGTCGAGCTCGGCGTCGGTGAGCTCGCCCGCGGCGACGAGCTCGGAGCGGACCATGTCGAGGAGGTACCCCTCCGGCCCGGCGTAGGTGTCCGACCGGCTGTACTCGATGGTCTCGGGGAAGACCTGCTCGTCGCGCTCGTCCTGGGTGATCCAGCCGTCGCGGACCATGAAGTCGAGCACCCGGTTCCACCGGAGCTCGGCCTGCTCGGCGTCCACGCGCGGGTCCCAGGCGTTGGGGGCCGGGATGACCCCGGCGAGCAGGGCGGCCTCGGAGAGGGTGAGCTCCGCCGCGGGCTTGCCGAAGTAGTTCTGGGCGGCCCGCTCGATGCCGTAGGAGCCGCGGCCGTAGAAGATCGTGTTGAGGTAGTTCTCGAGGATGGTGTCCTTGGACTCCTCGCGGTCGATCTTGAGCGCGAGGATGGCCTCGCGGAACTTGCCCGAGTAGCTCGTGGTGGTGCCGAGGTAGTACCGCTCGACGTACTGCTGGGTGAGCGTCGACCCGCCCTGGGTCTGCCCGCCCCGGATGTTGTTCCAGAACGCCCGCGCGATGCCCACGGGGTCGATGCCGACGTTCTCGTAGAAGCGCCGGTCCTCCGAGGCGACCACCGCGTGGCCGACGTACTCGGGCAGCGTGGAGAGGGCGACGCTCTCGCGGTCGAACTCCGCGAAGGAGCCGAGCTCGGTCTCACCGTCGCTGTAGTACACGGTGGTCGTCTGGGCCTGGGCGAAGTCGCCCGGGTCCGGGACGTCGGTCGTCGCGTAGGCGGCCGCGAAGAGGCCGACGAGCACGGCGACCCCGGCGACGGCGGCCGCCAGGACCGCCCGCCAGCTCGGCACCCACCGTCGGATGGGTCCCATCCCGGAGCGCGGGTAGTTGAAGCGGCGCTTCTTGCCGGCGTTCGCGGCCGCCGCGCCGCCGGGGCGGGCCGCGCGGCGCGGGACCTGCTGGTTCTTGGCTGCCACCGAAACATCCTTCTCGCGGAGGGTACGGACACCGGGCGACGGCACGTCGCGGGCCAGAGATCGCCCCAGTATGGGGGAGCGCGCTGAGGAGGACGTGCGCGGACGAGGCGCGGGCGCCCGGGCGGCCCGCTGCGGCGCGGCCCCGGGCAGACCCCGTCGAGCACACGCTGATATATCGGTATGATACATCGGCGCGCCAGTGCCGCCGTCCCGGGTGCCCGTCCGGACAGGTCGGGGCGTAGACAGGAGTACGGCATGAGCACCCGCGCGGAGGTCCTCGACCTCGCCGTCCTCGGTCGGCTCGCCACCGCCCCCATGCACGGCTACGAGCTGCGCAAGCACCTCGGCGCGACCCTCGGCCCCGTCCGCGCCCTCTCCTACGGCTCGCTCTACCCCTCGCTGCGCCGGCTGACCGACGCCGGCCTCATCGCGGAGGTCCGCACGGCCACGACGCCCCCGCACGCCCTGTCCGGCCGGCGGGCGCGGATCGTCTACGAGCTCACCGACGCGGGCCGGGTGCACCTCGCCGAGGTGCTCGCCCACGCCGAGCCGGCCGCCTGGGACGACGACGCGTTCACCGTCCGGTTCACGCTCTTCGCGGCGACCGACGCCCGTACCCGGCTGCGCATCCTCGAGGGCCGCCACGCCCGCATGGTCGAGCGCCTCGACCTGCTCCGCGGCTCGGCGGCGCGCACCCGCGAGCGCATGGACAGCTACACCGCCGAGCTCGCGCGGTACGGCCTGGAGCAGGCGGAGCGCGAGGTCGCGTGGCTCGAGGACCTCATCGACACCGAGCGCGGCACCCGTGGACCCCTCGACCTCCGGCCGGCCACCGACGGCGGCCCGCCCCGGACCAGCACGGCGGGCGCCACCGGCGTCCCGGACATCCCCAACCCCAAGGAGCAACTATGAGCTCGATCCGCGTAGCGATCGTCGGCGTAGGCAACTGCGCGTCGTCCCTCGTCCAGGGCGTCACGTTCTACGCCGACGCCGACCCAGCGGCCACCGTCCCCGGCCTCATGCACGTGATGTTCGGTGACTACCACGTGGGGGACCTCGAGTTCGTCGCCGCGTTCGACGTCGACGCCGCCAAGGTCGGCAAGGACCTGTCCGCGGCGCTGCGCGCGAGCGAGAACAACACCATCACCTTCGCCGAGGTTCCCGAGCTCGGCGTGCCGGTGCTGCGCGGCCCCACCCTGGACGGCTTGGGCAAGTACTACCAGGAGACGATCACCGAGTCCGACGCGGAGCCGGTCGACGTCGTCGCCGCCCTCAAGGAGGCCCGCGCGGACGTGCTGGTCTGCTACCTCCCCGTCGGGTCGGAGGACGCCGCGCGCTTCTACGCGCAGTGCGCCATCGACGCGGGCGTGGCCTTCGTCAACGCGCTCCCCGTCTTCATCGCCGGCACCAAGGAGTGGGCCGACAAGTTCACGGCGGCGGGCGTCCCGATCGTCGGTGACGACATCAAGTCCCAGGTCGGCGCGACGATCACGCACCGCGTGCTCGCCAAGCTCTTCGAGGACCGCGGCGTCATCCTCGACCGGACGTACCAGCTCAACGTCGGCGGCAACATGGACTTCAAGAACATGCTCGAGCGCGACCGGCTCGAGTCCAAGAAGATCTCCAAGACGCAGGCCGTCACCTCCAACGTCTCCCACGACCTCGGCGCCCGCAACGTCCACATCGGCCCCAGCGACTACGTCCAGTGGCTCGACGACCGCAAGTGGGCCTACGTCCGCCTCGAGGGCCGCGCGTTCGGCGAGGTCCCCCTCAACCTCGAGTACAAGCTCGAGGTCTGGGACTCCCCGAACTCGGCCGGCATCATCATCGACGCCGTGCGCGCCGCGAAGATCGCGCTCGACCGCGGCATCGGCGGCCCGCTGCTCTCGGCGTCGAGCTACTTCATGAAGTCCCCGCCCGAGCAGCGCAACGACGACGCCGCGCGCGCGTCCGTCGAGGCGTTCATCCGCGGCGGCGTGGAGCGCTGACCCGGACCGGGGGTGGCCGCCACGGCCACCCCCGGGGCGCTCGGGGTCGTCGGATAGCCTGCGACGGTGGCGGACCGAGCAGAACGTGTGAACACCGGCCGCAGCGTGCTCTCCGACCTGCGGTCGCTCGCCGTCCACCGCGGCTTCCGCAAGCTCTTCGCCGTGCGCCTGGTCTCCCAGTGCGCGGACGGGATGTTCCAGGTCGGCCTGGCCACCCTCTTCTTCTTCTCCCCGCAGAACATGGCGACGGCCGGCGGGGTGGCCGCCGCCTTCGCGGTCCTCCTCCTGCCATTCACCGTGGTGGGGCCGTTCGCGGGCCCGCTGCTGGACCTGTGGCGCCGCCGCCAGGTGCTCCTGCTCGGCAACGCCGTCCGGGTGGTCCTCGCGCTCGTCCTCGCCGTCCTCATCGCCTCCGGCGGCGTGGGCCCGGCCGTCTACGTCCTCGCGCTCGTCACCCTCGGGGTCAACCGGTTCCTGCTCTCCGCCCTGTCCGCCGGGCTGCCGCGGGTGGTCCCCCGTGAGCAGCTGCTCATCGCCAACACCATCACCCCCACCCTCGGGGCGGTCTCCGCGGTGGCCGGCGCCGTCCTCGGCTTCGTCATCGGGGTCGTCGTGCCCGAGGGCGGCGCGAGCGACGCCGCCGCCCTCGTGGCCGCCGCGGCCCTGTTCGGTGCCGCGTCCGCCCTCGCGCTGCGGCTCGGGCGGGACGAGCTCGGCCCCACCCGCCGCGTCGACGCCTCCCGGGTCGGGCGCCAGGTCCGGGCGACGGTGCACGACATGGTCGACGGCGCCCGGTACCTCGTGCGCCGCGGCACGCCCGGCCTGGCGCTCGGGGCGATGGCCGCGCACCGGTTCCTCTACGGCGTGAACTTCCTCGCGCTCATCCTCATCTCGCGCAACCTCCTGTCCGACCCCGCGGACGCCCGCGCCGGGCTGGGGACGTTCGCCCTCCTCACCGGCATCTCCTTCGCGGGCAACGGCCTGGCCATCGTCCTCACCCCGATCGCCCACGAACGCATGCGGCCCTCCACGTGGATCGCCTGGTGCCTGGGGCTCGGGGCGCTGAGCCAGGTGCTCCTCGTCGTCACCGCCGAGCGCGGCGTCGTCATGGTCTCCGCGGTCCTCCTCGGCCTGTCGGTGCAGGGCGCCAAGATCGCCGTCGACACCATCGTCCAGCGCGACACCGACGACGGGTACCGCGGCCGCGCCTTCTCGCTCTACGACGTGCTCTACAACGCGGCCTTCGTCGCCGCCGCCGCCCTCGCGGCGCTGGCGCTGCCCGACGTCGGGTGGTCGCGCCCGGTCTTCGCCGTGACGGCGCTCGCCTACGTCGCGCTCGCCCTGGGCTACCGCCGGGGGACGGGGCGCCTGGGCGACCGGCCCCGGCCGGTGCTCGCCGTCGAGCACGACCCGTCCTGAGCCCCGGCGCAGCGCTCTCCCGGCGGGCGGAGGTAACCTGCCGCGCGTGACTGACGACCGTTTTGACGACCTGCTCGCTGCCAACCGCCACTTCGCGGAGACGTTCACCCTCGCCGGTTTCGACGGCGTCGCCCGGGCGGGCGTCGCCATGGTCACCTGCATGGACTCCCGGATCGACCCCCTCGGGATGATCGGCCTGGCCCCCGGCGACGCCAAGATCCTGCGCAACCCCGGCGGCCGGGTCACCGACCAGGCCCTCGTCGCCCTCGTGCTCGGCGTCCACCTGCTCGGCGTGGAGCGGATCCTCGTCGTCCAGCACACGCGGTGCGCCATGGCGTCGGCGAGCGAGGCCGAGCTCCAGGAGCGCGTCTCCGCCTCGGCCGGGACCGACGCGTCGTGGATGTCCCTCGGCGTCATCGAGGACCAGCACGCGAGCATCCGCGCCGCGGTCACCCGGGTGCGGACGCATCCGCTCATCGGGCCCGACGTCCCCGTCGGCGGCTTCCTCTACGACGTCGACACCGGCCTGCTCCAGACGGTCGCCTGACCCTCAGCCCGGCGACGCGCGGACCTCCCACGCGGCCACCGGGCCGGGCACCACCCGGAAGAGCGGGTGCGGCTCCGGCGCGCCGGCCAGCGCGGCGAGCCGCTCGGGGCTGCGCACGGCGAGCTTCGCGCGGAGGTGGCCCCACTCGTAGGCGAGCTGACCGTCGGTGACGTCGAGGAGCGGCACCGGCTGCGCGGCGCGGTCGATCCTGCCCACGTCGAAGGAGTAGCCCCGGCCGCCGGCCTCCGCCGCGACGGCGCCGAGGTAGGCGCCGATCGCCGCCAGCGGGTCCGGGCAGGCCCGGAACCGTTCGAGCTGCGGGTGGTGGCGGTACCCGCGGGTCCGGCCGGCGAGGACGGCCTGGGCGAGGAGTGCCTCGCGCCAGCACGCCGTCAGCCCCTGGCGGTCCAGGTGGCGCGGGTGCAGCGACCAGATCCTCATCCGTCCTGGCGGGCCGCCCACCAGGACAGCAGCGCCGCGCGGGCGGCGTCCTGCCCGACGGGGCCGTGCTCCATGCGCAGGTCGAGGAGGAACCGGTACGCCTGGCCGATGACCGGGCCCGGGCCGATCCCGAGAATCTCCATGATCTGGCCGCCGTCGAGCTCGGGCCGGATCGCGGCCAGCTCCTCCGCCTCGCGCAGCGCCGCGATGCGCTCCTCGAGGTCGTCGTAGGCCGCGGCGAGCCGCATGGCCTTGCGCCGGTTGCGGGTGGTGCAGTCGGCGCGGGTGAGCCGGTGCAGGCGCTCGAGGAGGTCGCCCGCGTCGGTGACGTACCGGCGGACCGCGGAGTCCGTCCACGCCCCGTCCCCGTAGCCGTGGAAGCGCAGGTGCAGCTCGACGAGCCGCGCGACGTCCGCCGTCGTGTGCTTGTCGAAGCGCAGGGCCTTGAGCCGCTTGCTCGTCAGGCGGGCGCCCACGAGCTCGTGGTGGTGGAAGCTCACCCCGCCCCCGGCCTCGAAGCGGCGGGTCGCCGGCTTGCCGACGTCGTGCATGACCGCCGCGAGGCGCAGGACGAGGTCGGGTCCAGGGACGGCGCCGTCCGGGCCGGTCTCCAGGGCGACGGCCTGGTCGAGCACCGTGAGCGTGTGCTCGTAGACGTCCTTGTGCCGGCCGTGCTCGTCGACCGTCTCCTGGAGCTGGGCCAGCTCCGGCAGGACGACGGCGGCCACGCCGGTGTAGACGAGGAGCTCGAGGCCCCGGCGGGGCCGCGGCGACAGGAGGAGCTTGACGAGCTCGTCGCGCACGCGCTCGGCGGAGACGATCTCGAGCCGGGAGGCCATCGCCGTCATGGCGGCCATGACCTCGGGCGCGACGTCGAACCCGAGCTGGGCGGAGAACCGCGCGGCGCGCATGATCCTCAGCGGGTCGTCGTCGAAGGACTGCTCCGCCGAGACCGGGGTGCGCAGGACGTGCTCGGCGAGGTCGCGCATCCCGTCGTGCGGGTCGACGAACGTCAGGGACGGCAGCCGCACGGCCATGGCGTTGACGGTGAAGTCGCGCCGCGTGAGGTCCCCGAGCAGCGAGTCGCCATAGGTGACGACGGGCTTGCGCGAGCCGATCTCGTAGGCCTCGGTGCGGTAGGTGGTCACCTCGACGACGACGTCGCCGCGCCGGGCGCCGATCGTCCCGAAGTCCTTGCCCTGGTCCCAGTGCGCGTCACCCCACCGGGCGAGGAGCCGCTGGCTGTCGTCGGGCAGCGCGGAGGTGGCGAAGTCGAGGTCGTTGATGGCGCGGCCGAGGAACGCGTCGCGCACCGGCCCGCCGACGAGCGCCAGCTCGTGCCCGGCGGCCTCGAAGAGGGCACCGAGCTCGAGGACCTCCGGCGGCAGCGCCGTGAACGCGGCGGCCGCCGTCCGGGCGAGGGGCACCGCGGAGTTCACGGGCGAAGGTGAGCTGGGCATCGGACCAAGCCTGCCACGACGGAGGTGGTGGCGATGCACGGGGGCGCGCGGGCCCTTCCCCGGGCCGGGCCCCCGCGCTGTTCATTACAGTGGCCGTATGCCCGCTGCCGTCCCCTCCCCGCGCCGTCGCGTGCCGACGCCGCCGCGGCGACGGGTCCTGCGCCCCCGGGCGACCATCCTCCCCGTCGTCGACGAGACCTCGGCGGGGGGCCTCGTCGTCGACGTCGTCGACGGGCAGGCCTTCACCGCGGTCATCGCCCGGCGCAACCGGGCCGGGCGGCTCGAGTGGTGCCTGCCCAAGGGCCACCTCGAGGGCGCGGAGACGGCCGAGGAGGCCGCCGTGCGCGAGATCGCCGAGGAGACCGGCATCCGGGGCCGCATCCTGCGCCACCTCGCCACCATCGACTACTGGTTCGCCGGCGACGACCGCCGGGTGCACAAGGTGGTCCACCACTACCTCCTCGAGGCGACCGGCGGCGAGCTCACCACGGACAACGACCCCGACCACGAGGCCGAGGAGGTCGCCTGGGTCGGGCTCGACGACGTCGCGGCACGCCTGGCCTACCCCAACGAACGGCGGGTCGTCGCCACCGCCAGGGACGTGCTGGCCGGACGGGCATGAGCAGACCGCGCCCCTCGGGGCCCGCCGGGCGCACGCACGACCGGCGCCCCGCCACCGCTCGCCCCGCCGCCCGCCGCGCGCCGGGCCGGGCGGCGAGGCCCCTCCTCGCGCTCCTGCTCACGCTGCTCGTCGCACTCGCGCCGGCCGCACCCGCGTGGGCCACCGCCCCCACACCGCCCGCCGCGGAGGAGGCCGACGAGGGGGACGACGCGGCCGGCCGGCTCGTCGTGGACATCACCGAGATCGCCCCCGCGGTGCTCGAGCCGGACGCCGACCTCACGGTCACCGCGACCGTGACGAACGGCGCGACGACCGCGGTCGAGCAGCCGATGCTGCGGATGCGCATGCAGCGCTCGGCGCCCATCAGCCGCTCGGCCCTGGAGCGCTGGCTCGACCTCGACTACCGCTCCGCCACCACGCTGCTCGCCGCCGAGGACCTCGACCAGCCGCTCGCCCCCGGGGCGACGACGACCGTCACCTTCACCGTCCCCGCCGGGGAGGTCCCTCTCGCCGCGTCGTACACCGCCTGGGGCCCGCGCGGCCTCGAGGTCACGGCGGCCGACGGGGCCGACGCCACCACCGAGCCCGCGCAGGACCGCTCCTTCCTCGTGTGGTGGCCCGACGTGGAGGTCACCCCCACGCCCGTGGCCGTCCTCGCCCCGATCGTCCCCACGGCGGCCGAGCGCACGACCGCGATCGACGCCGGCGTCTCCCTCGCCGACGCCGCCGCCCCGCGGCTCACGCCGCTCCTCGAGGTGCTCGACGACGCCGACCTCGCCGTCGACCCGGCGCTCCTGGCGCCCGCGGCCGCCGACGGGGGGCTCGGCGACGACGCCACCGCCGCCCCCGAGCCCACGGCGCCGGCGGAGGAGACCACCGCGCCCGTCGACGACGGCGCCGCCCCGGCGGAGGGGACGGCCGAGCCCACGGCGAGCGCGGAACCCACGGCAAGCGCGGAATCCACGGCGAGTGCCGAGCCCACGGCGAGTGCCGAGCCCGGCGACGCGCCGCCGCCCAAGGAGGCCCCCGCGGGGACGGCACTCGTCGCCGCACTCGCCGACCACCCCCGGTTCCACGCGCTGCCCTGGGCCGACGCCGACGTCGCGGCGCTCGCCCACACCGGCGCCCGCGACCTCCTCGAGGCGGCCGTGGCCCAGACCCGCACCACCCTCGCCGACCTCGACCTGCCCGCGCAGGAGTGGATCGCGTGGCCGGACACCGCCGACCCCGACCAGGTGACGGTGCACGCCGCCGCCGCGGCAGGCGCCGGCTCGGTCGTCCTGCCCTCCCGCTCCGTCGAGGTGACCGACCGCCTCACCTACACCCCGGCCGGGCTCGCGACCGTCGCCGTCGGCGAGACGGAGGTCCGTGCGGTCCTCGCCGACGAGCGCCTCTCCGCGATGCTCGCCGGCACGCACGAGCCGGTGGCCGGCGGCGAGACCGAGGTCGTCGAGCTCGACGACCTCACCGCCCGCCAGCTCCTCCTCGCCGACACGGCCGTCATCACCCGCGAGCGCCCCAGCGACCCACGCGCGCTGCTCCTCACCCTTCCGCGGGACGGCGCCCTCGCCCCCGACGCCCTCGGCGAGCGGCTCGACGCGCTCGCCGCCGCCCCGTGGGTCGACGTCGTCCCCGTCGCGGACCTGGTCGCCGCGGAGCCGCCCGACGTCGAGCGGGACGCCCTGCCCGAGCGGGCCATCGACCCCGGCGAGCTCGACGGCGCCGACGTCGCCACCATCACCGAGGTCCTGTCCGCCGCGAGCGCCCTGGCCGCCGCGACGCCGGACCCCGAGCAGATCACCGGCCCCGCGCAGACCGCGCTGCTCGTGGCGCTCTCCGCCGAGTGGCGCACCGACCCCGGCACCCGCGCGACGATCCTCGCGACCGTCGCCGACTCGGTCGCCGCCCTGACGTCCGCGGTCGCCGCCCAGCCGAGCAGCACGCTCAACCTCATCAACGACGACGCCCGCATCCCCGTGAGCGTCACCAACGGCCTCGACCAGGACGTGCGGGTGGAGGTCCGGCTCGAGCCGCGCGACGCCCGTCTCGTCGCCGAGGAGGGCATCCCCCTGGAGATCGCCCCCCGCCAGTCCGCCACGGCCCAGATCCCCGTCCACGCGGTGGGCAGCGGGGACGTCGTCGTCGACGTCGTCCTCGCCGGCCCGGACGGCGCCGAGATCGGGGCGGCCAGCGAGATCCGCGTCCGGGTCCGGGCCGACTGGGAGAACCTCGGCACGGGGGCGGCGGCCGGCGCGCTGCTCGTCCTGCTCGTCGTCGGCCTCGTCCGCACCGTCCGCCGCAACCGGCGGGCGCAGGCGCTACGGGCCACGGGGGCACTCACGAACGACGACGGAGGAGCGCAGTGACCGAGGCGACGACAGGACGCCGGGGCCTCGCCGGCTCGGCGGCCGTGATGTTCTCCGGGACGCTCGTCTCGCGGCTCCTCGGGCTGGTCCGCAACATCGTCCTCGTCGCCGCGATCGGCGTCACCGGCGCGGCGAACTCCTTCTCGGTGGCGAACAAGCTGCCCAACGTCATCTACATGCTCGTCGCCGGCGGGGTCCTCAACGCGATCCTCGTCCCGCAGATCGTCCGGGCGATGAAGGGCCGGGACGGCGGTGACGAGTACGTCAACCGGCTCCTCACGGTCGCCGGCTCGGCGCTGCTCGGGCTCACCCTGCTCCTCACCGGTGGCGCCTCCCTGCTCGTCACCGTGTACGCGGCGGAGCTGGACCCCCAGTGGTTCGCCCTCGCCGTCGCCTTCGCGGTGTGGTGCGTCCCGCAGCTGTTCTTCTACGGGATGTACACCCTGCTGGGCCAGGTCCTCAACGCGCGGGGGATCTTCGGCCCCTACATGTGGGCACCGGCCGTCAACAACGTCGTCGCGATCGTCGGCCTCGTCGCCTACATCGTCCTGTTCGGGCCGGCGGCCACCGGCGCGCCCGAGGACCCGACGGCGTGGACGCCGCTGCGGATCGGCCTCGTCGGGGGGACGGCGACGCTCGGCGTCATCACCCAGGCCGTCGTGCTCCTCGTGCCGCTGCGCCGGTCCGGCTTCCGGTTCCGTCCGCGCTGGGGCCTGCGGGGCTCCGGCCTGGGGCGGGCGAGCCGCGTGGCGACGTGGGCGTTCGCGAGCCTGGCGCTCGCCCAGCTGGGCTTCCTCGCCATCTCCAACCTCGCCGCCGCGGCGGCCGGCTCCGGCGTCGCGCGGGCGGTGAGCGCCGTCGAGCAGCTGCCGCTCATCGCTGCGGACGCCGGCGTGCCCTTCATCCCCGGCAACGCGGCGTGGGACAACGCCAACTTCCTCTACATCCTCCCGCAGTCGCTCATCACGGTCTCGCTCGTCACCGCCCTGTTCACCCGGGTGTCGACGTACGCCGCGGAGGAGAACCTCGCCGGCGTGCGCGCCGACCTGTCCACGGGCCTGCGCACCATCGCCGTCTTCACCGTCTTCGCCAGCGCCGCCCTGTCGGTCGTCGCGCTGCCGCTGGTCCAGGCCATCCTGCCCACCACCACCTTCCCCGAGGCGCAGGGCATCGCGCGGGTGGTCGTCGCCCTGCTCGCCGGCATCGCCGCGCTCGGGGCGCTCACCATGGTCCAGCGCGTGTACTACGCGTTCGAGGACACCCGTTCGCTGTTCCGGCTCCAGATCCCCATGACGGCCATCGTCGTCCTCGGCTGCGGCCTGTCGCTGCTGCTCCCGCCCCACTGGTGGCTGGTGGGCGCGGCGGCGGCGACGACGACGTCCAACCTCTTCGGTGCGGTCGTCGCCTACCTCGGGCTGCGGCGCCGGCTCCCGAGCCTCGACGGCGCCCGCGTGCTGCGCACCCACGTGCGCCTGGTCCTGGCGACCGTGCCCGCCACGCTGGTCGGCTGGGCCCTGCTGTGGCTCGTCGGCCCGGCGGCGACGGCCGAGGGCACCGGGGTGCGGCTGCTGCAGGCGCTGTGGCGCGTGGGGGTCGCCGGCATCGTCATGGCGGCCGTCTACCTCTTCCTGCTCCGCCGGCTCGGGGTCTCCGAGCTCGCCACCATCCAGCGCCCGGTGGGGTCCGCGCTCGGGGCGGTCGCCCGGCGGCTGCCCCGCCCGCTCGGCTCACCGCTGGCCCGCGTGAGTCGCGCGCTCACCGGCGCCGGTGGCATGCGTACGATGAGCCCGGACCCGGCAGACCGGGTCGTGCAGACTGACGCGGGGGGCAGGGCGCTGGACGGTCAGGAGACGACGCGGACGGCGCAGGTGCGCCCCGGCACGACCCTGGCGGGTCGTTACCGCCTCGAGGACGAGCTGGAGTGCCACATCCCCGGCGCCGAGTGCTGGCGCGGGCGGGACGAGATCCTCGAGCGCACCGTCGAGGCGATCATCCTCCCCGGCTCCAGCCCCACGTCGGCCGAGGCGCTCGACGCGGCCCGCCGGGCGGCGCTCGTCAGCGACCCCCGCCTGCAGCGGATCCTCGACGTCGGGTCGCAGGACGGCAGCGCCTACATCGTCGCCGACACGGTCGACGGCCCCCCGCTGGCCGAGCTGTCCGCGGGTGGCACGCTGCCCGTGGAGCAGGCCCGCGCCATCGTCGGAGAGGCGGCCAGCGCGCTCGAGGCGGCCCGCCGCCGCGGCGTGCACCACCTCGCACTGTCACCGACCTCCGTCCACGTCACCGCCGAGGGCCAGGTCCTCATCACCGGGGTCGGCGTCGAGGCGGCGGTGCTCGGCCTGGACGACACCGACCCGCTGCGCACCGCGCGGGAGGACGCCGTCAGCCTCATCCGGCTGCTCCACCTCGCCCTCACGGGGCAGTGGCCCACCCCCGGCGCGCCGGCCGATGCCCCCGCGGACCTGCGCGACGGCGTCCCCGGGGACCTCAACACGCTGTGCGTGGTCACCCTCGGACCCGACGGCGACGGCCCCCGCACGCCGTCCGAGGTGATCCGCGAGCTCGCACCCTGGCGCGACATCAACGTCGACGCCCTCGTCGCCGACACCACCTGGACCGGTGCGCCGGTGAGCACGCCCCCCGTGGGCGCCTCGGACCAGCCGGACGCGGGCGCCTCCGCCGCGCCGGCCGTCGACGCGGCCGGCACCCCGACCGGGGCCACCGCCACGACCGCCGGCACGGCCGACCCCACGGGGACCGCCGGCACGGCCGACCCCACGGGGACCGCCGGCACGGCCGACCCCACGGGGACCGCCGGCACGGCCGACCCCATGGGGACCGCCACCGCAGGCGCCGGGCCGGTCGGTCCCGTCGTCGGCGCCGCGGCGTCTGCCGGTGCTGCGGCGGCGGCCGCTGCTGGAGCCGGTGCCACCGCCGGGCCGGACGGCGCCGACGGGGCGAGGACCGACGGCACGCCCCCCACCGGGCCGGCGCGCCGGACGATCGCCGAGCGCACCTCCCCAGCCGTGCCCGACGGCGTCCCGTGGGAGCCGAACACCGCCCGCTGGGCGCCGCACACGCTCGCCGAGGAGCCGTCCCGGCCCCGGGAGTTCACCGCGATCGTCGCGCCCGCGCCGGACGTCTCCAGGTGGACCCCGCACGCCCCCCCGGCCCAGCCGGCCGCCGCACCGGACTTCGACGAGATCCTCGAGACCGGCGCCGTCGCTGGCACCCCGGCCCGCCACCAGCGTGGCTCCCAGGCGGGGGCCGCCGTCGCCGCGGCCGCCGGGGGTCTGGCAAGCGCCGTCGGCTCGGGCACCCGCACGGGCGTCGACCACCTCCGGCGTGGGCTCGCCGGCGGACGCACCCGCCTCGACGAGGCCGTCCAGGCCCGCGCCGCCCGGCGCGAGGAGACGCGGGCCGCCGAGGCGTCCGAGACGCCCCCGACCACCCTGGCGGGCACGCCGGTGAGCGAGGACGTCGAGGCCACCGAGGCGCGAGCGCTCGTGAGCGACGACGTCGACACCACCCGGGACGGCGGCGTCCCGGACGGGACCCGGACCGACGAGGCGCCCTTCCGCGAGCGTCAGCTGGACCCGACGCCCATCGTCCTCGTCGTCGCCGCGATCCTCGTCCTCATCGCCTCGGTGCTGGCGTTCCGCACCCTCACCGCCGACGTCGAGCCGCGCGAGACGACCACCCCGGCGGCCACCGCCGCCCCGACGCCGACGCCCACGCCCACGCCCGAGGCTCCGAGCGCGCCCGCGACCACACCCCCGCCGCCGCCCCCCGCGCCCCCGCAGATCGCGGCGCTCGCCCCCCTCGACCCCGAGGGCGACGGCGCCGAGAACCCCGAGCTCACCCCGGCGGCGCACGACGGCGACCCGGCGACCTACTGGCGCTCCCGCTCCTACAACGACCCGGCGTACGGCATGAAGAGCGGCATCGGGCTGGCCGTCACGCTCGCCGAGCCGACCACCGTCTCCGAGGTCCGCCTCAACCTCATGGGGTCCGGAGGCTGGGTGCAGATCCGCGCGACCGACCCCGCCACCCCCACGGAGGGACCGATCCTCGCCGAGGGCGAGATGGGCCCGGACGCCGTGTTCACCCTGTCGGAGCCGACGGAGACGGACCGGCTCGTGCTGTGGTTCACCGGGCTGCCGGTCGCCCAGTCGGACGGGAAGAACCGCATCGAGCTGGCCGAGCTGGGTCTGGGCTGAGCGTCCCCACGCCGGGAACAACGCGCGCCTAGGATCGGTTCTGCTGAAGAGCACGCGATCCCCACGACAAGGACTTCCATGACGCACGACGTAGCACGGCTCCACGAGACGGTCATCATCGGATCGGGGCCGGCGGGGTACACCGCGGCCATCTACGCCGCCCGTGCCAACCTCGAGCCCGTGGTGCTCGCCGGGTCGATCACCGCCGGTGGCGCGCTGGTCAACACCACCGAGGTGGAGAACTTCCCCGGCTTCCCCGAGTCCATCATGGGCCCCGAGCTCATGGACCGGATGGAGAAGCAGGCCGAGAAGTTCAAGGCCGACATCCGGTACGAGGACGCGGTGGCCGTCGACCTCAGCGGCGAGATCAAGACCGTGACGACGGGCGAGGGCGACGTCCTGCGCACCCGCACGGTCATCCTCGCCACCGGCTCCGCCTACCGCGAGCTCGACCTGCCCAAGGAGAAGGAGCTCGGCGGGCGGGGCGTGAGCTACTGCGCCACCTGCGACGGCTTCTTCTTCCGCGACCAGCACATCGTCGTCGTCGGCGGCGGCGACTCCGCCATGGAGGAGGCGACCTTCCTCACGAAGTTCGCCTCGAAGGTCACCGTCGTGCACCGCCGCGACGAGCTGCGCGCCTCGAAGATCATGGCCGAGCGGGCGTTCGCCAACGACAAGATCGAGTTCGCCTGGAACAGCGAGGTCGCCGAGCTCCACGGCACCGAGCGGCTCACCGGGATCACGCTGCGCGACACCGTCACCGGTGAGCTGCGCGAGCTCGACGCGACGGGCCTGTTCGTCGCCATCGGGCACGTGCCGCGCACCGACCTCCTGCGCGGGCACGTCGAGCTCGACGAGTCCGGGTACATCGTCGTGACGTCCCCCTCCACGGCGACGAGCGTCCCCGGCGTCTTCGCCTGCGGCGACGCCGTCGACCACACCTACCGCCAGGCCATCACGGCCGCCGGCACCGGCTGTGCGGCGGCACTGGACGCCGAGCGCTACCTCGCCGCCCTCGGCGAGGCCGCGGAGCCCGCGGCCGACGCCTCCCAGACCCCGCAGGGCGCCGTCGCGCTCTGAACGACCGACGAAGAGAAGGACACGCCATGAGCAACGTCACTGCCGTCACCGACGACACCTTCGAGGACGAGGTCCTCAAGTCCGACAAGCCGGTCCTCGTGGACTTCTGGGCGGGCTGGTGCCAGCCCTGCCTCAAGATGGCCCCCATCGTGGACGAGGTCGCCGCCGAGCACGCCGGGATCAAGGTCGTGAAGATCGACATCGACGCGAACCCCGACGTCGCGCAGCGGTACGGCATCGTCTCCATCCCCACGTTCAACGTCTACTCCGGCGGCGAGCTCGCCAAGACGATCGTGGGCGGACGCCCGAAGCCGGCCTTCGTCAAGGAGCTCTCCGAGTTCATCGGCTGAGTCCCGCACCACCTGACAGCACGGCCCCCACGCCCCGGACGGGTGCGTGGGGGCCGTGTGCTGTCGTGGCAGACTGCAGGGGCGGCGTGCCGTGCGCCGCAGCACGGAGGTCGACGCCGGTGAGCACAGAGCACGACGACGCCCGCCCCGCCATGCCGGCTCGGACCGGTACGCGGCTGGACCCCTGGTTCAGCTCCTACGCCGAGCGGGCCCACGGGATGCGGGCCTCGGAGATCCGCGCGCTCTTCGCCGTCGCGAGCCGCCCCGAGGTCGTCTCCCTCGCCGGGGGGATGCCTAACATCAGCGGCCTGCCGATGGACTTCCTCGCCGACATGTCGGCCCGGCTCCTGCGCGACCGCGGCCAGGAGGCGCTGCAGTACGGCAGCGGCCAGGGCGAGGTGGAGATGCGCGAGCACATCGTCGAGGTGATGCGCTACGACGGCGTCCACGCCCACCCCGACGACGTCGTCGTCACCACGGGCTCGCAGCAGGCCCTCGACCTCGTCACCGAGATCTTCATCGACCCGGGTGACGTCGTCGTCGCCGAGGCCCCCAGCTACGTGGGGGCGCTCGGCGTCTTCCGCGCCTACCAGGCCGACGTCGTCCACGTCCCGATGGACGGTGACGGCCTCATCCCGGACGCGCTCGACCGGACGCTGACCGCGCTCAAGGCCGCCGGGCGGCGGGTGAAGATGCTCTACACCGTGCCCAACTTCCACAACCCGGCGGGCGTGAGCATGGCCGAGGAGCGCCGGCCCCAGGTGGTCGAGATCTGCCGCCGGCACGGCGTGCTCATCCTCGAGGACAACCCCTACGGGCTCCTGGGCTTCTCCGGGGACCCGCTGCCGTCCCTCAAGAGCTTCGACGCCGACGGCGTCGTCTACCTCGGCTCGTTCTCCAAGACCTTCGCCCCGGGGTACCGGGTGGGCTGGGCCGCGGCGCCGCACGCCGTGCGCGAGAAGCTGGTCCTCGCCAGCGAGGCAGCGATCCTCTCGCCCTCCCGGCTGAGCCAGCTGTCCATCAGCGCCTACCTCGCCGGGTACGACTGGTACGGCCAGGTCAAGCAGTTCCGGGGTGAGTACGAGACCCGCCGGGACGCGATGATGTCGGCGCTCGACGAGTACCTGCCCGAGCTGAGCTGGACCGTGCCCGAGGGCGGCTTCTACACGTGGGTGACCCTGCCGCCCGGCCTCGACGCCCAGGCCATGCTCCCGCGCGCCGTGACCAACCTCGTCGCCTACGTCTCCGGCACCGCCTTCTACGCCGACGGGACGGGGCACGACCACATGCGCCTGTCCTTCTGCTACCCCACGCCCGAGCGGATCCGCGAGGGCGTGCGCCGCCTGGCCGGCGTCATCCGCTCCGAGGCGGAGCTCGTGGAGATGTTCGGCACGACGCGGCCCGCGGACGGGCGCGAGCCCCTCATCGACAACCCCAGCCCCGACCAGACCTGATGGGTGGCGACGTGAAGGCGGAACGGACGAAGGACGCGACGGACTCCGGCGCGGCACGGGCCAAGGACGACCTGCACGTCGTCATCCTCGCGGGCGGGCTCTCCCACGAGCGGGACGTCTCCCTCCGCTCCGGCCGCCGGGTCGCCGAGAGCCTGCGCGAGACGGGGGTGCGGGTCACCGTCCGCGACGTCGACTCCCGCCTCCTTCCCCTCCTCGCCGAGGAGCGCCCCGACGTCGTCTGGCCCCTGCTCCACGGGTCCACCGGCGAGGACGGCTCGATCCGCAGCCTCCTCGAGCTCCTCGAGCTGCCGTACGTGGGCAGCGACGCGGCGGCCTCCCGCGTGGCCTCGCGCAAGCCGGTCGCCAAGGGCCTGGTCGCGGACGCGGGGCTCGCCACCCCCGGCTCCGTCGCCCTGCCCCAGAGCCTCTTCCGGGAGCTCGGCGCCCAGGGCGTCCTCGACGCCGTCCTCGGCAGCCTCGGCCTCCCGCTCGTCGTCAAGCCCGCCGACGGCGGCTCGGCCCTCGGGGTGACCTTCGTCCGTTCCGCCGCCGAGCTGCCGGGCGCCATGGTCGCGTGCTTCGCGTACGGGGACCTCGCCCTCATCGAGCGCGCCGTCACCGGCACGGAGGTGGCCGTGAGCGTCGTCGACCTCGGCGACGGGCCCCGGGCTCTCCCGCCGGTGGAGATCGTCACCGACGGCCCCTACGACTACGACGCGCGCTACAACCCCGGCCGGACGGAGTACTTCGTCCCGGCGCGCCTGGACGAGGAGCAGTGCCGCACGGTCTGCGAGGCGGCCGTCACCGCGCACCGCGCCCTCGGCCTGCGGGACCTCTCGCGCACCGACATGATCCTCGACGACGAGGGGACCGCCTGGTTCATCGACATGAACGTCGCCCCCGGCATGACCGAGACATCGCTCTTCCCCCAGGCCGCCCTCGCCGAGGCCGGCGCAGGCGGGATGGGCGTCGCCGAGCTCTACCGCGCGCTCGTCGTCCGCGCCGCCGGGGCGTGAGGGACGCCTGACGGCGCGCCAGCGCCCAGCGGTTGCCGCGAGCGGACGGCGATGAGGGCGCAGGCGACGACGACGGCCCCGCCGAGCACCGTCACCGCCGTGATCCGCTCACCCAGGAGCAGCGCGGCCCAGGAGATGCCCAGGACCGGCTGAGCGAGCTGCACCTGGCTGACCTGGGCGAGCGGCCCGATCGCGAGGCCGCGGTACCAGGCCACGAAGCCGAGGAACATGCTCACGACGCCGAGGTAGCCGAACGACAGCCATGCGGCCGGCGTGCCCGACGGCGGCTGCCCGGCGACGGCGATCCCCGTGAGGACGATCATCACCGGGGACGCGGCCACGAGGGCCCACGAGATCGTCTGCCAGGAGCCCAGCGCCCGCGAGAGCACGCCACCCTCGGCGTACGCGACCGCACAGACGACGACCGCCGCGAGAAGGAGTCCGGCGCTGGCATGGAGGCGGTCGAGGCCGCCGTGCTGGACGACGGCGAAGGTGACGGCGGCGACCGCACCCGTTCCGGCGGAGACCCAGAACGCCCGGCCTGGCTGTTCCCGCGTCCGGGTGACGGCGATCGCTGCCGTGGCCGCGGGGAGGAGGGCCATGACGACGGTCCCGTGGCTCGCGGGGGTCACCGTGTGGGCGAGCGAGGTGAGGAGAGGAAAGCCGACGACCGCTCCGGCGGCGACGACCAGGACGCTCCACCACTGCCGCCCGCGAGGTCGGGGCTGACGGGTGACGACGAGCGCCGCGCCCGCGAGCAGTGCCGCGACGACCGCGCGGCCGCTGCCGACGAACAGCGCGGACATCTGCCCGGGTCCGACGGCGACGCGGGTCAGCGGGAGGGTGAGGGAGAAGGCCGCGACGCCGAGGAGCCCCCACGCGAGGCCGGCACGCGGCGTCGGTACCGGAGATGCGCGGTGGGGAGTAGCGCTACTATTACCCTTCATGAATCAGAGTAGCAGCGCGCGGGTCGTCGATGACCTGCGCGCGTGGATCGCGGCGGCCGCTCCGGGGACGCAGCTGCCCTCCACCCGCGAGCTCACTGCCCGCCACGCGGTCAGTCCCGTCACGGTCCAGAAGGCCCTGCGCACGCTCACGGCGGAGGGCCTCATCGACACGCGCCCGGGTGTCGGGGTGTTCGTCCGTCCGGTGCGCCGGGTGCATGCGCACGACTACGCCTGGCAGACCGCTGCGCTCGGCGCGACGGGACCCACGACGTCCGCCCCCCTGACCGCTCTGCGGTCCGTTCCCACCGACGTCATCGCCCTGCACTCCGGGTACCCGGATCGCGAGCTCCTGCCGGAGCGCCTCGTGCGGGCCGCCCTCACGCGCGCTGCCCGCAGTGACGCCGCCGTCGGGCGTTCCGCTTCTGCGGGTCTGCCTGAGCTGCGGTCGTGGTTCGCCTCGGAGCTCGGCGCGCAGACGCCGGCGGGACTGCCGGCCCCGACGCCCGGTGACGTGATGGTCCTGCCCGGCAGCCAGATCGGGCTGGGGTCCGTGTTCCGCAGCATCGCGGGGCGAGGCGGGGTGCTCCTGGTCGAGTCTCCGACGTACTGGGGAGCCATCCTCGCGGCCTCGCAGGTCGGTGTGACGCTCGTTCCCGTGCCCACGGGGCCAGGCGGACCGGACCTCGCCGCTCTCGACCGAGCCTTCGCCGAGACCGGTGCCCGCGGGTTCTATGCCCAGCCGACGTTCGCGAACCCCACGGGCGCGCTGTGGACGGCCACGCACGCGGACGCCGTGCTCGAGCTCGTCCGCGCGCACGGGGCGTTCCTCATCGAGGACGACTGGGCGCACGACCTCGGGATCGACGCAGCCGTCACCCCGGTCGCCGCGCGGGACCGGGACGGGCACGTGGTGTACCTGCGCTCCCTCACCAAGAGCGTCTCGCCGGCGATCCGGATCGCGGCGATCATCGCGCGCGGCCCCGTTCGCGAGCGCCTCCTCGGCGACCTGCAGGCGCAGGCAATGTACGTGAGCGGCGTCCTGCAGGCGGCGGCGCTGGACGTGGTGACACAGCCCGGCTGGCGGACGCACCTCCGGGGCCTGCGCCCGCAGCTGCGCGCACGCCGCGACCTCCTGGTGGACGCCGTGGCCACCCACCTTCCGTCGACGACGGTCGAGGTGGTCCCCGCGGGCGGACTCAACCTCTGGGTCCGCTTCCCCGACCGGACCGACCTGCGGCGGCTGTCGCGCGGGTGCGAGGCTCGGGGGGTCACCATCGCGACCGGCGATGAGTGGTTCCCCGCGGAGCCCACCGGTCGCTACGTGCGGTTGACCTTCGCCGGCCCGGATCCCGGCGCTTTCGGCACCGCCGCCCGGCTCATTGCCGAGGCGCTCGCGGAGTAGCGCCCGAGACCCGAGGCTGTCGTCCCTACGCCTCGGGCCCGCGGACCGCTAGCCCTCCGAACCGACCGGGATCCCCGGGTCGGCCGGGGCGAGCAGCCGGATGATCCGGTTGAGGTCGTCCAGGCTGGCGAACTCGATGTTGATCCGGCCCTTGCGCTGGCCGAGGGCCACCTTGACGCGGGTGTCGAGCTGGTCGGCGAGGCGCACGGCCAGGTCGTTGAGCTCGGCGCTGTGGGCGCCGGCGCGCGGCCGACGCCGCATCTCCGGCTGGATGGGCTCGTCGCCGAGCGCGATGATCTCCTCCGTCGTGCGGACGCTGAGGCCCTCCGAGACGATCCGCTGGGCGAGTCGCTCCATGGCGGCGCCGTCGGAGAGGCCCAGGAGCGCCCGCGCGTGGCCGGCGGACAGCACGCCGGCCGCCACCCGACGCTGGACGAGGGGCGGCAGCTTGAGCAGGCGCAGCGTGTTGGAGATCTGCGGGCGCGACCGGGCGATGCGCGAGGCGAGCTCCTCGTGCGTGCAGCCGAAGTCCTCGAGCAGCTGCTGATAGGCGGCGGCCTCCTCGAGCGGGTTGAGCTGCGCGCGGTGGAGGTTCTCCAGGAGGGCGTCGCGCAGGAGGTCGGTGTCGCCGGTCTCGCGGACGATGGCCGGCACCGTGGCGTTGCCCGCCAGACGGGACGCGCGCCAGCGCCGCTCGCCCATGATGAGCTCGAAGGGGGCCTCGTCGCCGTCGGGGAGCGCCCGGACGACGATCGGCTGGAGGACCCCGACCTCGCGGATCGACGCAGCGAGCTCCTCGAGCTCCTCCTCGTCGAAGACCTGCCGCGGCTGGCGCCGGTTGGCGACGATGTCGTCCACGGGCACCTCGGCGAAGTACGCGCCGGGAACGGCGACGAGGTCACCGTCGTCCGCCGCGTCGTCACTGGGCACCTCGACGGAAGCCGCGGGCTCCGCGGCGACCGCTGTGGGCTGCACAGCAGTGGTCGTGGGTGCCTCGACGGCCGTGGTGGGCTCCTCAGGGGCCGCCGTGGGTGCCTCTGGGGCGGCGGTCGCAGGTTCGGCCGCCGCAAGCGGCTCAGCCGTGGTGCGGGCCTGTGCGGCCGCCCCCTCGGCCTCCGGAGCCGACGGGCTGTCGCCGTGCGCCGCGGAGGTGTCGGCGCCCGTGGAGGTCGCCGCTGTCGAGGTCGCTGCCGTCGAGGTCACTGCCGTGGCGGCGGTCGACTCGTTCCGGGCCGCCTCGTGCACACCGTTGCCCGCGCCATTGCCGTTACTGCTGCCATTGGTGGCGGTCGCGTCGCCCGCGCCGCCGAGGAGGATCTCCGCCACGCCGCCTCCGCGGGTGCCCGCAGGACGGCCACCGCCGTCCTCACGGGGGCTGTCCGCAAAGAACACGTCGATCGGGCGGCTCTGCGTCGGCGAGGAGGGGATGAGTGCCCCTAGCCCCTTGCCGAGTCCACGTCGCTTCTCAGCCATTGCCATCCTCCGAATTGGTGCGTCCGAACGACGGACTGGGTCGTGGTGCTTCAGCGAGCGCGGCAGCACGCTCGGCCATCTCCTTGGCGGCTGCGCGGTACGCCAGCGCGCCGGAGGACGTCGGGTCGTACGTGAGGACGGTCTGGCCGTAGCTGGGCGCCTCAGAGATTCGCACCGAACGCGGGATCCACGTCTCGAGGGTCTGGACCGGGAAGTGCTCGCGCACCTCGGCCGAGACCTGGTGGGCCAGGTTCGTGCGCTTGTCGAACATGGTGAGCAAGATCGTCGACACATGTAGATCAGGGTTGAGGTGCCCCCGGATGAGCTCGATGTTCCGCAGGAGCTGGCTCAGCCCCTCCAGCGCGTAGTACTCGCACTGGATGGGGATGAAGACTTCCTGCGCTGCGACGAACGCGTTGACGGTCAGCAGACCGAGGCTCGGGGGGCAGTCGATGAAGATGTAGTCCAGCCGCGGCTCGCCGGCCTCCTCGCGATGGGCGAGGTAGGCGCGGATCGCCTTGAGCAGCCGGTTCTCGCGCGCCACCATGGACACGAGCTCGATCTCGGCGCCGGACAGGTCGATCGTCGCCGGTGCGCCGATAAGCCCGGGGACGGACTCGCAGGGCTGGACCACGTCGGCGAGGGGGACGTCGTTGATGAGCACGTCGTAGACCGACGGCGTGCCGCTCGGGTGGTCGATCCCCAGCGCCGTCGACGCATTTCCCTGAGGGTCGTTGTCGATGACAAGGACCCGGAGGCCCCCGGTGGCGAGCGCCGCCGCCATGTTCACGGCGGTTGTCGTTTTGCCGACCCCGCCCTTCTGATTGGCCACGGTGAGCACCCGCGTATGCGGAGGCGCCGGGAACTTCCGGCCCTGAAGGCCGATGCGGCGTCGTGCGTCCTCGGCGAGCTGCGCCGCAAGCGGCGTCGTCTCGTCGGTCTCCGGGATAGAGCTCATGAGAGCGTGGGTCGGGTCGTGGTCAACCATGCGTTCCTCCGATGCCCCCGGCCAGCGACGCCGGGGCACGATCCGACCGGCTGCGTGACGTGCTCGCGTACACCCTTGTATCCTCCGGGTCGGTTGTCTCTTGCCAGAGTAGTGCCCCGCACCGACAGATCCCGACAGGGGCGCCCCGTGTCGTACGTGGGCCGTTTCACGTGAAACACGGCGTGGGCTAGGTGAGAGGTGTGCGACTGCAGCACCGCCCCGCTGCCCATCTCTGGCCGCGCGCGGACGCTCTTCCACGGCGCCGACGAACCGCCAGGGGCACGAGTACGCGAGGGTGTGAGCGGGTCGAGTGCTATCCGAAAGGCGTACCACTACAGCAACGCTCACAGTGCCTGGGATCGCGCTTGCCCGGTGCGCATCAACCCCAGCCGCGTCACCCAGGCAAGACCCGGTCAGTAGCCGCGCAAACTACCTCGACCGCGCCGAACACCGGGCGCCTCACAATGAACGCGCCCGGCGACGGAGCACACCGCTGGCAGCGGAGCGATTCCACCCACGGTTTCACGTGAAACACAGAGAGCAACTGCGCCGACGCTCGGAGCGCGCCTCACGTTGCCCATCCGTACCTCCGTCGCGCATCGACGACGCACCGCCGCGCCCGATCTCGAGCCGGTTTCACGTGAAACATGGCAACCGCCAACACTACCGGTGCACTGTCAGGACTCACCGGGGCAGGCGCCGCGGACTGGCAAAGCCCCCCCGTGCCGTGCGGCCCCGCGGAGCCTCCCCTTTAACTCACAGGGCACGGGCAGGGGACCGCTTCGCCGGTCACGTGTCCAGCCGGGGAGCGCATGCAGCCCCGCTATCCCGGTTGGGCATGACAAGGGCTCGCGAAGGCGTGCCGTCGCGACGGCGCCAGTGGTCGATAGCGGCCCGCGACCACCGCGCCTGCGGAGGGCGCCGAGCCGAGCTCCGACCTCGGCGCGGTGCCGACTCTCCACGCTACAACGTCCACCTCGTATCGCATGAGACGCGTCCTCCATGGTGGGGAAGTGGGTCGGGCGAACACGCGCCGCCACGCTGCAACGACCTTGTCACTGCGCGCACCAGGCGCCGGCGATGCCTGCAGGCTCAGCGACTCGCGGTCTACGTCTAAGACGTTTCACGTGAAACCGCGCAATAGAGTCCGGTCTGGAGGTGCCGGGAAGCTGCGCTGGCGGCCGTGGTTGGCCTACCCGCTCCCGCCTCGCATCCCGCAGGGCTAACACCCGCTCACGCAACACCGGGCCCGGTCCCCAGGCGGGTCCCGCGCCCTCCGACGGGCCATTACCGGGCCTGGGGGCGGCATACGTCAACCGCGGCAAGGCCTCACGGTGATCGCCGCGCGGACCCTCTTTGCGCGGCGCGCCACGATCCCCTTGAGGGGCGACCCGCGTTCCGCTTGCAGCTCGCAGAGCCTCCGCCGCGCCCGGCGGCCGGAGGGCGGAGGCGTTTCACGTGAAACGCCCAGGACATGCGACACGGCCCGCCGTCTCTGCGGTGTCCAGATCGGTGCGGGACTGCCGGCTAGAACCGGCGGGAGCGCGCGGCTGTTTCACGTGAAACACCGCCCGCGTCCCAACAGCGCCCCGGCGTCCTGCAGCCACGACCGGTAGCGGCGAAGCCCTGCACCGCGGAACCCCCCCGCCGGGACTACCGCGGGAATCCGCGTCGAACTTCCACGAGCCGTCTTGGCGTGCGCCCCGCTGCCCGCTACCACCCCGCTGCGCTCGATCAACCAGCCGTACCCACTGAGCCCGAGAATGCCGAGCATCGCGGGAACGCGCACGCCGCCGACCGGCGCAACGCCGCCTGCCCCGGCCCCTGTTTCACGTGAAACCCGCGCTCTGATGCATTGGCCGCGGCCCTCGCATCGGCCGGGCTGCCCGAGTCGCCCGCGCCGACTGCCCCTAGCCCCGCGCACCCTCACGGAGAGCCCACCTGGGGCAGGGGCCGCATCTGCTCCGATACGGCAGCGCGCGGCACGGGACACGCCACCGAGGCCCGGCGCAGACGCACACCCGGGCACAGAGGGTCTCTATGGTTGTCTCGACGAACGCGTCGGGACGGGCGCCGCACCGCGGATGCCGGACGAATCGGCGTGTCCGTACCCGTCGTCGCGGGCGCTCAGCTCCGCCGCACCGTCTCGCCAGGACCATGTGTAACCCGCACGGCAGCGGGGTCGGCTCGATGCGCGTCGTTTCACGTGGAACAGCCCGGCCGTGCGCGAGGTGGTTGCCGCAGCCGGCGCCGCGCCACCGCCGCAGCGGCCACCCAGCGCGTACGCGGGTGGCACGCCGACAGCGCCGATGACCCGCGCCGGCACCGGCTAGCAGGTGGCCGGACCGCCGATACGTCGTCCTGCCGGTGCGGCAACATCTCATCGACCCGGATCCCGCGTTCACGGGCGCTCAGCGGCCCGGGCGCCCGCCCGGGGTCGCACCATCCGCCCGATAGGCCTGGCGCCCCGTGGTCGGCAGGGAAGGTGCCTGTCGACAACGCGAACCGACGGGCTACGCCGACTTACCCCAATACAGCGGACGGGAGCAGGGGATGGTTTCACGTGAAACGGCATAACCATAACCACCGCCAGGGCCCTGCGCCGGGAAGTAGTCGTGAGAACCAACTACACGCGTACCGCGTGCACCGCGGACCGCTGCCGCCGCGGCTCAACCCGGAGCCGTCGTCGCCGCCCGCGCTGGTGCGGGGGGCGTGCGTCGGCGGGCACCCGCACGAGCTGTACCTACCCGTCTAGCGTGAGCGTCCATGGGTCCGGGCTCCGGCTGTAAGCCCGATGCCCCTCCGGTGGCTGTCGGCCGCTGACCTGGGCCCCGGCAATCCCATGCCGCGGTCCGTGTGATTCGCGCTGGCGCACACGGGCACCGGCGCGTTCTCGTGAAACGGCGAGCGGCTACCGCCATCTGTCGGACAGTTGGGGAGGTCGGGTTCGGGCTCGGCGGCGGGTGCTCGACCCGCGGGCCCTCCACAGCCCGCCGCGCCGCACGACGCGCGCCGCGGGCAAGAGCGGCGAACGGCGAGCGACGGCTCAGCGCGAACGGGGGGGTGCTGTCACACGCGCCGCACGGCAGAGTCCGCTACGGCTGACAGGCACGGCATGAGGCGCCCAGCCAGACCCACCTCGGCCACGACCGTCAGGGTCGCGTCGTGACCTCGACGAGCGTTGCGGCCCGGTCCCCCAGGGGACCGACGACCTCATGGATCTCCGCCTTCTCTGCGCCCAGCTTGCGGAGCACCGACCGTGCCGCCTCGAGCTCGGCCGGGGCACGCTCGCCCTTGAGCGCGAGGAGGAGTCCACCCGGGGCGACCAACGGGAGCGTCCAGCGCGCGAGCTTGTCCATGGCCGCCACGGCGCGCGCCGTCACGACGTCGAAGGTCGCCGCGCCATGGAGCTCCTCGGCGCGCGCACGGGAGATGGAGACGTTCTCGAGGGCGAGGTCGTCCGCGACGTACCGGAGCCACTCCACCCGGCGCTCCATGGGCTCGATCAGCCGGACGTCCGCGTCCGGCCGCATGATCGCGAGGACGAGGCCGGGGAAGCCAGCACCGGAGCCGACGTCGGCGACGGTGCTCGACGGCGGGACGAAGTCGGCCACGACGGCCGAGTTCACGAGGTGCCGGGACCACAGCCGCGGGAGCTCGCGGGGGCCGATGAGCCCGCGTAGCTCGCCCTCACGCTCGAGCAGCTCGGCGAACCGGACCATCCGCGGCCAAGCGGCGCCGAAGTAGCCCTCGAGGG
Source organism: Georgenia faecalis (assembly GCF_003710105.1). Taxonomy (GTDB): domain Bacteria; phylum Actinomycetota; class Actinomycetes; order Actinomycetales; family Actinomycetaceae; genus Georgenia_A; species Georgenia_A faecalis. The sequence goes on from NZ_CP033325.1 coordinate 3,429,170, forward strand.
CGGGGTCCGGGCGCTCTGCCGGCGCCGGAGCGTCGACCGACTCGCTACTCAACTTTCCGTCACCTGCCTGATAGGGACCGTGAGTCCCGCCGTCAGGACGCTGCCGCGGGCCGGATCACCACGTGCCGGTCGGGCTCCGTGCCCTCGGAGTCGCTCACCAGCCCGGCCCGGGCGACGACGTCGTGGACGACCTTGCGCTCGAACGGGTTCATCGCCGCGAGACGCACCGGTCCTGCCGTGCGCTGCGCCTCGGCCACGGCAGCCTCGGCCACGCTGGTGAGCTCAGTGCGACGCTCCTTGCGGTACCCGACGATGTCGAGCATGAGCCGGCTGCGCTCCCCGGTGCGCGCCTGGACCGCGAGCCGAGTGAGTTCCTGGAGCGCCTCGAGGACCTCTCCGTCGCGCCCCACCAGCTTGCGCAGCCAGCGGCCGTCGCCCTCCTCGGTGACGATCTCCACGGCGGCGCGGCCGTGCTCGATGGCGAGGTCGATGTCCCCGTCGAGGTCGGCGATGTCGAGGAGCTCCTCGAGGTAGTCGGCGGCGATCTCGCTCTCCTCCTCGAGTCGCTTCACCCGCGACGGCGCCTCGGTAGCTGTCTCGCCGTCCGGCGTCTCGGCCGTGCCCACGACCGTCTCCTGCTCGCTCACGCTGGTCCTCTTCTCGTCAGGGGCGGCAGGCGTGTCCGAGCCGGCCGGGGGTGGGATCGTCACTTGCGCTTCTTCTTGGCCTGGTTGCCGCCCTGCCGCGCCCGTTCGGCGCGACGGCGCTCGGCGCGCTCGGCGTGCCGGCGTGCCGCCCGCTCCTCAGGGGTGAGTCCAGCGGCGCTCGTCCCCGGGGAGGTCGGCGCCGGCCGGGAGCCCGCACCGCTCGACGCGGGCGCCGTCAGGGCGTCCCCGAGCGCCTCGGACTCCGCTGCGCCGTCGAGCGCGCCGGTGCCCAGGGCAGGTCCACCGGGCTGGCCGGGACGCCTCGCGCGGTCCTTGCGCTTGGGCTGCACGCGCTGCCCGCGCGGGGTCTCCTGGACGGCCTCCGGCTGATCGACCTCCGGAACGATGCCCTTGCGGGCGTTCTTGCGCGCCTGGCGCTCCTTGAACTTCTTCTCGGCCTCCGAGCCCGGCGCGGGCATCTTGCGGATCGTGTAGAACTGCTGGCCCATCGACCACAGGTTGGTCGTCAGCCAGTAGAGCAGCACACCGATGGGGAAGTTGACGCCGGAGAAGGCGAAGACCAGCGGCAGGATGTACATGAGCATCTTCTGCTGCTTGGCCATGGGGTTGTCCAGCGCGGCGGCCGGCATGTTCTTCATGGTGAGCTGGCGCTGGGTGGTGAACGTCGTCACCGACATCGCGACGATGAGGACCACCGTGACGATCCGCACCTGCATCGAGGCGTCCGGCTGGAGGAACCAGGACGACAGCGAGGCGCCGAAGAGCTCGGAGCCCTCGATGGCCCGGGCCACGTCCTGGGTGATCGGGCCGATCGCGGCACGCTCACCCGAGGCGATGTCCGTGAGGGAGTACAGCACCCGGAAGAGCGCGAAGAAGATGGGGCTCTGCGCGAGGATCGGCAGGCACGAGGCGAACGGGTTCGTCCCGTGGCGCTTGTACAGCGCCATCATCTCTTCCTGCATCGCCTGGCGGGATGCCGGGTCCGTCTTGCCCTTGTACTTCTTCTGCAGCTTCTGCATGTCGGGCTGCAGCATCTGCATTCCGCGCGACGCCTTGATCTGCTTGAAGAACAGCGGAATGAGGAGGATGCGGATGACGACCACCAGGCCGACGATGGAGAGCACCCAGGAGATGCTTCCGCTGACGCCGATCCACCCGAGCGCCTCGTGGAAGCCCACCATGATCCAGGCGACCGCCCACATGATCGGCGCGAGGATCGTGTCAAAGAAGCCCATGGGCTTGCTCTCCTAGGAGTCTTGCGGCGCGCCTGCGCGCGCCCCGCTGGATTCAACCCCGAGGGTACGTGCTCCCTCGTCCTTCCCCGCTCGCGGGGGCACGTGGTCGACGCCCCCGTCGCTCCACGGGTTGCACCGCAGCACCCGCCACACCGCGAGCCCGAGGCCCCGCACCGGGCCGTGCACCCGCAGCGCGGTGATCGCGTAGGCGGAGCACGACGGGTAGTACTTGCACCTCGGGCCGAACCACGGGGAGACCACGAGCTGGTAGGCGCGGACGAGTCCGACGAGCACCATCGTCAGCGGGTTGCGCGAACTCATCGCTGGCTCCGTCGGCCGGGTCGGTTCGCGCGCCGCCGCGCGCCGGCGAGGGCGGCGTCAAGGTCGGAGCCGAGCTCGGCGCTCGTCGCCCGGTGCGCGGCCGGCAGGGCCCGCACGACGACGCGGTCGCCCTGCTCGAGCCCGCCCAGGCGCTCGGCGAGCAACCCCCGCAGGCGACGCTTGACGAGGGTCCGCTCGACGGCGCCGCCGACGGCCTTGGAGACCACGAGACCCGCCCGCGGCGGCGCTGAGCCGTCGTCGGGCGGGGTGGTCGACAGGTGCACGACGAGTCGCCGCGCGCCGCTACGGGCGCCGCCCCGCACCACGTCGTCGAAGTCCTGGGAACGACGTAGCCGGTGCTGGGACGGCAGCAAGACCGTCAGGCGGAGAGCTCGCTGCGCCCCTTGCGGCGGCGCGCGGAGAGGATGGCCCGGCCGGCGCGCGTACGCATGCGCAGACGGAAGCCGTGCACCTTGGCACGACGCCGGTTGTTCGGCTGGAAGGTCCGCTTGCTCACGGCGATACTCCAAAACGTCGGTGGATCACGAGGGGTGCCGCCACGGTCGTCATACGCCCCGCGGCCAGCGGTACCGGCGTGCGGGCACGCCAGCGGAGCCGTCGAGACGGCCCCGTCACGGTACGCGATGAGCGCGACGGCGGTCAATCCGGGGCACCCTACCCCACGCGTCCGGGCCGGTCGGGACGAAAGCCATGAC